>JBBSUG010000003.1:0-199278 GCA_038235165.1 Pyrinomonadales bacterium
CAACGCCAGCGAAGCGAGGCGTTGAATGCGCTTGTCCAGTTGTCCTTTGCTGACAACGCTGGCAACTTCGCTTCGCTGGTTGGCGGACGAGCCGTCCGCGCTCCGGCTGATTTTAGTTCACCGCTGCCTGCACGATTTCGGGTATTTCCTCGGCTGATTCAAAGTGTCCGTTGGTTTCGCCGACTGCGGCGGCATCGAATTTTGAGTATTGACCTGCCCGGTCATCATCTTTGTCGAACGATTCTTTCGCTTTGAGCATACTACAGCTTCCTTCGATAACTGCGCCGTCTTCGATAATTAATCGCGCCGCCTGAATATTGCCGACGACCCGCGCAGTGCGTCCGAGTTGGATTTTCTCCGTCGCCGAAATATCCCCGTTGACCGTCCCGTTGATGACCGCCGTGGCGACGGCGATGTCGGCATCAACTTTGCCGGATGTCCCGATGATCAGCGTGCCGCTTTCGGACGTGATGCGTCCGGTCAAATGTCCGTCAATGCGAAACAATTTTTGGAAATCGGTTTCGCCGGTCAAAGTCGTGCCGCTGCCGATAAAGCCGCTCAATCGTCCTTCTTTAATGTCGCGTGCCATTGATTCGCTTTCGGAAACAGGCTTGCTCGACGACTGATGTTCCGAAAATTGGTATGACGAACTCAAATTCGCCGATTTCTCCTGATGCTCATCCGTATTGCTGACAGGTTCCGTCTTGGAACTGCGTCCCATTCTAATCATATCTTTCGCTCTCCGTTTTGATGTTTTTTGACTCGAAATTGCCGATTGGGTATCTTTAAAAATACAGCCGGAAAATTGAACAAACTTTTTTCGGACGTATTTCTATTCAGAAATGACTAACTATCGAATTTTTCCAGATTATGTATGATAAAAGACATTGACGAGTTTTGTCTAGTTTTTTTTCATTTGTTAATTTGCGCCCGTCGTGTCAAAATTTGAAGTTTGGAGGAGTATAGTAAAAAATTGTTTGTAGAAAGTAAAATAAAAACAAAATTGCTCAAAAAAATGGGCGAAGCCATCCGCGATTTTTCGATGATTGAAGAAGGCGATAAAATAATGGTCTGTCTGTCGGGTGGCAAGGACAGCTACACGATGCTCGAACTGTTGCTCGATGTGCAGAAACGCGCTCCGGTCAACTTTGAAATTCTCGCCGTCAATCTTGACCAGAAACAACCCGATTTTCCCGCGCACATTCTGCCCGAATACCTAGAAAGTGTCGGGGTAAATTACAAAATCGTCGAAGAGGACACTTATTCGATTGTGACGCGGCTGGTTCCCGAAGGCAAAACATTCTGCTCGGTTTGTTCGCGGCTGCGGCGCGGCATTTTATACACGACCGCCGTCAAAGAAAACTGCACGAAAATCGCGCTCGGACATCACGCCGACGATGTGATTAACACGTTTCTGTTGAATTTGTTTTTTGTCGGGCAGTTAAAAGCGATGCCGCCGATTTTACGCTCGGACGACGGGCGCAATACGGTCATTCGTCCGCTCGCTTACTGTCAAGAAAAAGACATCGTAAAATTCACCGAAGAAAGACAGTTTCCGATTATTCCCTGTAACTTGTGCGGTTCGCAACCCAATCTGAAACGCGCCCGCGTAAAAAAATTGATCAACGAACTCGCCAAAGAAATTCCGCACGTCCGTTCGTCAATAATGACGGCATTAACCAATGTGACGGGTTCGCATCTGCTCGACACGGATTTATATGATTTTGAAAACTTTGTGCCGCTCGTCAAAGAATTAAAACCGCTGCACGGCAGCGTTGAACAGGAACTCGATGCGGTTTTCGACCATTCCGAACCGCAGTTAAATGCGTTCAATGCTATCGCTCAGGTCGGGTAAATCGTCAATCGCCAATCGAATTTTTAATGTTAAAGTGGAGTTGTGAAATGTTGAATAATTTTCGTATGAAGATTTATTTATCGGTGATGTTCGCCGTCGCCGCGTTCGTTTTTGTCGGGCAGTCACCGAATGTTTGCGCCCAGCGGCAGTTTGATGAAAATGCTTTCGGCGAGATGAAATGGCGCAGCATCGGACCGTTTCGCGGCGGGCGCGTCAACGGCGTGGCGGGCGTTCCGGGACAGCCGAACACTTTTTATTTCGGCTCGGTCGGCGGCGGCGTTTGGAAATCATCAAATTCGGGTAGAACGTGGAATCCTATTTTCGATTCGCAGCCGATTGCTTCCATCGGCGCAATTGCGGTTGCGCCGTCAAGCCCGAACACGGTTTACGTCGGCACGGGCGAAGCTGATATGCGTTCGCAAAATTCTTACGGCGACGGGATGTATAAATCAACCGACGCGGGTAAAACGTGGCAGCACATTGGGTTAGACGACACGCGGCAAATCGGACGGATCATCGTTGACCCGAAAAACGCGAACATCGTGTTTGTCGCCGCGCTCGGTCACATTTACGGTGCTAATGCCGAACGCGGAGTTTTTCGCTCGAAGGACGGCGGCAAAACGTGGACTAAAGTTCTCTTTAAAAACGAAAACGTCGGCGCAATTGATGTCACGTTCGACCCAAATAATTCGCAGACGGTTTATGCGACGCTGTGGAACACGCGCCGTCCGCCGTGGAGCATTTATCCGCCGGCTTACGGTGCGGGCGGCGGCATTTTTAAATCAACCGACGGCGGAAATACTTGGAACGAATTGACAAGCGGTGTTCCGGTTGAAGGTCAGGGACGCATCGGAATTTCGGTCGCGCCGACGAATAACAAACGAGTTTACGCGATTATTGACGCGAAAGCGGGCGGTCTGTATCGTTCGGACGACGCGGGCGCAAATTGGATGTTGATTTCAAACGATAAACGAATTTGGGGACGCGGCTGGTATTTTTGCAAAGTCACAACCGACCCGAAAAATCCCGATACGGTTTACGTTTCCAACACGTCAGTTTACAAATCAACCGACGCAGGCAAAACCTGGACGGCGATTAAAGGCGCACCCGGCGGCGACGATTATCATCAGCTTTGGATTTACCCGGACGACCCGAACCGGATGATTTTGGCGAGCGATCAGGGCGCGGTCGTCACCGAAGACGGGGCGCAGACGTGGAGCAGTTGGTACAATCAGCCGATTGCCCAACTTTATCACGTCGCCGCCGATTATCGGTTTCCGTATTGGGTGACCGGGGCGCAGCAGGACAGCGGCGCGGTCGGAACGCCGGTGGCGACCAATCACGCCGAACTTTCCAATCGCGATTGGTCGCCGATTTGCGCGGGCGGCGAATCCGGCTACACCGCTCCCGACCCGCTGCATCCTGAAATTTTGTTCGGCGACAGAGTGACGCGCTGCAACGTGATTACGGGCGAAACGAAGGATGTTTCGCCGGAGAAGATGATGACCGTTCCGGCGCGGCACACTTGGACGCTGCCGCTCGTTTTTTCGCAAGCCGATAAAAACGCGCTTTATTACAGTAACCAATTTCTATTCAAAACAATTAACGGCGGCGAAAGTTGGACGCAGAACAGCCCTGATTTGACACGCGAAGACCCCGGCAATCCGCCGAACTTAAACGAAGCGACCATCGCCGACGCGCCTGCCGATAAACGGCGCGGCGTAATTTATACGATTGCGCCGTCGCCGCTGCGAGCCGCGACTTTGTGGGTCGGCACGGACGACGGTTTGATTCACAAAACGGACGATGACGGCAAAACG
Organism: Pyrinomonadales bacterium; assembly: GCA_038235165.1. Taxonomy (GTDB): domain Bacteria; phylum Acidobacteriota; class Blastocatellia; order Pyrinomonadales; family Pyrinomonadaceae. Next base: position 3,676 of record JBBSUG010000003.1, read on the forward strand.
TGGACGAATGTGACACCGCCGGAACTGACCGCGTGGAGCAAAGTCGTGATGATGGACGCTTCGCATTTTGATATTAATAAAGCGTTTGCGGCGATTGACCGCCATCGTCTGACCGACAACGAACCGTATATTTATCGAACGCGCGACGGCGGCAAAACGTGGCAGCGTATCACCAAAGGACTGCCGAAAGGCGTTTATCTGCAAACGATCAAGGAAGACACGACCCGGAAAGGTTTGCTTTTTGCCGGAACTGAACTCGGAGTTTTCGTTTCGTTTAACGACGGTGACGACTGGCAGCCGCTACAGTTAAATCTGCCGCCGGTTTCAATGCGCGATTTGGCGATTCACGACGACGATTTGATCGTGGCAACGCACGGGCGCGGCTTTTGGGTACTTGACGACATCACGCCGCTACGCCAGATTACCGATGAAGTCGTCAAATCAAAAGCGTTTTTGTTTCGCCCCGCCGACGCATTCGTCATTCCGCAACCGTCCGAAAACGGCACACCGCAGCCGCGCGACGAACCGCTCGCGGAAAATCAGCCGTACGGCGCGATTCTCGATTATTATTTGAAATCAAACTCGAAAGAGCCGGTCGTGTTGGAAATATTAAACCCGGCAGGCGAATCAATCCGGCGTTATGCAAGCGACGATAAAGTAAATCCCGTCAACCCCGATACGCTCGAATTCCCGGCGTTCTGGGTGAAAACACCGCCGACAATTTCAACTGCGGCGGGAATGCACCGTTGGGTTTGGGATTTGCGCCCGACACCACCGACAGCGGCAAGTCCCGGCGGATTTCGGCGCGGCGCACCAATCGTGCTGCCTGGAATTTACACGATCAAACTGACGGTCGGCGATAAAAATTATACGCAGACGCTGAACGTCAAGAGTGACCCGCGTGTGATGTAACGCTTGCTTGTGGAAAAGTTTTCCACAGGTGGAAAACTTTTTTTAACTGGATGTTTACAAGGACATTTCTGTCAATTCAACAATAATTTTTGGCAAAACTTCAAGTAAAAAGTCAACTTCTCGTTCGCTGTTAAATCTTCCGAGCGAAAAACGAATTGCGCCCATCGCGTCAGAATAAGGAATGTTCATCGCCTGCAAAACGGGCGACGCGGTGTGCGTTTCCGCATTGCACGCCGAACCCGTCGAAACGCAGATACCGCGATCATTTAATTTGGCGAGAATCGCTTCGCCGTTTAAGTTCGGGAAGGAAATATTTGAAGTATTGGGCAGTCGTTTGTTACTTTCATTTGTGCCGTTTAACCGAGAATTTGGAATTTTATTCAAAATTTCGTTTTCCAAACGGTCGCGCAGTCGGCGCATTTCGTTCATCGCCGAAACATCTTCGACAAATTCTGCCGCCGCGCCGAGTCCGACGATTTGATGAATCGCTTCCGTTCCGGCGCGTCTGCCGTTTTCCTGTCCGCCGCCGATCAGCAGGGGCGATAATTCGACGCCGTTTTTCACATAAAGTGCGCCGATTCCTTTCGGCGCGTGAAATTTGTGCCCGGAAATACTAAACAAATCAATGCCGGTATTTTTCAAATCAATCGAAATTTTGCCGACTGCATTTACGCCGTCAACGTGAAAAACGGCGGTTGAATGCGCTTTGACGATTTCCGCAATTTCCTCGACGGGAAATAAAATTCCCGTTTCATTATTGGCGAGCATTACGGAAACGACTGCCGTGTCTTTGCGCAGCGCATTTTTGAGTTTGTCTAAATTAAGTTCACCGTTCTCGTCAACTTCGAGCCGCGTAACTTCATAATTATTTTGTTCTAATTTGTCGCAAACTTTGCGAACCGCTTCGTGTTCAACCTGCGTCGTGACGATATGTCTTTTATATTCGTTATTTTCTAATGTGCCGAGAATCGCTTGATTGTCGCTTTCCGTGCCGCCGGAAGTGAAAATTATTTCGTTTTCGTCACTCGCGCCGAGCAGTTCGGTGACTTGCCGACGCGCATTTACAACCGCTTTTTTTGATTCACGCCCGAAATCATAGCCCGATGACGGGTTGCCGTAAAATTCCGTCAAAAAAGGCTGCATCGCTGCAAAAACCTCCGGCGCAATCCGGGTCGTGGCGTTGTTATCAAAGTAAATCATAATTGTTTGTCAATCGTAATACGTCAAAAGGCTGTGCTGCACCCTGAGTTTATAATTGAATACTAAATTTAACGTTAAACACAATTAACAATTTACGATTGACGATTTACGATTTACAATCAAAGTAGTGAGCGCAATTCTTAAAATTACAGATACGGGCGGCAAAAGCTGGGAGATAAATTTATCTCCCGGCGCGGTTTATAACATTGGCAGGGCGAAAGATAACGACATCGTGCTAAACGACCGGCGGGTTTCGCGCCGTCACGCGCACATCGTCGCCGAAGGTTCGACTTTTAAAATTGTTGACGGCTTTTACAACAACGGACAGTTGAGCCGCAGCGTCAATCGGGTGTTCGTCAACGGTGCGCCGCAGCTTGAAAAAATACTCGAACAGAGCGATTTAATTACCATCGGCGAAACCCGGCTCGAATTCAAAAAGAATGTGCCGACAGCGGTGCTGCCGGTCAAGCCGGTTGAAAGCGAAAAAAATACTCCGGTAAATGAGCCGGCAAATGATTATTCGGCGGGCGAAACGGTCGTGCCGACCGGCGTGAAATATGACGATCAGCCGCTCGGACACACGCAGCTGTTGATTTCTGCTAACGAAATTATCGGCAGACGTTCAAATCTTTCCATCGAAACCGATTACGCCTCGCCGGAGGAAATCAAGGAACTGCGCCGCAAGGCAAAGGCACTCGATTTGCTGTATGAGATGACCAAAACGATTGGCACGGTTTTTGACTTAAAAGAAATTTTTGTGAAGGCGACGGATTTGATTTTTCGCGGAACGCCAGCTGAAAGAGTCGTTGCGCTGCTCGCTGACGAAACGCTCGACGGCAAAATTTTGAATTACAGTCTGTTTCCGATTGCTATTCGGGCGCGTGATCCGAAACTGGAAGATTTGACCGATAAATTGTCAATCAGCCGGACGATTACGCAGAAAGTGATGCACGAAAAAGTCGCGCTGCTCTCGCAGGACGCGAAAACCGACGAGCAGTTTCGCGGTGCCGAATCAATCGTTTCGCAGGGCGTGCGTTCGACAATCTGCGCTCCGCTAATTACTGAATCGAATGTTCACGGCGTGATTTACGCCGACCGTTTCGACCCGTTCGCTGCTTTTAGTTCGGACGATTTGGAGTTGATCAGCGCGGTGGCGGCGCAGGCGGCGGTGACGGTTGAAACCGTCAAAGCGCACAAACGATTGGCGCGGGAAGAAGTGGCACGGGCAAATTACAGCCGGTTTATGCCGGAGTATGTCGTCAAACAGTTGCTTGAAAATCCCGAATCGTTTAAACTGGGCGGAATCAACCAGACCATTACGGTTCTTTTCGCCGATATTCGCGGGTTCACCGCATTTTCAGAGAAGGAAAAACCGGAAAAGGTCGTCGGACTTCTCAACCGGTATTTCAGCGTGATGTCGGAGATAATTTTTGCTTACGGCGGAACGCTCGATAAATATATTGGTGACGGATTGATGGCGATTTTCGGTGCGCCGAACGCCACTCCCGAGGATGCGAAAAATGCTGTCAAAACGGCGATTACGATGCAGAATCGGCTGGCAACTTTGAATAAGGAATTAGAATCTGAAGGTCTGCGCCGAATTAACATCGGCATCGGGCTGCATACGGGCGAAGCCGTCATCGGTTACATCGGTTCGGAACAGCGTTCGGAGTATACGGCAATCGGCGACACAGTCAATTTGGCATCGCGGCTCGAATCAAACGCGCAGGGCGGACAGATTTTAATCAGCGAAGCGACGGCACAAGCGAGCGGGAATTTGTTCTCCCTAATTCCCCACAAACCTTTAACGGTCAAAAATCGGCTGCAAGCCGTTTCACTGTTTGAAGTTACCTGGAATTAAACTAAAATTAGTTGTTTTTGGTAACTTAAATTACTTTCATTTGACGAAAGAATTTAATATAATCATCTCTTACCAGCGGGGGAAACTGTCTTTATGATGAAAATTTCATCACTAAAAAAACTTGTTACGGATTCGATGGCGATTGACATGGGAACGTCAAGCACGATTATTGCCGTTAAGGGACGTGATATTGTGCTTGATGAGCCATCACTGATTGCCGTTAACGAACTGTCGGGCGAAATTGTCGCTTACGGACAGGAAGCCTTTGACGTGCGCGGACGTGAAGGGCGCGATATTACCGTTTTGGCACCTTTGAGCGGCGGTGTCGTGGCGGATTTCGAGCGCACGAAAAAAATGCTCGCCCACTTTGTCAAAAAAGCGAAAACCGGCGGTTCGCAAGTTTCGCTGCAAGCCGTGATGAGTATGGTTTCCGATGTCACGCACGTCGAACAGCGGGCATTGCTCAACGCGGCGGAAGAGGCGCACATCGGCAAAGTTTATATGATGGAAGAAGGTCTCGCGGCGGCGTTCGGTGCGGGAGTCACGCCGCGCGACAAACGCGCTTCGGCGGTCGTTGACATCGGCGCGGGAACGACCAACATTGCTATTATTGCCAAAGGAACGACGGTTCATTCGCGTTCGGAACGCATCGGCAGCCACGAAATCAACATCGCATTATCAACCCATCTGCGCCGCCATCGCGGTTTACAGGTCGGTGAAGAAACGATGGAAAGCCTCAAAGCCGGCTTTGTCACGACGTATCTGCCGGAAGATATTGACAAATCAATCACCGTGCGCGGACGCGATTTGAAAACGGGCAGTCCGGGTGCGGTCGAAGTTACCATCGGCGAACTTTATCCGGTCGTCGAAGGCATTGTCCGCCGCGTCGCGCAAATTGTCGCCGACACGCTGACCGAACTTCGCCCGGAAGTTGCCGCTGATATTTATGACCGAGGAATTATTTTGACCGGCGGCGGTTCCTTGCTCAACGGAATCGAACAGTATCTTCGCAATTTCGTCCAATTACCGATTACGGTTTCCGAACAGCCGCGCTTCGCCACCGTGCGCGGACTGCTCAATATGTTCGACGAACCCGAACTGCTCGAAAAAGTTTCGCGCAACGAATTTCACTTTATGCAGAACGCGGAAATTCAGTTCAAGGCGTAAGTTTTTAACATTATTATTCAATATGACGTTTCCGATCCTGTTTCCCTTAAAATAGGAACTAACTATACACAACTGGCTTTCACTCGTCGGTGTTTGCGGGAAGTTGCCCGCAAAGCCGGGTTGCCAACGCTTGAACAAGATGACTTTGCCGATTCGATTTTACGCTTGCCGATCAACCAAGCGGATCGGGACAAATTGCTCGACGTTCGGATGCGATCCAAAAACAAAGAAAAAACACCTCAGTTCAGATTATTGTGGGCTACCAAAAAAGATCCGAGTCTAGAAGACCACACATTCGAGATTCAGGATTGGGAGTTTAATAAACAGCGCGGCAAGTGGTTCGGGTTCGAGTTAAACGATTTTGAAAAGAGGGAACTTACCAGAAGACAAATTTATTATCAGTTAAACGGCGGCACATTAGGTGCAGGTGTTGAAACACCGGCAAATGATACGATTATTGTTGATTTGAATTTTGTTTACGAGACAAATCAGTTCAATGAATTACAAGCAAAGGCGGCTATTCAAAAACAAATTGCATTCGCCGAAAAAGTTTACGGCGTAATTGAAATCAAATTCTTCAAGGCTTGGACAGCAGGAAAAGGTAACTGGAAAACATTAACTATTAAAGAAGGTAGAAAGCCGAATTATGTAAATGTTATGTTAACGACCAGAGATGATAACAAAGCGGTGTCAGCAACCAATGTAATTCCCGGCAAAAGCGCGAGTGAAGACATTATCAAGGATATATTTTTAATACAAAGCCAATTTGAAGGCGGTGGTGGCTTATCGGACTATTCGTTGAGTGAAACATCCTTAGCGCACGAATTAAGTCATAAGTTCGGATTGGTCGGCGATCCATCCGATAAGGTTTTTGGAAGTGACACCTTTTTTGGTTATAACGTGAGAAATTGGGTGTCCGATGCAGAAATTAATGATGCAATTAAAATACTCAATCGCGGTGCAGTCAAAAAAGGTTTTAATTGGGGAAACCTTGGAAAAAGCAGGAGTTTACCGTCGGGAGTTTTGCCCGCAAATATGAAAGAATTTTGGGCTAGTATTTCAACTTACGATAATCTGCGAATTGGTGCAAGAAGATTATCAAAAGCGAATTAAGATGACTAGCAAAATACTTTATTATCTCAACGATTTTAGCACCAGTCGTCTCGGGTGGATTTTAGTTATTGCTAATTTACTACTTTTTGCTTATTTGTTTGAGGAAATCGCGCTTTTGCAGGAGATGTCTCGGGGTTTTTGTGATGAGAGCGGGATCAAGCAAATTGGCTTCACCCAGTCAAGCAATTTATTTAATTTATTTGTATTACTCAACATATTTCCGACAATCATCGGGCAATATTTATCAGATATTATATTTTGGAACTTCAAAGATGTTTGCGTAAATTATTCTTATGAAAAGTATCCGTTTATTTACGTCGGAAAATTTGTCATTCTACTTTTATGCCAAAGTATTCAATGGCTTTTAATAGGATACGGTTTTGAAAAACTTTGCAGATTGATGATAAAGACAAAAGATTCAAAACATCGCTAAGATTTGAGTTAATAAAAAAAATAGCGCGATTAATGTCCGGTTTCTTCATCTATAATGCAGTAGGTTGGGGACTGGTCTTTGTAAATTTCGCTGTGACTTCCTTTTTACTTTGGTTTTCATCCGGCGTGATAAGTAGTCGTTCACAATTAGACTCGACTATTATATTACCGACTAAGTATTGTATTAAAATGAGTTATGCTATTTGCGTCCAAAAACCTAACCGCAAATAGGTAAAAGTAATTGTGAACGACTACTTACATACTCAAATGCCGTCCAATGGTGCAGTTCATAAAGTAAACATTGTATCTTCATATAAAATGAACGGCGGTGATATGTTAAGCGGTTTATCAGATTTAGCGATGCTGTTCGTGATCGCTGTTAATTTTCTAGCTTTGTATTTAAGCAAAATCGTTTATGAAAATTTTTTAGCAGGTGAAGCGGAAACCTTTTCAACCATTGATGAAGGCTGCAAATTTTGCTGGTTTTACATTTCTCAAATTAGCTGCGACATTTTTTTTATAACCCTCCAATGGTTGATAGTTGGCATAATCATAAAAAAATTAATAGAATTAGTGAAAAATTCCGAGTAAAAATCGAATTACGTTCTTGTATCAGCTTTTGAACAATGACGTGGTTAGCAAGTCATTTATCAATGGACGAAGCCAGCCATCCTCGAATTCGCCGAAAAGTGAAAGGCGAAAAGTAAAGTTAATTTCTTACTTTTCGCTTTTCACTTTTTTCATTTTCCTTATAAAATTTCAGCAATGCGGATTTTTGAGTTTTTCAAGCGGCAGTTTCTCCTCGCCCACGTTTCCGGAATTCCGGTGCGGATTGATTACCGCTGGTTTCTCGTGCTGGCGTTGATGTCGTGGGTGACGGCGGGCAGTATCAATACGTTGATCGGTAATTATTTGGTGAGTTTTTTATTCGGGTTAATCACGACGCTGACTTTTTTTCTCTCGATTTTTCTGCACGAACTCGCCCACGCTTACACCGCCCGAATGGAAGGCGTGGAAGTCGTCGAAATTGTGCTGCACCCGTTCGGCGGTCTGGCACGGTTCAGGCGCGAACCGGACACTCCCCGCGCCGAATTTCGGATTGCCGTCGCCGGTCCGGTGGCGAGTTTTCTGCTCGCGCTTATTTTTATCGGGGCGATGGCTGCCTTTGATTTCCTCGATACTGCCGTTCTCAAATATTTCTTTTTGATCGCCGGCACGGGAAATTTTCTGCTGGCGGTTTTCAACTTGTTTCCCGGCTATCCACTCGATGGCGGCAGAGTTTTGCGGGCATATCTGCGGCGCGGCGGCACGGATTTGAACGAGGCAACGATTTTGACCGGGCGCATCGGGCAGATTATCGGCGGCGTAATGATAATTTTCGGTATTTCCATCGCGCTCGTCCGCACTGATTTTTTCAACGGATTCTGGACTGTTCTGATCGGATTTTTTCTTTACGATGCGGCGAAGACGATCATTCGGCAAACCGGTGATTTAGAGCGGCTGACGGTCGAAGACGTGATGCAGCTGCCCGTTTCCGTCGCGCCCGAAACAAATGTTTTGACTTTTGTAGATCACGTTCTGCCGTTTCACCGGCAGACGGTTTTCCCGGTGGCGAAAGACCGGCAGCTTTACGGGATTCTGACTTTGGAAGATTTAAAGAAACTGGCGCGGGAGGATTGGGGCAAAACGCAGATTTTGGAAATGATGCGCCCGATTACGACAAATTATTTTGTCGAAGCGAACACGCTTTTATCCGAAGCGCGTGGATTGATGCGCGAAAACGGCATCGGCGCACTCGGCGTAATTGATGTGCAGGGAAATTTGGTCGGTTTTATGCAGAACAAAAAAGCGAAGCGGAAAAGATAAAAATTACAGGGGAGAAAAAGATGTTATCCGTTATCGGTTGGGTTGATCACAAATGGTCTAATCACGGTGTCGAAATTTATCGCCGCCGCAATGAAAGGTTCGTCAGGAATGAAGACAGAGTCTTTTTATTCGCCGGCGGATACGACGAATCAAGTGTTTTTACTGCTCGGACTGCGTTTTTACAAACGTTCCGCGTCCGAAAAGGATTCATTCGGCTACGGCAAGGAACGCTTCTTTTGGTCGTTTATCGCCGCGATTTTTATTTTCGGAGTCGGTGCAACTTACGCTATTTGCGAAGGCATCGAAAAAATCAGGCATCCGTACGCCATCGAAAATCTGGCTTGGGCATATTGGGTTTTGGGAATTCCTTTCATTTTGGAAGCCGGTTCAATCGCGCTGGCACTTTATCAGGAAGTAAAAGAAGCTCACCACGAAAATTTAAGTTTCGGCGAATATTTGAAAGAATCAAAAGACCCGACGGCGAAAACAGTCATTTTTGAAGATTCGGCGGCACTGATCGGAATAGTTTTGGCGGCAGCCGGATTACTTCTCGGACAATATAAAGTTGCGCCCTACGAAGGAGCGTTGTGGGACGGCATCGCTTCGGTCACTATCGGAATAGTTTTGGCAATCGTTGCATTTACTCTGGCACGGTCTTCGCGTGGTTTGTTGTTAGGCGAAGCGGCAACCGAGAAAGATGTTGAAAAAATTCGGCAGGCAATAAAATCGCATCCGAGCGTCAATCAAGTTGTCGAACTTTTGACGATGCACCTGGCACCAAAGCAGATTTTGGTCAACGCGCACATCAATCTGAAAAATGATTTGACGAACGAACAGATTGTTAAGTCAATCGGTGAAATTGAAAAGAACATTAAGGAAGCCGAACCGAAAGTTGATATGATATTTTTAGAAACGGCAAGCCTCGCCAAAAATGCGGGGTGAAACGATTCCAGATTCGAGATTTCAAATTCCGCATCGGAAGAAAAATTTGAAATTTAGAACCTGGAATCTGGAATTTGAAAGATGCAGTTGAGCGAATACATTCCGGCGATGATCACCCTGCGAAATGCTCTGGACATTGCGTTGGTCTTTATCATCGTTTATGTCGTGCTGAAACTTCTGCGCGGGACGCGGGCGGTGCCGACCGTGGTGGGAATGGTCCTGCTCGCTCTGCTTTACTGGCTGGCGGTCGCGCAAGACCTCGCTACGCTCGAATTCGTGCTGCGATCCGCCGTCGTTTATATCGGGGTCGCCATCATCGTTCTTTTTCAGTCGGAGATTCGGCAGGCATTAATTTACTTTGGCAACCGGCTGCGGTTTCCGGTTCTGCGGCGGCAGAGTGGCGGTCTCGGCGAAACGATTTACGATGAAATCGTGCTGGCGGCAACAACACTTTCGACGGAGAAAATCGGCGCGTTAATCGTCATTCAGCGCAATGTCGGTCTGCGAAATTTTATTGACGCGGGCGTGCAGCTTGATGCCCGCATCAGCTATGATTTGCTCGTAACGATTTTTAATCCGGCAACGCCGCTGCACGACGGAGCGGTGATTATTTACAACGAACGCATTGCCGCCGCTTCCGTGTTTTTGCCGCTGACAAAAAATCCGAGTATTTCCCGTGAACTCGGCACCCGCCACCGAGCCGCCATCGGCATTACGGAAGGCACCGACGCGGTGACGGTCATCGTGTCGGAAGAAACGGGTTTGATTTCATTCGTCGAAAATGGAACCTTAAAACGAAATTTAGATACCAATTCGCTCCGCGCTGTTCTGCTCGAAGCAATGGATATACCGGTCATCGAAACAAAACGCGAACCGACCAAAACGATGAAAGAACCGGAAACGGAAATCACGGCGGGATGATTTCAAATTCCAAATTGGAAGACAAAGCTCTAAGCATTAAATGCTGAAAAAATTAATTTGGAATTTGGAATTTGGAATTAGGAATTTAAAGAATGGCTTCACAGGCTGAGAAATTTTTTCAAAAAGACGATCAGCGGCTTTCGATTCGCCGGTTGTTGCAGCGTGTCTTTTTGGACGATTGGTTCATCAAAGCGATGGCATTGGTCATCACTATTGCGTTGTGGCTCGGTGTCACCGGGCTTCGTGCGCCGACGACGGCGCGTTTGAAAAATATCACGCTCAATCTGCGGGTTTCCAACAGCGTCGAAGTGACTAATTCGCCGGTGCAGGAAGTTGATCTGGTCGTCACCGGCGACAAGCGCAAGATTGACCAGATCAATCCGCGCGATCTGGTCGCGTCCTTGGATTTAACGGAAGTTCAGGCAGGCGACCGCACCGTTCAGATTACGCCGGAAAACGTTAATGTCGAACTGCCGACCGGCGTGAAACTCGAAGAAGTTCAGCCGAACAAAATCGCCATCAAACTCGAAGCCGTAATGGAGCGCGAAATTCCCGTCCGGGCTGAAACGGAAGGCAGTGTCGCCGAAGACTTCGAAATTTACGGGACAGCGGTGCTGCCTGCCAGAGTAAATGTGCGCGGACCGGAAAGTTACATTAAATCGCTTGATTTTATTTCGACTGAAAAAGTGGATGTCAAAAACCGCAACACCGATTTCACCGCGCAGCAAGTCGGCTTAAACATCGTCAATCCGAAAGCGACGCTGATTGACACGGTAGTTGATGTGGTCGTCAAAATCGGCGAAAAGCGTATCGAGCGGCTTTTTATCGTCCCGGTTCGCACCGAAACGCAAAACCGCACGGCAACCGTTGTTTTATACGGCGCACACACCCTTCTCGATGCGCTGAAGCCGGAAAGTCTGCAAGTAGAGACAGCCAAAACGGAGACGGGCGAAAACTCCGTGCGCCTGATTCTGCCCGCCGAAATTCAGGGGAAGGTTGAAATCAGGAAATTTAAGGTCAACTAGTTTTTAAGTTCAAGGTTTCAGGTTCAAGATTCCATTTTTAAGATTTGAGGAAAGATTCTCATTGAGACATCTCAAACTTTTAATCTGAAATCTACCAATATCAATTTATGTATAGAAATGTTTACGCTTTGCTTGTCCTTTTGTTTGTTCCGCTTTTCATCGCCGCGCAGGATAAAAAAACTGAAAATACGCCGAAGAAAAATATTTCCGCGTTTACCGAAAAACTGCAAAAGGTTGACGGCTTCGTGCCGCTTTATCTGAGTGCGGAAGACGGCAAAATTTATCTTGAAATTTCGCGCTTTAATAAGGAATTTCTCTATCAAATTTCGCTGCCGACCGGAGTCGGATCAAACCCGATTGGACTAGACCGCGGGCAGTTGGGCAGAACGAAAATCGTCTATTTCGAACGCGCCGGCAACAAAATTCTGCTCGTTCAGCCGAATTATGATTATCGCGCGTTGAGCGACAATGCGGCGGAAAAGCGTTCGGTCGAGGAGTCGTTTGCAAAGTCCGTTATTTGGGGTTTCAAGGTCGAAGCGACGGAAGGCGATAAAATTTTAGTTGACGCGACGAGTTTTTTGATTCGTGACGCGCACGGCGTTGGCGACCGTCTGAATCAAGCGAAACAAGGAAGTTTCGGATTCGACGAAAGCCGCAGTGCGCTCTATTTGCCGAATACGAAGGGGTTTCCGAAAAACACCGAAGTCGAATCAACCATTACGCTCACGTCAAAAACGGATACCGGGCGGCTCATCAACCAAACTACGCCGTCGGGCGATGCCGTGACGGTGCGTGAACGACAGTCTTTTGTCGAACTGCCGGATGATAGATACAAAACGCGAGTATTTGATCCGCGCGTCGGTACACTTCCCATCAGTTTTTACGATTACGCGACAAATATCAATGAAGAACTCGAAAAACGTTGGATTTCGCGGCACCGGCTGGAGAAAAAAGACCCGAATGCGGCAGTCAGCGAAGCCGTCAAACCGATTGTTTATTATGTTGACAACGGTGCGCCGAAAGCGGTTCAGGACGCACTGATCGAAGGTGCGTCGTGGTGGAATCAGGCGTATGAAGCCGCCGGTTTCCGCAACGCTTTTCAGGTTAAGGTTTTGCCGCCGGATGCCGACCCGATGGACATTCGCTATAACGTCGTTAACTGGGTGCATCGTTCGACGCGCGGCTGGGCTTACGGTTCGAGCGTCGTTGACCCGCGCACGGGCGAGATTCTCAAAGGTGTGGTGACGCTTGATTCGCAGCGGGCGCGGCAGGATTTTTTAATCGGTTCGGGGCTTAACCCGCAGTATAATTCCGCTTCCGGCGAGTGTGATTTCGCGCTTTTGCCGGATGTTGATTATTTGACCGATCAGCAATCGGGCGCAGATGCTTACCGGATGTCGCTGGCACGGATTCGGCAGCTTTCGGCGCACGAAGTCGGACACACGCTCGGACTCGCGCATAATTTTGCCGCCAGCACTTACGGACGCGCTTCGGTGATGGATTATCCCGCGCCGCTCGTCGAAATCAAAAACGGGAAACTTGATTTTTCAAATGCCTACGCCGTCGGCATCGGCGCGTATGACAAATTTGCGATTCGTTATACTTACAGCGATTTTCCGAATGGTGCGAACGAAGCAGCGGAACTCGAAAAAATCGTCCGTGAAGGCGTGGCGAACGGAATACTTTTTATTTCCGATAACGACACGCGACCCGCAAGTGCGGCACAGCCGTTATCGAGTTTGTGGGACAACGGCAGCGATCCGGTTGCCGAATTAACGCGCACGATGGAAGTGCGGCGCATCGGTTTAAACGGGTTCGGTTTGCAGAACATTCCAAAAGATACACCGCTGTCAGAACTCGAAAACAAATTTTTGCCGCTCTATCTGCATCACCGCTACCAAACGACGGCGGCGACCAAATCAATCGGCGGCGTTTATTACACTTACGCCGTGCGAACGGGCGACACGGCGATTCCCGCGCAAATTCAGCAAATCGTCCCGCCCGCCAAACAGCGCGAGGCATTAAAAACGGTTTTAGAAACAATCAAACCGTCAGAACTCGTTATTACCGACGATATTTTGAAGATAATTCCGCCGCTCGCTTACGGCTACGCTTCAGATCGTTCGGAACTTTTCGACAAACGCACCGATCCGGTTTTCGATCCGCTCGGCGCGGCGGAAATCGCGGCGAATATGACCATCGGCGGCTTGCTCGAACCGCACCGCGCGGCGCGTTTGATTGATTTTAATTCACGCGACAAAAATAATCCGCACTTCCGCGAAATAGTTGACGCACTGATTAAAGCGACATGGAAAATGCCCGCGCCGACCGATGCCAAACAACTCGCCGTCGCCCGCGTCGTACAAAGCGCAGCAGTCAACAGTTTAATGGATTTAGCCGCCAACGCCGATGCACAGCAGCAGGTTCGCGCCGTAGCGACTGATAGTTTGCGCTCTTTACTGTCAAATCTCAAAAAAGCTGTTGTAACCGGCGACACCGCCGCCCATTATCGCGCCGCGATTGACGACATCGAAAAATTCTTAACGCGTTCTGCCGCGTCGCGCAAACAAACCCAGCCGCTGATGAATCCGCCGGGAGACCCGATTGGAGGAAATTAATTTGACTCAAGAGAATTAGCCACGAACAAACACGAAGGAACACGAAAAAAACAAAACAAGAAATAAAAATAATTATTCTTTTCTTTTTCGTGTCTTTTCGTGTTCCTTCGTGGCTAACCTTCCGGGCAATCTTCTTTTATTTGACCGTCAGCCATTTCTTTATATCATCGCGCATTTCGTTCGTGATTTCGTGTTTTGCCCGGTAGAGTTTCGATTGATAATGCGGCAGATAATTTTTCAATTTTTGGTCGTAGCCCGTAAATTTTTCGAGCGGATAAAATTCATCGTCGTCTCCGTAAAGATAGAGAACATCGGCATTTGCCGGTTTGTAAATTTCGTTTGTCTCTAAATCCGAGGGAATACCGCCGGAAATTCCGATTACGCCGCAGGCGATTTCGGGAAAGGTGAAGGCAAACCGAAAATTGAGCGCACACGCTTGCGAAAATCCGTAGAGATAGATTTTTTTCGTATCAATAAGATTTTTTTCCGTTAGTTTTTCGATTATTTCCAAAATAAAATTTTGATGAAGCGCGACCGATTCTTCCGCTTTATGATCGGTCAGCCAGCCAAAACCGACGCGATAACCTTTTTTCGTTTCCCGAAAATGCTGATTCGGAGCCTGAATTGAGGCGATGACAAATCCCTCCGGCGCGATAATTGACGCTTCGCGCATCATATAGCGTTTGTGCGCTCCGTAACCGTGAACCGCGATCAACAGCGGCGCGGACTTTTCCGTGTTTTCGGGAACGTATAAATCGTAGTAAAGTTTAACTTCGGCGGTGACGCTCAAATCAGTTTGCAGATTTTCGGGATTCATATTGAGAGTTTAGAAATTAAACCGCCGCCGCGCAACAAGCGCAGACGAAATCAACTTTTTTAGGTTTTATGCATAATTTTTTCACGCGGCTTGACGACATTGCCGCCATCGAAACTGAGAATTCAGCGGCGAAATGGCTCGACCGCATCGCTTTTATCTTTTTAATTTTGATGGTGCTGTTTATTCCTCATTCGATTGCCGCGACGCAGACGGCGTGGTTGTGCGGGATGTCAGTGTGGATCGTCCGGTTTTTTGTTAAACCTTATCTGCCCCCGGCGATTAATCCGCTGCGACTGCGTAAACCGCTCGATTACGCGCTGTGGTTCTTTATGTTTTGGTCGGGCATTACGTCGGTTCTCTCGCTCGCGCCGGACATTTCGCTCGACCGGGTGCGAAACGCGCTGTTGTTTCTCATTTTTTATTTTATCGTTGGCAATCTGCGAAGCATCCGCGCCGCTAAACTACTGGCATTCGCGCTGATCTTTTCGGCGATGGTCAGCGTCGTCTGGACACCGATTGAGCGGATTTTCGGGCGCGGTGTTGAAATTCACGGCGTGGCGGCAAACAGTCCGCTGACGAAGGGAATTTATCTGGAAAATAATTCGGAAAAGAAGCCTTTGATAGAAGGCGACACACTGCTCGAAGTCAACAAAAAGAAAATTCGCACGCCGGAAGATTTGGTTGACGAACTCGAACGCAGCGAAACCGTTTCAGTGAAATTTTATCGTCCAGATTATTATTTGCCCGTGCAGATCAAACGATCCGATTTAATAAGCGGCACGACCGCACTCGAAAAACTCGGCGTTGAAAGTTGGAAACGCAGCCGCAACTGGCGTTCGACCGGATTTTTGAGTCATTACGTCACTTTCGCCGAAAATTTGCAGTTTATTCTTTCGCTGACATTCGGACTTTTTATTGCAGCACTCGGAAGAAAAAAAGCCGAAATCAAAGAAGATTCGGGCAAAAAAACACGCGACTTTTTTCTCTGCCGACTTTTCTCGTCAACTTATTTTCTGCTGTTCTGTGTCGCGGCAATGAGTCTCGCGCTGCTTTTGACCGTCACCCGTGCTTCGCAACTCGCTTTTCTGGTTTCGGCATTTGTGATCGTCATCCTAAACGGCAACCGCAAATTGATTTTAGGCTTAGTCGCTGTCGCTTTGCCGGTTGCGTTGATCGGGCTTTTCTTTTTACAGCAGAGCCGCCATGTCGGTTTTTTCGATGCGAAAGACGATTCGACCACTTACCGCGAAACGGTTTGGCGCGAAGGTTTCAATTTGTGGACGAACAATCCGCGCAATTTCACGATCGGCGTGGGAATGGATTCGACCAAGCGGTTCGCCAAAGACTGGCATTTATACGACGACGGCAAACTGCCGCCGGGACATTTTCATTCGACCCCGTTGCAATTGGTCGTCGAACGCGGTTTTCCCGCTTTGTTTCTGTGGCTGTGGATTTTGCTTGCTTACGGCTTAACACTTCTTAAATTCCAAATTCCAAATTCCAAATTCCAAATTCTGAAATCGAAGGATGGAAATCTGGAATCTGGAATCTGGAATTTGGAATCAGCGGATTGGCAGACGCGGGGCATCATTCTCGGCTGTTTCGGCGGAATGATCGGCTTTTTTACCAGCGGGATTGTCCATTACAATCTCGGCGATGCGGAAAATACGATGATGTTTTTTGTAATGATGGGAATCAGCGTTTATTTGTGTAACTTTTATGCGAAAGCCCGCTCGAAATAGAATTGCAGAAGCCCGCACGAAGTAAGGGCGCAATCTCAAAACATCTTCATTTTGTGCGTTTAACCCAATCGGCGATATCAACAACAACTTGTTCCGAAACGTGATTCGTCTGTTTATAATCATCAGGACTCGGTGTGCCTTCACCCGGCATAAACAGGTGATTGAGTTTTGTATATGATTTAAACGAGACGTTTTTGCGGTCTTTGAGCGCGTTTTTCCAATTTTGAAAATCCGTCATCGTCACCTGATAATCGCGTTCGCCCTGCAAAATCAACAGCGGCTGTTTTAATGATTTCGCGGCGAGCGGCGGATTGTAGTTCTGCAAATCAACCCAGTACGAAGCCGGAATATACAAATAAACTTCCGCCGAATTCGCGTCGGATTGCTTTAACGATTTAACTTTGGCGACGCTTTGTTTAAGTTTGTCGATTTGAGATTGTTCTTCTTTTGAAATCGAACCGTCGAGCATCGCCAAATAAGTGACTTGTTCGAGAATTACATCTTCAAGCGGTCGCGTCGTGCCTGCTAGAGAAATCAGTCCGGCAATTTTCGGGTCGCGTTCGCCGATGCGCGGAATCAAATATCCGCCCAAACTATGTCCGAGAACGAATATTTTGTTGGCATCAATTCCCTCCGTTTGGCGCAGCAGTGTGACCGCCGCCAGCGCGTCGTCAACCGTTTCTTCTTTGACTGTAAATGGTTTTCCGACGAATTTGCCGCCGTAAACTTTCGTTCGCTTGTCGTAACGCAGAACGGCGATTCCGTTTGATGCCAAACCTTGCGCCAAATCTTTAAACGGTTTATTGGTGGTATTGATGTGTGTTTCATCGCGGTCGTTCGGACCCGAACCGTGAACTAAAACGACGACGGGAAATTTGCCCTTGCCCTTCGGCATCGTCAGCGTCGCCGGCAACGATAATTCGCCGGAGCCGACCGTCACTTCTTTTTCGGTGAATAATTCCGGTTTTGCGTAAGCGGGAGATTGATACTTTTCCGCACTCTCAGCGGCTTCGACCGGGGTGAAAAATAACCCGACGACTTTACCTTTTTCATCAAAAGCGAGTTGAATGTTCAATTTCGCATTTTCAAATTCGGTTGTCGTAATAACGATTTCATTACTGCCGGATTTAGCAGTTTTAATAGATTCCTGACTTTTATATTTGCCGACCTGCGATTGAAGTCCGTTCCAAACTTCTTCGAGTTTCGCCGCCGTAATTTTACTTTTCAATGCGTCGTCAAAGTAATTTTCCCCCGCCGCAAAATCGTTCTTAGCAAGCAGTTCGATAAAAGTCTTGGCAGTTGACATATTGTCCTTAGTGTTTTGGGCGAGAACGGTTGAAAATAAAACCGCACTGATGATAAAAAATAAGATTATTTTGAACATATAAATTTCTCCGGTCAGTTTAAGCGGCGAGCAAATTACAGTCAAAGGCAAATTCGAACAAATCTTTTTTCTGCACAATCGCTTCCCGTTCAATCGTGCAGTCTTGTTCGCTGACGAGTTTTAACTGCAAATTCTTTTTATTGAGTTTGAATTGAATATCTTTGACGTGATTTTCATAGCCCCGGTCGAGCGCGTCGGCGATTCGCAAAATTCCGCCGAGCCGCGCCGTGATTTTGCGGTCTTTTTCGTTCAAATCCATAAAATCAATATGCTTTTCTCTCGGCAGAGCTTTGCGGTGATAGCGCGCAATATTGGCGATCATCAACTTTTCGTTTTCCGAAAAACCTGTAATTTCCGAATGTTTAATTAAATAAAGCGAATGTTTATGGTGCGATTCGTGCGAAATATGATAGCCGATGTCGTGGAGCAGCGCGGCGGCGGCGAGCAACGTGCGCCCGTGCCGTTCGAGTTTGTAAATCGGCGCGAGCGCGTCAAAAATCTTTTCCGCCAGTGCCGCGACCTGCAATGCGTGCTGTTCTTCATAACCGAAACGTCTGCCGACGGCGAAAACGTCGCGCAGCCGAATATCCTCGACATCCGGCACGGGCGGCAGCGATTCGGCTTCGATTTCACGCAGATAATCAATAATCACGCCTTCGCGCAGAGCGTAAGCGCACGGCTGTAATGTCTGAATGCCGAACGCCCGCATTATGCCTTCCAAAATCTGCCCGCCGGCGACGATCACTTCGGCTCGCTGCGGGCTGATAACCGGCATTTGAACGCGCTTTTCAAGCGGAATTTTCGCCAGCAGTTTGTTCAGGGCGATCAGTTTTTTAAACTGTATCTCCGTATTTTCCGGCGTTTCGACGTTGAGCAGTCCGGCGAGATTGAGAATGGTGCCGGAAGTTCCGGTAGATAAATCCCACGTTTCACCCTCCATTTTTCGCATCGGCTGTTTGAGCGCGAAAAGGATTTCCGCCTGTAAGTTTTTCAGTTCTTTGACTTTCGGCGGATTGCTGAAAATAAACTTTTCCGTCAGACCGACCGCGCCGAGCTTCATCGAAAAAAGTTTATCGGGCGAACCATTTTTCATCAGCGAAAGTTCGGTCGAACCGCCGCCGATGTCTATATTTAACAGCGATTCCTGTTTTGCGCCGAAAAATTGGGCAACTGCTACGCCAATTAATCGCGCTTCTTCGAGCGACGATAAAACTTCGATGTGAACGCCGGTGCGTTTTTCGATTTCGCTGACAAATTCGGCGGCGTTTTCGGCTTCGCGGACGGAAGCGGTGGCGACGGCGATGATTGAATCAACTTCACGGCTCTCGGCAATCGAGCGAAATTTGGCGATGGCGGTTGCTGAAAGATTGATCGCTTCTTCCGATAAAATATGGTTTCGCAGTGTTTCGTGTCCGAGCCGGACGCGTTCGCGGTCTTGCAGCAGCACGGTGAACGAGTCGCTGGCGGCGGCTTCAATGATGACGAGTTTTAACGAGTTCGAGCCGATGTCAATCGCGGCAAGTTTTTGTGTTTTCATCTTGTTAAAGAGATAATAAAACAAACTACCTTTGAATGACTATTTGGTAGATTATAAAAGTTGGTGAATTATGAAAGTTGAAAAAATAATGACTCTCGATATTGGCTGTTGCCGCCCGAACGACTATTTAGTGCAGGCGGTTGAAATTATGCGGCAGAAAGATTGCGGCGTGGTGCCGGTGATTGACGAAGACAATAAAATCGTCGGAATGATTACCGACCGCGATATTTGTTTCGCCGCACTGACTAACAACAAGAAAATTTCGCAAATCGCCGTGTCCGAGTTAAGCGGCGCGAAAATCATCACCTGTGCCGCGCACGACAAAGTTGAAGACGTGCTGAAGAAAATGCGAAAACATCAGTTGAAACGGCTTCCAGTCATTGGAAAAAACGGCGAACTCATCGGTGTTTTATCAGTCAGTGACGTTTTGCTCAATGCGCGAAAAGATAAAAAACTGAAAAAGAAAATATATTCGACGCTCGAAGCGATTTTTCAGCCGCGCCCGATTGTGCTTGAAGAGGTCGGCTGATGGTTTAATTCCAGGTTCCAGACTGCGAATTCCAGATTTTTTCGGAACAGTGAACAATTATTTTCGCGGCGGTTAATCGCAATGCGGAATAAGCCAAAAATATGAAAACACTTTTTTTGATGCGCCACGCCAAATCGAGTTGGAACGATGCGAATTCATCTGATTTTCAGCGTCCGCTCAACGAACGTGGTTTGAAAGCCGCGCCGCTGATCGGAAAAATTATGTTCGACCGGCGAATTAAGCCGGAATTGATCGTCAGTTCGTCCGCCGAAAGAGCCAAACAAACGGCGATGTTGGTCAAAGAAGCCGCGCAGATTGGCGGCGAAATTCAATTTGACCAAAGAATTTACGAAGCAGGTTTGCCGACGCTGATGCAGATTTTGGCGGAAACGAAAGAGAATTTTGAATCGGTTCTGTTCGTCGGACATAATCCCGGATTTGAAAATCTCTTGAATGCTTTGACCGGTGGCGCACAGCCGATGCAGACGGCGGTATTAGCCGTGATTGACTTAGACATTGACAATTGGAGCAAAATCACCCCAAACTGCGGAACTCTCCGCGTTTTGATACGCCCCAAAGATGAAAAATAAAAACAGGTCATCAATGTCTAGCCGACCGAACCTCAATACTCACCAAACTCTCTTCCACTTGACGATCAACATCCCTTTCCGGCTGTAAAAATTTAACATTCATTTAACAATTTATTCACACCGCATTAAATCAATTGCTTTAATCTGAGCATTGAACTTTGACTTCAGGCTTTTATAATCGAGCGTTTTGTTCTACCTTTTACTTAATGGAGCAGAGAAAATTATTAGAGCGCGAACTGAATATTTTACGCGACAGGCTTTTACTGATGGGCGGCGAAGTCGAGTTGGCGGTGCAGCGGGCGATGCACGCGCTGGTGCAGCGGGACAGCGAAGTTGCCAACCAAGTTTTGGAAAACGACCGCGTGATTGACCGTCTCGAACTCGAAATTGACCGTTTGAGCGTCGAAGTTTTAACTTTGCGCCGTCCGGTCGCTCGCGAACTTCGGATGGTGATTTCAATTTTCAAAATCACGCCGGTTTTGGAACGCATCGCCGACCACGCGACCAGCATTGCGCGGGCGGCACTCGAATTAAACGACGAGCCGGAACTGAAAACATACACCGGATTAACCGAAATGGCTGATCGCGCCCTTGAAATGCTGCAATCCGCGCTCGACGCTTTTACGAGCAACGACTCTGAAAAGGCGCGAGAACTTATCAAGCAGGACGAAGAAGTTGACCGTATTTACGACCGTTTAATTGATAATTTGATGGAAACGATGTCACAGGACGCAACCAAATCAAAGCGTCTGGCGCGGCTGTTATTCGTCGCCAAAAATCTCGAACGCATCGGCGATTACGTCAAAGACGTTTGCGAACTGACGGTTTATATGAAGGAAGCGGTCTTTATCAAACACCAATAAAATTCCAGATTTCGGATTCCAGATTCCAGATTGGAAGAAATCTTAAATTTGGAATTTGAAATTTGGAATCAGAAATTTAAATATGCTGCAAGAAATTTTAATTATCGAAGACGACGCGGACATCGCCGAGAGTTTGGAATATAACTTTAAGCGCGAAGGTTTTCGTCCCGTGATTGCCGAATCGGGCGAAAAGGGGCTGCGTCTCGCGCTCGACGAAAAACATCCGCCGTCGCTGATCGTGCTTGATTTGATGCTGCCGGGAATGAGCGGAATGGAACTTTGCCGCAGACTGCGCCGCGAACCTCTGACCGAAAAAACGCCGATCATTATGCTCACCGCGAAAGCCGCCGAAACCGACAAAATCGCCGGTTTGGATGTCGGCGCGGACGATTATATCGTCAAACCGTTTTCCGTCAAAGAAGTTATCGCACGGGTGCGGGCAGTTTTGCGGCGCGTCGAAAAAGACGACGTGCAAAATTACAAAGACGAGCGGCTAACGATTGATTTCGCCGATATGCGCGTCGTCTGCGGCGGGGAAGACGTGAAATTAACGCGCAAAGAATTTGCTCTGCTGACCCATCTTATTAAAAACACCGGACGGGTCGCCACGCGCCAAAATCTGCTCGACAATGTGTGGGGTTACAGCTATTTCGGCGACACGCGCACGCTCGACGTTCATATTCGCCGCCTGCGGCAAAAACTCGGCGACTGCGGCACCTGCATCGAAACCGTCGTCGGTGTCGGCTATCGTTTTATCGAATCGAAATAAAATCGAATTCCAGATTCCAAATTAAGATTTTCTTCCAATCTGGAATCTGGAATCCGAAATCTGCAATCTTCTATGAGTTTTCTAACCGAATGGTTTTCCGGCGCAACGGCGAATGAAAAAACTTCACCTCCGATTTTGAGTAAAATACTCGAAACTTTGCGTGAAAGCGCGATTGTCGTCGGTGAAGATACGCGCATTTTTGCTTCAAATGCGGCGGCTTATGACGTTTTCGCCCGCCGGAACGGTACGCTGGAAAACAAACGTCTGAGCGAAGTGATCCGCGATTTGGCACTGCACGAAGCGTTTCGAAAAGCACTGGAAAACGGCGAATTGTCCGAACTCAAACTTGAAATTCCGGGCATTGAGAAACGCAAATTCGACGTTCACGTCGCGCCTCTCCAACTCGATAAAAAAAACGGAGCCATCGGCGTTTTCTACGAAATTACGCAAATCGAACATCTTGAAAAAGTGCGGCAGGAATTTCTCTCGAACATTTCGCACGAGCTTCGCACGCCGCTGACTTCGATTTTAGCGTTCGTCGAAACGCTGGAAGACGGCGCGATTGACGACGAAGAAAATAATCAGCGTTTTCTCGGCGTAATTCGCAAAAATGCCCAGCGAATGCACCATTTGATTGACGATATTTTAGAACTTTCAACCATCGAATCGGGCAGCATCAATTTACAGCTCAAACAAATAAACCTCTCTGCCCACATCGAAGAAGCTTTTACCAATCTTTCAACCAAAGCCAGTGAACGCCGCATCAAACTGGTCAATCGAGTTCCCGCCGAAGTGCTTGTTTTCGCCGATGTCGTCCGGCTCGAACAAATGCTGACGAATTTGATTGACAACGCCGTCAAATTTAACATCGAAGCGGGCAGCGTCATCGTCAGCCACACGGAAACCGACACGAAAGACATTATCGCCGTCGCCGACACAGGCGAAGGTATTTCGAGCGAACATCTTCAGCGAATTTTCGAGCGATTTTACCGCACCGACCGCGCCCGTTCCCGCGAAATCGGCGGCACGGGACTGGGGCTGGCAATCGTCAAACATCTCGCCAGACTGCACGGCGGCGAAGTTTCCGTCGCTTCGACTCTCGCTAAAGGAACAATTTTTTCCGTTGACCTGCCTAAATCTTCATAAGTGCGAAATTCCTTGATTACCGTATGCCTATCGGCAACCGCGTGAAAAAATTCCTGCCGCCGAATGCTGCTCAACCGCAAAATTATAATTCAATCTCTAATTTTTAATATTAAAGCGGTTTATACCAACTGCCGGATTTGTTCTTCCAAACATACTCAACGTGTGATATAATACTAAAATCCTGACAGTTCTGCTCACCGCGAACTTTTGTGATCAGCTTGTTTCTCAAGGCGTTTGGTTTTTGAATTTTAAAAAGAAGGAGATAAATATGAATATGGAGATTAACATTGGACAGAAAGTTGCTTACCCCAACCAGGGAATTTGTTTGGTTGAAGACATCGAAAACAAAAAAATCGGCGGCAATTCGATGAGTTTTTATGCGCTGCGGGTTCTAAGCGATAATTCAACGATTTTTGTGCCGACGGCAAATATTGAAAATGTCGGTATCAGACCAATTATCACATCAAAGCAATATAAAAATCTGGTCGTTAATTTAGCCAAAGATTTCGATGATGTTTCCAGCGACTGGAAAGTTCGTTCACGCGAATATAACGAAAAATTGCAGTCGGGCGACGTTCTTGAAGCGGCTGATGTTTTGAAAAAGCTGACCTTTTTGAGTCAGGAAAAGAAACTCTCCTTCCGCGAACAGACTTTATTGGAAAAAGCCAGATTTTTGATCGTCTCCGAAGTCACCAACGCCGGACTCGCCGACGAGAGCAAAATCGAAGGCAAAATTACCGAATTAATCGGAAATGCCTGCACCAAACACCACGTTACCCAGCCGAGCGTGATGTCATCAACGAGCCACTAGATTGAAGGCAAAAGTTATAAAAGTTAAAGGATAAAGGCAGAAAGTGAGATTTATCTTCTGCCTTTATCCTTTTGCCTTTGCAAAACTTGCTCTGACAACTGTCTTAATGTTGCCGCGAACGTGGAAATCACCTTCGATTTCGACTTGCAGCGGATCACACGCCTTAACGAAATCTTCTAAAATTATATTGATAACGTGTTCGTGAAAAACTTTTATTTCGCGGAACGAATTGATATACATTTTCAAACTTTTCAGTTCGATACAGCGTTCATTCGGGACATATTTTAATTTTATCACGGCAAAATCGGGAAAATCCGAAAATGGGCAGATCGCCGTAAATTCGGGAATCTCGAAATCTATCCAAATCTCGCGCCCGACATACTCATATTTAAAGGTGTCGAGCGGGTAAAGGTTCATCTCTTCACGCGCTGTCGAGCGAATGTCGAGATTTTGCTGGTTGGTCGGTTGTAAATTTACTTCGTCAAACATAATTGTATAAAATCCGAAACGGTAATTTTACAACAAAATTTCGCAGAATTGAACCGCACGGCTAAAATTTTAATTTTTTCGCCGCCGCCAAATCCTTCACGCCCAAATTTTGCAGTTCATCGAGCAGATTAACAAAGATGTGCGCGGTGGCGCGGGCATCGTCCGTCGCGCGGTGATGATTAACCAATGACACGCGGTAATAATCGGCGACCGTGTTGAGCCGGTGATTTTCGATGTGCGGCAACAATTTGCGCGACATTTTGACCGTGCAGAGATGCTGATTTCCGACGCGGTAATCACGGTGAATTCTACCGATTTCGCTGTTCAAAAATTTCAGATCGAAATGCGCGTTGTGCGCCACCAAAATCGAATCGCCGATAAAATTTAGAAAATCAGCGGCGACTTCGCTAAAGCGCGGGGCATCTTTGACCATCCGGTCGGTGATGCCCGTCAACTGCGAAATAAACATCGGAATCGGCGATTCGGGGTTGACCAGCGTTTGAAATTCTTCCGTAATTACGCCTTTCTGCACGCGATATGCGCCGATTTCCGTAATCCGGCACGGCGGAGTTTTCGCGCCCGTCGTCTCCAAATCGAACACGACAAAATCCGTTTCGCCCAAAATTCGCTGTTCCAAATCCACTTCAATCAATTCCAAAACGTCGTCGTTCAAACGCAGCCGCGAATCCGTATTGACCAGATCAGCCGCGAGAAGTTTCGCCAAACCCGGATCGGGCGCGGAAATTTTCATTACATAATCAACGACCTTAACCGCCGGGGCGCGTCCGCCGGATGAGCGCAAAAGTTGAATGGTTTCGCCGATCAGCAGAGAATCTGAAATTAAATTTGGATAAGGCGGCATCTGTAACTGATTTTAGCGCGAAAAATCCAAATCGCAAGTTGAATGCAGACAACTTGCGTGTTTCGGCGCGATATAATTTAATGATTGAGATGAATTCAGAACAAGTTTTAGAACATTTCAAATTGAGCGACGCACTTTTAGAAGGGCATTTTATCTTGTCGAGTGGGTTGCACAGCCCGAAATATTTGCAATGTGCGTTGGCACTGCAATTTCCATCCGACGCGGCGAAATTCGGCAGAGCGATTGCCGAACATTTTGCCGGTGTGGAAATCGAAACGGTTGCCTCGCCTGCCATCGGCGGTTTGATCATCGGTTTCGCCGTCGCGCAGGCGTTAAATGTCCGCTTTCTCTGGACGGAACGCGAAAACGGCGCGATGACGCTGCGGCGCGGTTTTTCGCTCAAAGAAAACGAAAAAATTCTTGTCGTCGAAGATGTCATCACGACCGGCGGTTCAACCCGCGAATGTATCGAAGCATTAGCGTCACGCGGCGCAAAAGTCGTCGGCGCGGCTTCGATTATTGACCGCTCAAACGGCACGGCGGATGTCGGCGTTCCGCGCATCGCGTTGGCGAGTTTGGATGTTCCGACTTACAAAACGGAAGACTGTCCGATGTGCGCGAACGGCGATGAAGCCGTCAAACCCGGAAGTAGAACGACAAAATGAATTTTAAGTTGTTAATTCAATACGACGGCACGGATTTTCACGGCTGGCAGGTTCAGGAAAATCAGCGCACGGTGCAGGGCGATCTCGAACGAACGTTGAGTTTGATCGAAGACGCGGATGTCGCTGTCGTCGGTTCGGGGCGTACCGATGCGGGCGTTCACGCCGAAGGTCAGGTTGCCAATGTGCATTTGAACCGGGCGTTTACAACTGACCGACTGCGCTTGGCGATCAACGGAAATCTGTGGCGCGACGTGCGGATTATGAATGTTGAAAAAGCGAACGAAGATTTTCACGCGCGTTTTTCCGCCAAAGGCAAAACCTACGTTTACCGCGTCGTCAATGCGCCGGTGATCTCACCGTTCTGGCTGCGCTATGCCCACCACGAGGCGCGACCACTCGATGTCGGGCGGATGAACGAAGCAACCCGCTGGTTTTTAGGCAAGCACGATTGGACGGCATTTTCAGCCGCACGTTCCGACGCAGACACACGCGTACGAACAATTACGGAGTTCTCGGTCGAATCGTTTTGGGATTCCCGCGCCAACGCTTCGATCATCGAATTTCGCATCTCCGCCAACGGATTTCTGCGCTATATGGTACGTTCGATCATCGGCACAATGCTCGAAGTCGGGCGCGGCGAAAAAGATTTTGATACAATTCAAACGGCAATCGTCGGCGGCGACCGAAGTTTAGCGGGAAAAACTGCACCGGCGCAGGGGTTGACTCTTCTGAAAGTTTATTACGAATAAAATGCTTATTTATCACATTGTTACACCCGAAGTTTGGGAAACATTCAAAGACAAAGAAAATTACCACGCGGCAAGTTTGGCGACTGAAGGCTTCATTCATTGCAGTTTCGCCGAACAACTCGGCGGCGTTTTGCAGCGATATTATAAAGACGCGCGGAAAGTTTTGATTTTAACGCTCGATGCGGAAAAACTGACTTCAAAACCGGTCAATGAACCTTCGACCAACAATGAAATTTATCCGCATATTTACGGGGAAATCAATAAATCGGCAATTGTAGATATTGAAGAAAAGGATATTTAACCGCCGACTGGCGCGAATAAATGCAGATATTATTTGATTTTATCTGTGTAAATCCGTGTGCATCTGTGGTTAAATAACTATTCGATGCACGATAATTTTGCCAAAATTATTAAACCAAAATCCGCCGAAGCCGAACTGCTCGACGCGATTGATTTGGCGCGTTTGCCGCAGCATATTGCGATTATTATGGACGGCAACGGGCGTTGGGCGAAACAGCGCAGCAAGCCGCGAATTTTCGGGCATCGCGCCGGTGCGGAATCAGTTCGTTCGATTTTGGACACCTGCGCCAGATTAAACATCAAAGCCGTCACGCTCTATGCTTTTTCGACCGAAAATTGGAAACGTCCCGAAGATGAAGTTGCCGGTTTGATGAAAATGCTGCGGCTTTTTTTGAAAAATGAACTGAAAACCGTTCACAAAAACAACATCAAATTTCAGGCAATCGGCGAAATAAGCGGTTTGTCGGAAGAACTGCAAAAACAAATCGTTGCGTCGTCGGAACACACGAAAAATAACACGGGAACGATTTTGAGCGTCGCGCTCAACTACGGGGGACGCGCCGAGATTACGGAAGCGGCGAAAAATGCCGCGCGATTTCTGATTGAAAATGGCAATTCGATTGACAATTTGTGCGAAGAAGACATCGAACGCCATCTTTACACGAATAATCTGCCCGAAGTTGACCTTTTGATTCGCACGAGCGGCGAATTTCGCATTTCAAACTTTTTGTTGTGGCAATTGGCTTACAGCGAAATCTACGTCACGCCGACCCTGTTTCCCGATTTTCGCCGCGCGGAAATTTTCAAGGCGATTATTGATTTTCAAAAACGCGAACGGCGATTTGGCGGAATCGAAAATAAATAGTTTTTATGAACAGTCGTTTAATAACTGCGCTTTTCGCGCTTCCGGTTTTAATTTTATCAATTATTCTGCCCGTTTTTCTGCCGCAGTATCCGCAGGCGAACTGGCTTTTTGTAGTGATTGCCGCCGCCGCACTGACCGCCGGACTTTTCGAGTTTTACACGCTGACGAAAAAGCTCGAACTCAAAGCCGACGCTTCCATCGCTTATTTCGGTGCGACGCTGATGTTCGTCGCCTTTTTTTTCGACGCGCCCGCGCAGGCTCCTGATTTACTGCTTTTAACGACTGCGCTATTTTTAATTGCCGTTTTTATCACACAGACTTTTCGTTTTCAAAAAGATTTTTCCAAAATGCTGATCGGCATCGGTGTCACGATAACGGGCGTTTTTTACGTCGTATTTCTCGGCGGTTTTCTCGTTTCGATGCGCGTCGGGTTTGAAAATACGCTCGTGCTGAATCTTTCGACCAAACTTTTAGGTTATTTTTTTCTCGTCGTGATGGGTTCCGATGTCGGGGCTTATTACGTCGGCAAAAATTTTGGCAAACACAAACTCGCGCCGACTATTTCGCCGGGAAAAACTTGGGAAGGTTTTATCGGCGGTGTTTTATTGAGCGTTATTTTTGCTGCCCTTTCGACATTTTTATTTTTCCGCGAACTGCCTTACGCTGTTTCAATTCCGCTGGCAACTGTAATGAGTCTCGTCGGAGTCGGCGGCGATTTAGCGGAAAGTGCGATGAAACGCGGCGCGGGCACGAAAGATGCGGCGAATATTCTGCCTGGACACGGCGGACTGCTTGACCGATTAGACAGTCTGCTTTTTAACGCGCCGATTCTTTATTATTTTGCGCGATTTTATTTTTAGACTCGTTCGGGGACGGATTTACCAAACCCAGCCATACCGGCAGCGGCAGCCACGAGAAATCATTTTTATAAGTTCGTTTGTTTAATCTTTCAATTTTTTCTTCGACATTTTCCAACAATTCATCGGGCGGCAAATCCGCTTGATTTTCATAACAGGCATGAGCGATGCACGGCGCGGGTTTGCCTTCAAAATGGACTAAACAGCCGATTTCCTTTTCAAACAGCGGACACGCGAAAGTTTTTGAAAAAGTGTCGCCCGAGGTTTTTAGATCATATTTTTCGACGGTCTCGGCGGCGCGGCGGTAAATTTCGCGCTGTTTTTCCTCGCTCAATCTCTCTAAAGTTTTACTAATAGCCACGGCTTCAAGTTTTGTAATATGAACATTGACGAAATGCGCGTCGAGACAGCACGCGCCCTTCGTGTCGCACGTCAGACAGTTTTTCGCGTTGTGTTCGTAATTGGTTGCGATGACTTGGCGAAAATTGTCTTTGATAATTTTAAGTTCTTTTAATGCTTTTGTTTGCGTCAGAGTTTTCATCTTTTTTCCCGTGCCGTGTTACAATTCTATCAAATTATATCTGTGGAGAAAATTATGCTCAAAGAAGGTGACGACGCGCCTGATTTTACCGCCAAAAACCAAGCCGGTGAAGACATTAAACTTTCCGATATGCGCGGAAATAAAGTAGTTTTGTATTTTTATCCGAAAGATAATACTCCGGGCTGCACGAAAGAAGCGTGTTCGCTGCGCGACGGATTTTCGACGTTTGAGGAAAAAGGAATAAAAATTCTCGGTGTGTCAACGGACGATGAAAAATCGCATCAAAAATTTATCTCGAAATATGAACTGCCGTTCACATTGTTAGCCGACACTGACCACACGGTCGCTGAGGCTTACGACAGTTACGGCGAGAAAAAATTTATGGGAAAAACATACGACGGCGTTTTTCGCAAAACATTTTTGATTGACGAAACGGGAAAAATCGTCAAAATTTTCAATAAAGTAAAAGTTGACGAACACGCTGACGAAGTTCTGGAAGCGTTTGGCGAATAGACGTATTAAAAGAAATGCCGAAAGACAGAATGCGTTGGGCTGAATTGCTCGATGTTTTAACCGATTCAGACCGCAACCGCGAAGTCGTTCTCGAACGTGCCACCGAAACCGAACGGATGGCTCTTTTTTTGCTGCGCCGCGAAGGTTGGTCGGCGCAGGTGGCGGCGAATACGCACAAAAATTACGACCTCGAACTCGTCAGACCCGGCGAAAAAATGGTCGTCAAAGTTCGCAACCAGCGCGCCAAAGTACATCTCGGACAAATCGAAAAGTTTCTCGATTACCTTGCGCTCCCGAACGCTAAGAATTTTAACGACGGTATATTTATTTCGACCAGCGGTTTCACGCCGTCGGTTTATGCTTATCTGCGCGAAGAGCAAATCACGCATTTGCGCCCGGTAATTTTGTGCGATGATCAGTTGTTTTGGGATGCGGAAAAAATTGACGCGCACGAAGAACGCGATAAAACGACATACATCGGAGTTTTTACCTGCAAGGGCGGTGTCGGGAAAACAACGATCAGCGCACATCTCGCCGGGGCGTTCGCTCTGAACGGTTACGATGTGGCGTTAGTTGATTTGGACAAGCAGCAAAATTTGCGAAAATTGCTCGGCGAAGGCGTGTATCTGCCGGGAACGAAGGAAAAACTCGGTTCGGTTATTTCGGTTTTGAATCAGGATGAATGGGACGAAACCGACTACAAAGACACGAAGATCGTCGTGTGTGATTGCAACCCCGAATTTGACACGAACCCAATTGAATTCATCAGAAAGTTCGATTACTGCCTGATTCCGACGACGCTCAATCCGCTCGGTGTCAATAAAAACGCCGACGTGATTAAACGAACCTTCAACCAAATTCGGCGCGAAAACACAAAGGCGCATCTTTTCGTGTTGATAAACAGCTTGCAGACCGACGAGGAAAACCGCAATACGCTGCTCAATCAGATTTTGAAATCACAGTTCAAACAATTTACCGAACGCGACAATAAATGTCATTATATTGATCCGGCGGACGCGGCGATTCGCTTTAGCAAACAGCTTCTTTACTGGGGTTTTCACATTTTTGAAAACACGAAGCCGCAACTCGCCTTTCGCAGTGTCGGACGTTACTCGTATCCGCGAATGGATTTTTTGAAATTAGTAGATTATCTGGAATTTCAGACGGAGATTCAGAAATAAGGCAGGCAGGACGGCAGGACAATTGCATTCTTCAGGAAATATGAAATTACGCTGGCAATTCGGCATCGTCGCCGGTCTATTTTTAGCGATTTTCGCGCTTTATCCGCAGTTTAAGATGTTATATCTGCGCGGGGACGATTGGCAGGGAAATTATGCTTATAACGACATTGACGAAGTGGCGTATGCCTCATATCTGCACGCGCTGATTGACGGCAGGTCGCGCAAAAATGATCCGTACACCGGGCGCGATGATGCGCCGGACGCGCCGCAGCCCGAATCGCTTTTTTCGATTCAGTTTGCCGCGCCATATACGGTTGCGATTCCGGCGCGAATTTTAGGAATTTCCGCGCCGACGGCGATGACGCTTGCCGGTGCTTTCGCCGGGTTTTTGGCGGCTCTGGCAGCGTTTTGGCTGATCGGGAAAGTTACCGGCGATTCGATTTTTGCGATGGCGGGCAGTTTGGTCGTGTTGTGCGGCGGCGCACTGGCGGCGGGCGAAGGTGCGATTGGTGAAGTTTTGGGAACCGGGTTTTCCTATCCTTATTTCCCGTTTTTGCGAAGGTATATTCCCGCCGTGCCTTTTCCGGTCTTTTTTGCGATGTGCGCCTTCGTCTGGCTTTTGGTTACGACGAAAGATAGAAATAAACGCATAATCTACACCGTTTTAGCCGCATTTTGTTTCGCGTTTCTCAATTTTTCATATTTTTATATCTGGACAACAGCGGCGGCGTGGCTCGTCTGCGTCGTTTTGCTGTGGCTCACCGTGCGTCCTGCGAATTGGTTCGACGACTTTAAAGCGTTTATCGCGCTCGGTTTAGGCTGTTTGCTGTCGCTGATGCCCTACGCGCTGATGCTTTCGCGGCGGTCGGACACGATGGATAATGTGCAGCTTTTGGTTCTGACCCACGCGCCCGATTTGTTTCGCGTTCCGTCGCTGATGAGTTTTGCGGTGTTGGGAATTTTAATTTTCGGCATCGCGGCGCAATTAATTGACTTAAAAGAACGTTCGACGCTTTTTGCCGCATCATTTGCGCTGACGGTGATTGCTGTTTTCAATCAGCAAATCATTACCGGACACTCATTGCAGCCAATTCATTATCAGGTTTTTATCGGCAATTATGTTGCGGCATTGTCACTGGTGCTGACGGTCGGACTTTTGTTGAAAAACTTTCGGCTGGAAAAACCGTTAATTTCAAAAATCGCCTTTTCCGTCGTTGCGCTTGTTGCCGTCATCTGGGGATTCGTCGAATGTCATTACACGGTGCGCGTTCTGGATGATGCGAACGTCATTCGGGATGAAGGAATGCCGCTTGCCAAGCGTTTGAATGATTTGGCAAAAGATGAAAAAAATCCGTATCAATCTGTAATTCTTTCATACAGTTCAATTTACGCTGACGATACGCCGACGATTGCGCCGCAGGCGGTTCTCTGGTCGCGCCATCAGCACGTTTTCGCCGGTCTTTCGTGGGGAGAAAGCAAAGAGCGTTATTATCAGTTTTTATATTACAATAATCTCGACGAAAATTGGCTTGAAAAAGATTTGCAAACCGACTTCGTTTCGATGATCGCGCTGTTCGGTTGGGGCAGACACACCAACCGTTTGAGCAGTGAGGCAAAGCCTTTGACTTACGGTGAAATCGCCGAAGAAGCAAAAAAATACGCCGCGTATCGAAAGAATTTCAGCCTCAAACAAGCGGCTAATCCGGTAATTTCCTATGTCGTCGTGCCGAAAGATCAGAATGCCGATTTCACGAACCTGGACGAGTGGTATGAGCGCGGCGACGGCGAAGATTTAGGTGTTTATACGCTTTATAAAGTAAAATTAAAAACGATAAACAAATGAAATCCGAAATCCGAAATCCGAAATCCAAAATCACTATCGTCGGTGCGGGACCGGCGGGCGTTAGTTTGGCAATTCGTCTGGCGAAACAGGAATTTGCCGTTTGTTTGATCGAACGCGAAAAGTTTCCGCGCCACAAACTCTGCGGCGAATTTATCTCGCCCGAATGTTTGCCGCACTTCAAAGAGTTGGGCGTGTTGGACGAAATGCTCGAAGCCGGCGGCGACCGCATCGTAGAAACCGTTTTTTATGAGCCGAACGGAAAATCGGTTTCCGTGCCGAGCAAGTGGTTCGGCGGTGACGCGGGCGGCGCGTTGAGTTTGAGCCGTGCGGAAATGGATTTGCGGCTGTTGGAAAAGGCGAAAGAGACGGGTGTCGAAGTGTTGGAAGAAACCTTCGTGACGGGCATTTTATTTGAAGACGACCGTGTTTGCGGCGTGAAAATCAAAACAAATGACGGGAACACGCGGGAAATCACGTCCGATTTAACGATTGATGCAACGGGACGCGCCAACACTTTGGCGAAACTGGCGGCAAAGTCCAATGTCACGGCAATCCAAAATCCAAAGTCCAAAATCCAAAATCGGCTGGTCGGCTTCAAAACGCATTTGAGAAACGTCAGTTTGCCAAATGGTGTCTGCGAGATTTATTTTTTTCGCGGCGGTTACGGCGGTTTGAGTTACGTCGAAAACAATCTGGCGAATCATTGTTTTTTGATCAAAGCCGAAATTGTCAAAGAGTTCGGCGGAGATGCAGACAAAATAGTCGAAGAAGTAGTTTTTCGAAACACACGGGCGCGGGAAATGATGCGGAACGCCGCGCCGGTTTTCGATTGGCTGGCGGTTTCGGTGGACGGTTTCGGCAGAAAAAACTTGAATCCGGCGGGTAATCTATTCGCGGTTGGCGACGCGGCGGCGTTTATTGACCCGTTCACCGGCAGCGGAATGCTGATGGCACTCGAAAGCGCGGAGACGCTCGGTCAGATAATTGTTGAAAATGCTTTTTCGCCCGACAAAATCGCTGAAATTTACAAAAATGCACATCAGCAAAGATTTCAAAAAAGACTTCGTGTCTGTTCATTGCTGAGACGGGCGGCATTTGTTCCTAATTTTGCAAAATTGGCGATTTCCGCCTTGAATCTGAATAAAACGGCGCGGGTATTTTTAGCCCGTTCAACCCGGCAGTCTCTTTCGACAAAAATCAAATAATTAATAGCGAGCAGACAGAGCCGTTAATTCATAATTGATTTGAGAGCGAAAAGATTTAACGTTCGGACTCACCCGCCTTCAGCAAATCAATTATGCGGCTCTAAACCGTGTCATTTACAGCGTTTAAATTTACACAGGATAGATGTTTTAAGTGAAAAAGTCCTTGACAATCAACAAGAATTTAATTAGATTAATTCTACCGAACGGCAGGTAAAAATAACCACAACTTGAAGCCGTAACAGTTTGAATCTCCGACTTATAAATTTAGAAAGTAAAAATTACATTATTTCACGAAAACCCGGAAGGATTTCGGGCAGATTCAGTTGTGATATTCAACAAAATGAATGGCAAGAAACGGGACTCAAAAAAATCAGGACAAAGCGCAGGAAATTTGTTTGACAGCGGCGCAGATTTTTTTTGAAAAAGGTTATAACGCAACGTCGTTAAATGATATTGCCGAAGGTTTGAATATTACTAAAGCCGGACTTTATTATTACGTCGAAAGCAAGCAGGATTTGCTGTACCGCATTATAAATTTAGGATTGGACAGCGTTCAAAGCGAAGTTTTAAATCCGGCACGAAAGATAAACGATGCGGAGGAGCGGCTCAGATTTATTATTCTAAACCACTCGCGTCTTTCCGCCGGCGGAAACCACGCGGTGATTATTATCTCCCACGAAGATAATGAGTTGAGTTTCCAGCAGCGTGAAGAAACCCTCAAACGCCGCCGCGAATATTTTGATTTTATTCGAGACACATTGGTTGAACTGCACAATCAGGGAAAAGTGCAGGAAATTGATTTAACGACGGCGACCTTTACAATTCTCGGAATGATTATCTGGTTGTCGCGGTGGTTCAGTTCAAAAGGGAAGATGCCGGTTGAAAAGGTTTGTCAGGACGTTTGCGAAATGGCGATGCGCGGAATCTTGAAATATCAGGGTTGAATGAAGATGTTTTGTTGTCCGTTCCAACAAACAATTGAAGAATGTTTTGGTTTTTGGTGACGGATATTCAGCTCCAGATTCTTTGGACAAAGTTTAGCGGCGAGCAAGTTGAAGAGTAACGGCTAAAAACCAAAACAAACCCGTAAACTACAAATAAGTTCGGCAATTATTAAATGAAAAGATCAGAGGAAAAGTGTTAAGGAGATAATTTTTATGAAAAAGTTTTTGATGTTTTTTTCGTTATGTTTATGCTTAATGTCAATAAATATAACTTCAATTTTCGCACAGGCGACGGCGACGGCGGAACTGCGCGGGCGGGTTCTCGACCCGAACGGCGCGGTTATTTCGGGCGCAACTGTAACGGCAACGAATAATTCAAAAGGCACGACCCGTACGGTAACTTCCGACGACGACGGCAATTACGTCATTCTGTCGCTCCTGCCGAGTACTTATACGGTCAAGGTCGAAGCCCCGAATTTCGCGCCGAAAACAATCACCAACGTCTTGCTCGAAGTCGGGCAGCAGTCGGCTCTCGACGTTAATTTGGCGGTCGGACAAATCGGCACGGTGGTTGACGTTTTAGCCGGCGACCAGCAGGTTGTTGATACGGAAAGAACACAGCAGTCATCGGTGATTACCGGCAGACAATTGGACAGTTTGCCGATCAACCGGCGCAACTTTTTGGACTTCGCGCTGCTGACACCCGGCGTGACCAGTTCCGATAATATCAACGATTCGACGGATTTTCGCGTCGCGCAAACGCCGCAGTCGGGCTTGTCGTTCGGCGGCAATAACGGGCGCGGTAATTCGATCAACGTTGACGGTTCGACCGCCGACACGCCTTCGGGCGGTGCGCGTGATGTCATCAGCCAGGAAGCCGTGCAGGAATTTCAGGTTGACCGCAACAGCTACAGTGCCGAATTCGGCGGTGCGTCCGGCGGTTTAATCAACATCGTTTCAAAAACCGGCGGCAACGATTATCACGGCAGCGTATTCGGCTATTTCCGCGATAAGGCTTTTGATGCCCGCAACACTTTTGACAATAACCCGAATGGGCAGTCGCCGTTTAATCGGCAGCAGTTCGGCGGTTCGTTCGGCGGCAAAATCACCGAAAACAAAACATTCTTTTTCGTCGCGGCGGAAGGATTGCGGCAAAAACAAACTTCGTTTGTGACGCTCAACGAATCACTCGTCAACGGATTGAAAATCGCCCCGGCTAATGCTGCCAGCGATCAAAATTTCTTCTTAAATTATCTGGCGGGAAAACCGACTCTCGCGCCGCTCGCCATCGGCATTCGCACCAGATTGACGGTTCCGTCGGCACAAACGGCGGCACTTTACGCCGCGACGGATGCTAACAACCCGATTAATAACGGCGGCAACGGTTTTCCGTCGAGCGATTCGAGCGCACTGTTGACCGGGCGCGTTGACCATACCTTCAGCGATACGGACAGCGGATTTGTGCGGTTAAATTATGCGCGAGTGAACAGCGTTAATGATGCGACCGGCGGACTAAACGCTTTTTCGCGCGGGCGCAGCGTCAAATCGCCGAGCGGCGGGATTCTGTTATCCGAAAATCACACTTTCAACAATACTACCGTCAACGAAATTCGCGCTCAATTTTTCTATTACCGGCTGCAAGTAGATCCGAACGATCCAATCGGACCGGAAGTCAACATTCTTGGTTACGGTAATTTCGGACGCGATATTTTTCTGCCGTCCGACAGCATCACCAGACAATTTGATATCGCCGATACGCTTTCTTTGGTGCGCGGTTCGCACACTGTCAAAGTCGGTGGGGTTTTTCAATACAATCGCGTTTCGACCAATTCGGAAACTTATCTGCCGGGAACTTTCCGGTTCGGTTCGCTGCCGTTCGGCGCATTGTTTTCGTCGGCGCAGCTCGGCGCGATCAGCGCACAGATTACTGCCGATGCTCAAGGCGGAGTGATTACACCGGCACAAGCTGGACTTTTAGGATCAACTTTGAGCAACCAAACTTCCAGTACGATCAACGCTTTGCAGGCTTATAACTTTAACTTGCCGCAGGTTTATCAACAGGGTTTCGGTCTCCCGTATTTTACGAGCAGCGGTCAGAAGTTTTCGCTTTTCGCGCAGGACACCTGGAAATTTCGCCCGAACGTGACGTTCAGCTACGGATTGCGTTATTTCGTGCAGAACGAAGCCGATCCGGTGCCGACCGATAAAAATAATTTTCAGCCGCGCGTCGGAGTTTCGTGGGATGTTTTCAACAATGCGAAAACCGTTCTTCGCGCCGGTGCGGGAATTTTCACCGGGCAAATTGATAACCAAATCACGAACGTCACCAACACTTTAGCTTCGGGAACAAATCCGTTCAACATTAATATCGTCGTCGCGGCGATTACACTTCCGGGAACTTACAACGCAGCGGCGATTTATCAAACGCTGCTCGCGCAGCGTGTCATTGGACAACGGCAGATTGTCGCTTCGGATTTAACACAGTTCGGTTTGAACACTGCACCGGGAAGACCGCTCGAAGCTCGTATTCGTCTCGGACAAAATTTTCAAAATCCGGAAACATACCAGTTCAGCGGCGCGATTCAACAGGATATAGGCGCGGGAATCGCCGTTGAAGTCAGCTACCTGCATTCGCGCGGCGTTCATCAGGTGCGTCCCGTTGATGTCAGAAAATATCGCGTGACCGGAACGAGTCCGTTCACCGGGCAGCCGATTGTCAGCGCGACGGAACTCGGTTGTTTTTCGGTTCCGGGCGCACCCGCGACCGGTTTTAACTGTTCGACGAGCGGCGGCGCGTTAAACGGCAACTTTTTGCCGCGTTACGCACTCGATGCCGAATATCAATCGGTGGCGAATACTTTTTACAACGCCGGAACAATTCAGGTAACCAAGCGTTTTTCGCGCAATTACAGCATCAACGCCAATTACACGCTGTCGAAAACAATTGACGAAGCGACCGATTTTAACACCGATTATTTGGCACAAAATCCGCTGAATATCCGCGACGACCGCGCTCTTTCATCGTTCGACCAGCGGCACCGCGTTGTTTTAAGCGGCGTTATCGTCAGTCCTTCGAAAAATATAGTTCTCAGGGATTTCGTATTCTCGCCGATCTTTACGGCAGGCAGCGGACGACCATTCAACTTGCTAATCGGCACAGATACCAACAACGACAGCCGTTTATATAATGACCGTCCGGCTTTGGCGGGAAGAAACACCGGCAGAGGTGAGGCTTTCTACGGCTTCGATATGCGTCTTGCAAGAAGATTTTTCGTTAAAGAAAGACGTTATCTCGAATTGACGTTTGAAGCCTTTAACTTGTTCAATCGCGTTAATTACAACGGCATCAACAATGTCGTCGGAACAGCTTGCGTCGCTAATTTCGCGTCAAATCCGAATTGTGCGGGTGCGGGCGCAAGTAACAGCATTCCGCTTAATGCCCGTGGTATCAGAGGCATTTCTTCAACCTCGCCGCTCGGATTTACCTCGGCGGCTCCGGCACGACAGCTTCAGTTCGGCGCGCGATTTAACTTCTAATTGTGCTTTCTAAAAAGATAAACGCGAAAGCAAAGATTTAGAGGTGAGAAAAAAAGGAAACGAGCAACCCGTCGGGTTTGCTCGTTTCCTTTTTTTCTCACCCTTTGCCTTCATATTTTCAACCCGGCTTGCCTAAAAATTGTTTTTGCGCTTAAAATTTCAAGACTGACAAATCTAAATACAATCCGTCCGATTAAAATTTTTCGAAACAAAGATTTGATACTTTTGGTAAAAACATTTGTAAATTTTCTAACGAAAAATGTTTCTCGCCAATAAGTCGGCGGTATGCTTGTAGAATTTCTATATTTCAAAAGGAGAAAAAAATTATGAAAGCGTTTTATTTGCGTTTTTTTAAGGTCATTCAAAAGATTATGCCGGCAACACTAATTGTTTTGTTGAGTGTCGGAGCGGTGTTTGCTCAGGCACAAGCCAGCACCGCCGATTTGCGCGGTTTAGTGACCGATCCGAACGGCGCAGTCGTGCCGGGAGCAACCGTCACGGCTAAAAATTCAGCGACCGGAATCAGCCGCACCGTCACGGCAAATGATGAAGGCGCTTATCAAATGTTCGCACTGCCGCCAGGAGAATATGAAATCTCGGCGGTCGCTTCGACCTTCAAAAAAACGGTCATTTCGCCTGTTCGTCTGACCGTCGGACAAAGCGCGGAACTCGGCATCAAACTCGAAGTCGGCACACAGGATTTGGTGGTTAATGTTCCCGGCAGTTCGGTTGAGTTGGTCGAAACGACGCGCACGACGGTTTCCAATACAATTGACCAGCAGCGCATCGAAAATCTGCCGATCAACGAACGCAGCGCGACCGGATTTGCACTGACGATTTCCACCGTTGGACGCGACAACGGTCGCCCGATTGGTCCCGCGCCGACTTCCGGGCTGAACATCGGCGGACAGCGCGGACGTTCGACTCTGGTTCAGGTTGACGGGGCTGATTTTACGGATAATTCGGTCAATGCTTCCCGCACGACGGTTTCGCAGGAAGCCGTGCAGGAATATCAGGTGGCGACCAACTCCTATGCGCCGGAATTCGGACGCGCCACGGGCGGCATCGTCAACGTCGTGACAAAACGCGGCACAAACACCTATACCGGCAATCTTTTCGGCTTTATCCGCGATAAAAAAGTTCAAGCCCGCAACCCGTTCGCGCCGTTCAAATCGGCTTTCACGCGCACCCAGTTCGGCGGAACGCTCGGCGGTCCGATTGTCAGAGACAAAACATTTTTCTTTGCGTCGTTTGAACGGCGGCAACGCAACGAAACCGGATTTTTCACCAGCGATGTCGCGCAGGGTTTGACGGCTTCGATTACGCTCGGTGCGCCGATTCTCCCTTTTACGCAAACCTTTAGCCGCTTAACACCGGCGCAGGCGCAATACGCGCAAAGTTTGCTTGCGACCGGCAACGCGACCGCCATCGGCACGGCGGTTCAGTATCTTTATCTGGCTTCGAGCGGCGGCAGCACGGCATTGACCGGCACGAATCCGCTGATTAGCGCGGGCGGCGCGATTACCGCCGGACAAGTTGTCGGCTCGAGATTTTTCCTGACCGGCGCACCCGTTCCCGTTAATACGCAAAACGATCAGGGACAATTTATCGCATTTCGTCCGCTCAATGATTTACAGAGAGTTTTTCCCGTCACCGACCGGTCGAATTTCTTTTCAGTTCGCGGCGATCATAACTTCAATGACAACAATCAATTAACGCTGCGTTTCGGCTATAATCCAGGAACGCTGACGGGAATTCAGGTCGAATCACAAAATCAATCTCTGGGGCAGAACGACTTTTCGCGCACCGGAATTACGGAAATAAAAGATACATCTTTCACCGCCGGACTCAGTTCGACGCTCGGCGGACGGGCGGCAAACGAATTTCGCTTCAGCTACGGCAGGCGCAACACGAGTTTTCGTTCGCAGAACGGCGACGCGGTTTCATTTAATATTTCGGGAACGGCGTTCGTCGGACGCGAACTTTTCTCGCCGGTCAGACGCACCGAAACGCGGTATCAATTCGCCGATAATTTTAACTACATCGTCGGCACCCACAGTTTGAAATTCGGCGGCGATTTTAATTTCGTTAATATTCCGAGCGCGGTTTTTGAATTAAACTTCGCCGGACTTTTCAACTTCGGTGATTTTAACGCCGCCAACCTTGGTTTTCCGGTCAACGCCCCGGCATTTACGCCAGTGCAGTCTTACGGACTCGGCTTGCCGTCGCTGTATTTGCAGGGTTTCGGTGATCCGGTCAGCCAGATTAAAAATAAACCGATTGCCTTTTTCGCTCAGGATTCGTGGAAAGCGACGCGCCGTTTGAATATCAATTACGGCATTCGCTACGATGTCGAATTTACGCAAACCATCGCGCCTGTCGGAATTCAAGACCCGCTTTCACGCATTAATCTTTCAGATGCGGATATTTTAGCGGCGCAGGATGTCGTCGGCGTTCAGCAGGGCTTCCCCCGCGATAAAAATAATTTTGCGCCGCGTTTCGGCTTCGCTTACGATATTTTCGGCAACGGTAAAACGGTCGTGCGCGGCGCACTCGGTCTTTTTTACGATCATCCGCTGCTCGCCGCCGCTTTTAACTCGGACATTGCCGACGCGGTGCAGCAGCAGCAGGCGACGTTGACGGCGGGAAGTCCGGTGCCGACCAATTTAATCAACGCTTCGCAGGTTTTTCAGGGAACGGTTTGTGTTCCCGGGTCAACCTCGAATCCGCTCTGTGCGCCGGGAGTCGTCACGCCCGGAGTCGCGCCGGGAACGCAGTATCAATTCGGCAGACAGCGGTTTAACGATCAAACTTTTCCCGGTTTCGGGGCGGTTTTGCCGTTCACGCTGCCGGTTGCCAAAGATTTTCAATATGCTTCGGCGACACAGGCAAATTTGACGGTTGAACGGCAGTTGACCAAAAATATGGCGGTGTCGGCTTCGTATATTTACGTCGGCGCACACCATTTGCCGCATCCGACGGATGTGAACACGCCAAACACTGCACTGCAAATTCAAAATTTTCAACGCTTTACCGGACGTTTGCCGATCAGCACACAGGAAGCCGTCGCGTTTTCGATTCCGACCACCGGCACACCGTGTCCGGGCGGTGTGCCGCTGCTTTGCTATACCCTGGCAACTCCGGCGGGAACGCCCGTGCCGTATCCGAATGCGGGACAAACTTTCGCGCTCGTCATTCCGGGAATCATCACCGCGCCTTTGACGAATTTGGGCAACCGAACGGTTTCATCTGCCGTCGCTAATTTCTTCCGTCCGAACTCGCCGAACTACTTTTTGGCACAGGCTCTGACGGGCGGCGCGGTTACGCCGGGAGTTCTCAATTCACAGCTTGCCGGAACGCTGCGAACGCCTGGACTTGTTTCGCCGTTCGGTGCGGTTGACGCGCAGGTGTCCGACGGCAATTCGAGCTACAATGCTTTTAATCTCGAGTTAAAACGTCGTTTCGCCAATAATTTCACTTTTTTGGCTTCTTATACACTGTCACATTCGATTGACGATTCGAGCGATTTGCAGACATTGCTGATTCCGCAGGATGTTAATAACTTTCGCGCCGAACGTGCCGATTCGCTGTTCGACCAGCGACATCGTTTCGTGTTCAGCGGTGTTTTGTCCGCGCCGACCAATTGGCGCGGTTCGGAAAATTTGGCGAAAAAGATTTTCGCGGATTTCACGCTCGCGCCGATCATCGAACTTTCGTCCGGTCGTCCGTTTAACATCATCACCAATGTTGATGCTAACAACGACCAGTCAACCCAAACCGACCGTCCAAGTGTGCGGGAAGACGGAACGCTGTGTGTTCCGGGTTCAGCCGGATGCACTCCGCTCATCACGAACGGGCAATTTTCGACGGGGAATTTAGGTCGCAATCGCGGTATTACGCATTCCTACGCTTCGTTTGATCTGCGAGTGGCGAGAAGAGTGCGTTTCAACGAACGCATCAATCTCGAATTGATTGCGGAAGGCTTTAATCTTTTCAATCGCTTTAACGAAGGGTCGGCATCGCCGTTTTTCACCGATGTCAATTCCTTCGGTCAGCGCGACAGCGGCGGACGCTATTTCAGCCGCTCGACTGCTTCGTTCGACCCGCGTCAATTCCAGTTTGGATTCAAATTGAACTTCTAGTCGCGGGCGGCAGCGACAGAGGTAAAAGCAGTGGCAGCAACAAAAATGAGCAGGGAGTTTGTAAATTAAAATGACGTAAGTAGTCGTTCACAATTAGACTCGACTATTATATTACCGACTAAGTATTGTATTAAAATGAGTTATGCTATTTGCGTCCAAAAACCTAACCGCAAATAGGTAAAAGTAATTGTGAACGACTACTTATTACCATAATCATTAGATAATTTGGTAATACGCTGTAATCTGCCCGTTGCCGCTGTTGCTTCTGCGACTGCCGTTGCTTTTAACCCGGGTATTCAAACGGATGTTTCGCCAACACGACGCGCATATTTACCTGTCCGAAAAGCGTGTCGAGATATGCGCCGAAGCGGTGCAGAATCGGGACTAAATCTTTTTTGTCGGGCGTGATCAAAACTTCTTCGATAAACCGCTCGACCGTTTCCATATCTTTATAAAATAGAAAGCGAAGCGTCTTGTCGAGAAATTCGTTGAGATGATTATGCAGGTTATCTACCGGATAATTTTCA
This sequence comes from Pyrinomonadales bacterium, assembly GCA_038235165.1. Classification (GTDB taxonomy): domain Bacteria; phylum Acidobacteriota; class Blastocatellia; order Pyrinomonadales; family Pyrinomonadaceae. The sequence continues at coordinate 47,141 of JBBSUG010000003.1, forward strand.
GGACTTTGTTCGGTTTTTTTGACCGACTGCAAAATATCCCACAGATTTTGGCGCAAAACCAGGGATTGTTTGAGTTTTAAATGAAAATTCGGGAAAAGTTCGGTCGCCGTAATATTTGGATTAACCAGTTGCGCGAAGTTGACCAGCGTTTGTTGAAAACTGTCATTCAGAAGCGAAAAGGCAGTTTCTATTTTCGCGTAAATAAACGGTGTCGGGCGAATTTCGGCGAGTCCGGCGAGTTCATAGTTATAAACCTTGCGAAGCTCAATCGAAGCCGTATAAACCGCGCCGTCGAGCGAGCCGAACAATGCGTCTTCTTCATTCGGAAAACGCAGCAGACGATTATTGATATACGTCATCATTTCCTGAATCTGCTCGTAAATACGCGAAAAAATCAGCAGCGAAGTTTTCAGCGGTTCATCATTTTTGAGCATTTTTTCAATTACGCTCAACCACTTCAAAATCTTGGCGAAACGCGGGAGGGCGAGCTTTAGATCGGCTTCCGTCGAGAATGAAAGCGGCGCAGTTTCGAGCATTTGACGGAATATTTCGGGCAAAAAATCCTCGCCGGTTTTTTCGGCGTTGCCAATCAGTTTTTCAACCGCCGCTAAACTTTTGAGTTTGTCGGAAAGAAAATTACTCCACGCCGTCCATTCGCCGAATTTCAGCGGCGCGGCACGAAGCAAACCTTCACTGAGCAAAGCCGCGTCTTTTAACACCTGGGCAAGTTTGTAAATTTCGTCTTTATTGATCGGTTTTTCATTTCCGGCAGCGGCAAAATTTCGTTCACTGCAAACTTTTTCAAATTGAAAAACCATTTTTGAGCAGAGCAGCAGCGTCGAATGGGTCAGGCGGAATTCAATTGTCCAGTCGCGTGAAGCGGCTTTGGCGGAACTTTCCTCGACAAAAGAATGATTACGAATGTTTAAGAAACTTTCCAACCCTGACAGCCAAACACCGATTTCAAATGCTGCATCACCCGTCTCAGGCGCGGCTGCCGGCGAAAAACTTTCGGGCTGGGCGGCGATAGCGGTCGGATTGAAATTTGTGGCTGTGATCGTGGCAACTTCCAAGGTAAGATTTCCTCTCCAAATACATTTGTCGGCTTAAAAAGGCGTGAACGGAAAATATCCGCCACTTAATTTATACCTTGAAACCGAACCATTAAGCAACAAAAATTTGCTGTTTATCTCGCGCCCGTTGTTTTTTGACGGCGACTCTCTGATAATTAAAGACGGTCGAAAATAAAATATACGAGCGAAAGTTGCTGACGGGCAGAAAAAAATGAAAAGAGACGAAACAGAAATTCTCATCGCAACTACCAATGATGGGAAGGTCAAAGAACTGCAAAACTTTTTAGCCGATTTGAATATGCGCGTTTATGGTTTGAGTGATTTCCCGGAAATAACCGAACCGGTGGAAACGGGCGAAAGTTTCGCCGAAAATGCCGCTTTAAAGGCGGTGTTTTATGCGCTGCATACAAAAATATGGTCGCTGGCGGATGATTCCGGCTTGGAAGTTGATGCTTTGGGCGGTGCGCCGGGTATTTTTTCGGCACGTTACGGCGGTAAAGGAGCGGGAGATGAAGAAAAAATAGGTAAGATTTTGCGCGAACTGGAACAGACATCGGATGAAGAACGCCGCGCACGATTCGTCTGCGCGATGGCGATTTCTGATGAAACGGGCGATGTCAAATTTATTGCCGAGGGCGTATGCAGCGGCAAAATAGCTTTATCTGCAAGCGGCACGAATGGGTTCGGTTACGACCCGATTTTCATTCCCGATGGTTTTGAACAAACTTTCGGTGAACTTTCCGGTGAAATAAAGCAAAAAATCAGTCATCGGGCGCGGGCAATTGCAAAAATTATTAAGTTTTTAAGCAGTTTCACTACTTTGCCGCTTGACCAACGCAGTTTTCGCCTGTAGAATTCGGCATTTGGTAGTGTTTCTTAAATGAAACGCTTAAATCACGGGGCGTAGCACAGCCTGGTAGTGCGCTCGGTTTGGGACCGAGAGGTCGGATGTTCGAATCATCTCGCCCCGACCACTTCTTTTTCGATTGGTCGGATTTTACCATCACGGTCGTCTGAATTTTTTCAGACGACCGAATTTAATTAAAAAATTAACAATTACAAACACTTTTGGAGGGAAATTATATTATGGCAGCAGCAGCTACAAAGCGTATGACACAAACGGATATTATCAACCAATTGGCTGATACGACCGGTATTAAAAAAGCGGATGCGAAAGAATTCTTTAATGCTTTGGCGGATTTGGCAGCGAGCGAAGTGAAAAAGAGCGGCGAATTTACGCTTCCGGGATTCGGAAAATTGGTTAAAGCGGAGCGCAAAGCGCGCGAAGGTCGCAACCCGGCGACCGGCGACCCGATTCAAATTCCGGCTAAAACGACCGTCAAATTTCGTCTCGGAAAAGCGATGAAAGATGCCGTCGGCGAATAATTAAATAACATTTTTTGTTTTTGAGGCTGATAAAAGTTACATTTTATCAGCCTTTTACCGTGTCTGAAGTCCATTTGAGAAAAAAATCACGAAATCTGAAAAAAAGTTGGTGACAAAAGATAAATACTTTGTTAATATTTTCTTACATAAGGTTGAAAAGTTAGCGACGAACTATTAAAATCAGCAGCTTTTGATTGGCTGGTTTCAACTAAGATATATCGAGAAGCCCGATTTTCGATTGGATTTCTCAGTGGTTTTGTCGTCTTTGCAGCTTTAAATAAACCAAGGTGGGAAATTCAAAATGAAGCAAGGAGAATATAAAGTGGCAGCAGCAAAACAAATAACACTGCAGGAAAGAATTCTGCAAATTGACCATATTCAGGCACGTCGTTTCGCAAAATTGAGCGGTGCGCCGATGGAAATCGCAACCGAAGGCATCATCAGACATCTGAAGGCTTGCGCCCGGATGGACGTAAATCCCGATGCTTCCGCCGTTCGTGAAATTATTGACGACGCGCTAAACGGCAGAAGAGTCTTCGCCGAAACGTCGAACGATCTTCTTGCAGCATAAATGTTTTTATAATTAAATAGTAATACCAAATTTAACCGCCGGATTTTGGCGGTTTTTTTATTTTTGTGAATCTTTCCGACTATGAAAATTATCCCGATTGCCGTGCCAACCCCGTTCTACGTCGGCGATGTCAATATTTATCTGATCAAAGACGATCCGCTGACGCTGATAGATGTCGGACCGAAAACCGAATCCGCCGCCGCCGCACTGCGCGAAGGGTTACGAAAGCACGGTGTTCAGATTTCCGACATCAAAAGGATCGTGCTGACGCACGCGCACGAAGATCACTGCGGTTTGGCAAAACAGGTGCGTGACGAAGCCGTGAACGCACCTGTTTTTATTCACCGATGGGAAACGGGAAATCTGTTCGGCAGACCGTCGCGCGGAGAACATCAAAATCTGCTGATTCGCGCCGGAGTTCCGCCGGAAGCTGCGCGGGAAATACAAAATACTTACCAGGAGATTTCCCGGTTGACCGACACTCTCGCCGAAAATGAATTTTCCGAACTGCGCGACGAATCCGATCTCGAATTTGCGAGCGGCACACTGCTGGTTTTACACACGCCCGGACACACGCCGGGTTCGTGTTCTTTTTTCCGGGAAGCTGACCGCACTTTAATCGCCGGTGACTGTGTTCTCAAACGCATCACGCCTAATCCGGTCATTTCGCTCGACCCATTCGACGCAAAAAAACGCTTCAAATCGCTGGCTGAATATTTGGTTAGTCTGGCGCGGATTCGTGCGCTTGCTCCGACTTTGGTTTACGGCGGACACGGCGAACCGATCACGGATTTTGAAGAATTATTTCATCGTTACGTTCGTTCGATTGACGACCGGCAGAAAAAAGTAGTCGAAATCGTTTCGGCGAACGGCGTGACGGCTTGGGACGCGGCGCGGAAACTTTTTCCACACGCGATTGACCAAAAAGATCATCGTTTTCTGGCGATTTCCGAAGCCGCCGCGCATCTCGATTATGCCGAATCAAACGGAAAAATTGCGGTTGAAGTGCGGGATGATGTCGAGTTTTACAAAAAATAAAAGTTATCAAAATAAAAATTCCGACAAATTTATGTCATAATCGAAATGCAATTTTGCAAATAAACAAGGGAGGAAATCAACTCGAATATGAGTGATACAACAGTAACCAAGGTAGATTCGGAAAATTCGCCGAGCGGCGAAATGGGGCAGAAATATTTAGCATCGGGCAAAAGTTTAGCGATGCGTTTGTGGGAAAACGAACCGCCGAACGACGATAAGGAAATGCACACCCGCGATTATGAAACGGTCGGCTATGTGATTTCGGGCAAAGCCGAACTTCATCTCGAAGGGCAGATGGTCACGCTCGCCGCCGGTGATTCATATGTTGTGCCGAAAGGCTCATCGCACAAATATAAAATTCTCGAAGCCTTCACGTCAGTCGAAGCGACGCATCCGCCCGCGCACGTTCACGGGCGTGACGAAGAATAAATAAAAAGTCAAAATTAGTGAAAAGTCCCGGACGGGAAATCGTCGGGGACTTTTTTTTTGCTGCCAAAGTTTATTTTACCCCGGTTCAGACAACCAAATTTTCATCTCGCCGCGTCTTAGCGAAAAATCAAATAAATAAAGACGGGAGAAAATACCTTGAAAATTATTCTAGCTTTAACTATCGGTCTGCTTTTGTGTATCAGTCTCGCAGCACAAATCGGTGACAATGAAAACAATCCCGAAATCGGCGTTGAAGAATTATCAATGGCACGCGATGACGGAAACGGCAAAGCGGGCGAAATAACCGACAAATTCAGCCCGCAAGATGTGCCGCTTTACTGCATTATTCGACTGACTTCGGACAAGTCAGCCACAATTAAAATGAATATCGTCGCCGTCAAAGCGGACGGTTACAAACCCGGAACAAACGTCATCACCGTCAGTTACAGGACAAAGGAAAATCAAAACCGGGTGATATTTAACGCCGCGCCGGAAAAAAATTGGGCGGCGGGCGATTACCGCGTGGATGTTTCAATCAACGGCAAAATCGCCGGCAGTTTAAATTTTGCCGTTGAAAAACAACCGGCGGACACAAAAGGAGAAACAAAATTTGCACCAAATAATAAACCGAAAAAGGGAAAAACGAAGAACTGAAATTTCGCTGTATTCTAACCTCAACCAATCTGCCGATGCAGAGTGGAAACAGTTCAGATTCTCGTAAATAATTCTGCCGTCGTTACGCCAAAACTTCCTCGTGCTGCGTTTTTACGAAATAAACCGCGACAACAGCCGCCGCCAGCATAATTGCCGCCGCCGTCCAAAATGTGCGGAACAGCGTGTGGTCGTCAATATTTCCGGGCGCAGTCGCGCTGTACAGCAAAAATGCGGACATCGCGGGACCAATGGCGCGTGCCAAACTCGCCGCCGACTGCAAAATACCGAGCGTTTTGCCCTGCGCTTCGTCGTGCGCTTCTTTCGAGGCGAGACTGGTCAGCGCAGGCGACGCGAGCGAATTGCCAATCGAGAAAAACGCGATGCCGACGAGCAGTGCCGTCAAACCGCCGGATAGCGGTCCGACAAACGGAACGGCGAAAAAACTGCCCATTAGTAGAAAACAGCCGACGACGGTCAGCCAAATTTCGCCGCATTTATCAACCAATCGCGCGAAAATGCCGCCCTGAATCATAATCGCCAAAACACCGACATACGCGAACAGATAACCGTTCTGCTCGGCGTTGTAGCCGAAGCGGAACATCGTGTATTGCACAAACGATGTCGTCATAATCGAAAAAGCGACGATGACAAGAAAATATAACAGCGTGACGATGCCGAAGCGGGAATCTTTCAACGATGCGACGAGTTCGCCGATGCGGTTTTGACGTTTGGGCGCGTCTTTGTTTGGATTGTGTGATTCGGGCAATACGAAATAAAGCGTAATCGCATTTACCAGAGCCAGACCGGAAACGAAGAAAAACGGCGTATGGGTGCCGAATTTACTCAAAATTCCGCCGATTGCCGGACCGAAAATGAAACCGAGACCGAACGCTGCGCCGACCAGTCCCATTCCTTTGGCGCGATTTTTTTTGGAAGTTACATCGGCGATATACGCCTGTGCCGTCGAGATATTACCGCCGGTGATACCGTCGAAAATGCGACCGAAAAATAGCACCGGCAATGTTCCAGCAAGTCCGGTAATCAGCGCGGCGGCGCAGGTGCCGAGCAAACTGATAAACAAAATCGGGCGGCGACCGTAGCGGTCGGAAAGTTGTCCGAGAAACGGCGTGGCGATAAACTGCATTATCGAATACGACGCGATCAGCCAGCCGATGACGAACGGCGACGCGCCGAATTCGTTTTTGGCGTAATCGGGCAGCACCGGAATCGCCACGCCGAACCCGACGAGATCAATAAAAATCGTCACAAAGATTGTGATGAGTGGTTTGGTGAAAAATTTTTCGTCAGCTGTTTCGGGAATAATTTCCGGTTCTTGGTTCATTTAACGTGCAATAAAAATAAAAACATTGTGTATAATAAAATTATGCCATCCGGCAGTGGAAAACCGAAATACCGGAGCCGCTAACTTTTTTCGCCGACGACGAGTGTCGCCTTGATCGAAAAAAGAAATGTCATCGTCCCGTCATCATCGTCAATCACCTGCGCGAGTTTTTCGGCGACCTGTTTTTGTTCATCGTGATTGAGAAAATCGAGCCACGCGGGTAATAAAAAATCAGAGACGAGCGTTGAATTGACGAACTCCGCGCCGTTTTCATACTCGAAAAATTCGGTTTTGGTGACGACTTCAATTTTCGTCAATCCGAGCTTCTTCGCTTCTTCTTTGATTCGGGAAGCAGTGGGAATTTCGCCGATTAATATTTCAATCTCATTGCCTTTTTCGAGCAGGTCGAGCGCAAACAAACTCTCCCATAAAACGGAGAAAATTTCGCCGAAACTGCCCGCCGTCGGCAGAAAAAAGGCGACTTGTTTGTCAGACATATCAACCGCTTCGGCGAGAAACGAATGCAATTTTTTTGGTTCGACAAAACTCGCGTCCGCCAAAACCACATCAAAATTTTCGTCCGGGAAAATCGCCGCGAAATAGACATCCGATTTGATCGCGTTAGCTTTCGCCTGCGCGATGATATTTAATTCTTCATCTTCGTTAAAGGCGTTCAAATTTGAATCCTTCTCCAAATTTTCGCTGATCGCCAGCGCGTGATTGCCCGTTCCGGCGTTGATATACAAAATGCTTTTCTCGCCGGAAAACTTAAAATTCGCGTCAAAAATGTCGGTGAACCGCGCCGTCCAATCCTCCGCCACATATAAATCGCGCAAAAAGGCGAGTTCCTTTTGTGTTTTACTCATATATTTATTTAACCTCAAAAGACGGACGAACATAAATCGCCAATCGTTTTCTAAAAATCTTAATCTTCAATTGAAAGATATTTCAACGGGTTAAGTCAAATTTGTGATTATATGCTAAATTTATTCACAACAAATACGATTGACGATTTACGTTCCGAGGAGAAATGTGTGGCAAAAAATATTAAAGAATTGTTCGATTTGACGGGCAAAACAGCGATTGTGACGGGCGGTTCGCGCGGCATCGGGGTTGAAATGGCGGAAGGGTTGGCGGAAGCGGGCGCAAATTTGATGTTGTGTGCGCGGCGCGAAGAATGGCTGGTTGAAACGGTCGAAGATTTTCGCAAAAAAAACTTTCACGTTCACGGCAAGGTCTGCGACGTTGCCAAAGAAGCGGACGTACAGGCGGTCGTTGATGAAACAATCGAAAAATTCGGCGCAGTTGACATTTTAATCAACAACGCGGGCATTTCCTGGGGTGCGATGCCGGAAGAAATGCCGCTCGCGCAGTGGCAGAAAGTAATTGATGTCAATTTGACCGGCTGTTTCCTGTTTGCCCAAATCGCCGGACGCGAAATGCTCAAACAAAGTAGCGGTTCGATCATCAACATCGCCTCCATCGCCGGACTCACGTCAAGCGCAAACGGACCTTTCTACGCCGGATACTCGGCGAGCAAAGCCGGTTTAATCGGCTTAACTCGTGAACTTGCCGCAAGTTGGGGACGCAAGGGAATCCGCGTCAACGCCATCGCACCCGGCTTTTTCCATTCGCGCCTCGCCGACAAAGTGATTGACATTTACGAACGCTCGATTCAGGAAAACAACGTCATCCCGCGCATCGGCGAAGAGGGGGAATTAAAAGGTGCAATCGTCTTTCTCGCCTCTGACGCTTCAAGTTACATTACCGGGCAGACGATTGTCATTGACGGCGGAATGACTGTTTGAGCGGGAAGGCAAAACAAAAAGGCAAGCTGCTTTTTTCGCAAATGGAATGCAGGCAACCTTGCCTGCGCCTTTGCTTTTTGTTCCGACACACGCAGGCAAGGCTGCCTGCGTTCCAGTTAATTTTAATTAACCAAACTCGCATTGATTTTCTGGATAAATTCATCAATTTTACCGTTCTCGATCCAACGTGCAACGATCACTAATTCGTGTTCCGGGTCAACGTAAATAATATTCGTGCCGTTGCCGATGTGCGCGAATGCAGCGGCGGGCGCGGACGGGAAAAGTTTGCGGTCGGTGTTCAAGAACCAGTTCATAAAACCGTAGGTCGGCTGCGCTGTGGTCGGCGTTTTAGCTTGTTTGACGAAGGCGGCGGAGAGAATTTGTTTGTCGCGCCATTTGCCGCCGTTCGCCGTCAGTAGTCCGAAACGCGCCATATCACGCGCCGAAATGAACATTCCGCCGCCCCAGTGTCCGCCGCCGCTGACCGACTGCATAATTTGCCCGTCAATGACGACGAAGGAATTTTCGTAGCCGAACCACCGCCACATGTTTGACGCGCCGATTTCGTCCATTATATTTTCCTTCAACACTTGCGGCAGCGGTCTGCGCCAGACGTTGAGCGCGGCGAGAGCGAGGGCGTTGACGCGCACGTCGTTGTATTCGTAACTCGCGCCGGGTTCATTTCGTTTGCGGTCGAGCCATTTTGCCGGGTCTTTGTCAGGACGATCCGCCCAATCGGGTTTGCCCCACAGAGTTCCTTCCCAATCGCTCGTCTGCCGGAGCATCGAATCCCAAGTGATTGTTTGGTTGTGGGTAGTGCCGAACAGATCAATAAATTTTGATTTCCCGAAATTTGCCGCGTCCGCGAAATGTTCGTTCGGGCGATATGCGAGAATCGGTGCCATTTCCGGCGCGACCGGTGCGTTCAAATCTTTAATCAACCCGCGCTCAACGGCGAGACCGACGATTGCCGAGAGAAAACTTTTCGTGACCGAGTGCGTCATATCAACGCGAAACGGTTCGCCCCATTCGGCGACGAGATAGCCGTTTCGTAAAATTATGCCGGTCATCGCGCCGCGCGGGTTATTCACTCCGATATTTTCGCCGAACGGTTCGCGCCCGAACGTCTGTGTTTGGGCGAGTTCCATATCGCGCGGTGCTTTTGCTTCGTTGGCGACGGCAAACTCAACTGCCGCCTTGAGTTTCGCCGCGTCCATTTTCGCCTGCTCCGGCGAGTGTTTTTGCCAATCGTTACCCGTCGGCGGAAAATAAATTGTTTGGGCAAAATGCGGTTGGGCAAACGCGATTGCAAAAAATAATCCGAGCGTTAGATAACCCAAAAATTTTCGAGCGGAAAATTTGACGTTCATAAGTTTGATAAATTGAAAATAGATTTGAAGAGTTTAACACAAAGCATAACCGAACTTGGGACAATCTCAGATTTTTCGACGGCAAATTGCATCGCTCCGACTTTGCAGGAGCCGTGCGGGATTAAATAAATACGGCTTTTTTATTTGCCAAAAATGCCCGTCAAAACTAAACTTTTAGAAATATGCCCGTAAATAATAATTCATTTGATTTTCGCCGCCTTTTTGAACTTATGCCGGGTGCGTTTTTTGTCTTGCTGCCCGATTTTACGATTATCGAAGCGACGGATGAGTTTTTGCAGATGGTCGAACGACGGCGCGATGATGTCGTCGGGCGCAATGTATTTGAAGTGTTTCCCGACAATCCCGATGATGAAATTCCCGATTCGGTTCAGGTGCGGGCGGCGTTTGAGAGAGTTTTTGCGACGGGGGCGGCGGAAGAATTGCCCATTCAAAAATATGACGTGCAGCGTTCCGAAGCGGACGGAGGCGGTTTTAAAGAACGATACTGGCGGCTGAAATCGTTTCCCGGTTTGAGCGCGACCGGCGAAGTCGCCTACGTTTACCAACGCGTCGAAAATATTACCGCGCAGGTGCGGTCAGGGCGGACACAGCCGGCACAGGAAAAGTTGAATCTCGAACTGACTGCACGCGCTGAGAAATCGGAAGCCCGACAGCAAAAAACCGCCGCCGCACTGGAAGATGCGCGGATGCAGCTCGAATCCGCGCTCGATGCGGGGGAAATCGGCACCTGGACGTGGGATATTGTGAACGACTGCGTGGTCGCCGATGAACATCTGGCTGAATTTTTTTCGGTTTCGGAGAAAGATGCAGCCGGCGGAAAGATCGAGAAATACATCGCCGCAATTCACCCGGAAGATGCGGCGAGCGTCAAACAAATTATTGACGATGCTTTAGAAAAGGGTGATTTTTACGAAGCCGAATATCGTTTGGTCAATCCCGACGAGACAATTCGCCGGGTTGTCGCGCGCGGCAGAGTTGTGCGCGACGAACACGGGCAGCCGACACAGCTTCCCGGTGTCGTCATTGACGTAACCGGGCGTAAACAGTCGGAAGAAGATTTACTGACGAGTCAAAAAAGACTCGCTCTCGCGCTGCAAGCCGGACGCGCCGGAACATTCGTCTGGGACATAAAAAATAACATCAACATTTGGTCGCCCGAACTCGAAGAATTATACGGTGTTCCGGGCGGAACCTTTGAAGGTAATTTGGAATCGTGGTCAAAGCGAATCGTGCCGGAAGATGCTGAAGCCGTAGTCGAAAGTATGCAGGCGGTTCTTGAAAAAGGTGATGAATACCTTGATTACGAATTTCGCGCCATTCTACCGAACGGTTCGCACCGCTGGTTTTCCGGGCGTGCGCGGTTTGAATATGACGATGAACGGCAGCCGCTGCAAATGTTCGGCATTAATGTTGATATTACCGCTTCCAAACGGGTGCAGGAACTGTTGCTCGAACGCACGAATCTGGCAACTTTGAACGGCGACATCGGCGCTGCGCTGAATCGCCGGGAAGATTTGCCGAGTTTGTTAAAATACTGCACCGATGCACTGGTTGAGCATCTCGATGTCGCTTTTGCGCGTATTTGGACACTCGACAAAAGCGGAAACATTCTCGAACTGCAAGCGAGTTCGGGTTTATACACGCACCTTGACGGGGCGCATTCGCGCGTTCCGGTCGGGCAGTTCAAAATCGGAGAAATCGCCGCTCAACGCCTGCCGCATTTAACCAATGAGGTCGCCGCCGACCCGCGCATCAGTGATAAAGAGTGGGCAAAGCGCGAGAAAATGGTTTCGTTCGCCGGTTATCCGCTGATTGTCGAAGACAAATTAGTCGGCGTTTTGTGCGCTTTTTCCCGCCATCTTTTGACGGAAGCGATTACGGAATCAATGGCGGCGGTTTCAAATACCATCGCCAACGCCGTCGAGCGCAAAAAAGTTGAGGAAGAACGCCAAAATCTGTTGGTCAACGAACAGGAACTGCGGCGCGGCGCGGAGGAAGCCAATCGCATCAAAGACGAATTTCTCGCCACGCTGTCACACGAACTGCGAACGCCGCTTTCATCAATTTTGGGCTGGTCGAGAATGATTAAGGAAGGGCAGCTCACCACTGAACAAACGCAGCGAGCTATCGAAACTATTGAGCGAAATGCTAAATTGCAGGCGCAGTTAATTGAAGACGTGCTTGACGTTTCGCGGATTATTTCCGGCAAAATGCGGCTCGAAGTGGAACCCGTAGATTTGTCCGTCGTCATTGAAGAGGCAATTGATGCGGTGCGACCCGCCGCCGAAGCTAAAACCATTCGTCTTCAGCGTGTCACCGATTCGCATGTGATGATTGCGGGCGATGCCGACCGACTGCAGCAAATCGTCTGGAATTTGCTGTCAAATTCCATTAAATTTACGCCGAAACAGGGGCGCGTTCAGGTAAAAATGGAGCGCGTCAATTCGCACGTTGAAATCGTTGTTGCCGATGACGGAATCGGCATCGAACCCGATACGCTGCCGTATATTTTTGAAAGATTTCGGCAGAGCGATAGTTCGACGACCCGCAGCCACGGCGGTCTCGGATTAGGTTTGGCAATCGTTCGCCACTTGGTCGAACTGCATGGCGGCACGGTTCACGCGGCGAGCGACGGATTAAATCAGGGTTCGGTTTTCACTTTGGCATTTCCGTTAATTGCCGTCCGTTCCAAAAGAGTTCCGCTCAAAATGGAAATAGAAGATGCCGAAAATGTTTATCAGCCCCTCGCCGCCGACAGCACTTTTGTCTGTCCGCCGGAAGTTAAAGGGTTGCGAATTTTGCTGGTTGACGACGAACCGGACACCCGCGAAATGCTGATGTTTATTTTTGAAACCTGCGGGGCAAATCCGACCGGGGTCGCTTCCGCTGCCGAAGCCTTAAAAGCGATTACCGGCGGCATTTTTGATGTTCTGGTCAGCGACATCGGAATGCCGGAACGCGACGGTTACGATTTAATCAAAAGCATCAGGGAACTTGCGCCCGAACAAGGCGGACAAATTCCGGCAGTCGCGCTGACGGCTTACGCCCGCGTCGAAGACCGTCTGCACGTCTTATCCGCCGGTTTTCAAATGCACGTCCCGAAACCCGTCGAACCCGCCGAATTGCTCGCCGTCGTCGCTAGTCTTGCTAAACGAAACCCCGGCAAATAATAACATTTACTGTCCCCGCTTTCTTGAATATCAATCCTTGTTTATGTGTTGATTTCTGTCCTCACTGCATTTATCTGTTCAAAAACGGATCGGTCAGATACATCAAAATAATCAGCAAAATAAAATACGGAATCAAAACCGCCGCCCCCGCGTAATCTTTGGCGACGCGCTGACCGAAAAAGAGCGCGACGATTGAAGCCGCGCCGAGAATTGAAGCGTAAAATATCAAACTGACCGAATTCGACAGCAGAAAATAGACGATTCCGAAACCGCTCAAAAATCCGGTCACCAACTCCATAACCGTAATTGTCGCAAGCATCGGCAAAACCGTTCCGCGCAAAAATGTTTTGGAAAAATGCCCGGTCAGCCATTCGAGATTTCCTTTCCAATCGAAAACTTTGTCGAGTCCCGATTGAATAAAAAGAATGCACATTAATAATGCGCCGGAAAGTACTGGCAGATTTTTGCCGATTTCTTCGATTGTCATAATTTTCTACAAAAGTATCGTGAAACTTTCCTGCTCAAAATGATCGTCGTGCGTGAGAATTTCCCGCAACCCGAGATTTTTCATCGTCAGCATCGAAATACAATCGGTCAGGCTATAACCTTTGTCCAGACGCTTTTCGTAAAAATCGAGCGCATCGAGAAAAATTTCGGGTGAATGCGAAATATATTCTATCTCCAAATTCACCAGAATATCTCTTGCGGTAGCGGCGACTGTCTGACGCATTTCCGCGCCGTATTCCGAGAAAAAATTTAGGAGTTCGATCAAAACGGTTTCAGTCGTGATAATGCGAACTTTGCCGATTCTTCTTTGCGTTTCTTTCGCGGACAGATGCCATTGATCCTTTGGATTCAGTAATGCCGCCCAATAAAATGTGTCGGCAAAAATCATTTTCATCTTATTTTTTTCGGTGCGCCGTAAAGATAGTGATCGTGATTTTCCGCGCCGTCAGTTGGAAGTTTCTCCAAAGTTTCGGCAGATAATTTACTTACTCTTTCCTCAATCACTTCCCAAATCGAGCGCGAATCTTTTTTTTGCGAGACGGCAACTTTGTTCTCGACAATTTCTAGAACTTCCTTTTGTTCATCTAAAGAAAGAATTTTGACCTTCTCGAAAATAGTCTGTGCGATTTCAGTTTGCATTAAATTTTTACCTCATTTTTTAACTGGATTTCGCCATCAACTCTTCAATCTCGTCCGCGTCTTTCGTAACTTTTGCGGTCAAATTTACATTGCCGTCTTCCGTAACTAAAATATCGTCTTCGATGCGGATGCCGATGCCGCGATATTTTGACGGAGCGGATTTGTCGTCGGGCGGAATATAAAGTCCGGGTTCAACGGTTAAAACCATTCCGGCTTCAAACGGGCGCGAATTTTTGGCGGTTTGGTCGGTGAAATATCTGCCCGCGTCGTGAACGTCTAAGCCCAAATAATGCCCGACACCGTGCATATAATATTTCATAAATTCTTTTTTCTTGATTAAATCTTTGGTTTTGCCTTTGAGAAGCCCGAGTTTTTTCATTCCTTCAGTCAGCATTTCGATGGAAAGTTCGTGCCGCTGTTTGATCGTGTTGCCTTTTTTTGTCGCTTCTAAACACGCGATTTCGGTTTCTAAAACGATGTCATAAACTTCGCGCTGCGCCTTTGTGAATTTGCCGCCGACGGGAAATGTGCGCGTGATGTCGGACGCGTAACCTTTGTATTGCGCGCCCGCGTCAATCAATAGTAAATCGCCGTCTTTCAAATCAGCGTTGTTTTCGACGTAATGGAGAATCGTCGCGTTTTCGCCGCCGCCGACGATGGAATTATACGCCACGCCGGACGCGCCGTGATGACGCATATAATTTTCCATTAAGGCTTCGACCTGATACTCGTTCATTCCGGGTTTGACGTTTTGCATCGCCATAATATGCGCTTCGGCGGCGATGTCGGCGGATTTTTGCATCAGTCCGACTTCTTCTTCATTTTTGAAAAGCCGCATTTCGTGAACGAGAATCGTCGGATCAATAATCGTGTGCGGCGGATACGCGGTTTTCAAACGCCGCTGTCTTTGCTCGGAAAGATAATGCAAAATCTGTTGGTCGAGCTTTGCGTCAACGCCGAAACGGTAATAAAGTTTTTCGTTCCCGTTGACGATTTTTGCCATCTCGCTTTCAAATTTTTCAATCGGAAACGCTTTGTCTGCGCCGTAATTTTTCTTCGCGCCGTCAGTTCCTTCGCGCCGTCCGTACCAAGTTTCCATTTCCGGGTCGCGCGGACGCACGAACAATGTGTACGGATTTTTTTTGCTCGATGGATTTATCACGGCAATCGCGTCGGGTTCGGGAAATCCGGTCAGATAAAAGAAATCCGGGTCTTGATGAAACTTGAATTCCGTGTCGTAACTGCGCGTAACTTCGTGCGCCGCCGGGATAATCGCAATCGAATCCTTGCCGATTGCTTCCATAAATTTTTTTAGTTGTGGTCTCATAATTTCTCTACTTTACCGCTTTTAGATTCCAGATTCCAAATTCCAGATTCTAAATTGAAGAAAAGTCGTTTCTCGTTGAGATTCAGTTTGTTAAATTTGGAATCCGGAATCAACCGCGCTGTGCTTCGACGGTCGCTTTTCTTTCGACTTTGTTCCAGTCAACCGAATTGCCGCGAATCGCCCGCAGAACCGATTTGACCATCACCTGATACATTACCTGACGATACCCGAAACGCTGGAAGAAAAGCCACCATAAAAGTTTTTTCTGTTCTTTTTTCTCCAACAGAAACGCGAAAAACGCGCTCAGCCAGTCAACGGCTAAAAATAGTGCGTAATAAAACATCACGGCTTCAAGATTGGCAGGCGAATATTCCTTGCCGTGTTCGAGCCAGTTGATTAGAAATGAAACGAACGACCAGACGAACATCAAATCCATCAGCGGCGACAGCAGCGGGAAAATTATCTGGAAAATCCAGATGTTCGGCATCGCCACGAAACCGAGTGTGCCGTAACGCGGATTAAAAAGCGCGTGTTTGTGTTTCCACATACACTGCAAAGTGCCGTAAGACCAACGAAATCGCTGTTTCGCCAAACCGCCCATCGTGTCCGGTGCTTCCGTCCAGGCAATCGCATCTTCTTCGTAACCGATTTTGTAGCCGAGTTTGCGAACCTGAATCGTCAAATCCTGATCTTCGGCTAAAGTATCAACCGAAAATCCGCCGAGTTTCTCCAGAACTTCGCGCCGCCACGCGCCCACCGAACCGGGAACGACCGTAATGCAGTTTAAACTCGCAAAGGCACGGCGGTCGAGATTTTGCGAGGTCACATATTCGAGTGCCTGCCATTTTGTCACAATGTTAATCCGGTTGCCGACTTTGGCATTGCCGGCGACCGCGCCGATTTGCGGGTCGGCGAAACGATGGACGAGTGCGCCGACCGTGTTTTCATCAAACAGCGTGTCGGCATCGAGCGCGACGACGACTTCGCCTTTCGCTTTGTGCAGACCGAAATTTAACGCTTCGGCTTTGCCGCCGTTTGCTTTGGTATAGATTTCGACTTTCGGGTGACCGCCGAAGTGTTCACGCGCAATTTCCAGCGTTTTATCCGGCGAACCGTCGTCAACGACGATGATTTCGAGATTTTGATAATCTGACGTGAGCAAACTTTCAATCGTTCGGCAAATAACTTTTTCTTCGTCATAAGCGGGAACGATGACGGAAACGAACGGGTTGAAACTCGCGCCCGCGTGATTGTGTTCGCGCTTGCGTGAACGCAGCCACTGGGCAAAAGCGAGTGCGCCGATGAATAAAACGCGGCTCAAACCGAGAATGATGCCGATGATGAAAATCCAGCCCATCAGCCACCCGCCGATTGATATAAAGTAAAAAGTAACCGAGTCGGCACTGGTCAATAAATTAGAATTCGGCGCAATCGGTGGCATTACCTGATCGCGCGTCAGATTGGCTAAGTCCGAAACCGTCGTAAATTTATAACCGCGATCTCGCAATTCGTGAATGATTTTTGGCAGTGCTTCGACGGTTGCCGAACGATCTCCGCCGCCGTCGTGCAGCAGCACGATTTGCCCCCGTTCTTCCGGCGTGGTAATTGTCGCCGCGTCGAGCGTCGCTTTGACTAAATCGTCCGCTGTGCGGCGCGTTCCGTCGTCATCGTTGAGCTTCCAGTCGTCCGGGTCGAGATGCAGTCCGACGGAAATATAGCCGAGATTTTGCGCCTGCACGGTCGGTTCAACTTCGTCCGGCGTGCGCGGTTCGGCATCGCCGAAATAAGGTGCGCGAAACAGCCGCGTCGAACGCCCGGTCAGCGATTCGATCAATCTCTGCGTCGCGTTAATTTCCAAATCCGTCACTTGGTGCGGAACTTCGCCGAGATTCGGATGCGTGAACGTATGATTGCCGATTTCGTGTCCTTCGCTGATAATGCGTTTGACCAGTTCGGGATTATCCTGACCGTTCGCGCCGACGATGAAAAATGCGGCTTTAACATCTTCCTGTTTCAAAATGTCGAGAATTTTCGGAGTCCAAACCGGATCGGGTCCATCGTCAAACGTCAGCGCGATCATTCCCGGTTTGTCGCCAGTGCGCTGCATTACATAAGATGAGGGAAGCGTTTTGTAAACTTCGTTGGAAATGTAATCCCCGTCAATTTTCAGATCACGAACGCCGTCACGCGGCTGCGCTTTGACCTGCAAAATTTCTCCCGTGCCTTCAAAATCAACATCGTAACCGTATTTGATACTTTCCAGCGCGTTGGGCGAAACTGCATCGGCGTTTTTATCCGCGCCGAAAATCTTCCATAAACTCGGGTCTTCGCTGCCCATTCGCCAGAGCGCAAAACCGGCTGCGCCGTAAGGTTTCGCCGCCTGCAATTCATTATAGGCGGTCGTTGCATCGAGAAACCAAATCGTATGATCGGTGCCGTCGTCTTCCGAAAAACTGAAATACGGGTTTTTAGTCGCCGGATCAAACTTGATATTTTCGGGCGAGTCGAGCGATTCGCCCGCTGTCAAAATAGCCTGCTGAAATGTGATGTCTTCGGCTTCTTTTCCGCCCTTCGTCCAATTGTAAGCGTAATTTCCGAAACAGACGATGGTTTTTGCCGGAGACAATTCCGCCATTCTTTTCTTTAGAATCGTCTCGAACCAGTCCTGACCGGCGATTGCGCCCGGATCGCCAGTTGACCAATGCTGGTCATACGCCATCAACATCAAATAATCCGTCACGTTGGCGTAAGCCTGATAATTCCAGTCGGAATTATCAAATGGAACGGCTTGGGCGAGAATCAGCCCGCGTTTTTGAAATTCGCCGTGCAGCGATTCCATAAACTTAAATAAATTCATCTGCGAACTCGCCGGAACTTCTTCGAGATCAATCGTCAGTCCGCCGAATTTATTTTTCCCGACCGTTTCAAGCAGCGCGTTGATAAACTTCTGTCTCGATTCGTCCGTCGCAATCGTTTTGACGAGAACATCCGCGTTCCAGTCTTCATTTTTATAATTTTGAACGAGCGGCAAAATTAAAAGATTCGGTTTATTCTGTTCGATAAACTTTTGCGCTTTTTCGTCAAAATCGGGAATCAGCGGATTATTTTCATCGCCTGACAGCCGAATCCATTCCGGCACGATCCAATCGAGCTGATTGTAATTTTGTTTGAGTGAAGTGTAACTCGAATCGTCCCAGTTGACATAAAAACCGATGGACAGCGGTCGCCCGACACTCTGAACCTGCTGAACCGGCACGATATTCGACGACAACGCGAAATTTATTTTTTCAGTTTCAGCCTTTTCGCGTTTTACTTTTTCGGCTTTGGCTTCTTTACCGATGCTTTTTATATCCGCTTCGCGTTTGGTAATCGGCTTTTCAGGAATGATCGGCGCGGTATCCTTTGTCTGCGGCAGAACTGCGATGGGTTTTAAGCTGATTTGCGGCAGGAACGGATTTATCAGCACACTGACTACAAAAATTGCCGCGAAAAGTGTGGTAACAACGGCTAAAAAAAGCCACAAACGTCTGAATTTCTTCCACCGTTTGCCGCTTTCGCTGTAAAATACCGATTGTTTAGACATATTGATTGACCTAATGATTTATAAAAAACGTTAGATGCTTTACCCGTTACAAAAGTAGAGCAATTGTTTCAAGCTGTTTTACGGGAACATCTTTTATATTGTTTAGGATTTTTCAGGCAAGTTTCCGCCGAGTGACGTGAAAAGTTTTTCGCCGGTTTGACGAATCTTTTCCGGTGTCTGCGCGTCGCCTTCGATGCCCGAACCGGGAAAAACAATCGTGATGACATCGCCGTCAATCGCTTCGTCAATTAATTTTCCATCGGGCGTGATCGTTTCGTGTCCGAGCAGGCGGTGCAGCGCAATCGAACCTTCGCCAATCTGTTCTTCCAAATGCTGATGTCCGTATTGATCGGCGAAAACGGCAAACGCGATTTTGTCGCAGTAAATAACTGCGGCGACATCGCCTAATTTGATGCCAAACTGCTGGTAAAAACCGTGTTCCGGCAAAACAAAATACGGCACTGTATCAGCGTCAACCGGCGAACCGTCGGCATTTTGAAGCGAAGTTTGATTTTGTCCCTGTCCGTCTTGCGCGTAATAAATCGAACCATCCGTGTCGAGGTTGAGCAGCGAATCGTAATATAATTCGCCGCCTCTTAATTTGAGAACGGCTTTCGGATTAGTTTGAAAAGAATGTTCGATATTTTCTGCGTCCGGCAGTAAATCAATAATTTTGCCGAGTCGTTCGGCTGACGATGGATCGGGTTTGTATTTTGTCACAAATGTTTCTCAATATCCGTTAATCATTCCCAATAAATTTAACGCTGAAAATATGATTTGTCCACAGAAAAAAGCGGGCAATACAAAATATATCACCCGCCTTTTTTATTTGTGATTTTTTATTTAGACAAACGCAAAATCAAATTGTTCCTGGTGAACGGATTTATCGCCCGTCACGTCAACATTTCCGAGATACGCTTCGATTTCGTCCAAAATCGTACTTTCGCTCTCGTGCAGTGCTTTGGCGACTTCCGGGTGAACGCGCAGCGTCGTTTGGTGAACGTCGCCGACACCTTTCGCCAAGCGTCGGGCTTCGTCTAAAATCTCGTAACAAACGGTTTGCGACGATTTTATCCAACCTGCGCCCTCGCAGTAGTCGCACGGAGCGCACATCGTTCTTTCAAGCGATTGTTTGACGCGCTTGCGGGTCATAATAATCAACCCGAAATCGTTGAACGACAACACCTTGTTCGGCGATTTGTCGGATGCGAGAGCTTCCTGCAGAGCCTGCGAGACTTTGTGGCGGTTGCGCCGGTCTTCCATATCAATCAGGTCGAGAACAATGATGCCACCCAAATCACGCAGGCGAATTTGTCTGGCGATTTCGTCAACCGCTTCCATATTCGTTTTCGTAATCGTATCCTCGAGCCGCGCATTGCCCTTACCGACAAATTTGCCGGTGTTGACATCTATCGCTACCAATGCTTCGGTTTGATTGATGACGAGGTAACCGCCGGATTTGAGCCACACGCGCGGTTTCAAAGCCTTATCAACTTCTTCCTGCACGCCGTATTTTTCTAAAATCGGTTCGTCCTGCGTGTGCAGTTTGACGCGGTTGACCAAACGCGGCTGGATGCGGTTGATAAATTCGACGATGCGCTGGTATTCTTCTTCCGAATCAACGCGAATCGCCGTGAATTCGTCGGAAAGCTGGTCGCGCAAAAGGCGTTGAATAATGTCCAAATCCTGATGCACGAGTGCGGGCGATTTCGCTTTGTCCGCATCTTTCCTGATGTCGAGCCACGTTCGAATTAAATATCGCGCGTCCTGCCGCAAATCGTCATCGGAAATGCCGATACCCGCCGTTCGGACGATAAAACCGCCGGACGGCATTTCTTCTTCCTGTTTAATTTTTTGAATCAAAGTTCGCAGCCGCGAGCGTTCGCCCGCCGATTCGATTTTGCGCGACACGCCGAGATGTTCAATCGTCGGCATATAAACCAAAAAGCGTCCGGGCAGTGCGATGTGCGAAGTGATTCGCGCACCTTTTCGCGCAATCGGTTCTTTGGCGATCTGCACGAGAATTTCCTGACCTTCGCGCAGTAAATCCGTAATCGTCGGCTGCGCGGGGCGGTCGCGGCGATTGTCGCGTCTGCCTCCGCCGCTGTTGCGCTGATTGCGATTGTCGGGTTTTTCGTTCTGGCTTGAACTGTTCTGGCTTGAACTGTTCTGGCTTGAATTGCTCTGGTTAGAACTGCTTTGGGTTGAACTGCTCTGATCTGAATCGTCCTGATCCGCCGTGCCGCCCGTCCGCCGCCGTCCGCGTCCACCGCGCCGCACCGCCATTTCCGCCGCGTCATTTGGTTCTTTGACGCTCGCTTCCGCGTCTTTCAGCGACTCGTTTTTGGCTGGTTTTTTGCCGCCGCGATTTTTGGCACGGCTTGGAGCGGGTTTTGACGGGGTTTTGGCTTTTTGTTTGCTTTCCGCCTTTGCCGCCTGTTTTGTATCTTTGGAATCGTTTGCTTCATCAGCCTCTTCAACGGTGAATGTGCTTTCCGTCTCTGCCGGTTCCGCTTTCGCCGTATCATCTGCGTCCGTCATTTCGGCGGCAGTTTTAGCCGATTTATTTTTTCCCTTTCCGCCGCGGCTGCCGCGACTTTTTTTCGCCGTCGCGGATTTTTCTTCCAGTTCGTCTTCGTCGGCGATGCGCTCGAACTTATGTTCGCGGTCGTCGAATGAGCCGATTAAAGAGCCGACTTCCGCGCTTCCCGCGCTCTCCATATCAAATTCGACGGCGCGAACCTGATCAATAATCGCTTCCTGCATATAAGCGTCTTTGAACATATCGCCCGTCGTTTCTTCGTCATCAATGATTCTTTCAAAGCCGGAATCTTCCACTTCAAAAAGTGGTTCGCGCAATGTTTCCCGGTCGTTTTCCTCTTTTGACTTATCGGTTTTTACATCTCTCGATTGCGCTACTTTCTGTGAATTTTCTTTTTGGTCGCTGTCTCTTTGGTCGTTGTCCTTTGATTTGCCGCCGCGCCTCGATCTTCCGCCGCGCTTGTTTTTTTGCTGTTTTTCTTCGACCTCTTCGGCTTCGGCTTCGGCAGCATCATCATCTTCCGGTTCTTCCGGTTCCTTTGTTTTCTCAAACTTCGCCGGTTTTGCCGATTTGCCGGTTCCCGTGGTTTCATCGTCTTCTTCATCAAAATCGGACGTTTCCGCCAGCGGTTCGGCGATTTCTTGTGCCGATTCCATCTGTTTTTCACGTTCGATCCGCGCCATTTGAATTTTGTCGGTGGCTTCGCGCGTCGCATCTTCAGGCGAAGATTTCTTCGATTTTTCCATTACGATGCGTTCGATTTCTTCTTCTTCGTCAAAGAAATCGGACACATACAGAAAAGCATCGCGTTCCAGTCCGATTTCGACAAAAGCCGACTGCATTCCCGGCAGTACGCGTTGGACGCGACCTTTATAAATGTTGCCGACGATGCCGGCATTTTCTTCGTCGCCGCGCTCGATATAGAATTCGCTGACGCGACCGTTATCGAGGATGGCAATCTTTTTTTCGCGCCCGTTGACGCTGATAATCATTTCTTTCGACATATATTTTGGAGAAATTTCGGGCAGTTTGAAAAGTTTAGAAAGTCAAAAATCAATTGAGAACTTTCCGCACTTCTAAAACTCCCGGACTTCCCGGACTCCCTAGACTTTAAAATAGACTTAAGAATAAGATTTTAAAAATTTACAGACCTCGCCTTTGACTCAATCGGACGGAGCGGATTTTTGCGGATTTTTGATAATTAAATTTGTTTTTGGAATTGATTTCCAAAACAATCGGAACACTGAGTTTTTTCACGCAGGAATCTCGTTTTTTCAAAGGCGATAAACGTCATCGCCCTTTTTTATAAACAGGGAGCGCGAAATTTTTCTTTTTTGTCGCGCTCGAACCTGTTTGTAAATTCTCTTTTTATTGAAGCTAAAGTGCTGTAAAACCTTGTAATCTTTGATATTCGCCGGTTTCTTCTGAATTGTTAAATTAAGAATAGTCGTGCAAACTTTTGATATTATAAATTAAAAATCTCAAATCGTAAATCTCAAATCGCAAATTCTAATCCAAATTTCCAAACCTTTATTAAAAAACTAATCATCTGTTAGAATAATCCGTATATGCAAACGACTGACGAAATTGCCAAGAAAGATTATGGATATTGTAAATAAAACTAATTTAATCGAGTACAAAACAGAAATTTATGTGAAAAAAGTTTTGGCGGGTAATATCGAAAGCGTCCGCTTGCAGCTGACAAATGCAATAGAATCTCTAGGTTATGACGTTATCGAAGAAGACCCGAATATTATCGCCCGACGCGGCGCAAAAGGTTGGGGAATCTGGTCGAGTTCGGCAGATGTTCTTGATTATCCGATAACTTTAACGATTCGTCTGAAATCCATCAGCGAAAATTCTACACGCGCCACATTTGATTATTTGATAAAACATCCGTGGCTCAACGAAGGCGACAAAAATGTCGTTGTGCAGGAAGCAAAAACAATCGCGGCGATTTCAAAAAAACAGGCAGTTGAAAAAATGTGTTCGGTCTGCGAAATGGAATCAACGGATGATTCGAAGTTTTGCCGAAAATGTGGTGCGCCGCTGACTTCCGAGCAATCGGAATTGGAGGTTTTGCGAATGATGGCGGAGATTCGCGCCGGAAAAGCCTCAGTGGTCACGTCCTCGTTTCTGATGATAATTTCTGCAATTTTGCTCGTTGTTGCTTTCGTATTAAATAATCTGGGACTTTTGAACCCGGAGACATTCATAATATTTCTTTCGATTGGCGGATTAAGCATCTTGCTTGCAACAATTTCATCTTTTTTCGGTTGGAACCGCCTCAAACGAGCTTTGGAAACCCCCGAAATTCAGACGCGCCATCTTCCCCGCCATCTTCCTGAATCTCTTACCACGAGTGAGTTTCAAGAATTGCCGCCGCACAGAGTTCCGGCTTCAGTTACCGAAGGCACGACAAATCTGCTTGATGAAGAATGGAAAAACTATCGTGAAAAAGAAAAAGTTCCGGCTTCGAACCGTCGCAACACAAATAATTTAGATTAAATCTCCTCTCAAATATCGAGTTGCGGCTTTTAGAGTGCAAACATTAAAAACCTCCGATTTACGATTCACAAAAAACCATTTACCATAAAAATATGGAGATTTATTTTCAGATTATCACCGACGCGGAAGTTTTGCAGGCGGCGTGTGACCAACTCAGAACGGAAGATTACCTCGGTTTCGACACGGAGACGACCGCGCTCGACCCGTATCAAGGTGAAATTCGGCTCGTCCAGTTGAGCAACGGCAAAGACACGAAAGTTATTGATTTGAAACCGTTTGCGGCGCGGGGCGATCTGCGGACATCAGCCGAACTCGCGCCGCTGCGCGAACTTCTCGCCGCCCCCAAACCGATAAAAATCGCGCACAATGCGAAATTTGACGCAAAATGGGTGAAACATCATCTGAACGTCGAATTGAACGGCGTTTTCGACACTTTGCTCGCCAGTCAGTTGATCGCGGCGGGCGATCAAGATCGCCGCCATTCACTTGCCGAAGTTGCGAGTTATTTTCTCGGCACGGAACTCGACAAATCAGAACAGGTCAGCGATTGGGGCGCGGCGGAACTTTCGCATTCGCAAATCGAATACGCCGCCAGAGATGCGGCGACGATGGTGCCGCTGCGCGAAAAAATGCTGGAAAAATTGAAATCCGACCAGTTGATTCAAGTCGCCAAACTCGAATTCGACTGCGTGATGCCGATTGCCGCGATGGAACTCAACGGTTTTTATTTGGATGAAGCGCGGTGGCGCGAACAATTGGACAAAGTGAAAATCGCGCAGGGAAGCGTCGCCATCGAACTTCAGCAGATGCTTTCCGCCGGTGTCGCGCAAGCGTCGCTGTTCGGCGTGGCGGAAATCAATCTCGACTCGCAGGCGCAGGTTTCCGACGCGCTCAGAAATCTCGGCGTTCCAGTTCCGGCGACGACGCGCGGCTGGCAGTTACAGCCGCTGGCAATTGATTATCCGGTCGTCGCCAAGCTGCTCGAATATCGCGGTGTGGCAAAATCGCTGTCGAGTTTCGGCGAAAATATTCTGGAATTTATCAAACCGCAAACCGGCAGAATCCACGCTGATTTTCGTCAAATCGGTGCGCCGACCGGTCGCTTTAGCTGCTCGAAACCGAATATTCAGCAGATTCCGCACGAACAGGAATATCGCCGCTGTTTTCGTGCGCCGGACGGCAGAAAGTTAATTACCGCCGATTATTCGCAGGTCGAACTGCGAATTTTGGCGGAATTCTCGAACGACGAAAATTTTATCAAAGCCTTCAAATCGGGCGAAGATTTTCACACGACGACCGCCGCACAGGTTTTCAATATTAAGCCTGAAGAAGTTACGTCAGAGCAGCGTTCGTTCGCCAAACGCCTGAATTTCGGCGTGATTTACGGCATCGGTTCGCAGCGATTCGCGCTGATGACGGGGTTGACGCAAACCGAAGCTGAAAACATTATGCGCCGCTATTTTGCGACGTATCGCGGACTCGATGCGTGGCTGCGCGATGCGGCGCGTTCCGTTATCGCCAACCGCGTGGCACGCACCGCCTCCGGCAGAATGGCGCGTTTTCGTTTTGATGAAGAAGACCGCAAAGCCGTCTCGCTGGCGCAGCGAAACGGTAAAAATATGCCGATTCAGGGCAGTTCCGCCGATATTTTGAAACGCGCACTGCGGATTTTGCACGACCAAATCAGCGGCACTTCCGCCAAACTCGTCAACGTCGTTCACGACGAAATCATCGTCGAAGCCGACGCGGACGAAGCCGAACAAATCGCCGAAAAACTAGACCGGGCAATGTGCGCGGCGGGCGAAGAATACATCAAAAAAGTTCCGGTCAAAGTTGACGTGACGATTTCCGACGAGTGGACGAAGTAATTAAAATACAAAATTACAAAATGATGTTTGGTTTTGTCGGATTATCACTCACCAGTCATATATAGGTTAGAATGAAAAACTGTTCGCTGTTACCGGTTAAAAAGCAGCGAATAATCGTCCTGTGTTGCGATTCAATCAGCCAAAATTCATCAAGTAAATATCTATGAAAAAACAACTATTTTCGGTTTTCGTCATCGTCTTTTTAATCATCGCGCAATTCGCTCAAATGCAGGTGAAAGCGCAAACCCAAACTATGAATTCCAATAAATTTGACCGCAGCCGCTATGCTGTTAAATATGAAAAATTTATTCTCGACAACGGTTTGACGCTGCTCGTTCACGAAGATAAAAGCGTGCCGATTGTCGGTGTCAATATGTGGTATCACGTTGGTTCGCGCAATGAACAGCGCGGCAAAACGGGGTTTGCTCATCTGTTTGAACATTTCTTTTTTAACGGTTCGGAAAATCACCCGTCCGGTTTCCGCGAGGCGATGGACGACATCGGCGCGAATAACCGCAACGGGACGACGAACACCGACCGGACGAATTTCTTTGAAGACGTGCCGACATCCGCTTTAGAAAGAACACTTTATCTTGAAGCCGACCGGATGGGTTTTCTCGCCAATTATATTTCGCAGGAAATGCTCGAACGCGAACGCGGCGTGGTGCAGAACGAAAAACGACAGGGCGAAAATCAGCCGTACGGAAAAGTATTCTCCGAAATCAGCGGGAAAATTTACCCGTATTCGCACCCGTATTCGTGGTCAACCATCGGTTCGATGGAAGATTTGAACGCCGCCAAATTGGATGATGTGAAGGAATGGTATCGAACCTATTACGGACCGAATAACGCCGTTATTTCGCTCGCCGGAGATATTTCGCCGCAGAAAGCTCTGGAATTAGTTAAAAAATATTTCGGCGGCATCAAACCCGGACCGCCGCTAACGCGAACCGAAAAATGGATTCCCGCGCTCGACCGCAACATCCGCGACGAAATGCAGGACCTGGTGCCGCAGGCGCGAATTTATCGCGTTTACCACGCACCGGCTTGGAAGGATTTGGATTTACAGCAGTTGAGTCTGTTCGCCGATGTGCTTGCCGGTTCAAAAAGCGCACGACTCGACAAAAAATTAATTTACGAAAAAGAACTGGTCACGAATGTTTCGGCGTTCGTCAACGACGGGGAATTGGCGAGCAGTTTGAACTTTATCGCCACCGTCAAACCCGGCGTGAATCCGGCGGATGTCGAACGCGAAATGGATTTAATTATCAATGAAGCGTTGGACAAAGGCGTGACGAATGAAGAATTGCAGCGGGCGCAGAACCGCAATCTTTCCGACTTTTTGCGCGGCACGGAACGCCTCGGCGGTTTCGGCGGACGCTCCGATATTCTGGCGGAAAGTATGACTTACGGCGGCGCACCCGATTTTTATTTGAAAAGGCTCGAAGCGATGGCAACCGCCACGCCCGAATCCGTCAAACTGACGGCAAACAAATGGCTGCGGGCGAACAGCTACACGATGCTCGTCAAGCCGTTTGATAAATTAACCGCTGTCAAGACCGACCTCGACCGCAAAATTCTCCCTGCGCTCGACGCTGCGCCGGACATCAAATTTCCAGATGTGCAGCGGGCGAAACTCAAAAACGGCTTGAATATAATACTGCTCGAACGCCATTCCGCGCCGATTGTCAACGTCGCGCTCGCCGTTGATGCCGGTTACGCTTCGGATGCGCCCGCGAAAGCCGGTCTCGCTTCGCTGACGCTCGGACTGCTCGACGAAGGCACGAAAACACGCGATGCTTTTCAAATCGTCAACCAACTCGATTCGCTCGGTGCGCGTTTGAATACGGCAAGTTCGCTCGATATGTCGTTTGTGCGGCTTCAGGCGACTTCAGAAAATTTGAAACCATCGCTCGGAATTATGGCAGATGTCGCGCTGAATCCGGCGTTTCCGAACGAGATTTTTACGATTCAAAAACAAAACCGCATCGCGCAGATCGGTCAGGAAAAAGCCTCGCCGAACGCTCTCGCGCTCAGAGTTTTGCCGACGATTCTCTACGGCGCAAATCACGCTTACGGTTCGCCCAATTCAGGAACCGAATCAACCGTGCAGACCATTACGCGTGACGATTTGATAAAATGGCACGCCGATTGGTTCAAACCGGGAAGTTCGACCGTGATCGTGACGGGCGACACGACGCTGGCGAAAATTACGCCGCTGCTCGAAGAAGCGTTCGGTAGTTGGAAAGCCGGAACTACTCCGGCGAAAAACTTGGCGACGGTGGCGAAAACTCCGGGCAAAAAAATCTATTTGATTGACAAACCCGGCGCACCGCAGTCAACCATCGTCGCCGCGCACGTTTCCGAACCGAGCGGGCAAGCCGAAGATTTGGCGGGCGAACCGCTGTTCCGCAATTTCGGCGGAATGTCCACATCGCGGCTGAATCGCAATTTACGGCTCGACAAACATTGGAGTTACGGCACCAGCGGCGCACTACGCGATGCTCGCGGACAGCGCACGTTTCTCGTTCTTGCGCCGGTGCAGACCGATAAAACCAAAGAATCAATCGTCGAAATCAAAAAAGAAATCGCTGATGTCGCTGGAAATCGTCCCGTCACGGGCGAAGAATTCGAAAGCATTATGCGAAATATGACGCTCCGGCTGCCGGGAAGATTTGAAACGCTTTCATCGCTCGAATCAGCAGCGGTTGATCTGATCAATTACAGTTTGCCGAACGATTACTGGGCGAAATACGGCGCAAAGATGCGCGGTTTGACCGAAGAGCAGCTCACCGCCGCCGGCAGGAAATTCGTTCGCCCCGACGAAGTAATCTGGCTCGTCGTCGGCGACGCGGCAAAAATCGAAAGCGGCATTCGCTCGCTGGGTTACGGCGAAGTTATTAAACTCGATGCTGACGGAAATGTCTTAAAGTAAGAAAGCTTTTGCCCACGAATCGCACGAATTAAGAAAAAAATATTCGTGCGATTCGTGGGCAAAAACTTTCTTAAATCTATTTTGCGACATCCGCCGTCCATCCTTTTTCGTTTTGAACAAATTTCTGCATTTGCGTCTGCACAAATCCGCTTTCCGCCTTTTCACATTCAAATTTCTTGACGATTAATTCGGGGTATTCAAACTCGATAAAATTAAACGAATTTGCTTCGCCGCGTCCGCGTGTCGAAGTCGCGGTTCCGGCTTGCACGACGAGTGCGCTGCGACCCGAACCGAGTTTGTAGCGTGTTGCCGTGTGTCCGATGTGCGAGATGTGAATGTGTCCGGCGAGAAATAAATCCGCACCGCAGTCGGCGAGTTTTTCCATCGCTTGTTCGGCGCGTCCGACAACCTTATCGTTAAAACCTTCGGGCAAATCGAATGGGTGATGCGTGACGATGACTTTGAGCATTTCGTTGGGCAGATTGCAAAGTTTTTCGCGGATTGCGGCGATCTGATATTCGTTAATTCTTCCATCTTTAATGGTCAGCGAACGCGCCGTATTGATGCCGATGACGGCGATTTTTTCGTCGGCGAAAAACGGCTGTAAATCGTCGGTGATGTATTTTTTATATTTTTCGAGCGGTGAAAAAAATCTGTCGAAAACATTGTGCAGTGGAATATCGTGATTACCCGGAACGACGATTTGCGGCGACGACAATTTGTCTAAAAAACCGCGTGCTTCGATAAACTGCGCCGACCGCGCCCGCTGGGTCAAATCGCCGGAAACGACGGTTAAATCGGGCTTTAACTGGTTTATTTTGACGATCAATTGTTCCGCAACCGGATAATCAACGCGCCCGAAATGAATGTCCGAAATGTGAACGAGGCTTCTCATTTTTAATTGTCCGCCTGCGGCACGATGACGCGCAGAGCAAGCGGGTGAACGCGGTAACAAAGCGGCGATTTCATCGTTTCAACTTCGCCGTCAAACGCAACTAAAATTTGTTTTTTCTTCGTTTGGATCGTAATTTCTCCGACATCAATCGCTTCAAAATCCTTTGCCTGTCGGAGTCTTCCGAAAACAAGGCGCAAAACGAGCGCGAACAAACCTCTGCGACCGCTTTTATGCAGAAAATAAACGCTCAAAATCCCGTTGTCAATGCGTTCGCGTCTGCCGATATTAAAAAAATCCATCGCATATTCGCCGTTGCCGACAAACACGAACGGCGTTTTAGTGATTTTTTCGCCGCTGCTATTTTTAAGTTTGACTGTTACAAAAGGATGCTGCCGCAGAATTTTTAACGCCGCCCAAAATGCTGCCGACCATTTTCCGCGACCCAGTTTTTCCTGCTGAGTTTCACGATATTTCACGATATGCGGATATAAACCGATACTCGAATTATTGATAAAAATGCGTCCGTTGACTTCGCCGACGTCAATTTCTTTCGTGTGATTCTCCGCAATTACGCGTACTGCCTCCGGCAAATCCTGCGGAATTTTTAAATCTTTGGAAAAGTTGTTCAAAGTTCCGAACGGCAAAATACCGAGAGTTTTTTTCGTTCCGACGAGTTTTCCGGCGACCGCGCTGATCGTGCCGTCGCCGCCGCCCGCCACGATAATTTCCGCGTCGCTCTGCACCGCTTTTTCGGTGAACTCGAAGATTTCATCGCCGCTTTCGGCAATAAAAATCTCCGCTTTCAACTTATACGCCGCAAATAAGCCGACCAATTCAATCTTCAAATGGTCGGCATTGTGATTTTTTCCCGAACCGCGATTAATGATAATTTTGATTGGTGAGAACATAATTTGAAATTTTCTATCAAACGCTTTCGCGTAAAGCAACTGCCAAATCTGCCGGAATAATCATCGGATAAAAAGTCTTTGTTTCAAACAAATAATCTTCACCCTCTTCATCAATAACACAAATCATAGCGTCGTTTTCGATTTCTGCATCCGGCACGACCTCGTATAATTTGCCGACTTCGATGCGACGCTTCAAAACCATTGTTATTTATGCAAGCTGCAAATTTTATATTCATAATTTAATTGAGACAACATTTTATATTATCAAAATTCAGGAAGAATTCTTTTCGACCTCATTTTTGCTATTCTTTGTCTTTCCAAAGATTTTAACTCAGAATTCCAATCCTCAACTTTAATTTGCAATTGTTCTGTTAATAAATAAATTTCTCTTGCGTTACTTTGTTCTAAAGAATTTGCACCTGTCGTTTGATCCAAAGCCTTACGGGAGCATTCCCTCAACTCAATAATGATGTTATACAAGCTATTGACTCTAGATAACACATTACTAGATAAAATAACATTACTGTCGTGTAATAAGCTCAAAACATTCTCTAAATATCTTTCAGGCAGAATGTTTTCTGGAGAATTTAGAATCTTCTGTTGGTTTCTAACCAATTCAAGTATTTCTTCCAAAATTTCAGATTCATTAACTTTAAGATTGTTGTTTGATTTATCTTTCTCTAATATTTCAACTTTTACTGATTTTAGATTGGTTTCAAGTTTGTTCCACCAAGCCTCAAAAGATTTTAATAATTGAGGTTCATCTAATTTTCTCCCTTCTTCTAAACGCTTATTAATACTCTGAATAAGTTTTAAGACATCGGGCTTTTCAAATAATGTGGACTGAAACTGTAAAAGAGGACCTTGAACTTCTGATCGTTTGACATTGAATAAAAATGGCGAAACATTTGATTTATCAAGAGATTTAGATAAAGCTCCAGCTTCAAAATTAATCCACGGAGCATTCAAATTGTCTTTTGTGATAATAATTATTCCGTAGCTTGAAAGTTCCAATTCGCTCGCAATATCCGAACTCCACCTTGTGCCTTTATCTATATTCTCAGACGAAACGTAAGGTTTAATTGACTGAATTACGTCTGGAAGCCAATCTCTAAAAACACAAGCAATTTCGTGGCTTACTTCTCCAGACCAACTTATAAATACTTTCATAATTAGACTTTTCCTTTGTGCTGATTCGCAAAAAAAAAATTATCGCAAATAGTCTTCCAACTTCGTCGCCGCGTCCGTCCGTTCGTCGCGGTATTTAACGATGATCGGCGCGTAAAGTGACAAACCGTTTTCTTTGCCAAAACCGCTTGTAATCGCCCGCGAACCTTGCACGACGACCGCGCCTGCCGGGATTTCGAGCGGTTTTGTGCCGTCTGATTTATAAACCTTTTCGTTCGTCAGATCAAAAACCGGAGTCGAGCGCGTTAAGATTACGCCCGAAGCCAAAACGCATTTTTCGCGGACGATCACACCTTCATAAACGCCCGTGTTTCCGCCGACCAAGCAATCGTCTTCGATGACAACGGGATTTGCGTTGACAGGTTCAAGAACGCCGCCGATCTGCGCCGCCGCCGAAATATGAACGCGCTTGCCAATTTGAGCGCACGAACCGACGAGCGCGTGCGAATCAATCATCGTGCCTTCGTCAACATACGCGCCGACATTAACATACATCGGCGGCATACAAACGACTCCGGGTGCAATATATGAACCGTCCCGAATCGTCGAACCGCCGGGAACGATGCGAACTTTGTCTTCCAACGTCATCGGACGAAGCGGATAAGTTTCCTTGTCAAAAAACTGAAACGATTCGCCGTTTTTCGACATTTCAACCATCGCGCCCATCTTAAAACCGAGCAAAATCCCCTGTTTCACCCAAGCGTTCGCGTTCCAATTCCCGTCCGCATCTTTTTCCGCCGCACGAATTTCGCCGCGCCGCAATGACGCTTTGAAATCTTCAAATATTTGGCGGTCATCGGCGGTAAATTCAGATTTGTCCAATAATTGTTTGATGTTTTCTTGTAATGTCATTTTGATCTTGATTTATTAGTTTGTAATTAACTGTTGCAGTAATATAAATGCTGAAGTTTTTCAGCGTATTTTATTGAGCAAATCATTTATCTTTTTTTTGTGTAGCCGAGAATAGCGCAACGTAGAAGCGACCAGAAAATATCCGAGAATATGAAATGGAATCCAAATATAAAGCATCCGGTTATCAAACAAATCTCCTATTTCTTTCGTTATTGTCCCGCCTCCTGCTGTGAGGATTGAAGCACCAAAGAAAACATCAATTGTTAAAAAGACAATTCCTGACAAAAAAAAGTGTTTCGACCACGCAATTTCAGAATTTTTTCCTGAATTATCTTTGCCGAGTTTGTAAACTGAAAAAAAAAACGGTGTGATGAGAATCAGTACTCCAACCGTCGCCAAGAGAATTAAGATTCCTAAAAATCCTTGAAGTTCTATATTATAGCCCATAATTATTTTTGAGTGGTTAAAATCTCTTTCAATTTTTTCTGCGTTGGTTCAGTTACGGGAACGAGCGGCAACCGTAAATTTTCTTCGAGCAAACCCATTTCCTTCATCACGAATTTGCAGGGCGCAGGCGACGCTTCGATAAAATTTGCTTCCATTAAATCTAAAATTTGGTAATGGATTTTTCGCGCCGAAGTCCACGCGCCGTCGAGAGCTTTTTCGACCATCGCCGAAGTTTCTTTCGGCAGTTCATTCGCGCAGACCGAAACCAAACCGTCCGCGCCAACTGAAATCAACGGCAGCGTCGTCGCGTCGTCGCCGGAGAAAACTTTGAAATTCTTCGGACGATTCAAAATTATCTGCATTATTTGCGAGAAATTGACCGATGCTTCTTTGATTGCCGCGATGTTTTCGTATTCGTCGGCGAGTCGAATCGTTGTTTCGGCGGAAATATTCGAAGCCGTTCTGCCGGGAACATTGTAAAGCATAATCGGAAATTTCTTGACCGATTTGGCGATTTCGCCGAAGTGCGCGAACATCCCGTCCTGCGTCGGTTTGTTGTAATACGGCGCGACGATTAACGCGCCGTCTGCACCTAATTCACGAACTTTTCTAGTCATTTCAATCGTTGCGGCGGTATTATTGCTGCCCGTTCCGGCGATGACTTTGGCTTTTAACTTGTGCGCGACTTCGATTGCCATTCGGATGACTTGAAGTTTTTCGTCGTCGTTCATCGTCGCGGCTTCGCCCGTCGTGCCGCACGGAATCAAAATGTTCACGCCGTTTTTGATCTGCCGTTCACACAAAGATTTAAAGCAGTCGTCGTCAACCGAACCGTCTCTGTGAAACGGTGTCACCAGTGCCGTGCCGCAGCCGCGCATCCAATCAATTTTCATCGTCATATTTATTTTTTCCACCCGCCGTATTTTTCTTGACTTACTTTGAAAGTATATGTCCATAATTGCAGAGTTACAAAAAACGGACGGAACAAAGTTTTCGATTATGCAAATATTTAATTATCTCAAAGGCTTGTTTTTGATATGCGGTTTAGTGTGTCTTATTTCGTGCGAAATGCCGCAGGCGCAAACAATAAATCAACCGCAAACTTTGACGACACCGGAAAAAACTCCGCCACCGATTATTGCCGACAAATTTGCCTACCTGGTCGGTAAAACCGGCTCTTTGACGCAGTCGAAAGATAAAAAAGACAATTGGTATAACGCGCAGGATTTCACCGTCAACACACATCTCGGCGAAGATTAAAACTTAAATTCCGGCGGCAATACCGATTGCGGCGAACCGGTTTACGCGGCGGCGAACGGCACGATTGTTTACGCCGAAAACGCCGGAAATCGGTTGGGGAAACGTCGTCATCGTCGAACATAGTTTGCCCGCCGGCAAAAAAGTGCAGACGCTCTACGGACACTTACGAAAAATATTAAAAACGGGCGGCGAAGTAAAACTGCGCGAACAAATCAGCGAAGTCGGCAACGCCGACGGCAAGTATTTGTGTCATCTGCATTTTGAACTGCGCGACGAAACCTGCCCGATGTGGAATCAAGCCGGCGCAGGCTATTCGGCGGAACATAAAGGCTGGCTCGACCCGTCGAATTTTATTGATAAACACCACTAAAGTTCGGCAAAAATGCCGTCTGTATTAGCTGTGTTTCAAAATCTCGTCCACCACATCCGTAAATTCATAAAAACCGGTGCGTTCGGCAATCCATTCCGCCGCCAAAATCGCGCCGGAAGCAAAACCTTCGCGTGAACGCGCAAAATGTTCGAGCAGAATTTGGTCAGCCGTGCCGTCGAACCCGACGCGGTGCGTTCCCGGAATATGTCCAGCACGGGTTGAAGAAACGCTGAAATCTTTTTTGATCTGTTCGGCAACAATCTCTTTTAACTTCAAAGCCGTCCCGGAAGGCGCGTCCAGCTTGCGCGAATGATGCTGTTCTTCAATAAACGCTTCATAATCGTCGAATTTGGCGACGATTTCCGCCGCAAAATTCGTAATGCGGTAGAATAAATTCACGCCGATTGAAAAGTTCGCACCGAAAACGAACGCGCCGTTTTTTGCTTCGATCAAACTTTTTATCGAATCTTTCTCGGCGTTCCAGCCCGTCGTTCCTTCGACCAGCGGGATACCGGCAAACAGACACGCTTCGACATTACGTTTGACAGCGGCGGCAATTGAAAAATCAATCGCCGCATCAACATCATCTAACTTTTTCGCTAATTCGCTTGCCGTCAAATGTGCGTCCGCTTCGTCAATGACGACTGTTATCTCGTGCTTTTTATTTTCGGCTAGAATTTCAATAATCCTGCCCATCACGCCGTAACCAATTAGTGCTATTTTCATTATTCTGAGATTATTGCACGGGGCAAATGTGATTGAAAGATTCCGACGCGTAAAATAAATTATTTTTGCACAAAACTTTAATGCAAATTCGTGCGTATGTATTTTCGAGCAATACTTAAAAATCCGCGAATCATTGGAAAACTAAATCTGCCTTTGATTGTCCGTCATTTCTGTCAATCAATTTCCAACTTTTAGAAAAGCGTCAACAAATTCTTTCTAAAAGAATACGCGTATTTGCTAATGAAAATAGACAAAGGCAAATTTGCTTTTTTCAAATACAGACCGAAAACCAAACCGAACTTATTCTGAACTTAATGAGATATTTACACATTCCGAAAATCATCGTCTTAATCGTATTTTTATCAGCTTCTGTTAGTTTCAGCGAAGCGCAGACGGCAACCGGCGCGAAACAGAAATTACAAACTTCCGCCCCTGAAAACGGTGCGGTCGAAGAGAGAAACGTTCGCGCCGAACTGAATTTTCTGGCAAGCGACGCTTTGCAGGGGCGCGGCAGCGGAACGCAGTTTGAATGGATTGCCGCGCAATATATCGGTTCACAATTGCAGCAATTCGGCGTTGAACCGGCGGGCGAAACGGACGCTTCGGGCAACAAAACTTATCTGCAAACCGTCAACATTACGCGAAATTCTTTCGCCGGAAATCCGGCTTTGACGTATAAAATAAAAGATGCAAACGTAACTTTGGAACACGGCAAGGAATTGCTTATCTTGCGGATGAACGCGGCGCAGATCAGCGGTAATTTACAGAAAATGACTTCATTGGACGCGAAACCGAAAACCGGCGCGATTGTTTTTATCAAACTGAAGGAAGGCGAAGATTCATCGAAACTGATGCAGAACGCGCAGACTTTTCTTGATAACGGCGCGGCGGCGGCAATCGTCGAAATGCCGATTCCGCAGGAACAGTGGAATAATCTCGCGGCGCGTCCGATTTCGTTCACGACGATTTCCGGCGGCGCGGACAAAAAGATGAATCCGTCGGGACTTATTGTCATCAGCAAAGACGCGGCAAGCGCACTTGACAAAATTGCCGACGGAACGCAAATCGAAATAAAAGGCGAATTAAACGCACCGAAAACTCTGCGAACGTGGAACGCCGTCGGCGAAATAAAGGGCATTGACGCGCGGTTGGCGACGGAAGTGATTCTTTTAAGCGCACATCTCGATCATCTCGGCGTTCGTGAAAATGCGCCGGGTGACGACAAAATTTTTAACGGCGCGGACGACGACGCTTCCGGCTGTGTCGCGGTTTTAGAATTGGCGCGTGTTCTCGGCAAAGGTGCGCGTCCGAAGCGAACTATTCAATTCGCATTTTTCGGCAGTGAAGAAGCGGGCGGTTTCGGAGCGCAGTATTTTGTAGGTAATCTGGCATTTCCGAAAGATCATCTGGTGGCGAATCTGGAATTTGAAATGATTGGTCGCCCGGATGAAAAAGTGGCGGCGGATGAACTTTGGCTGACAGGTTATGAGCGTTCAAATCTCGGCGCGGAACTCGCCAAGCGCGGCGCGAAATTGGTCAACGATCCGCATCCCGAACAAAACTTTTTTCAGCGTTCCGATAATTATACGCTTGCCAAACAAGGCGTAATCGCGCACACCGTTTCGAGTTTCGGTCTGCACACGGATTATCATCACGCCAGCGACGAGATAAAAACAATTGATTTCAAACATATGACGCGGGCGATAAATTCAATGGTCGAACCCGTCAATTGGTTAGTTAATTCAGATTTTAAGCCCGCTTGGTTTGAAGGTATGAAACCTTAGAGCCATCCGCGCTCCGACTATAAAATTTTATGAAAAAGTCTATTTTTGTATTTTTGATAATAGTTTTCGTCTGCACCGCGATTTTTGCACAGAACGACGCACCGACGCTGTTTCGGCAGCCGACGATTAGCAAAACCGCCATTGTTTTTTCATACGCGGGAGATTTGTGGAGCGTGGCGCGAAGCGGCGGCGATGCGAAAAGATTGACGACGGGCATCGGAATCGAAGCAAATCCGTATTTTTCGCCGGATGGAAATTTAATTGCTTTTACCGGCGAATATGACGGCAACACGGACGTTTACGTCATTCCGGCGAATGGCGGCGTGCCGAAACGTCTGACTTATCATCCCGCGCTTGACGAAGTTTCGGGTTGGACAAATGACGGCAAAAGCATTTTGTTTTCTTCGACGCGCAACAGCAGTTCAAATTATTCAAGGCTTTTTACAATGCCGATTGACGGCGGCGGTTTGCCAAATGAAATTCCGCTGCCGATGGCAAATCGCGGCTGGCTTTCGCCCGACGGAAATTATGTCGCTTATGAGCCGCTTTCGCAGTGGCAGGAAGATTGGAAACATTATCGCGGCGGACAGACACAGCCGATTTGGATTGCCAAACTCGCCGATTCGACGGTTGAAAAAGTTCCGCGTGAAAATTCAAACGATAAATGTCCGATGTGGATCGGCGACAAAGTTTATTTTTTATCGGACAGAAACGGCGGCACTGTTTCACTTTTTTCGTTTGATACGAGATCGAAAAAAGTCGAACAAGTTATTGATAATAAAGGTCTTGACATCAAAAATGCTTCGACGGGCGCGGGCGCAATTGTTTATGAACAGTTCGGCGCGATTTACACGCTTGATGCCGGATCGAAAACGCCGAAAAAGGTAGATATTCGCGTCGCCGGAGATTTTTCGGGCATTCGTCCGCGTTATGAAAAAGTGGGAAATCGAATTACAAACGCGGCGATTTCGCCAAACGGCATTCGCGCCGTTTTTGAAGCTCGCGGCGAAATAATTTCTGCGCCTGCCGATAAAGGCGATGCCAGAGATTTGACGAATACGACAAATGTGATGGAACGCGATCCGTCGTGGTCGCCGGACGGCAAATGGATTGCATATTTTTCCGACGAATCGGGCGAGTATATGCTGCATTTGCGCGATCAGAACGGAATGGGCGACATCAAAAAATTCCCGCTCGGCGACGGCAAAACAGGTTTTTATTCGTCGCCTGTTTGGTCGCCGGACAGCAAAAAAATCGCGTATAACGACAATCACGTTAATCTCTGGTATCTCGACATCGAAACAGGCAAAAACGTCAAAGTTGACACTAATACTTTTGCCGATCTCGAAGATGTTTTAGAACCTGCGTGGTCGCCGGACAGCCGCTGGATAAGTTACGTCAAACAGCTCGATAATCGTTTGCGTTCGGTTTGTCTGTATTCGCTCGACAACAAAAAAGTCAATCAAATCACCGATGGTTTGGGCGATGCGCGTTTCACCGCGTTTGATAAAAGCGGCAAATATATCTTCTTTACGGCAAGTACCGATGTCGGTCCGAGCATCAGTTTTGCCGACCTTTCGGGCATTGATCATCAAACTTCGCGCAGTGTTTACGCGATTGTTTTGCGAAACGACATTCCTTCGCCGATTGCGCCGGAAAGCGATGAAGAAAAAATTCAACCGGAAAAGAAAGACGAACCGCCCGTAAAAATGCCCGCAGTTACGCCGACACCGCAATCTTCGCCGACACCTGTTACGACTCCGGCGGAAACTCCGGCGGAAAAACCTGCTGAAACTCCGTCGCCGTCGCCGTCACCGACACCGAAAAAAGAACCTGAATTAACACGGATTGACCTCGACGGAATTGACCAGCGCGTGATTGCGATTTCGCAGATTCCGGCGCGAAATTATAACGGACTTTACGCGGGAAAAGCGGGAATTTTTTACGTTACGGAAGTTCCGCAAGCGCAAAACGCACCGTCCGGTTTGACACTCAGCAAATTCGATTTGGAAAAACGCAAATTTGAAGAAGTAAAACCGGGTATCAGCAGTTTTAAGATTTCCGCAAACGGCGAAAAAATGCTTTACAGTCAGGGCGCGACGTGGAATTTAGTTTCGACAACTTCTCCGACCAAACCCGGTGAAGGCGTTGTTAAAACGTCCGGTATGGAAGTTTATGTTGACCCGCGAGCCGAATGGAAACAGATGTTTAATGAAGTTTGGCGCGGTGAACGTGATTTCTTTTACGATCCGAATCTGCACGGTTTGGACATCGAAAAGGCGAAAAAACTTTACGCGCCGTATCTCGAAGTCGTTGCGCATCGTGATGATTTGAATTATCTGTTCCGCGAAATGCTCAATCAGATCGTCGTCGGGCATATGTTTATCAGCGGCGGCGACCAGCCGAGAGCTGACAGCGTTTCGGTCGGTCTGCTCGGCGCGGATTATAAAATTGAAAATAATCGCTATCGTTTTGCCAGAATTTATAACGGCGAAAATTGGAATCCGAACGCGCGCGCGCCTTTGACCGCGCCGGGCGTTAATGTCAAAGCCGGAGAATATTTGATTGCCGTGAGCGGACGTGAAGTTACTGCGAAAGATAACATTTACAGCTTTTTTCAAAATCTGGCGGGCAAACAAATCGTCATCAAAGTCGGGAAAAGGGCAGATGGCAAAGATGCGAGAGAGGTGACGGTCGTGCCGACGGGAAGCGAAAACGGTCTGCGAAATCTGGCGTGGATCGAAGACAACCGGCGCACGGTTGATAAATTGAGCGGCGGTCGCCTCGCTTACGTTTATATTCCGAACACGGGCGGCGGCGGTTACGCGAGTTTTAACCGTTATTTCTTCGCGCAGACGAATAAACAGGGCGCGGTCATTGACGAACGCTTTAACGGCGGTGGTTTGCTCGCCGATTACGTCGTCGAATATCTGAAACGTCAGCAGCTTGCTAAAATCGCCTTCCGCGACGGCAAAGACTGGAATGTTCCGGCAGGCGCGATTTACGGACCGAAAGCGATGCTCATCAATGAATTAGCCGGTTCGGGCGGCGACGCGATGCCGTGGTTTTTCAAAAAATCAAACGTCGGCGCGTTGATCGGCAAAAGAACGTGGGGCGGCTTGGTTCGCGCTTCGGGAATGCCGGGTTTGATGGACGGCGGCAGAGTAACTGCTCCGAACGGCGCGGTTTACGGACTTGGCGGCGAATGGGAAGTCGAAAACGTCGGTGTCGCGCCCGACATTGAAGTCGAATACGATCCGGCAATGTGGCGGCAGGGACGCGATCCGCAGCTTGAAAAAGCCGTCGAATGGCTTTTGGGCGAATTGCAAAAGAATCCACCGAAGGAATACAAACGTCCTGCTTATCCTGATTATCACAATGGAGACGGATTAGGGAAGCCATAAAGACTGGAGCGCAAGCAGCTTGCTTGCCGCCGTTCCAGCGAAGCGGGGAACGGCGACGGCGTGCAATTACTTAAAAGTATGTAGGAAATGTGGCGTGTGTCCGTTCGTGCTTCGCACCGAACGGACAGGCAAGCAAGCTGCTTGCGCTCCGTCAGACACAGGAGAAACTAATGAAAAAAATATTTTTGACCGTTTTGATGTCGCTCGTCGCGTCAATCGCCGTTTTCGCGCAGAACGGCGATAAACCGATGCTGTTTCGTCAGCCGACGATGAACAGAACCGACATTGTTTTCGTGTTCGGCGGCGATTTGTGGAAGGTTTCGCGCAATGGCGGAAATGCCGAACGCTTGACGAGCGGCGCGGGCAGTGAATCGAGTCCGTATTTTTCGCCCGACGGCAATTGGATTGCGTTCACCGGCGAATATGACGGCAATGTTGACGCTTTCGTCATTCCGGCGAATGGCGGCGAACCGCGCCGGATTACTTATCATCCGGGCGCGGACAGCGTTGTCGGCTGGACACCGGATGGCAAATCAATCGTTTTTCTTTCGACGCGTGGTTCGGGGATGCCGACACCGAAAATGTTCACGATGCCGATGACGGGCGAAGGCTTGCCGAGCGAATTGCCGTTTCCGATGGCGGGCGGCGCGGCTTCTTTTTCGCCGGACGGTGCAAAAATAGCTTATATGCCGCTTGCTTCGGCAACGGCGCAGTGGAAATTGTATCGCGGCGGACGGACGACGAAAATCTGGATGGGAAATTTAGCGGATTCAAGCGTCGAGGAAATTCCGCGTCAGAATTCCAACGATTATACGCCGATGTGGATGGGCGATAAAATTTATTTTCTGTCGGACAGAAACGGCAAAAATGTTTCGCTTTATTCATTTGACACGAAGACGAAAAAGGTCGCGCAAGCCGTTAATAATTCCGGTTACGATATAAAAACGGCTTCCGCCGCGCCGGACGCGATTGTTTATGAACAGTTCGGTTCGATAAATATCTATAATCCGAATTCGGGCAAAACGGAAAAAATCAATATCAATTTGAGCGGCGATCTGGCGCAGGTTCGTCCGCGTTATGAAAAAGTCGCGCAGCGCGTTCAAAACGTGGCGATTTCTCCGACAGGCGCACGTGCCGTTTTTGAAGCGCGCGGCGAAATCATCAGCGTTCCGGCTGATAAGGGAAACGCGCGGAATTTAACAAATACCTCGGGCGTTGCCGAACGCGATCCGGCGTGGTCGCCGGACGGACGTTGGATTGCTTATTTCTCCGACGAATCTGGCGAATACGCGCTGCATTTGAGCGATCAAAACGGAATGGGCGAAGTCAAAAAAATCAGTTTGGGAAATCCGTCGTCGTATTTTTATTCGCCGAAATTTTCGCCCGACAGCAAGAAAATTC
This sequence comes from Pyrinomonadales bacterium, assembly GCA_038235165.1. Classification (GTDB taxonomy): domain Bacteria; phylum Acidobacteriota; class Blastocatellia; order Pyrinomonadales; family Pyrinomonadaceae. The sequence goes on from JBBSUG010000003.1 coordinate 89,147, forward strand.
TCTTTACCGACAAGCGTTTGAATGTTTGGTATCTCGATTTGGAAAAAGGAAAAGCGGTCAAAGTTGACACGAATACTTTTGAAAATCCGTATTCGGTTCTCGACCCGAACTGGTCGCCGGACGGCAAATGGATCGTTTACACGAAACAGCTCAAAAATCGTCTGAGCGCAGTTCATCTTTTTTCGCTTGATTCGGGCAAAACGACGCAGATCACCGACGGTTTAAGCGATGCGCGTTACGCCGCGTTTGATAAAGGCGGAAAGTATGTCTATTTCACGGCAAGCACCGACAACGGACCGACGACCGGCTGGCTCGATATGTCGAGTTTTCCGTTTCAGACGACGCGCAGCGTGTATGCGATCGTCTTGAAAAACACCGATCCGTCGCCGCTTTCGCCGGAAAGCGATGAGGAAAAAATCGAAGACGCAAAAGCGGAAACACCGAAAAAACCGGGCGCAAAACCGGAACCTGTAATGGTGACGATTGATTTGGAAAAAATCGGTCAGAGAATCGTCGCGCTGCCGGTTGCGGCGCGTGATTATCAGGGTTTGATGACGGGCAAAGCTGGAACATTTTTCCTGCTCGAAGCGATTCCGGCAACCGGCACGGCGGCGACTCCGCAGATCGGCGCGGCGGTTCATCGTTTTGATATGGACAAACGCAAGGCGGAAAAGATTCTCGACGGCGTTACGCAATTCGACGTTTCGGCAAACGGTGAGAAAATGCTGTTCGGGCAATCTCCCGGACGTTTTACCATCGCTTCGACAGTCGCGCCGCTGAAACCCGGCGAAGGCGTTCTCAATGTCGGCGAAATGGAAGTTTATGTTGACCCGCGAGCCGAATGGAAACAGATGTATCACGAAGCGTGGCGCATTCAGCGCGATTTTTTCTACGATCCCGGATTTCACGGTCTGGACATCGCGGCAACTGAAAAACGCTACGCAGTTTTTCTCGATTCGATAGCTTCACGCGCCGATTTAAATTATCTTTTTCAGGAAATGCTCGGCAATATGACGGTCGGACATCACAATTCCGGCGGCGGCGACACGCCGAATGTAACGCGTTATTCGGGTGGCTTGCTCGGCGCGGATTATAAAATCGAAAACGGGCGTTACCGCTTTGCCAAAATTTACAACGGCGAAAACTGGAATCCGGGGCTTTTCGCGCCGTTGACGCAGCCCGGCGTAAACGTCAATGAAGGTGATTATCTGATTGCGGTGAACGGTCGCGAAGTCCGCGCCGGCGACAATATTTATTCGTTTTTCCAATCAACTGCCGGAAAGCAAATTATTATAAAAGTCAGCGCGAACGCCGACGGCAAAGACGCGCGCGAAGTTATAGTCGTGCCGACGGCAAGCGAAAACGGTTTGCGAAATCTGGCGTGGATTGAAGGAAATCGGCGCAAAGTTTCGGAATTGAGCAGCGGCAAACTCGCATACATTTATCTGCCGAACACGGGCGGGGCGGGTTATACAAATTTTAACCGCTATTATTTCGCGCAGATTGACAAAAGCGGCGCGGTCATTGACGAGCGTTTTAACGGCGGCGGTTCGGCGGCGGATTATTTTATCGGTTATATGAATCGTCCGCTGATGAATTATTGGTCAACGCGCGAAGGCGAAAATTTCACCACGCCGGTCGGTTCGATTTACGGACCGAAAACGATGATTATCAACGAATACGCCGGTTCGGGTGGCGATCTTTTGCCGTGGCTGTTCAGAGAAGCGAAAATCGGAACTCTTGTCGGCAAAACAACTTGGGGCGGACTCGTCGGAATTTACAATTATCCGCAATTGATTGACGGCGGAACGGTTACTGCGCCGCGCGTCGCCTTCCGCAATTTGAAGGGCGAACTCGACATCGAAAACAAAGGCATCGCACCGGATATCGAAGTCGAGCTTGACCCGAAAATGTGGCGGCAAGGGCGTGATGTGCAGCTTGAAAAAGCCGTCGAAGTTACGATGTCTGAAATTAAAAGAAGTCCGGTGCGGAATCCGGTCAAAGGCGCATTTCCAAATTACCGGAAACCTTGAACCTGAAATCTTAAACTGTCACCGGTGATTGAAAAAAAGCTGAAAAAAGTTTATCTATAACTTTGTTCGTTTGTACAACAAACGTGCAAAAAGAGAAGTTTAAAGCAAAAGCGGTTAAACTTTTTTTAGATGAAAAGAATTCATTTACAAAAGGCAAAAAACCAAATCGCCCGCCCGAACACGATCCGCGACATCAACAAACAGATAGTTTTGGCGTATGTTCGTGACCGCGCCCCGATTTCGCGGGCTGAAATCGCCCGTCAAACCGCACTGCAAAGGTCAACCGTGTCGGCAATTGTTGACGATTTGTGCGACGCTGGTTTGGTCGAGGAAACCGGCACCGGCGATTCGACCGGGGGCAGAAAACCGACTTTGCTGAAAATCAAAACCGGGGTTCCGGCGGCAATGGGAATTGATATAACACCGAGTCGAACGACGATTGCCATCGCCGATCTGTCCGGTCAAATCCTCAAAAGCGAACATCTTCCGACCCTACCGGATGTTGACCAAATGACCGAGCAAATCGTCAATAAATCCGCCGAATACGCGCAGCTTTACCGCACACATAATTTGGAAATCGGTATCAGTGTGCCGGGAATTGCCGATCAATTTAACGGGAATGCCGTTTATATTCCATATTTTCAATGGAGCAACTGGGACATTGCCAAAAAAATAACCGACCGCACTAATCTGCCGGTAATTATTGATAACGATGCCAATGCGACCGCTCTCGCCGAATTATGGTTCGGAGCCGAGAAAATCAGAAAGCACCGCAACTTCATCACCGTTTTGGTCGCTGACGGAATCGGTACGGGAATCGTTTTTGACGGACAGGTGTATCGCGGAGAAAACGGCGCGGCGGGCGAGTTCGGACATATGATCGTCGGAGAAAACGCGCCGGTCGAATGTTCGTGCGGCAGCCGCATTTGCTGGGAAGCACACGCTTCGGAAAAAGCCTCCGTTAAACGTTACAAAGAAATCAACGGTTTACTCGAAGAAGAAATCAGCTTCGAGCAAATCATTGACCTCGCTCATCGCGGCGAACCGGCGGCGGTCAAAACCCTGACGGAAACCGCGCGTTATTTAGGTATCGGAATCTCGAATTTAATTGTCGGTTTCAGTCCGCAAGCCATCGTCATCAGCGGCAATATCGTTCGCGCGTGGGACTTGATCAAACCGGAAATAAATTGTTTGGCGGAGAGAAGCGTCCGGCAGGAAATTGAAAGAACCGAGATAATGGCTTCTTCATTAGGTAACAGCCCGACGATTATCGGTTCGCTGAGTTTAGTTCTGGCACGAAAATTCGCTTCCGCAACTTGATTGGGTTTCAGGTTCAAGGTTAAAACCAAACCTTGAACCTGAAACCTGAACCCGTCGCTACCAGATTTTGCAGATGTCGGTTTTGATCATATTGCTGCCGGTTTTACAGCCGAATGCTTCGGCGAATTGCGGCATATTTGAAAGCGGTCCGTTGACACGAAAACGGGCGATGGAATGCGGGTCGTTCTGCGCCTGATACGCTTCGACCTGCGGGTTGGAAACTTCCGCCCACGCCTGCGCCCAGCCTAAGAAGAAACGCTGTTCGGGTGTCAGCTTGTCAATTTTCGCCGGCTTCGGTTTGCCCTTCATCGAATTTTCAAAAGCGACGTAAGACATCGTTAAACCGCCCAAGTCGGCGATGTTTTCACCCAGAGTCAGTTTGCCGTTCATAAAAACGTCACCGCCGACTTTGTATTTGCCGAACTGGTCAACGACACAGCTTGTTTTTTCGTCAAATGCTTTGCGGTCGGCATCCGTCCACCACGATTTGAGGTTGCCCTGCGCGTCGTATTTGCTGCCTTCATCATCAAAACCGTGCGTGATTTCGTGACCGATGACCGCGCCGATGCCGCCGTAATTGATCGCGTCGTCAGCTTTGGCGTTGAAAAACGGTGGCTGCAAAATTCCCGCCGGAAAGACGATTTCGTTAAACTGTGAATTGTTGTAGGCGTTAACCGTCGGCGGGGTCATTCCCCATTCGGTTTTGTCCACGGGTTTCGACGCTTTTTCGAGACTCCGTTTGATAAAGAATTCGCCCGCGTTCATATTATTTTGGAAATACGAATCGCGCGAGATGTCTAATCCCTTATACCCTTTGAGTTTGTCGGGATAACCGATTTTCCGCGTGTATGCGGCGAGTTTTTCGAGGGCTTTCTTTTTCGTTGTATCGCTCATCCAGTCAAGTTTTTGAATGCGCTCTTTGTACGCCGCGAAAAGATTGTCAATCAGTTCGTTCATCCGTTGTTTGGCGGCGGGCGAAAACGACGTTTTGACAAATTCCTGCCCCAGCGATTCGCCAATCACGCCGTCAACTTCCTGTGTGCAGGTTTTCCAACGCGCCGGTTGTTCCTTCACGCCGTAAAGATAGGTGCCGTAAAAACCGAATGTTTCATTACGAAATTCTTTCGGCAATGCCGAAGCCGAACTGCGAATGACCGACCACTTCAAATAGGTTTTCCAGTCTTTGACCGGCACGTCAGCCATCATTTTGCTGACTTCTTCAAAAAACTTCGGCTGTCCGACGTTAACATCTTTGACACTGGCGATGCCGCGATTTTTCAGATAATCTTCCCACGAAAAATTCGGGGTCAATTTGGCTAATTCGGCGAGATTCATTTTGTGATAATTCGCTTCGGAATCGCGCAGATCAACCGGCGGTTTGGCGGCGGAGGCAAACCGTTTCTGTATCATCGTCACGGTCATCGTATCGGCGGCAGCCTGCTGTGGTGTGTCGCCCGCCAGTTTGAACATATTCGTCATATATTCAGTATATTTCTGCCGCGTTTCTTTGGATTTCGCATCGTCGTTAAACCAGTAATCGCGGTTCGGCAACCCGATGCCGCCCTGACTCGCGCTTGCCAAATTGACGTTGCTGTTTTTGTCATCCGCACCGATTCCGAGACCGAACACGCCGCCGATGCCGCGATTGTGAAACGCCGCGAGTTCGCGCTGTACGTCCTTGATGTTGTTGAGCTTATCAACTTCGGCGAGCAGCGGTTTGATCGGCGCGATCCCCGCTTTGTCAATCGCGTCGGTGTTCATACACGCCGCATAATAATCGCCGACGAGCTGCGCGTCGCTGCCCTTCACCGCTTTCGTGTCGGCGGCGGCAGCTTCGACGACCTTTTTCAAAACATTCTGATTGTTTTCATAAACAATCGTAAAACTTCCCCAACTCGGATACTCCGCCGGAATCTTGGTATTTTTGAGCCAAGTCCCGTTGGCATACTGATAAAAATCGTTACACGCATCCGCCGAAGTATCCATCCGGCTCGTGTCGAATCCGCCGCTCTGCGCGAGCGTCGAAAAAGTGAACGAAAAAAGCACGAGAAAAACAGTCGCTATTTGCAAAATTGAACGCATCTTGTGAACTCTATTAAATTTTTTTGAGATTACTGACAGGATATTTTACGAATGGGGTTTCAAAAGGGTTTCAAACGTCCGGGCTATTCTTAAAAATAATTATTTGTCGCCTGTCATTGAGGTTTGGCGGCATTTACCAGATTGACGGAACTTTCACTTCATCAAATTCGATTGAGTCGCCGTTCGGCAGGATGTGAATGATTTGCAATCCCCCGTGTTTCTTCAAAATCGGCGAAAGCAACCCGATGCGGTGACAATTGGCGCGGGGAATTTTGTGTTTCGTCAACGGCTGCGATTCCGAACACATTATTACCGTTCTGACTTCGGCTGAAATTTCCAAAATCCGCTTGATACCGCGCTCCAAATCTTTCGTTTCAGCGATCACTTTCCCGCCGCATTCGGGCAGCCATTCGTAACCGATGCCGTTTTCACGCAAGTTCACGTCCAGAACTTTCCCGTTAAACTGCACCCACCGCGACCGCGCGAAATTTCGCACATCGCAAACGAATTTGATGTCATACTTCTGCAAAAGCGCGAGAAAATCAATCCACGCGTGTCGTCCGTGTCCGATGGTGTAAATGTCGTTCGAGGTAGTTGTCATCGTCAATAATCTGCCGGTAATCTTTTTACGCCGCCCGATATTACACTTGAACAATCAGCTTTTCCGCCGTTTCGATCAAAGTTCGCGGGTCAATTTTCGTTTTATAAAAAACGACATTTTCACTCGTCCAAAGCGGTTCTTCGCGGGTGCCGCGCAGTTCTTGAGACGCGGCGATAATGAATTTTCTGTAATTTGCCGATTCAAATTCGGCGAGTCGTTTTTGCAGACTTTTCGGAGTCCAAAAACCGAGAATGTCGAGATAAACTTCTTCACTTTCCGGCGACGTTAAAACCAAATCGGGGACGAATGCGGTTTTTCCCAAATCAATCACTTTCTTGTTCGCTTTCAACTGCCATTCGGCGGCGAATTTCTCCCAGTTTTTCGTAAGTTTTTCGATGTCCGGGTTTTCATATTCGGGTTCGTCGAAATAGCACGAGGTCAATTCGGTTTGGTCGCTCGTCAATTGGTAAAATGCGCTGCCTTTCTCTTTACTAGAAATTTCCGCTGACATTTTCCAGTCTTTGCAAAGCAGCAGTGCGGGCAGAAAAACCGACATCTGCACCCCGTATTTTTGCGAACGATGAAACAGGGAAGCCGCGCCGGTTAAACTTATTTCGTAGCCATCGGCGGCGTTTCCGGCGACCGAATGAATCAACCCGAAATGTTTTATCCAGCCGAAAATTGCGCGGTAATTTGACGCGTCTGACGGCGCGGCGCGGATTTTCATTTCGACGCATTTATAAAGCAGTGCTTGCGCCTGCGCCAAATTGTAGCGTTCGAGCAAATCCTGCGCTTCGATCATTTCAAAGGAAGTTATCTTTTGATTGGCGGACAAATCAGCGTAAAGATTGGCGAAAATGGTTTCCGCGTCCGATTCTAACTCATCGGCGGCAATCTGCAAAACCGTCTGTTTATTTTCCGAACCGGGCAGAATCGGCTGAAATTTACGCGCTTCGAGAAAAACCTTTTGGCGAATTTCAACAGGTTCGGCGGGCGCGGAAGTTTCAAACTTACTGCGGTCGGTGAGCAGTTTGATCAGCCCGCGCAGAACGCGGTAATCCGTTCCAGTGCCGACATATTCTTCGAGTTCGGTTTCGAGTGCGCCGCGCGTCCGGTTTTGAAATTCGTCGAAAATTTCGATCAAATTCGCTGCGTCGCGCAAATATCCCTCATCTTTTGTCCCGATTAGATACGGATAAATTTTGTCGCCGCGCCGAAAATTAATGGCTAAATCAGATGTCAGCATTTTTTTAATTAGATGAAATTGCCGCGTAAATTACGATTCCGAGCAATAGACAAAACGGACGCAAAGCGAAGGCGGCGAACATTATTATTCGTAAATATTTGCTCCCCGACAATGCGTAAATTGTATCACGACAGAGATATGCGCCGATTGAAAAAACAAAAAGCGGATTCAGCAGCAACAAAAGAACAACGATATTGATCCATACCGGCGTTTCGCAAAGGCTCGGCGGCGGGCAATGCCACGCGCCGTAAATGAAAATCATCGAACCGAGATAAATACAAATTGAAACGACGGAGCAAAAAATCAATCCTAAAAAGATTTTGCCGCCCGAAAAAATTTTACTTTCTGTTTCGCCCATTTTGTTACAACGCCGCCGCAAAATATTCTTGCACGATTAATTATTCATTTCGTAAGTTGAGCAACTTCAAATAATCGTCAGGCGTATCAATATCAAACTTTCCGTTTTCAAAAGACACGGCGACAGCTTCATTTTTAAACTTTTTGATGATTTTCTTTGCGCCGCCGGTGTCTTCCAAGTCCAACAGCTGCGAAAAAAGCGAACGGTTGAACAGGGCGGGAACGCCGAGCGTGGCGGCGTAGCGGGACGCGACGACCGGCGCATTTGTCTTTTTACGGGCAGCGACGATTCGGCTGAGAAGTTCGGCGGAGACAAAAGGCTGGTCGCACACCATTATCAAAACGCCGCTGATTTGGCTGCTGATTTCCAAAAGTTTTTTCAGTCCGGTTTTGATCGAACTGCTCATTCCGGTTTGCCAATCGTCATTAACAACGATTGACACAGCGAAATCTTTGATCCCAATACTTAAAATGTCATTTCCCGCGCCCAGAACAACGACGACCGGACGACAGCCGGAATTGAGTGCAGTCTGAATTGATCGTTGCAAAAGTGTCGTGCCGTCAAACTCAAGCAGTTGTTTGGCTTTTCCCATTCGAACGGACGCGCCGGCGGCGAGAATAACGATGCCGATTTCATCTTTTTCGTTCATTTCATATTTTAGCCAATCAACTTTTTGTATAATCGGTGTTCCACTAAAGTTTAATGGAAAACTTGATTTGTTGGAAATTTGTTCGGGGTTATGAACATTGGTATTCTCAACGGTTTGATCTGCAAAGGCTTCTCTGTGCGGGCAAAGCTGATTGCGAAACGCTTTGATTTTAGTTTATAGTCGAGTTAAATATCAGTTTCGCCGCCTGTTCCGCCAAGTCCTTCGGCAGTCAATGCTTGAATCCGAACAAGCGGGCGGTGCGAAACTAATTTAGAAACCGGACGGCTGCTGTTTATCATAAAATTGTCGCACCGGATCGCCGTTGAAATGAAATTGTATGCGAAAAAGAATTTACTCGTCCGTCCTGTTTTTGATTTTTATTTGTGCCGGATCAGCGGCGGCGCATCCGCTCGGAAATTTCACGATTAACCATTATTCGCGGATCGAAGTCGAAAAATCGCAGGTCAAATTGCGCGAAGTTCTTGATGTGGCGGAGATTCCGACTTTTCAAGACTCGCAAAAAATTGACATCAACAAAGACGGCACCTTGTCGCCCGAAGAACTCAATATTTACGCCGACCAAATTACGCCCGAATATATCGCCAATTTGCAGCTTTCGGTTGACGAACAGCCGATTGCGCTGCGGGCAGTCAATAAAGAAATTGGTTTACACGAAGGTTCCGGCGGACTGCCGATTCTCAAAGTGACGTGGGATTTAGTCGGCGATCTGCCGAATCTCGATGCGGCGGCGGTTCACCAATTGAAATTTGAAAACAAGAACAACACCGAACGCATCGGTTGGAACGAAATCGTCGTCGAGCGCGTCAGCGGCATCAATATTTTCAACAGCACGGCATACGGCAGCGGCATCACCGACGAACTGAAAAACTATCCGGGCGGCGAAAATATTAATGCACCGCTCGCCGAACGAAAAGTCGAATTTTCGTTCACCTCGACGGCTTTGGCGGCAAACGTCAAACCGCTGCAAAACCGCGACGGGAAAATTTCCCCGCCCGTCGAAAAAGACAGTTTCGCCGAACTGATTTCCGTTCCCGAAATCACGCCGTCAATCATTTTATTCGGTTTGCTGCTGGCTTTCGGGCTGGGCGCAATGCACGCGCTGTCGCCCGGACACGGCAAAACGGTGGTCGGCGCATATCTCGTCGGTTCACGCGGAACGATCAAACACGCAATATTTCTCGGCGCGACCGTGACGATTACGCACACGCTCGGCGTTTTCGCGCTCGGACTTTTGACGCTGTTCGCGTCGGAATACATTCTGCCCGAAAAGCTGATGCCGATCCTGAATTTCGTTTCGGGTTTGCTTGTGCTGTTCATCGGTTTGGCACTTTTTAAAGACCGGCTGTTTATCTTTCTCGGCTGGAAAAAAGACACGGATTTTCTCGGACACGAAAAACTGTCCGCCGAAATTGCCGACATCACGCCGGATGATGATTTAGAAAACGATCACGATAATCCGTCCGCCGAGACGACGCACACGCACGGCGGTTCGACGCACACGCATTTGCCGCCGCAGCGCGTCACTTGGCGCAGTTTGCTGGCGTTAGGGATTTCCGGCGGACTGCTTCCGTGTCCGTCGGCTCTCGTGCTGATGTTAGCCGCCATTTCAAAAAACAGAATCGGTTACGGACTCGTTTTGACGATAGTTTTCAGTTTCGGTTTGGCGGCGACACTAACGGCGGTCGGTCTCGCGTTTCTTTACATCGGCAACTTCTTCGGCAGTTCTTCGTTCGGCAAAAGTCGGATCGTCAAAGCCCTGCCCGTCTTCAGCGCGTTTGTCATCACCTGTTTGGGCGCAATTATTTGTTATTCGGCAATTTAACGACATCGCAGTCATAATTATTCCGCAGCCGGAGCGCGGAAGTCTCGTCCGCCGCAACCAGCGAAGCGATGTTGCGTAACGCTTCACCAGCAATAAATCCAATCGCCCCGCGCAAAAAGAAAGTTAAACAGCGGCGAAACTTTCTGTAATTTGCGCTCGACACGAAGACAAATCATCCGCCTTAATTTCCCGTCAAAAATATGGCAAAAACAATTTTTCTCGAAACTCCCGAAAATTTCAATTTTCAACGCACCGTTTACAGTCACGGTTGGTGCGAACTTTTGCCGTTTAAACTGGACAAGGAAAATTGGCGGCTGACTTATGTTTTCGACGCGGCAGTAACTCCTGTTACGGCGACAATTAGCGAGAACGACGGGAGAATCAAAGTCGAAGCGGCGGGTGACAAAATAAATCAAGAAAAACTCGTGCGCGATGTTCGCCATATTTTGCGGCTCGACGATGATTTGAGCGAGTTTTTCGCGTTAACAAAAAAAGATTTGCCGTGGATTTCTGCGACGAATACGGGAAGAATGCTGCGTTCGGCGACGGTTTACGAAGATTTGGTGAAAACAATCTGCACGACAAATTGTTCGTGGGCGTTGACGAAAAAAATGACGACGAATCTCGTCGAAAAACTTGGAACGCCGACGAAAGATGGCAAACGATTGTTCCTGACTGCGGCGCAGATGGCGGAAAAGACAGTTGAATTTTACAGAGACGAAATCCGTGCCGGTTATCGTTCGGCGTATTTTGTCGAATTAGCCGAATCCGTGGCAAGCGGCAAAGTGAATCCCGAAAGCTGGCCGAATTCCGCTTTGCCGACGAGGGAATTGAAAAAGGAAATGAAGTCTATTAAAGGTGTCGGCGATTACGCGGCGGAAAACCTTTTGAAACTCGTCGGACGCTGTGACGGACTCGCGCTCGATTCGTGGCTGCGGGCGCAATTTTACAAAAAACACAACAACGAAATTGTTTGCGACGACAAACAAATTGAAAAGCATTACGAAAAATTTGGCGATTGGCGCGGACTCGTCATTTGGTGCGATATGACGGAGAGATGGCACTCTTCCGAATGATAAGGGAAAAAGAATAAGAAAATAAACTTAACCTTTTCCCTTTTCCCTTTCGCCTTTTGCCCTTATTGTCCGGCTGACATATAAATTGTTTTTCACCCAGAACCGCCACGGCTTTTCGGCGAATTCTTCGGCGTAATCAATGCCGATGCGCCTGCCGGTTTCAATTTCGGCATCAGTAAATACTTTTCCTTCTTCCAGCCAAACGCGGTCGCCGAGCAAATCTTCGTTGTTGAAAGTTTTGTCAATGCCGAGTGCGATGCAGAGTTTTCCGGGTCCCGATGTTAAATTTTTATCAGGCATTGCGCCGCGCCGTTCGCGCATTTGTTCAATATTTTCGACGGGTTCGACCGCACGAACCAAAATCGCGTGCGGCACGTCTTTTTTACCGGCGACAATGTTAAATTGATAATACATCCCGTAAATAAAGAAAATATAGACCGTTCCACCAACGCCGAACATCGTTTCGGTGCGCTTTGTGCGGCGGTTATTGTAAGAATGCGCGGCTTTGTCAATCGCGCCGAGATACGCTTCGGTTTCAACGATCATTCCCGCCGTTCGCTCACCTTTTTCATTCGGAACGACGAGAATTTTACCGAGCAGTTCACGCGCAATTTGGAGCGTATCGTCGCGCGTGTAGAATTTTCGTGAGATTTTACCCATCAAGATTGGGCGGGAAATAAATTAATTCGACAATCTGCCCGCCGACTCCTTTCGTGTAAAAGGAAGACGTTCCATCACGGTGCGGTTTGATCGGGCGATTTTCTTTGGCGGCGGCACTTTCTAACTCTTCCATCGTTTCTACTTTTAATCCGAGGTGCGGCGGATGTTTTGAATTTGGCGGCAGCAGCGCGATGCCGAAACCCTTCGCGTCGCGCATCATCGCCCAATCTTCGTAAATTGTTTCGACCGTAAAACCCAATTGTTTATATTCCTCGACATTTTTGTCGAGATCGTCGCACTTGATCGCCAAATGGTCAACCGTTCCCGTGAAACGCAAATCTTTTTCGTCATTCATAAAAATAAACTCCTTATCAATAGATTTTAGCAACTTAGCGGATAATGGTAAATTGTTGGATAATGAATGACAAATTATATTTGAACGCGAGACTTCAAACGCAATTGACGATTTACGAAGAAAACGATTTATGAACATTGGAATAACGGTTTATCCGACTTACGGCGGAAGCGGAATTGTCGGCTCGGAATTGGGGCGCGAACTGGCGGAACGCGGGCATAACGTCCATTTTATCTCGTCAATGCTGCCGACGCGCCTTGTCGAATTGAACGAACGAGTGCATTTTCACGAAGTCGAAATGATGACTTATCCGTTGTTCGAGCATCAGCCGTATGATCTGGCATTGGCGACAAAAATGGCGACGGTCGCGCGGGCGGAAAAACTCGATTTGCTGCACGTTCACTACGCGATTCCGCATTCGATTTCGGCGATTCTCGCCCGCGAATCAATCAAGCAAAAACGTTACGTTCCGGTCATTACGACGTTGCACGGAACCGACATCACGCTGGTCGGCGCGGATCGTTCGTATCTGCCGATTACGCGCTACGGTTTGCAGCAGTCGGACGGCGTGACGGCGGTTTCTAAGTTTTTGAAACAGGCGACGATTGAAACTTTTGACTTTGACGAAATCGAAGTTGTTCCGAATTTTATCAGCCCGCAGCATTATCAAAAAGTGATTGATTCACCTTTGCGGCGGGAACTTGCCCCCGATGGCGAGAAAATTCTCGTCCACGTTTCCAATTTTCGTCCGGTCAAACGCCCGCTCGACTGCATCGAAATTCTCGCCAAAGTCGTAGAAAAAGGCGGCAAAGCCAAGTTGGTGATGGTCGGCGACGGACCGGAACGCGCCGTCTGTCTCTATCGGGCGGAGCAGTTAGGTGTTAAAGATAAAGTGGCTTTTGTCGGCAAACAGGCGAACATCGCCGATTATTTGGGCGCGGCGGATATTTTTCTGCTCCCCTCGGAACTGGAATCATTCGGACTCGCCGCACTCGAAGCCGCCGCCTGCGAAGTTCCGGCAATTGCGACACGCATCGGCGGCATTCCCGAAGTCGTCACCGACGGCGACACCGGATTTCTGAGTGAGATCGGCGACACCGAAAAAATGTCTGACGACGTGATGAAATTACTAAATGATGAAGAAATGCGTTTGAATTTCGGCGCGAAAGCCCGCGAACTCGCCGTTTCGCGCTACGATACAAAAATTATTATTCCGCAGTATATAAAATTTTATGAGAAAGTTCTGAACTTGAGTAAACAAAATAATATTTAGTCAGCATCAATTTCAATTGTCCGTCAAAATCGTCCGTGCTATTTATCTTCCTGATGGTCGTGGTTGTGAAATTGGTGCAGATGATTGTGCGAATGGATTTCGCCCGACGGGTGAACGTGCCGGTGAGCGTGAATTAGATTGGTGCTTTCGAGCAAATCGGTGTCGGCTAAAATCTGTGACGGCGTTCCCTGACCGACGACGCTGCCGTTTTGAAAAACGAAACAGTAATCGGCGATGTCTTCGACAATATCCAAATCGTGTGTGGCGGTGACGGTCGTTTTCGCGCCGCCGCCCCAGCCGACGAGAAAATCAACGACGCGCCCCTGACTTTTCGGGTCGAGCGCGGCGGTCGGCTCATCAAGCAGTAGAACCTGCGGGTCGAGAATCAGCACGGAAGCGAGCGCAACCCGCTTTTTTTCGCCGCCCGACAAGCGATGCGGCGAGCGGTCTTTTAAGTGGGCGATTTCCATCATCTCCAATGTTTCCGCTACTTTCTGCCGAATTTCGTCTTTTTCCCAACGAAGCTGCAAAGGTCCGAAGGCAACTTCATCAAAAACCGTCGGGTTGAAAAGCTGCACGTCGGGACTTTGAAAAACGAAAGCCACGCGCCGCCGAAAACGAAACGCAAATTCATCGTCCTGAAACGCTTCTTCGGTTAAATTCTCGCCGAATGCGGAAATTGTTCCTTTGTCCGGGAAATAAAGCGCGTCGAGCAAACGCAGAAATGTTGATTTGCCCGAACCGTTCGCGCCCAAAATCGCCACGCGCTGATTTTCCGCAATCACCAACGATAAATTATTTAACGCCGTTACGTCGTTGTAACCAAAAGTTACGTTTTCAGCCTCGAAGATATTAGTTGACATTTTTTACTTCTAAACAAACAGATTGATAAAAGATTGCAGCGAATCCTGCCGACCGAGCCAGAAGGCAATGACAGCAAGCAGCAAAAATCCGGCGAGAGCGAACCAGTCTTTGCGCTGCATTTCGAAATTGTCGAGCGAATAAACTTCGCCGCGAAAACCGCGTGACTGCATTGCCAGATAAACCTCGCTGTTCAAATGGAAACTTTTGGTCAGCAAAACGCCGACACTGGCAGCGGCAATCCGCCGACTTTCCGCGCCGTCGAGCGTGCCGACGAGCCGCGACTGCCGCGCTTCAAACATATTCTTCGCCGTGTCGAGCATCACGAAAATATAGCGATAAGTCATTCCCAAAATAACGACGAACACAATCGGGACGCGCAATACGCGCAATGCCTTTAAAACGTGCGTCCACAGCGTGCAGAGAACGAGCAGCAGTGAAAGTGTGACGGTTGTTTCGACGCGGGAAAGCAGATAAACCGCGCTCGCCAAACCCTGCGCGGTAATCGTCCAGCCGAGCAGCGGAATGTGCAAAAGCGCGTCGCCGGGAGTGATAAAAAGAACGGGCAGCGCAATTAAACCGGTGAACGTCAGCGCACCGAGCCACGCCCGCGTCGCCATTGTGCGAATCGGCACATTAGACGCGGCGGCGAGCAAAATTGCGATGACGAAGACAAACGCAATCGTGAACAGATTACGCGCCAGCGTGACATCCAAAATCAGCGCGAGCAGTCCGATAATTTTGACGCGCGGATCGAGTTTTTGCAGAAAGCCATCGGTTTGCGCTAAGTCTTCGGCGAACAGGGCACGTTCGGTTTGGCTAACCAGATTTTTCAGTGTGCGTTCGACGAAACTGCCGCGCCGGTTTTTGCGCGGCGGAGCGGCGGTTAATTTTTGACTTGAAACAGAATTCACCTTAATTTTTCCCCGTCTCAGGCGGTGAAAGACTACTTCGGCGGCTCAACATTTTTGTCAGCCATCCAATCAAAAGAAAAAGCGCAATAATTAATCCTGTGCCGAATATCGCCGACATTATGTAACCGAACTCCGCGCTGTTCATAAACGACGGCGCATAATCGGGAATCGGAGCCGTCCAAACGGTCGAAAGCCGTGCGAGTTCGGTAGGCGCGGCAGCGGGCGGAGCTTGATTGTGCGATGCGGCGGCGATTTGACCGCGCACATTCGGGTCGGCAAAATCGTCCGCACTCCATTCGCCCCACGCGGTTCCGGCGGCGACGAGACCGAGCGGCGTTAAAATCATCAGCGCGGCGAGTCCGATCCACAGCGGTTTAGTCGAACGCCAGCCGGATTTCTGCACATCACCGACATTGAGCGCGTCGGGAGCGGTCAATTTCAAAAGTGACGGATCGCTGCGCTGCAAATACGCGACGACTCCGCCGGAGACGATCAGTTCGGCGAGACCGGCAATAGTCAGATGTCCGATCATCATTGCCGGAACCGCAATGTTCAATGGATAAGGCGCGTACAGTGGTGCGCCGCTCGCGTCGTGAAATAATAACGGCTGTAATCCGAATTCAATCGCGGCGCAAAAAGCGGCGGCGTTGATCGCGGCGTATCCGGCGAGCGCAGCGGCGATAACCCGTCTGGTTGAAACGATTTCCGCGCGTCCGGCGGCGACGCGATAGACGGCGGCGGCGACTAAAGAGCCGACAATCGCCATATTAAAAGAATTTGCGCCGAACGCCGTAATTCCGCCGTCGCCGAAAAATAACGCCTGAATCAACAACGCGACCGAAATTGCCAACATCGAACCCCACGGTCCGAGAACAATCGTTGCAATTCCGACCCCGATGGCGTGTCCAGTCGTTCCGCCGGGAAGCGGAATGTTGAACATCATTATCACGAATGAAAAAGCCGCGAACACCGAGAGCAGCGGAACTAATTTAGTATTAAGCAGCTTTTTGACGCGGTTGAGCGCGATTGCCCAAAACGGCGCGGCGGCAATGTATAAAACCGCACAGGTAATCGGGCTTAAATAACCGTCTGGAATGTGCATATTGTTACCTACACTTCAACGAAACAATTACAAACTGATCGTCATAAATTGAAATACTCAATTTAATAGTAACAAGTTTTTGATATTTGTAACACCCATTATTACCAAAACAAAAATTTGAGAGAAACAATCGTCATTTTTCACGAATTCTCAAATTATTTTGAGCAAATCTGCTAAATCTTGCGGCAATGGCGAGTAAAAACTCATTTTTTCAAAGGTTTTCGGATGAGTAAAAGACAGCTTTTCAGCATGGAGAAAAAAGCGGTTCAAGCCGTTGATTGCCTGCCGGATTTTGACATCGGCGATAGTGTTGTCACGACCTTCGTTGTAGGTTTCATCGCCGACGACCGGATGATTTAGAAACGCGAGATGAACGCGGATTTGGTGCGTTCTGCCTGTTTTTATTTCGACATCGAGCAACGTAAATTTCTCGAACCTTCGCCGCACATTCCACAGCGACAGTGCGTGGCGACCGTTTTTGTGGATCGTCATTTTCATCCGGTTCCATTTGTCGCGCCCGATTTTTTCTTCGATCTTTCCGCTTTCCCGCCGAATTGAACCGTGAACCAGCGCGACGTAGCTTTTATAAACTTTGCGGTCGTGAAACTGTTGCGCGAGACTTTCGTGCGTTGTTTCATCTTTGGCGACGACGATCAAACCGGACGTGTTTTTATCGAGCCGGTGAACGATGCCGATTTTGGATTTCAG
The DNA here is from genome assembly GCA_038235165.1 of Pyrinomonadales bacterium. Classification (GTDB taxonomy): domain Bacteria; phylum Acidobacteriota; class Blastocatellia; order Pyrinomonadales; family Pyrinomonadaceae. The sequence continues at coordinate 106,228 of JBBSUG010000003.1, forward strand.
ATGTTGGATGTTGGATTGCTCGTCGGCGGCTTGATCAATTTGGAGTTCGGAATTTGGAATCTGAAATTTGAAAGCGAGCGCGTTTGCCATCGTTCCGTTCATATTCCCGATGCCCGGATGCACGACCATTCCGGCATTTTTGTTGATGACGATTAAGTGTTCGTCTTCGTAAACAATTTCGAGCGGAATGTTTTCGGCTTTGACAGTTTCGACGATCGGGGCGATCAGTTCGACTTCGATTTCTTCGCCGCCGCGCAGTTTATACGATGCTTTCGCATCTTTTTCATTAACCGAAACATCACCTTCGCCGATCAGTCTTTGCAGACGCGCCCGCGACCAATCTTCGATATTTTCGGCGAGAAAAGCATCAAGCCGTTTGCCGACATCTTCGGGCGATACGCTGAAATTCAGGATTGTATTTTCTTCATTCACAAAAGATTATTGCTTTTTACAAGTATAAAAAGCTAATTCGCATTACCAAAAAATTGCGAATCAGCTTTTCAATTTTACAAAGTCGTTGAAAAAACTAAATCGGATTTTCGATCACCTTTTTCGCGGTTTTCAAACGCCAAATCATAAAAATCACTGCGCTCAAAGCGACGATCAAACTAATAATCTGCGAAGTCGAAAGTCCGGTTAAATCAGTCAGTCCAAACAAGTTGCCGCGCGGATCGTCTCGGAAAAATTCGATGGTGAAACGAACAATCGGGTATAAAATCATATACGCGATCAAAACCTGTCCGTTAAAAAGTTTCTTTTTGTGCAGGTAAACCAGAATTCCGAAAACGACCAGCATCGCAAATGATTCGTAAAGCTGTGTCGGATGCAGATAAGCGTTTTCGCCCGCTTCGGTGTAGATCGGAACGCCGGTAAATTCGTGCGCGTGTTCGGTAAAATGCACGCCCCAAAACAAATCCGTCGGTTTTCCCCAACAACATCCGGCGGAAAAGCAACCCTGCCGTCCGAAAAATTGTCCGAGTGCGACTCCCGGCGCAAATGCGTCAGCGACCTTCCAAAAACTGAATTTGTAATAGCGAATTAGTATCGCCAGCGCGAGGAAACCGCCGATAAAACCGCCGTAATAAACGCCGCCCGAACGCAGAAAATCAAGCGAAAAGATATTGACGTTATCTTCGGTAAAAAACATCAAAATCTTTGACCCGAGCAGTCCGCCGATGATCGTCCACAACCCGAGATCGTAAATCCGCTCTTTCGGCAAACCGTCGCGTTCACCGAGTTTTGCCGCGACAAATAACGCCAACAATAATCCGACGGCGAGCAAAACGCCGTAAGTATTAATCGGGAAATTACCGATTCTGAAAAGTTCTGGATACATCGTTTTTGTTAGTTGTTATCTGACGGTTGTTCGTTGTCGGACAAGTTTTCAGTCTTGACAAAATGAATTAAAGCTAGTTCACCACGAATAATTGCTGAAACGCACCAACCATTTATCAATCCATCAAGTGAAACGGGTGTTTCATCTTTTATTTTTTCAATCAGTCTTTCTCTACTGCTTCTTCCAAAACCCCAAATTTCCGATACGTCCAATGTTTCCGCCCAATTTATACAAGCTGTTTCGATTGAACACGAACTGATTTGCGAAATATAAGTCCCACCTTTGAAATCCATAATGAAAGTATAAAGAGGCATTTTTCACACAGTGCAGCGACAGCCACACTCAAGTTCGATTTCGGTCGGCGAAGTGAAATTTCGAGTTCCGTCTTTGCGAAAATGCACAATTTCTTTAGTATAAGGGTTAAAAACAATAACGTCTTTCACACCGTTTGCCAGATATATTGGCGGCGAAACTTCTAAATCTTTTGCTTCATATTTTTTGCTGATGACTTCGATAACGGCTTCGGGAACCAACTTTATCGCTTCTTCCTGTTCGTCTTCCGAGGGTTCGCGGCAAAAAATCGAAACGTCGGGACGTTTTAATGAACCATCGGGAAACTGCACATAGACATCCGCCGCATCTACACAATCACAAGGATTGTTTCCCGTGACAATTTTTATGATCGAATCCCGAATCCGATCAACTTCCTTTTGATGTTTGTAAAGCGGTGAGGCTTCCCAAATCGCCAAGTTGCCGGCAATCTCTAATCTCACACCTAAATCTTCAGCGTTTAGTAATTGTGGATTCATAAATGTTTACTCAAAATTATTCACCAACCGATTGCGCCATCGCTTTGCCGACCTGCACTTTTGCGGGACGCAAAAGTTTATCGCCAAATTTGTATCCGCGAGCATATTCGGCAATGATTTTATCGTCGTTTTCATCTTCGACCGCGACCATATCAACCGCTTCGTGAAGTTCCGGGTCGAATTTTAGACCGACGGCGGCAACCGCTTCAACGCCGACGCTCATCAACGCTTGTTCAAACGAACGCGCCGTGCCTTTGACACCGCCCAAAAGATGTTCAAATGACGAATCTCGTTCACCGGCGTTAATCGCCAAATTCAGATTGTCCAAAACCGGCAAAAGCGTCGTCAAAAAATTAAACTGTCCCTGTTTGGCGCGTTCTTCCAGAGTTTTCATTAAACGCCCGCGCATTTCCTGCGTTTCGCGCTCCATCTGCACTTTTATTTCGTCAAACTTCTGCTGCACGCCGACCAATTTCGCTTCGGCGGCTTCGCGCCGGATGCGTTCGTCTTTCAATTCATTTTGCAGCTTGATAAATTCCGGCGACACGGTTTTTTCGCCTTTCGGTTCTGCGTTTGTCCGTTCGCCCGCTTCGTCAAAACGTCGTTTGTCGTTGATCGGAGTTTCCTCCGGTTCGCCTTCGATAATTTCTTCGTTGTTAAAATCCTGTTCGTTTTCCATCGTTTTTTTGTTAAACCAACTCATAAAATTTGATAAATAGTCTGTTTCATTCATTTTATCAAACCATTTGTCCCAAGGTAAATTTGAAATTGCCGATAGCCACCGCCGACGTAGATAAATCGCTTTTGCCTTATATTTATCTACGTCAATCGGTTTCATACTTCTTTATGCCGTCGCTGTCGCAGTTTCCGGTATAAATTTCATTGTGTCATCTTCGGCGGAAATTCGCACGGTGCTTCCGCTGCCGATTTCACCGTTCAACAATTTGACGGCGAGAGGATTTTGAATCAGCGATTGAATCGCCCGTTTCAAAGGTCTCGCGCCGAAGGTCGGGTCGTAGCCCTCTTTGACGAGCAGTTCTTTTGCCGAATCTTCCAATTTAATCGTAATTCCGCGTTCCGCCAGATTTTTCCGCAGTTTTTCAAGCTGCACGTCAATAATCTGCGCGATTTCCGCTTTTGAAAGCTGCGTGAAAACGACAATATCGTCAATTCGGTTTAAGAATTCCGGTTTGAAATGACTTCGCAGAACATCCAAAATCATATCTTTGAGCGGCGTATCAACTAATGCCGACGATTGAATTTCGCGCGAACCGAGATTTGAAGTCATAATCAAAACCGTGTTTTTGAAATCAACCGTTCTGCCTTTTGAATCAGTGAGTCTGCCGTCGTCCAAAATCTGCAAAAGAATATTGAAAACATCCGGATGCGCTTTTTCGATTTCGTCAAACAGAATCACCGAATACGGACGGCGGCGGACGGCTTCGGTCAATTGTCCGCCTTCGTCGTAGCCGACATAGCCCGGAGGCGCACCGATCATTCGGGCGACGGCGTGTTTTTCCATATATTCCGACATATCGAGCCGCACAAGAGCGCGTTCGTCGTCGAACATAAATTCGGCTAACGCCTTTGCCGTTTCGGTTTTGCCGACTCCGGTCGGACCCAGAAAAATAAACGAACCGACCGGACGATTCGGGTCTTGCAGTCCGGCGCGTGAACGGCGCACGGCGTTGGCGACCGCCTTCAAACCTTCGTCCTGACCGATCACCCGACGGCGCAGATTTTCTTCCATTTTAACGAGTTTCTGCATTTCGCCTTCGAGCATTTTGCTGACCGGAACGCCCGTCCATTTGGCGACGACTTCGGCGATGTCTTCCGCGTCAACTTCTTCTTTGAGCATCACACCGTCGGTCTGCAATTCGGCAAGCCGCGCCTGTTCACCGGCAAGCTGTTTTTCGAGCGTCGGAATCTCGCCGTACTGCAATTCGGCGGCGCGGGTCAAATCGCCCGCGTTTCGCGCCTGTTCGAGTTTTAATTTGGCTTCTTCGAGTTTTTCTTTTGCCGAACGCATTTTCTCGATTTCATCTTTCTCCGACTGCCATTTCGCCTTCATTCCGCCGGATTTTTCCTGCAAATCGGCGATGCGTTTTTCGATGACGTTTAATCTTTCCTTCGATTTATCATCGGTTTCGCGGCTCAACGCCTGTTTTTCGATTTCGAGCTGTAAGATTTCGCGTTCCAAAACGTCAATTTCAATCGGCAGCGAATCAATCTCGATGCGAAGTTTCGACGCGGCTTCGTCAACCAGATCAATCGCTTTATCTGGCAAAAACCGGTCGGTAATATAACGATTTGAAAGCGTCGCGGCGGCGACAATCGCCGCATCCATAATGCGAACGCCGTGGTGAACTTCGTATTTTTCCTTCAAACCGCGCAAAATCGCAATCGTGTCTTCGACGTTCGGTTCACCGACGTAAACCTGTTGAAAACGCCGCTCCAACGCCTTGTCTTTTTCGATGTATTTCTGAAATTCGTTGAGGGTCGTCGCGCCGACACAGCGCAGAAGTCCGCGGGCAAGTGCCGGTTTCAACATATTTGAAGCATCAATCGCGCCTTCACTAGCACCCGCGCCGACGAGCGTGTGCAGTTCGTCAATAAACAAAATGATCTGCCCGTCCGATTTTTCGATTTCGTTCAAAACCGCCTTCAAACGGTCTTCAAACTCGCCGCGATACTTCGCCCCGGCGAGCATCGCGCCCAAATCCAGCCCGACAAGTTTTTTATTCTTCAATGTTTCCGGCACGTCGCCCGAAATAATCCGCTGCGCCAAACCTTCGACAATCGCCGTTTTACCAACGCCGGGTTCACCGATCAAAACCGGATTATTTTTCGTCCGGCGCGATAAAACCTGAATCGTTCGCCGAATTTCATCATCACGCCCGATGACCGGATCGAGTTTTCCCTTGCGGGCGCGTTCAGTCAAATCTATCGAGTATTTTTCGAGTGCCTGAAAATTTTCTTCGGCATTTTGATCGGTAATTTTTGAACCGCCGCGCATTTGCTCGACAACTTTCAGCAAATCCTCTCTATTGACACCGTGGGAACGCAAAATGCGCCCTGCGTCGCCTTCCTTTTCGTCGGCAATCGTCAAAAGCAGATGCTCGGTCGAAACATATTCGTCCTGCATCGCTTCGGCTTCCTTCTGCGCGTTTTGAAAAGCCGTATTGAACCGCGACGAGAAATACTGCTGTCCGCCGGAAACCTTCGGGAATTTGGCAATCGCCGCTTCAACTTCGCTCTCAATGGTTGGAACATTCGCGCCGACTTTGCCGAGAATCGGGCGCAGTGTGCCTTCCTTTTGTTCAAGCATCGCCGCTAACAAATGTTCCGGTTCGACCTGTTGATTTTGATTCTTTTCGGCAACACCGATTGCTGATTGAACTGCTTCCTGTCCACGTATCGTAAATCTGTCAAATCTCATTTCGGTAAATTCACCTCTTTTTTTAGTCTTTCATCATAATAAAACCTGAGTCTGTCTTTGTCAAGTCTTTACGAAAACATTTTGCCCATCATATTTCCCGATTTTGGCATTTTTTAGATGACACATTTCAATTTGGAATGTATATTTAGCTACGCGACTCAAAAAATCTTTTAAGAAAATAAAATTATGTTAAATGTATCAATTTGGACTTTCTGGATATTGGCTGCTTTAGCGATTACCATTCTCCTTTTTTTATACAAAAAGCACGAGCAGATGCTCTCTTCAGATCAAAAACAGGAGAGGTCTCGTACCCTCAGCGAATTGAATAACTTAAAAAATTGGCAGAACTGGAGTTTTTTGCTTGCTTCGACGGTTTTAGTATGTATCAATTTATTCTCTATCGCGGAACTTCCAATCAAATATCTTTTTTATTTAATAATCATTAATTTAACTTACACCGTTTTTCGTAATCGTAAAGTCTCTCAAAAAATAGATTTGCCTGACGAATACATAAATAAGGAATTTAATCTGGGCATTCTGACTGTTCTGCTTTTCGCAATAGCTGTATTTTTTATTTTTTAAAGTGTAAATGTAAATGAAAATTATCCGTGAAATTCTATCTCCGCTAGTCGCTATCATTGCGGCGTTTGTCGTCGGCGGTATCATCATTTTGCTGATCGGCGACAATCCTTTTAACACTTTTTATCTGCTGCTCGGCAATTCATTCGGCTCTCTAAAAGACATCGGTTACACATTGTCTTACGCGACACCGCTGATATTTACGGGGTTGGCGGTGATGGTCGCTTTTCGCTGCGGACTTTTGAATATCGGTGCGGAAGGGCAGCTTTACGTCGCGTCATTTGCGACGGCGTGGGTCGGAATAACTTTGGGCGGCGCGATTGTTGATGTATTCGGCAAACAGGAAAACTGGTCGTATGCGGCTCTTCCGGCGATTTTGCTCGTTCCGCTCTGTATTTTAACTTCGATGGTCGTCGGCGGACTTTGGGGAATGATTCCGGGCATTTTGAAGGCGAAATTCGGCTCGCACGAAGTTATCAATACGATAATGCTGAATTTCATCGCCATCGCGCTCGTCAGTTATTTCACGCAGTATCATTACAAAATTCCGGGCGACGCGATTCTGCAAACTGCTGAAATCGGCGAAGCCGCACACATTCCGCGCATCAGCCAACTGATTCCCGGAATGCCGGAATTTGTACCGTTAAGCGTCGCGTTTCTGATTGCAATTGGGGCTTGTGTTTTGGTTTACGTCTTTTTGTGGAAAACAAAATGGGGTTACGAACTCCGCGCCGTCGGCGAAAATCCGAGTGCGGCGGAATACGGCGGAATATCGCCGGGTAAACAGATAATTATTGCGATGACGATCTCCGGCGCGCTCGCTGGAATGGTCGGCATCGGCGAAGTTCTCGGCTATCGCTATCGTTATTATGACGGATTTTCGGCGGAATGGGGTTTTCTCGGCATCGCCGTCGCCCTGCTCGGCAGAAATCACCCGCTCGGTGTGTTCATCGCGGCGATATTTTTCGCTGTTCTGGCACGCGGCGAAATATTTGTTGACGCATTCACGCCAAAAGTTTCCAAAGACATCGGCTGGGTTTTGCAGGCAATTATTATTTTGTTTGTCGCCTGTCTTCAAATGTATTCCAAATCAACAAGGGTGAAAGGAAAAGTATGATAGAAATTTCTTTTATTGCATTATTTTTTTCGACCATCAGACTTGCCACGCCCTTGATCTTTGCGGGACTCGGAGGACTTTTCTCCGAGCGTTCGGGCGTTATCAATATTGCGCTCGAAGGCTTAATGCTGGCGGGCGCATTTACCGGCGCGGTGATTACTTATGAAGCCGGAAATCCGTATCTCGGACTGCTCGCAGGAATGGCAGCGGGCGGCGCTTTGGCGTTTGTTTATGCGGTTGCGTGTATCAAGTTTCAAGCCGACCAGGTTGTTTCGGGAATGGCGATCAACTTTTTGATGATCGGGCTGCCCGCGCTCATCAGCGGAGCGATTTACGATTCGTCGGGTTCGACTCCGCAAATTGATAAAGTAAATCTGCTGCCCGAATACTTTAATCGTCTCTCGCTGGCTTCGATTCTGGCTTTCGCGCTCGTGCCGGTGTGCTGGTATGTCTTATACAAAACGCCGTTTGGTTTGCGGTTGAGAGCAACGGGCGAAAATCCGGCGGCGGCGGATGCGGCGGGCATCAATGTTATTCGTTTGCGATATTTCGCCGTCATTATTTCAGGCGTTTTAGCGGCGGCGGGCGGCGCGTACCTGTCCATCGGGCAATCTTCGCTGTTTACACGAAATATGACGGCGGGACGCGGCTATATTGCGCTTGCCGCGTTGATTCTAGCAAAGTGGAAACCCGTTCCCGTCTTGCTGGCGTGTCTTTTTTTCGGTTTTACCGAGGCTTTGACAATTCAACTCGGCAACATCAAACTCGCTTCCGGCGAAAATATTCCGATTCAGTTTATCCAAATAATTCCGTATGTTTTGACGATCATCGTTCTCGCCGGGTTCATCGGTTTGTCGCGTGCGCCAAAATCATTGGGAATTCCGTATCGAAAAGAAAAATAGTTCAGATTGAACCTTCTCGACCTGGAATTTGGACTTACGAGATTTGGAATCGCTCATCACCCCATTCTGCAAAATTCACCGTCGGCGATGATACCGCCTGCATCTTCTTTGTCAATTGTTCCTCTTGCCGCGTCTTCGTCCGAGAACAAATATTTGAGAATCGGCGGCGCGATCAGCGTCGTCGCCACGACCATAAACAAAACGACACCATACAGCGCATCATCAATCACGGCGAGTCCGAGTCCGATCTGCACGACGACGACGCAAAATTCGCCGCGCGGCGACATTCCGACACCGACCTGCGCCGCCCGCCGCCAGCCGAGCGACATCGCCGCCAAACCGCAGCCGAGCCATTTTGTCAGCAGTACGATAATCGTCACCAAAATCGCTAAAATGATGATCGTCGAATCCTTAAAAACGTCGAGCTTCAACTGCATCCCGATATTAACGAGAAAAAACGGCACGAGAAATTCGGTGACGGCGTTGGTTTGTTTATGGATAAATTTTACTTTTTCGCTCGCTTCGGCAAGTGCCATTCCCGCCAGAAATGCGCCGATAATCGCCGCCACGCCGATATAAGTCGCGGCAACCGACAAACCCAAACACAAAACCAAACTGAACACGAAAAACGAATTGCCGGTTTTCAAACGCTCGATTTTCGGGGCGAGATAGGTCATCAATTTCGCGCCGACCGAACCGATAAAAATCGTAAATCCGATTGCCAGAACCGCCGTCGTGATAATCTCGGCGTAGTTGATTTTTCCCTTCGCCGAACTCGACACGATTGATAAAATGATCAATCCGAGAATATCGTCAATCACCGCCGCGCCCAAAATTATCCGTGCCGTGGGCGCGTCCAATAACCCCAATCTTTGCAGCACTCTAGCCGTAATACCGACGGAGGTGGCGACCAACGCCGTGCCGATAAAAACCGCTTGAATATTGCTGCCGCCCCAGGCGCGCATCAGCACATATCCTCCTAAAAACGGCAGAACAATTCCGAGAACCGCCACAATTAGCGCGAGTTTACCGACCTTCAAAATCGCTGACGGTTTTGTTTCTAATCCGACCGTGAACAGCAGAAAAACGATGCCGATTTCGGCGAGCGAATTGGTGAAATCGGATGGCGCGACCCATCCCAGAATACTGCCGCCGACAATCACCCCCGGCGAGGATTTCGCCGACGACCGCCGGCTGCCGCAGACGCTCGAAAATCTCGGCGGCGATCTTTGCCGAAACGAACATAATGAACAATGTCAAAAGCACTCCCGACGAGTGAGCGGGAGCCGCCGATAAGAAGAAATTCATAATCCTCTATTAAAAAGCAAACTGTCCTTCGATTAAAACCGGCAAAACGATTTGGCACCCGGCTGCTGGTTCTCGACATTTACTGAACTTTGATGAAATAACCCGGAAGCTGACGGCTGTTTATAACTTGTTTCCCGCCTGCTTATTTGCCTCTTTTATTGTTAAACCCGAATTGGTAAAAAAATGTTCGTATCTATATGATAGATTTTTACGTCGTGAGAATCGCCGGTATTCTCATACGAATATTTTCTTACTATTTTATGGCACACGTTTCACATAAATTATCAAACTCTTTTGAGGGCGCACTCGCGGGCGGCGGCGATGCGGCGACTTCTCCGCTGTATGTTTTCGGACCTTTTTTGCGCTTAGTTATAGTTGCGGGGGTGGCGCAAGTCACGTTCGGCGCGACGGTTTGGCTCGCTGTTTTGACGGTCGTGATGGTTTCGATGATGTATCGCCAAGTGATGACTTGGGTTACTGACGGCAGCGGCGGCAGCGGTTTGAGCGAAGAGGAATTCGGCAGTTGGGCGGTCAAAACCAATGCGGCAATTACCTTTACCGAATACACGCTGACATTTTTGGTCAGTATGGCGGCACTCGTGACGTTTGTCGCCGACCGTTTTCCCGCACTCAATAATACGGTGCTGCATTTCCAATATCGCGCTTTTCTCGCCGTCGCGCTCAGTATCCTAACCGGCTGGCTGGTCAACCGCGGACCGAAAATGGCGGCGCGTGTTTTCGGTCCGGCAACTTTTGCCATTCTCGCTTTATTGTGGGTGATGATCGTCGCCAGCCTTTTGAAATTCGGTTTTAACATTCCGGCGATCAATTTTCAGGCTTTTTCATTTGCTCCGGTAAATTATGTGTCGGAAACCGGCGAAATGATAAAAACTTCGTACATTAACCTCACTCTGGGCGGTTACGCGCGAATTTTGGCTTTGATGACGGGAATCGAGATTTTCGCCAATCTTGTCGCCGCTTACGATGGAACGCGCGAACAGAAGAGCCGCAAATCGTTTGGCAGTTTGATTATTATTATGGGAACGACTTCGCTGACAATGCTCGTCGTCGGTCCCGCGATTTTCGCGCTGTCCGATCCGACCAACGAACACGTTTCCGTTTTCACCCAGACGATGGATCAACTGCTTCCGGTGTGGGGTTCTTACTTGGGAACTTTGATCGGAGTCGCCGTCCTTTTGTCGGCTTGTGCGGCGAGCGCACAGGGTTTGCAGAATTTAGCTTTGGGTCTGCGCCATCGCCATTATATTCCCGCAAATTACGGCGAAAGAAATCATTTCGACGTTGCCGATAAACCGGTTTGGGTCGAAGTCGGCATCGTCGTTCTCTGCTTTTTACTGTTCGGCACGCAGGAAGAAACTTATCTCGCGCTTTATGCCGCTGGAGTTTTTATTCTGCTGAGTATGACGGGTTGGGCGGCGAGCAAACGTCTTCTGCGCGAATTGCGTAAAAAATACTCGTCGCTAAAAGTCCTCGCCCTCGCCGGAACGATTATCGCCGCGCTTCTGACTTCCGGCGCAACGCTGGTTATTTTCGCCGAACGATTTTTCGAAGGCGCGTGGACTTATCTGATATTTATTCCGGTTCTCTTCTTCGTTTTTTCTTACTACCGCAAAAAACTCGGTGTGCCGAGTTCAGTCGAAGACCGTTTGGGAATGCTGGTCGCCGAACAAAAATATCTACCTGATTTTATCAACGGCGAAAACAACGGTAACAGCGGCGAAATCAATCTCCGGCGCATTCTCGTTCCGCTTAACGGTTCGATAATCGCCGAACAATCGCTGCCGATTGCCCGCCGTCTTGCCGCCGTGTTTGATGCCGATTTGATTCTGGCAAGTGTTAAAGAAGAGAAAAAATCTGATGATAAAGCCGCCGCACCTTTTGATTACGACGGATATTTGCAGCGCACCGTCGAATCCTTGAGAAGCGATTCGATGTATGCCGAATATATTACGTCGCAAGGCGAACCGGCGGCGGAAATCAATCGCCTTGCCATCGAGAATGCCGTTGATTTAATCGTCATCAGCACGAAAGGTGGTTTTGAAGTCGGACGCATTTTTTCGTCGAGCGTGTCGCAGCGTTTGATCGAACAGGCGAGTTTGCCGATTCTGCTGCTCAGTCCGACCGACGATTGGGCGAGCCGCCACACCGATTTCAGAAGAATTATCGTCGCACTCGACGGTTCGGCGGAAGCCGAGTCCGTTTTGCCGATGGTCAAACTGCTGGCAGACGAATTTGATAATGAAGTTTTGTTGATGTCCGTGCCGGAAGGGGCGGAATCGGAAACTTACGCCGATACGATGCAGCAATACTTGGACGGCATCGCCGCCGGACTCGATTCGGAAAAGACACGGACGAAAGTTTTGCTCGGCGGCTCCGGTCCGGCGCGAACGATTCTCGCCTTTGTCGAAAGCGAAAACGCCGATTTAATCGTGATGGCGACGCACGGGCGCGGCGGCGCGGAACGAATTGAGAAACTTCCGCTCGGCAGTGTCCCGACACGGGTTATCGAAAAAACAAAATGCCCGGTGTTGCTCGTTCCGGTGCGCCAAACCGTCGAAGTTTCCGAAACCGCACCAAACCCCATCGAAGTTTAGGATAAATTTATCCGGGTGGCGGCAGTTTGGCGATTTGAAATATGAAATATGAAATTTGAATTTGCTTATTTCACCTGTCTCATTTTCTGCATCGTTACGGTTGTTCTCGGACTGTCGCCTGCCGAACGGTTGTAGGCGATCCAGTAACCGGACGCCGGATAGCGGACGAGTTTATAAATTCTGCCGCTCGGTTTTTCAGTTAGAGGAACATCTTTGCCGAAAACGTCTTTATATTTCGGCACGTTATCTTTGCCCGAATACGTCGCCGAAATTACGCGCACTTTTTTATTTTTATCGAGCGTGATCTGTGCCGATTCATCGTCCGAAAAAACATAATAAAAACCGTCCTTATCGGCTACTTTCGGTTTTGTGTCCAATTTGTCGCGCACTTCATCAGCCGTCATCCCGATTTTTATTCCTTTATAATTGGTTATCACCGGCTGCAAAACAGTTTTTTGTGTGCTTTCCGCCATTGCCGCCGCCGATTTTGCTGTCTCCGTCGGAGTCGGTATCGCCGTTTGTCCGAAAACGACCGCGCTCAGCAAGAACACCAATACACCAGCCATACCGAATGTTTTTTTGTACGACATTCCGGCACTTTCTTTTTTATAGAACATTTATCTCTACCTCCGTTAAAAATTATACGCGCTCACTATTGTTGAAAAAGTGAAGCTATAGTCTCAAATGATTTGAATTACAGATTAATTTAGTTAATTTAACTTGTTAATTATATCACAAAATTGTCTCGAATCGGGAATTTTTTTTTGTTCACCGTCAATGATTTGCTGGTATTCGCCGAAAATTGAAACGATAGGAGCAGATTTGATTCGACCCAAAATTTCGCTCTGTTTCCGGTTAATTTCGGTTTTCATTTGACTGAAAGCGCGGCTCGACGGAATGAAAATCAAAATAAGTGAAATTAACCTCATCGCCAACTGCATTTGAAATACTGTGAATTGTGCGAGCCTCTTCAGTGCGGGCGAAGCGGCGTGAAATTCTCAAACATATATCCGGGACTTAAATCAACAACTTTTGCCGCGTATTTTTCTTGGTTGACGTGATTGGCGAAAAATAAGCGTAAAAGCATATTATAGAGTAAGAACTTACTAGAACGGATGGAACTGTTGGTTTTTGGTCTTCTCTCACTTTTTTACATTTTACCGCAGCTTCGAGAGACAATAATCTTCCCAAAAACCAGAACCCATTTTTGTATATGAACAGATTAAAAAAAGTATGGCTCGATTTGAATTCGAGTTTATGGTTTCTGCCGGGTTTGATCGTCGCCGGAAGCGTTATTCTCGCGCTGGTTCTAGTCGAATTTGACAAACAGCTCGGCGGCAGCTGGATCAGCGGTTATCCGCGTCTGTTCGGGGTCGAACCGTCCGGGTCGCGTGATATGCTCGGTACGGTCGCCGGTTCGATGATCACGGTTGCCGGTATCGTCTTTTCCATCGTTATCGTCGCGCTTTCGCTCGCTTCGACGCAATACACGCCGCGTATTCTGCGAAATTTTATGCGCGACCAGATCAATCAGGTCGTCCTCGGCGTTTTCGTCGGAATTTTTACTTACTGCATCGTCGTCTTGAGAACGATACGCGGCGGCGATGACGATCACGCTTTCGTACCGTCGGTCGCCGTCATCGTCGGCGTTCTGCTCGCGCTCGTCGGCATCGGATTTCTGATTTATTTTATTCACCACATCGCTGTTTCGATTCAGGCTTCGACGATTATCTCAACTGTCTGCGACGAAACCATCGAAGTGATAGACGAACTTTTTCCTCACCGGCTGGGTGAAAACGCACCGGACGAAGAACTCGAACGGCTGGATGAATTTGCAGCGGGTGTCGATTGGCAAATTATTCCGGCGAGAGAAACCGGATATATTCAAAACATTGCCATCCAAGATTTGCTCGACTTTACGCGCGAATGTGAAATTATCGTGCGAATGGAACACGGAGTCGGCGAATTTGTCATCGCCGGTGCGCCGCTCGTGTCATTTGCGGCGTATGCGCCGGAAAATAAAATTGTTTCCAGTGAAAAAATAGTCAATAAACTGAACGAGGTTTACTCGATTGATGATTTTCGGACGATAGATCAGGATGCGGCGTACGGCATTCGGCAGATTGTGGACATCGTAATGAAGGCGTTGTCGCCCGGTGTCAACGACACGACGACGGCGGTCATCTGCATTGATTACCTGACGGCGATTGTTTCACACCTCGCCGTGCGCCCCTTCCCGACGCATTTTCGCTACTCCGGCAATCGCCTGCAAGTTATCGCTAAAAGTCCTTCGTTTGAAAATTTGCTGGATTTGGCATTCAATCAAACGCGCCAGAATGCTTTGAGCAACGTGGCGATCATTTTGCGTTCGATGAACGCGCTCGAAAAAATCGCGCTCCGCCTGCGGGACGGTAAAGATCTGCACAACAAAAAGATTGATCTGTCGGCGGAAAATCGGCGATTGCGGCTCGAAAACGTCGTACGTCATCTGCAAATGGTTACGGATGCCGCCCGCGAAAACATCAAATCAAGCGACGATTGGGCGCAAGTTAAAAAGAATTTAGATAAAATTTTGGACACTCTTAATTGGGAAAATTTGGTTTTTATCAGTGAGAAAAAATAGACGGCGCGTAACGGCAAATTTCAGTTTTGTCGCGCGGAAACTAATTTTAGTTTGAGGTTAAAATTGGTACAAGGGGTTACATAAATTATGTTTTTTGATAATTGGTTTGCGCTGCTGCGAATTTTGATGGTCGGGATTTCCGCTTATGTTTCTTTAGTTGTTTTGCTGCGAATATCGGGCAAACGAACTTTGTCGAAGTGGAACGCCTTTGATTTTGTCGTGACGATTGCGCTCGGTTCGATTTTGGCGAGTGTCATAATTTCCAAAGATATTACGTTCGCTGAAGGCGTTTTTGCTTTTAGTCTGCTCATCGGACTGCAATTTATCATTACCCGGCTCTCGGTGCAGTTTGATTTTGTGAAGAATTTGATCAAGTCCAAACCGACGCTGCTGCTCGACAAAGGTGGATTTGTGCGCGATGCAATGAAACGTCAGCGCGTCGACGAATCGGAGATTCGGTCAGCGATTCGGGCGGCGGGAAGTGCAGCGGTCGAAGACATCGAAGCTGTCGTGCTGGAAACCGACGGAACTTTCAGCGTCGTCAAAAAATCGCCGAATGGTTCGCGTTCGGCTCTCGAAGACGTGGATTAATAATCTGGTATTAAAGCAATTGTTCAGAATTTATGCTGTCGAAATGCGCGGCGGAAACGCGACCGTCAGGAAGTGTGTTATTGGTCGAGTGGTTGACACACTCCCTCACGGTCGTGTTTCCGCCTTTGCCATTAGTGCAGCTTCCAAAGCTTTATCAGCGATCAAACCCGTCCGCGTCAAGTTGGAAATTTTTTCGTCGACTTCCGTCACCAGTTCGTCATAGACGGCATCGGAAATCAAACCGTTGCCGAGCATTTTCCCTAATGCGGCACGCTGGGCGTTTAATCCTTCGCGCTGTGCGTCCTCACGTTCTTCGGATTGAAGTTCAGGGTGTTTTTCGAGCAGTTCGTTCTGGGCGGCGAGAGCTTTTTCGACTTCATTTGATAATTCGGGTTCGAGTTGCTGCCAAATTGTCAGCGAAAAAAGATTTCCGCGATACATTTCTTTGATGCGGCGCAAAGCGGCTTGCGCGGCGATTAATCGTCCGTGCCGTCTTTCATAATCCAATTCGAGCGGCGGCGCAACCCCGATGCCGAGCCGCGTCATCAAAAACTGCATCGTCGTTCCCTGGGCAAGCAGCGTGAACAAAACTACGCCGAACGTCATTACGCGCAGCAGTTCGCGTTCAGCTAAGGCGATTGGCAGACTCAGAGCCAGTGCGAGACTGATTGCGCCGCGCAGTCCGCCCCAGAAAAGCACGTGCCGGTAGGCGAGCGAAATTTGATTTGACCGTAAATTTGCCAGCGCAGTAATCCCGTAAACGACTAGCGCGCGGCTCAACAGAACCGCTGCCAGCGCAATCGTAATCGGCAGTATATCAGCCCAGATTTCACGCAGATTAACGTCCAGTCCGATCAGCAGAAAAACAAGCGAATTAGCGACGAAGGCGAGAAATTCCCAAAAATTGAACAGCACGATTCTGGTCGTCGGCGACATTCCTTTTAAACCCAGATTGCCGGTGACGATGCCCGCCGCAACGACCGCCAGCACACCGGAAACGTGAAAGCGTTCGGCGACGAGATATGCACCGAACGCCAAAACCGTCGTCATCATCGTTTCAATCAAATAATCATCAACACGGGCGATAATCTGAGCGGTAATCCAGCCCAGACCGATACCGATCAGCAACCCGCCCGCCGAAACGCGAAAGAAATCAACCGTCGCCGTTAAAAAATCGAATGATTCGTGCGCGTCACCCGTGCCGCCGACAGCAGCGGACAGAGCGACGGCGAGCAATAGTTTAAAAATTACAATCGCCGTGCCGTCGTTGAATAAACTTTCGCTTTCAACCAGCGTGGTCAACCGCTTCGGTGCGCCCAACGCCTTAAACAAAGCGACGACTGCTACCGGATCGGTCGCCGCAATCAATGCGCCGAATACCAATCCGCTCGTCAGCGGAATGCCCACGCCCCACGACACAATCGCGCCGACGATAAACGTCGTCAGCAAAACGCCCGGAATCGCCAGTCCCGCAATCGGCAGCCAATTTTCGCGCAAATACTTAAATTCGAGGTGGAATGACGCTTCAAAAACCAGCGGCGGAATAAAAAGCGATAGGATTAGTTCGGGCGTAAGCTCGATTTCCAGCGGCTTCTGAAAAGTAATCAACAAACCGACGATGACCAGCGCGACCGTATAGGGAATTCGCAGACGGCGCACGACGAGCGCGACGAGCGACACGATCAGCAGCAGTTCAATGATGATTGTTTCAGTAGCTAAAAATTGTTCCATAATGAATCAACAGCTTAACAATTATTCAGAATTTGATAAAATTCGGGCGGTTGATTTCCGGCTTCCAGCCGTCTCTAATTCACTGTTTTCACAAAAATAGCTTATGATAACTCTGCGATTGTCATTTATAAAAAAGGCAAAAAATATTATGAGTGAAACGGAATTAACCGTCGTTACAAAATCTAAATTAAATGCCGCCGAGCGGGAAATCATTGATCTCGTTATTGACGGGCTGCCAAGCGAAAATTCGCGGCGGGCTTACCGGCGGGCGTTGGAAGAATTTTTTCACTGGCACGCCGCGCAAAATCGTCCCGAACTCAACAAAGCGTTGGTGCAGCGATACGTCAAATTTTTGCGCGAACAAAAAATGTCGTCCGCCAGCATCAACCAAAAACTCTCCGCCATTCGCAAGCTCGCCACCGAAGCCGAAGACAACGCGGTGATTGATTCGCGGCTCGCCAACGGCATTCGCGCCGTCAAAGGCGTTCCGTTTCGCGGGCGTAGAACCGGCAACTGGCTGACCAGAGAAGAAGCGCAGACTTGGCTTAACGCGCCGGATGTGAAAACTTTAAAGGGTGTCCGCGACCGCGCTCTACTGGCAGTTTTGATCGGCTGTGGTCTGCGGCGGGCGGAGGCGGCGATTCTTTCCGTCGCGCACATTCAGCAGCGCGAAGGACGCTGGGCGATTGTTGATATTGTCGGCAAGCGCGACAAAATGCGAACCGTCCCGATGCCGTCGTGGGCGAAATCCGCCCTCGATGCGTGGATGTATCCGGCGCACATTGACAACGGGTTCATTTTCCGCCGTGTCAATAAGGGCAGCGGGATTATGGGAACGAAAATTACCGAACAGGCAGTCTATAACATCGTCGTCGGTTACGCCGAAAAACTTGCCGCGCAGGGCATCGCCCCGCACGATTTGCGGCGCACCTTTGCCAAACTCGCGCACAAAGGAGGCTCACCGATTGACCAAATCCAGTTATCGCTGGGACACGATTCGATCCAAACGACCGAAAAATATCTGGGCGTTGAACAGGATTTGACCGATGCGCCGTGCGATCATCTGGGTCTGCGAATCGCCTGAAATTCAGTGTTAAATCTGGAATTAGGATGTTTTCAGTAATTAAAATATGCGCTGAAAAAACATAATTTGCTCAAAAATTTTGTGCGCGAAAGTTATCAAACTGTTCGCCGTTCGCTCAGTATGGTTTATACTCGGAAGCGAATGTTGTTTTGCGCGGAACTTGCCGATGTCGGCGAACCGCGACGTTTTTTGCATCCAAAGCGAGCGTGAAAAACGAATAGATAATTGACACATTGAAATGAATGAAAGAGGAGAATTTAATATATGAGCCGTTGGCGCGGACGTTGGGAAGGTTATTGAGAACTCGCCTGTGACGGCGGTCCTCCCGTGCGGGGGACGAAATTGACGGCGTGGCGCATTCCGCCGACTTGGAGCGATTTGCAGAATAACGGTTTGCCCGCTGCCGAAAATTCAAAGGTAATGCAAAAACAGCGGCAGCTGCTCAAAGCGACGCAGGATGTGTTGTCGGAAATCGTGAGGGACGTGCGCAAAGGACTGCTCGAAACGGTCGGCGTGGACAGTTCGCCGGCGATGGATGGTGGACGCTGTTCAGTGGTTTTGAACCTGCCCGCCGGAGTGGACACGGAAACAATCGCACAGGCGATTGATTTGGAAAATATTGAAGCGTGGCGCGACGAATACGAGAAAGTTCACATCGGTATCAGTCCGTGGTATTCGACCAAAGATGTTGATCAAGCCGTGCTTTCCGCCGTCAAGGTCATTCACGTAATGCTCGGCATCCACGCCGCTGATATGGAGGCGGCAAAGCCGAAAACGCTCGGGCAAAAACTGCTCGCCTCGTTCGCCGAAGTGATGCAGATACAAAAAGAAGCCGACAAAAAATGAAATCGGCGAATTGTTCGTTTATCTGCGTATGAGGAGCTATTTTATTCCGTCGGATTGATAATTTTCCCGGAAAGCCAGAATTGTCCGCTGACGATACCGCCGAGTTTCGGTTTGGCGGGAACTAATTTGGCATCCGCGACAACATCAATTTCGCCGCCTAAAGTTTCGACCAGAAACCAGTAAAAATTTTCGTTGGAAAGCTCATTCGTTTTCAGTTCAAAATCTTTGATTTCACCGGCAAACATTCCAACCGGGCGCGGCGGTTCGATTTCGGTTTGATCTTCACCGGGCAAAAATAATCCGCTCGGAACAAAAGACCGCGCCGCCAGATCATTCCAGTTTTCATCAGCGCGAAAATCTTTTTCATCAGCAAAAATTCTAAAATCGTTTGAAGCAAAAGCCGTTAATTGAATTTCGCAGACTGACGGAAATTCGATTTCACCGACTGTCCGAAAATCCGGCACGTCAAAAACGAACGGGTATGCGCCCGAATGTTCAAAGTCAGCATCGCGCGGGTCAGCCCAGGCGTAAAAACCGCCGTCGAGTTCCGAGGATTCGCGTTCGATTTGTCTGACCAAACCGACCGTGCGGCAGCTGATACCGTCAAAATGCGGATTGAAACCGACAAGTTCCTGGTCGGGATTTCCCTGCAAATAAATTTCCGCGCCGGAAGCGTCTGAGAACCGCAGATAAAATCCCTGCGGACACCTGACTGATTCGACATATTTGATCGTTTCAGTAATCAAAACATTAACGTCCTGCTCGCTTTGAACCGGGAAACCAATATCGGATAAATTGCTCATATAATTATTGATTATAAGATTTGTTTTTAAAAGGCGAAAGCCCGCCCGCGTTCTTGTTCGCGGACGGGCTTTTCTTTTCGGTGATTTACTTTCTATTTGGGATCCATTTTCGCGTTCTCTTTTTGTTTGTCGGTCAGTTCGATGCCCATTTTTTCCAGCGTTACCTGATTAAGCGTGCCGGTTGATTTCAATCCGTTCGCCTCCTGATATTTTTTCAAGCCTTCGCGGGTTGTATCGTCCAGTTTCCCGGTTTCATCGCCGCCGTACATACTTTTCGACTTGAGCATTTTCTGCGCCTGCATTATTTGATCCTTCGTTGTCCGAAAAATGTTTCGCTTCGGTTTAGCTGATTTATCACTGTCCGCCGCCGCGTAAGAATTAGGCGAAATCGGCATTTCTTTTTGTTTATCGGTCAGCTCGATGTTCATTTTTTCGAGCGTCGCCCGGTTCAGTGTGCCGGTTGCTTTCAAGCCGTTTTCAGATTGAAATTTTTTCAATCCGGCGCGAGTGTCCGGGTCGAGTTTGCCGGTTTCATCGCCGCTGTACATTGATTTTCCTTTGAGCATTTTTTGCGCCTGCGCGACCTGGTCCTTATTCGAACGGAAAATTTGCCGCTTGGGTTTTTCCGTGTCGGTCATTTTGGTGGTTTTAGCCGGCGGCGGTGTCGTTTGAGCGTTGAAGGAGACGGTGAATAGAAGAGACACGAGTATTAAGAGAATTAATTTTTTCATTTCTGATCCTTTTTGATCCTTTACGGAGTTTAACCGCTGATGTGTGGTGATTCAGTGAGATTGTCCGATGAGTAATTTGAAAAGCAACTCTACATTACATCTGAATCAGCTTGGTAATTGCAGGGGGGTATCCGTATTATTCATAAATAAAGTAGATTGTCAAATTTTTTCTGAAGGTTGTTGAATAAAGGCTGCCAACGAAATTGATTAAGGATTTTTTGGCAGATATTCAAATGAGATGACCGTACAGTAAATAAGAACGTAGAAGCCCGCACGGAGTAAAGAAAACCCTTATTGTGTGCGGATTTCTGCATAGAACAGCAAATTCTCAACACTCACGGCACCACAGTTTGATCTACCTGATTTGAATGGGAAAAGGAACAAATGACAAGATAAAAATTGTCAGCGTCAAAACGGCAACCAATTTTCTCGGAAAATTCAGCGGTGTGTCGTCGAGCGGTTCGGGATGACCGACGCGCATCATTATACCGAGCAGCACGACGAACAGAAACCCGCTCGGACTGCTGTAAATCACCCAGCCCAGAATAGAAATCACCGCCATCACGACAAAGGCGATGCGCCCCGTCCAACGGTGAAATGTTTGACCGAAGATCGCGTAAACAGCGTGTCCGCCGTCGAGCTGCCCTGACGGAACCAAGTTTAGACTCGTCACCAGCAAACCGATCCACGCCGCCGCCAGAAATGGATTGAAGCTCAGAAAATTTGGATCAAGACCTAAAAAACGCGCGAAAATTTGAGTGAGCAGCGGATCGGAAAAGTACAATCCGGCTTGACCGGCGACGGATTGTGTCGGCGCAACGGCTCGTTCCATCGTCAGCAGCCCGATGATTAAAACCGGAATCAGCGTGATAAATCCGGCAATCGGACCGGCAACTCCGATGTCGAATGTGGCGCGGCGCGACGGCAGCGGCGAAACGATTTTGATAAATGCACCAAAAGTTCCCGCCGGACCGATCAGCGGCGGCAGGGGAATAAAATACGGCAGTGTCGCGTCAACACCGTAGAGACGACACGCGACGTAATGCCCGGATTCGTGCGCCGTCAGAATCGCCAGCAGGGATAAAGAAAATTTCAGCCCGTATTTTAAGGTTTCGAAATCAGTGAAAAGTGTCTGAACGGTTGTGTATATGAGCGCGGCGTAGTGAGCGGGAAAAGAGAGAAAAAAATGAAAAATCTCTGCCGCCGTTTGCGGATCGGTATCGGGAAAAATCGGAATTTGTCCGAACGGCTCCAGAACTCCCGCCAGCGTTACCGTAAACAACGCGATGAGCAGCAGTGCAATGTGTATCGCCCAGGTTTTCGCGGTCGGACGCATCGCTTCGCGACGGTCAAAAAATTGATTGGTGACTGAATTAAGATTCGACATCGGCTGATGAAAACGTCAAATCGCAAATCACCGACGATAATTAACTGCATTATTCACGGGATTTACGATTCACAATTGGCGGCTGAATGCTACTTTTTACTTTTCACGGCTTTAGCTTGAAGTTCTTTACCCGGCTTGAAGCGAATTGTCTTGCCTGACGGAATCGGGACTTCTTTGCCGGTGCGCGGATTGCGCCCGATGCCGCGCTTGCGCGGTTTGACGACAAAAACGCCGAAACCGCGAAGTTCGATGCGGCTGCCGTTTGCCAGTGCTTCCTTCATAGCGTTGAAAAGCGCGTCAACCACCTGTTCGGCTTTTTGCTTCGGAACGCCTGTTTTATCAGCTACTACGTTTACAATGTCAAGTTTAATCATAATAATCGTCCTCTCTGAAAATGTCGGAAGAAAAAACTCTCTGGGCTTATGTGTGAATGATAAGCCTCTAACTCTGTATCTGTCAAGATTTTGCAAAGAATTTTAGCGCGGAAATGAATAATAAATAAGTTTCGTGTTCAGCACTGTGTCAAATATCGCCCAAAGTATGACATTACCGACTTTTTACGTCTGAATGATGAAACTCCAAAAATTTATTCGTAACAATTTCGGGGACTTCAAAATGTGGAAAATGACCGATTTCGGCGAGTTCGACGATGTTTTTTTGCTGCGGCACGACTTCGCGGAATCTTTTAACGAGATGTGCGCCCGAAACTTTATCGATCAAACCGTTGATAAAAAGAAACGGCTGCGTCATTCGTTCAAGCGCACCGACCCACCGCGCCTGATATTTTTCGCGTTCGGTCATATAACGAATGAGTTTATGCGCGATTTTCCGTCCGTCGTTGTATTTGAACGCGGCGATAAATTCGTTTAGTTCTTCTGCCGTCGGCTGTGTATTTGCGCCGAAAATAGAAGCCAAACCCCTTTTGAATTTTGCATCGGTAATCAGTCTGCCGAACAAAAAACCGATTGGACTGAGCAAAAGTTTCTGTGCTGCAATCGGACGATGCGTTTCGGGAAACAGCGCACCGTTCATAAAACAAATTGTTTCAATCGTAAAGTTTAACTGATTTTCGGCGGCGCGGGCGAGAAGTTCCTGCGTGATCGTGTTGCCGTAATCGTGCGCCAGAATGTGAACCTTTTTGATGTGCCGACTCTCAAGCAGACTTTGCAGCACATCAACCTGATTAAACGTCGTGTAGTCAAAATTGACGGGTTTGGCGGAAGAACCATAACCCAGTAAATCAAAGGTTAAAACGGCAAAACTTGTGGCGAGTGCGTCCCAAATTTTATGATAATCGTGCGAAGAAGTCGGAAAACCGTGTAGACAGAGCAAAATTTCGTCGGATTTTTCGCTCGAACGATAAAAAATCGGTAAATCCTTGTAATCAAAATAACTTCCGCTGTGCCGCCAATTGTTCAAATTCATTAACATCTAAAGTATAATTTTACGCTGACCGAAACAAAGTGGTAAACTGCTTTATATTTTTGCAGAAAAATTATTCAAAAAGGGAGAAAAATTTATGCAGTGGAGAAATTCGGGGGAGAGTTCAAACATCGAAGACCGGCGCGGGATGTCAGGCACGGGAATGGCTATCGGCGGCGGCGGAGTCGGAACATTATTGTTGGTTTTGGTTTTATGGCTGTGCGGCGCCGATCCCAGCACCTTGCTGAGTTTGCTGTCCGGCAGCGGTTCGCAGCAAACGACACAAACGCAGCAGCAAAGGCAGACGAATCCGCAAACTGAAGACAACGACAAAAAGTTCGTTGCATCTGTTTTGAAAACCACCGAAGATGCTTGGAATCAGATACTTCCGCAACAAACCGGAAAGCGTTATCGTGAACCGAAACTGGTGCTTTTTACCAATCAGGTGCAGTCTGCCTGCGGCATTGCCGGTTCTTCGACCGGACCATTTTATTGTCCGGGCGATGAACAGCTTTATCTCGATTTCGGTTTTTTCCAGGAATTGAAAAACGAATTTCGCGCACCCGGCGACTTCGCTCAGGCGTATGTCATCGCCCACGAGGTCGGACACCACGTTCAAAATATACTCGGTAAAATGGACACCGGCAATTCAAATCAGGCATCGGTCAAAATCGAACTGCAAGCCGACTGCTACGCCGGTATCTGGGCAAATTACGTGCAGAAAAAAGGTTTGCTCGAAGTCGGCGATGTCGAAGAAGCGATTAGGGCGGCGCAGGCGGTCGGCGACGATACGATTCAGAAACGTTCGCAGGGTTATGTCGTCCCTGATTCGTTCACACACGGTTCTTCGGAACAGAGAATGCAGTGGTTTACACGCGGCTTTCAGTCGGGCGATATGCGTCAGTGCGAAACGTCCGGTGTCAGATAAAAAATTATCGAATAAAAAAAGCGCAGTCAGGAATCATTTTCCGACTGCGCTTTTTTTTGATTAGAAGAAATGAACTGTCAGCTTTCCGTTTATCATCTATTACTCATCACTTAATTCGTTTCCGTGCCGACCATCGCCTGCGGCATCGGCATTCCGACGGCATCGGATTTGGATTCCGGTTCATCTTCAAACATATTTTCCTCATGTTCGCTGACGATCAGTTTACCGGGTTGTTTTGAAAAAAGAAGTTTTTTCTCTTCTTCGTCAAAATCAACCGTGACCATATCGCCTGTTTCGACCTGCTGCGTCGCCACTAAATTTGACAGCGGATACACGAGAAACCGTTCGATGGCGCGTTTCAAATGGCGTGCGCCGTATTTCAAATCAATGCCTTCGCTCAGTAAATATTCCTTCGCGGCGACCGAACATTCAAACGCGAACTTCGTTCCGGCGGATTCGGTGATACGATCCTGCACCGAGCGCAGTTCGATCTCCAGAATGCGGCGCAGATGATGTTCCTTCAAACTTCTGAAGACGACCACCTTATCAATGCGGTTCATAAATTCCGGCGAGAATTTTCGTTTCGCAGCTTCGAGTGCGGTACGGTAAATCTTCGTGTCAATTTCGTTGTCGTCCTGATTTTTGCCCGTTTTCAGCGGAGCAAAACCGATGCCGCCGGAAATCATTTCGCTCATCTCACGCGCGCCGAGATTAGAAGTCATAATGACGACCGCTCTGGAAAAATCAACGCGGCGGTTGTCGCCGAGCGTCAGCGTCGCTTTATCTAAAATGCCGAGCAGGAGCTGCCACAGCGCGTCCGAAGCCTTTTCGATTTCGTCAAACAGCACGAACGTCAATTTCGTTTCGTCGGTGTGCGCTTTGTCCAGATTTTCCTGTGTCAGCATCGGCGACGTTTCGCGGTGTCCCAAATATCCGGGAGGCGACCCGATCAGTTTGGCAATTTCGTGTGAATGCTGAAATTCGGCGCAGTCAATTTTGACGACCGAATGCGGTTCGCCGAACAAAACTTCAGCCGCCGCTTCGACGACGCGGGTTTTCCCCGATCCGGTCGGTCCGAGAAAAAGCATCGTGCCGAGCGGACGCGCCGGATTGTTCATTCCCGCCAGATAAATTTGAAAAATACCGCTCATCCGGCGGACGGCACGTTCCTGACCGACGATGAAAGCCGAGAGTTTATCTTCAAAATCTTTGGCTCGCGGACTTTTTTTATCGGGGTCAAGTAAAAATAATTTTTCGGTAGTTTCCTTTTTTTTAGCCAGTTCTTGTTTCATTTTTTGTATTCTCTCCTCGCCTCTCAAAGAACGCTTTTTCCGAGAGCGTCTTGCAAATTATAGACGAATTTTCAAACCCGACTTTGCCGAATGTTTCCGGTAAGTCTTTGTCTATATTGATGATTTCAAAAGATTTTTCGTTGGCTGGACTTTAGAGTCTGAAAGGTTCGTCCACTGGAATGCGAGCCTGTATAAAACGAATCAGACTCTAGTTAATGTTTAACATAAATTAGTAAGATATTGCAAGAATAAACTTCAAGTAAAACTTCAAGTAAAATAACTCGCGGAATAAAACGGACAAAAATAAGTATCAAACAGTTGTGAATCGGAGAACTGAGAGGAACAAAAATTGTTTAAGCTAATAAAAGGAAAATCCGAAAAAGAGATTTTATGGCAGGACTTTGAAAAAGAAGCGATGCCGTTTAGCGCGGATTTGTTTCGCGTGGCGATGTTTCTCAAACGCGACCGCGATGCTGCCGAAGATTTGCTACAGGAAACTTTGATGCAGGGATTGAAATCTTTTCACCGCTACGAAAAAGGAACGAACTGTAAAGCGTGGCTGACGACGATTATGTATCACACCCACTATAAACAATTGCGAAAACAGACGAATCTGCGTCTCGTCGCCGACACCGAAGAAAAAATTGCCGAAACCGTCCAGTTTGAAGCCCCGATTCCGCAGCATTTAACCGACGAAGACGTTCTGCAGGCGTTGAAAAAAGTTCCCGAAGCGTTCCGCGAAGTTGTTCTGCTGTGTGATGTCGAAGGTTTCGCTTACAAGGAAATATCGTCTGTTTTAGAAGTTCCGATTGGAACGGTAATGTCGCGGCTGCATCGCGGACGAAAAATTCTGCGCGGCGAATTAGCCGTCTATGCCGGAAATTACGGCATCGTCACCGAAGAAATGAAAGAAGTAAAAAAAGGAGGGAAATCTTTATGAATTGCCGGGATTTCCGTGAAATAATTGATTCCTATTTGTGCGACGAACTTTTAACCGAAACTAATCACGAAGTTCTGCGTCATCTCGAGTTTTGTGCGAACTGTCGCGGCGTGATTGAAACGCGCCGCATCCTGCGGGCGAGAATAAAATCCGCCGTCGTCAATGCCGCCGATTTTCAAATCCGCGATGATTTTTACAGCGGTCTTTGTGAGAGATTAAAACAAGCGTCAACCGCTGACAACTCTGAAAAAAAATCGTTCTGGACAATAAATAAATCTATGTTGGCATTTGCCGCAAGTATTATTTTTGTCGCCGGCTTAGGCTTTTGGTTTATGCAAACTCCGCCCGAAAATTATCCTCGAATTGATGTCGCCCGGATAAATCAGGAAGCGCAGAGAGCATCTTTTGCGGAGATTGCCGCCGGAGATCATCAAAATTGTGCCGTCAAATATAATTTGGAAGAACATCCGGTGGAAATAAATTTGGCATCGGCGCAATATGCCGATTTGCGGCAGGCGGTTTTAACGCCGCTGGAAAATTCGACCGGCAAATACGAACTGCTCGAATCACACAACTGCAAATTCAAAGGGCATACTTTCACGCACATCGTCTTTCGCCATCAAGGTAAAGTTGTTTCCGTGCTGCTGACGGATTCGCGGAATTATTCTCCTCTACAAAGCGATGAAGTTGCCGAAACGCTGGCGGACGGTTATCAGGTAGCGCGTTTTGATGTGAAAAATAAATCAGTTTTCGTCGTCTCTAACTTGCCTGAGCCGGAAAATTTGGCGACGGCGAAGATTTTGGAAAATCCCGTCAAACGACAGTTTTTGACAACCAATCAAGCTAGAGTAAATTCAGTCGGCACAGCCTTTCAAACGAGCTTTCAACCGCTGTTTATCGGTCGCTGAAGCTAGCTGCCGAAAAATATTAATGCAGATGAAATACGACTTGTGTTTCATCTGCTTATTTTTTTAAATACGAATATTAAAACTATCGGGTAACTTAAAACAAGAAATTTAATGAAGAGTTTGATATTTTGTAGAAGATGCCGCAGAAAATAGAAAATCCCTACAAAAACGCCGACTTATCGGCATATTCGTTCAAACAGCGCACCGCAATCAAACTGGCGGATTGGGCGTTCTATTGTTTGATAAAAATTATCGGGAAAACCATTCGATTTAAAACCGAAGGTTGGGAAAACCTTGAGCGAATCGAGAATGACGGCGCGATTGCGGTTTATGCGACGTGGCACAACCGCATTTTTCCGTCGGTTTATTTTCTCAAAAACCGCCGAATCGTCGTGATGACTTCGCAGAGTTTCGACGGCGAATACATCGCGCGGTTTATCCAGCGGTTCGGGTTCGGGGCGGTGCGCGGTTCGTCAACACGCGGCGGAATCGGGGCGTTAGCGGCGATGATTCGACTGATGAAAAAAGGTTTTCCAATGTGTTTTACGGTTGACGGACCAAAAGGTCCGCGCTATGCTGCCAAAACCGGCGCGATTTTGCTGGCGAAAAAAACCGGGAATCCGGTGCTGCCCTTTCTTGTCGAAGCGAAAAATTACTGGACGATCAACAGTTGGGACAAACTTCAAATACCGAAACCTTTTACGCGGGCAAAAGTGTACTTCGCCGCGCCGATCTATGTTGCAAAAAGTGCCGACGAAAAAGAAATCGAAATAAAATGCCGCGAACTTCAAAATAAACTTGACGAACTGGTCGGTTTCGGAGAACATTGGCACGAAGCCTAATCAAATGTTTTGCTGATTGTTTTACAGCTTATCTTTTTTACAAGCGGATTTGCTCTCTAAATCCGTGCGAGTTTATAAGTTAGATTCAGTTATGTTTAGGCAGTTAATTTATTCAAGTTTTGAGGTGAGGATAAAAATATGTCTCTTTTTGATTCGATAATCAGTGAAGCAAACGAAAAATTTAGTCTCGGCGGCAAAGCGGAAACTTTGCTTTCTTCTTTATTGGGCTTGATGATGGACCCAAAAAACGGCGGATTTAGCGGTTTTGTCAATCGTTTTAAGAAAGTCGGCTTGGGCAGTTTGGTTGATTCGTGGGTGATGACCGGCGACAGTATGCCGATTTCAAACGAACAGGTCGAAACGGCTTTTGGGGCTGATACAATCGGTTCGGTTGCCGCCGAGACGGGAATTGACCGGGCGAAAACGACTTCGGCTCTCGGTTTTATGACTCCTTATGTCGTCAATGCGCTGACACCGAGCGGCAGTATTCCCGACGAAGAAAGTCTGCTTTCAAGAATCGGCGGTTATTTGACCGGATTCGGCGGCGCGGCGGTAGGTGCCGCCGGTATTGCGGGTGCGCGAGCAGGCGGCATTGTTGACAGAGTTGATGCCGCTGCTGGTGCGACTTATGAATCTGTCGGCAACAGAGTCGGCGGAGCAATGAACAGCGTCGGCGATTCAATTGACGGCGACGGCGACGGAAACTCGTTTTTGAAATGGCTGATTCCGCTTTTGCTGCTCGGTTTACTGATCGTCTTGGGCTACACGTTCTGCGGCAAATCATCGCCGACCACGACCACGCCCGTTGCGACAAATTCCAACAAAGTTGTCGTGACCAACACTAATACTCCGGTGAAAGTGGTTGACTCCAGCTTTACGATGGCTGCTAAAGACGGTAAATACACTGTTTCCGGCATCGTTCCCGATCAAAAAATGCTTGACGAAATCAAAACCAAACTAACCGCCGAATTCGGTGCGGGGAATGTTGATTTTTCAGGTTTAAAAGTTGACGCGTCTGCGAAACCGTTCGGCGCGAACTGGTGGGACAATTTCGGTAAATTGCTGCCGAATTTAAAGGACTGGAAAAACGGCACGCTGGCATTCACCGGCAACGCGATTACAACGGCAGAAGGATTGCCGACAGCCGCAATGGATCAGCTTAAATTGCTGTTCACCGGTTGGACAATGTCCGGTTTGAGTGCTGATGCGACAACCGGTGCGGACAGAAAATTGACGGAAGTATCGCTTCCCGACGGCACGAAAATTCAGGCTTATCCGGGCGGTATTGAAGATCAACTGATCAAATTCATCGAATCTGACGAGTATAAGAATGGAACTGCCGATTCACTGAAGGAAAAATGGTTCAGCTTCGACGATTTGAACTTCAAATTCGGCACGACGGAATTAGTTCCTGAATCAAAACGTCAGTTGGACAATGTTGTTACTATTCTAAGAGCATTTCCTGCTGTTAAAATTAAGATCGGCGGATACACGGATAAAAAAGGTGACGATGCCGCGAATAAGACGCTTTCAGACAATCGAGCTAAGGCTGTCAAGGAAGCATTGACGAAAGCAGGTGTCGGACCGCAGGTTCCTGAGGCTGAAGGCTACGGCGAAGAGTTTGCCCAAGTTCCCGAAACGGCAAGCGATAAAGAACGCGAAGCTGATAGAAAAACTTCAGTTCGTTTGCTCAAGTAGTTGATTATGATTCACACATAAAAATAGAAGTCGTCCGGAAAGACGGCTTCTTTTTCATTTCAGTTAAAAGAGTATTCGGTTTGAAGTATCATCGGCGGGCAAATGCTTTTTTAGCTTATTCTTTCATTCAAATTTTCACTTGCTAAAAAACCAGCCGCCATCAAAACGAAAGAAATCCAAACCATATCCGCCAAAAACAGATGGATGAGCTGCATCACAATTGGCGCGAGTAGCAAAAGCGTCACCGCGCCCGACACAAATTGAATCAGAACGATGAAACCCAAAACATTTGCCCAACGGTTGACTGAAGGAGAATTCTGCGCCCGCTTGCGGCACCAACCCGCCAAAAATATCAGAAAAACCCCGGTTGCAATTGACAAAATCGGGTGAAAAATTCGCAGCCGCAGCAGGTAGTGTGAAGTGGCGGAAAAATCTTTGGCGATGCCCTCGCTCAGAGTCGAAGACGGAAACAGCATACTGCTCAATGCCGCCATCGAACCGCTCATTCCGGCGATGAAAATGCCGACCGTCGCAATTGCCAGTAAAATCAATGTTTTGCGGTTAGATTTCAGTAAACTAAACGACTTTCCGTCGCCTGCAAACCACGCCGTCAGAGCCAGAACCGCGATTAACGTAAAAGTATTAACGAGATGCGCCGCCATCCAAAACGGTCGCGTCGGCGTCCAATTCGCCGCCGTGTTGCCGGTTAAAACCAGCAAGCCGCCGATAATTCCTTCGAGAATAATAAAAAGCAGCGACGCGATGGACATTCTGATAACGAGTTTGTTCTGCGACGATTTGTTTTTGCGCCATTTGACGATTGCCGCAATCAGCAGAATAACAACGGTGATTCCCGCTAAACTCGTCGTCACCCGGTGCAGATACTCGATCTGCGTTTTGAGCTGCGGCGCAGACGGAATAAATTCGCCGCCGCACGTCAGCCAGTGTTCGCCGCAGCCGTCGCCCGACAGCGAAGCGCGCAAGAAAACGCCCCACAAAATGACAATCAAATTGTAAATCAAAACGAACCAGGCGTATTTCGCCAATTTACTGAGTTTTGTTTCCGTCTCCATTTTGCTAAATTCTAACATTAGAAAACCGAAACGCAAGAAAGCGTAAAATTAGAAAAACTTAATGGAAACTGAACATTTTTTTACCTGCCCGTATTGTTGGCAGGAAATCTCGATGGTTCTAGACTTATCGGTCGAAGAACAAAATTATATTGAAGACTGCGAAGTTTGCTGTCGCCCAATTCAAATAAATTACACGGCGCAGAATTTTGAACTGGAGGATTTTCAGGCGGATAATATTGAGCAATAAAACGCAAAATTTTGCAAAAATAGTGTTTCACACTTGAAACACTATGCAACTTGTGCTATTTTTGTGTCATCAATGAAACTAAACATCTTTGACGGTAGATGTTTAGAAGATAAAAAGTAAGGGAGAGCATTAAAAATTAAGCAAGGAGAAAGCACAATGAGAAATATCAACAAACCAAAAATAAATCCACTAAGCCGGATGCCGCGCCAGCAACGGCTCGTGATGGCGATTCGCGGCGGCGCGGGTGTCGGCAAAAGTCACTTCATCAGTTCGATGGCGGATGCGGGTCTGGGGAAACTCTGCATCTTTGACACCGAACGAAAAGCGCGTCTGTTGCGCGGAGTCGGACAAAAATTTGACGCGCTCGAAATTGAGCAGACGGACGAACTGCCCGAATTTATTGACTGGGCGATTAACGGCGAAGGGCGCGAGCAGAATTACGGCTGTTACGCGCTCGACAGTTGGGCGGCTTATTTCGGCGCAAAACATTCGGAAATGATCGAAGCTGTCCGCGAACGCACGGGCGACCCGCTGGCGCAGCCGAGCGCGGAAGAACTCGCCGCCGACCAAATGATTCTTCAGAGCGTTTTGCGAAAACTCTGTATCGAATCGGGCAAATGTATCGTCATCTCCGACCAAATTGCTGCCAAAGGCAAAGAATCGAAAGAAGACAATGAAATCGGGCGCGTATTGCCGATGACGGCTTCCGGTTTGGAGTATTTCGTGGACGTGATGTTGGAAGTATCCTTGCAGGAACGCGGCGGCGAAATTACGCGCGTTTTCCAAGTCATCAAATCAAATTCACCGGCGTTTGAAGTCGGTTTTGAAATGACCGGAAACATCGGTTTCAAAGATTTTCTTGAATATATGAAAGGCGAACAGGCATTAGAACTTGCCTTTGAAGAACCGGCAAAATCCGACGTTCCTGAATATATCGAAGACAAAACGCCCATTTCGATTGCGCCGAACACGATGTCAATCGAAGATTTGATCAAAAAAGCTGAAGATAACGGCTTTAAACAGGCAGACATCGTGACGGGCGCGAAAGTTTATCACAACCAACCGAACATCTATCATTTAACCGACGAGCAGATTTTAGATTTAGACCGCCGGATAACGGCGCGAATCGAAAAAACACAATCGCCGGAAATTAAAGAAGTAAAAAACGATAAACGTGCCAAAGCGGCGTAAATTTTCGCACTGGACAAAAGGCGAAATAAAGAAAGGGAGAGTTTCGTAATACGAAATTCTCCCTTTCTTGCTGAATATGGTCAACAAATTAAATCTCGTGCCGATTCGCCATTGCTTTATCCATTGTTACTTCGTCCACAAATTCCAGATCGGAACCGACCGGCATTCCCATCGCAATTCGCGTAACTCTGGCACCTAAAGGTTTTAGCAGACGTGCGATATAATTTGCCGTCGCTTCGCCTTCGGTTGTCGGGTTAGTCGCCACGATTATTTCTTTGACTTCAACATCGTCGTTATTTTTCGGGTCGAGACGCGGGATCAGGTTGACGAGCATCAATTCATCGGGTCCGACACCGCGAATCGGCGATAACGCGCCGTGCAAAATGTGATATAAACCTTTGTAAGAACGAGTTTTTTCGATGGCGACGAGATTGTATGGTTCTTCGACGACGCAGATCATCGAACGGTCGCGCGAGGGCGAAGCGCAATACATACACGGGTTAACGTCCGTCAGGTTGTTGCAGACCGAACAGAAAACGATTTTTTCTTTGACTTCGCGCAGTGCTTCGACGAAATTTTCGACTTCGGTATCGGGACGGCGCAGAATGTGAAAAGCCAATCTTTGCGCGCTTTTGTGTCCGATTCCGGGCAATCTTTTGAATTCGTCAATTAATTTGGCGACGGGTTCTGAATATTCTAGCATCTTTTAGTTTCAGATTTCAGATTTTGGACTTTGGATTTCGGACTGGAATTTTTGATTATAATGTAATTTTTCAAAAGCATTCCAATCCAAAATCGGCAATCTAAAATCCAAAATCACATAAGTCCGGGCGGCAGCATTCCGCCGAGTTTACCTTTGAGAGATTCTTCGACTTTGCGTTTCGCTTCGTTTAACGCCGCCATCGCCAAATCCTGAATCATTTCCGTGTCGCCGTCTTTGACTAAATCGGGCGAAATGACGAGTTCCATAACTTCAAAATCGCCGCGCATTTTGACCGTCACCGCGCCGCCGCCAGCCGAAGCGTCAACAACCATTTCCTTCATTTCTTTGCCCATCTGCTCCTGCATTTTCTGGGCTTGTTTCATCATCGAATTGATGTCGAATCCACCGGGTAATTTCATTTAATTTTGCTCCTTGAAGTTATAAATACTAACCTTAATCGTAACTGTCCGAATGATTAAATGCAAACGGCAGATGATTTGAAAATTAGGTATAATTGCGCGAAAATAAACTAAAATACAAAATCGTTCGTAATAATTCCGATTTCAATATTTCAACGTCAGAAACTACTCGTTCAACATTATGTCGCTTAAAAAACTTTTCGCCGATTATCTGCTGATTACAATAATTGTTTTATGCAGCTCTAACTTGGTTTTCGCGCAAGCGTCTGCCGATTATTTAACCGAACCCGCGTTGTCTCCCGACAAAAAAGAAATTGTTTTCGTTTCAGGCGGCGACATTTGGACTGTTCCGGCGGACGGCGGCACGGCATCTCTGCTCGTTTCGCACCCGGCGACCGAATCGCGTCCGCGCTTTTCGCCTGACGGAAAAAGTTTGGCGTTTACCTCAAATCGCACGGGAAACGGAGATATTTATATTTTGGATTTTGCGGCGAACGATTTGCGACGCGTGACGTTTGACGATGTTTCGGACAATCTCGACGCGTGGTCGCCGGACGGGAAATGGCTTTATTTTTATTCAAACAGCAAAGATATTGCGGGGATGAACGATATTTTTCGCGTCGCTTCGACGGGAGGCACGCCGCAGCAAATTTCATCTGACCGCTATACCAACGAATTTTTCGCCGCGCCGTCGCCTGACGGAAATTCCATCGCCTTTTCTGCTCGGGGAATTGCCAATTCGCAGTGGTGGCGCAACGGGCGCAGCCATATTGACGAAAGTGAAATCTGGGTGAAACGCGGGCAAAATTACGAGCAGATGACGCAGGCGGGTGCCAAACAACTCTGGACGATGTGGAGCGCGGACGGTTCGCAGATGTTTTTTGTTTCCGACAGAACCGGGACGCAGAATATTTGGTCGCAAACCGGCAAAGGTCAGCCGAAACAACTGACGAATTTCAAAACCGGAAGAGTTCTCTGGGCAAGCATTTCATACGACGGCAAGCAGATCGTTTTCGAGCGTGATTTTAAAATATGGACAATGAACACGGACAGCGGCAATGCGAAGGAAGTAGCGATAAATTTGCGCGGTTTGCCGTCGGGAAATTCAAACGAGCGAAAAAATTTCGGCACGCAGGTCAGCGAGTTTTCGCTTTCACCGGACGGCAAAAAAATCGTCGCCGTCGCGCACGGCGAGATTTTTGCGGCTTCTGCCAAAGATGGCGGCGAAGCGGTGCGCGTGACCGAAACCTCTGCGCCGGAATCTTTTGCCGCGTGGTCGCCCGACAGTAAAACGGTTGTTTACACTTCGGAAAGAAACCGCAAACTGCAAATTTTCCAGTACGATTTTGCGACCGAAACCGAAACGCAGTTGACACAAACGGGAGATGATTATTCTCCGGTTTTCTCGCCGGACGGAAAATATTTTGCATTTATTCGCGGCGGTCGCGCACTGTGGATTTACGATGTTAAAACGAAAAAAGAACGCGAACTCTGCAAACTTTACACCGATTCACCGCCGCTTGTCGGCAAGCAGAATCTCGCGTGGTCGCCCGACAGCAGTTGGGTCGCATTTTTGACGATGAACCCGGAAACACGCTCTTATACAAATGTCTCGGCTGTTTCGATTAACGGCGGCGAAGCCAAATCTTTGAGTTATCTCGCCAATTCAAACAGCAGTTCGGTTTCGTGGAACCCTGATGGCACGTCTATTTTCTTTGACACGAATCAGCGCACCGAAGACGGTTCACTGGCGAGAATCGAACTTCAGCTTCGCACGCCGAAGTTTCGCGAAGACCAATTCCGCGATCTCTTCAAACAGGAAAATCCGCAGCAGAAACCACAGCCGACACCGCAGATTTCGCCGACTCCGACCGTTTCGCCGACACCCGCGCCAACACCGGCGGCAAGTCCGACACCGGGAAACAAAAAAGACGAAAAAGAAATTAAAAAAACAGAAATCGTCTTTGAAAACATTCGCCGTCGTTTGAGCATCGTTCCGACCGGCATCAACACTTCGGGACAAACGATCAGCCCGGACGGGAAAATCGTTTTGCTGCTCGCGTCGAGTGAAGGACAGTTCAATCTTTACACGATCTCCCTTGATGAACTAGCAGCCGATCAATCGGCAAAACAAATCACTTCAACACCCGGATTCAAAGGCGACGCGCAATTTTCGTCCGACTCGAAAGAAGTTTTTTACCTTGAAAACGGGCGCATAAATATTGTCAATTTGGACAAAGGAAATATTCGCCCCCTCGGTTTGAGTTTGGATTTGAACATTGATTTCGCCAAAGAAAAAATCGAAATTTTTGAACAAACGTGGCGGTATTTGCGCGATAATTTTTACGATGCGGATTTTCACGGCGCAGACTGGAACAAAGTTCACGAAACTTACCAGCCGCTAATTGCCGGAGCGCGGACGATGGACGAAACGCGCCGTCTGCTTTCGATGATGGTCGGCGAACTGAACGCTTCGCATCTCGGCGTAAGCGGGGCAAGCGGTTTCACGGCGACCCCGATTGGCAAACTCGGTCTGCGTTTTGACCGCGACGAATATGAACAAAACGGACGTTTGAAGATTACGGAAATAATCACGCTTTCACCCGCCGACGTTTCAAAAGACATCAAAGTCGGCAATTATATTTTGACGGTTGACGGCAAAAAAATTGACGGTACGACAAACTTGGACGAACTTCTGGAAAATAAAGTCGGCAAGCGGGTCGAACTCGAAATCTCGAGCGATGCGGGCGGCGCAAATAAAAAAGAACTCGTCATTAAACCAATTTCGACCGGTGCGGAGAAAAATCTTTTGTATCGCCAGTGGGTTGAAACAAACCGCGCGTATGTCGAACGCATCAGCGGCGGACGGCTCGGTTATGTTCATCTGCCCGATATGTCTTCGAATTCTCTCTCGCAACTGTATGTTGATCTCGACGTGCAGAATCAGTCGAAGCAGGGCGTGGTCATTGACATTCGCAACAATAACGGTGGTTTTATCAATCCGTATGTGATTGATGTGCTGTCGCGGCGCGGCTATTTGAATATGACCGAACGCGGCGCGTGGACGGTTCCGGGAAGAAGCAATCTCGGTCAACGCGCTCTCGAACGCCCGACGATTTTGATCACGAATCAACATTCGCTGTCCGACGCGGAAGATTTGGCGGAAGGTTATCGCATATTAAAACTCGGCAAAGTCGTCGGCGAACCGACTGCCGGATGGATTATTTTTACCTGGAACGCGCAAACATTTGACGGCACGACCGTGCGCCTGCCGCGCCAGAAAATTACGGGCAGCGACGGAAAAGATATGGAACTAAACCCGCGTCAGGTTGATGTTAATGTGACGCGCCCGATTGGTGAAACCTTGCAGGAAAAGGACTCGCAACTGGATGCGGCGGTGCGCGAACTGCTCAATCAAATCGGCAAATAGGCGGCGTTTTAAACAAAGCAGTAAAATCGAAGGAAAACGGAACAATAAACCGATGGGACGGGGATTTTGAAACTCTATCGAATTGCGGCGTGACGAACAAATACCGTCGTTAACGGAGCAATAGATAGTTAAAAACCTTTCTCGGTGCCAATACCGAGTTTTAAACGGAAGTGGGCGGTAATAACGAACCCTACAATCATTATTGCCGCCCCGTATTCGCTCGTTACCCCCAACGAGCGAAATTTTTTAGAACTCATCAATCAAAACAAACAAGGTGATATGAAAAAGCGCGAACAATGAAACCCTACAATCATTGTCCGCGCCGCCTATTCGCTCATCCCCCAACGAGCGAAAACTCAATTTCCTGCGTCCGAATACAAATTACCGAATCAAAAACGAGGGTGAAGACAAAGTTATTGAAAACGACGGCAGACGTTTTGAAAACGGCACATACATTTGAAAATGTGTCGGATACTTTGCTTATGTTCGCTTTTGCCGTCATTTTGCCTCCGGGTAATAAAATTTTTGTTTCAAACTGGAATGAGCATAACTCACCGAGTTTGAGAAAAACTTGAGCCAAGATTTATAATAATTCCTGATACTTGAGGAAAACTTGAGAAATTAGTTTGGAAACAGGTTTGAGTGGCTGTTTTTATGCAAACAAAAAAACCGCACAGTTGGTGCGGGTTCAAAACTCAAGGCAAAACTTATTAGCTTTAAGGCTGTGCCGTGAAAAATAACTCGTTGATTTGATTGACGATATTAATGCTTTGAGCGGAAAAGGCAAATCTTTTGGAAGTTACGCTGATGATATAGTTTTCGCCCGCCGGAACATCGTTAAAGTGAAAATAGCCGAACGGATTGGTCATCGCCGCCCTTTTTGCGCCTGTTTTGTCGGTCAAATTGACGACTGCTCTGAACACGCCCCTGCCGGTTTGAGTCAAAACTCTGCCTTCGACGGAACTTGCTGCCGCCGTCAGCACCAGCGGTTTGACGGCAAACCCACCGAACGCCCAGCTTGCCGGGTTGGTCGAATTTCGCGTTAGCTGCGTCACTGCCGAAACCGCGCTCTTCGTGTCGCCGAAACCGACATCGAAACTGTTGTTGAAAAAAACTCTTCCGTTCCACTGTTCGGTTTGCGGCGGTGTCGGGGTGCCGAAATACACCGCGTTCGGCGAAGTTGCACCAACACCGAGAACAACGTCGCCGTTAAAACTGTCGGCAATCGTCAAGTTTAGCGCGTCGGAATTTCCCGAATTTGCCGAGAACGCGCCGTTCGGCGTGGTTTGGCTGACTCCGTTGAACGAGATCGCACCGCCGACAATCGTGTTGACCGCCGCCGGAATTAAATTTATCGTCACCGTGTTCGCGCCGACCGGCGGCGCGACGAGACGATAAATTTCGACCGATGTATTGCCCGTCGCCGGCAGCGTCGGGATTGGCGACACCTGCATTCCGATTGGAGTTAAGGTCTGTGTGCCGTATGTCACCGAAGTCACCCGCGCCGTTGGCACGTTTAACTGCGAATAAGTCGAAACACCGACGTATAAAACACAATTCGCGCAGAAATTGACCGTGTGATTAAAAGTCAAAACAGTCACGGCAACAACACTGTCGGAAGTGCCGTTGACGCTCGTGTTGTCAACGGTGATCTGCGCTCTGGCGGATTCGACCGACAAAATTAGAGAGAAGACAAAACATATCGAAAGATGCACCAAAAACTTAACCGACGATAATTTATTAATCATTTTACTGCCTCTCTCGAATACTTTTAATCGTCATCATAACATCATTTGAGCAACTCTTGAAAAATGCGGCGCGTTTCGGGCGCGGGCGCAACGCCGAGTTCGTTTTTTAGGAGTTTTTGCAATGTGTCAAACTGTTCTTTGACGGCGGCGGGCTTGCCCTGTGCGGCGAAAACTTTCATTACCAGCCGGTGAACGTCTTCGCGAAACGGATCGGTCTGCAAAATTTCGCCGGTGAATTTCAACGCGTTTGACCAGTTTTTTTCGTTGAAAGCGAGTTTTGCCAGTCCCTTTAAAACCCGGGCGAACTGTTCCGCGTAATACTTGCGTCGCTCTTCCGCCCAATCGTCGTAAACGCCCGCCATAAATTCGCCGCGATAAAGAGCGTGCGCCGCTTCTAAATTTAAGCGCAAGTTTGCCGGGTCCTTTTCGCGTTTGGCTTTTTCGGCGGCACTGATGTAATTTTCAAATTCTTCCGTGTCAATCGAATAGGCGAGTTCGGGGTTTAACTGGTATGCGCCGTCGCGGAACAGCAAAAAATTTTGCTTGAACGATTGGCGGCTGTTCAGGGCTTTGCGGATGTGCGAAATGGTCGGGTGAAAGTTTTTTTCGATTGTGTCGAGTTCGTTCGCGCTCCAAAAAGTATCAATCAAAACGTCTTTTTCGGCGCGCCGATTTTTACTAGCGGCGATATAGCAAAAAATATCACGCGACCGTTTCGTCGTCCACGCATCGGTCGCAAACGGCTTCGTTTGATCGCGGTAAATTTCGACGAATCCCAAAACTTTCACCGTCAAATCGGTAATTGCCGGGTGGCGGACGGCGGGAACGGAAAGTGCGGAACCGTTATCAACGGGTTCGCTGACGGCTTTTATTTCATCTTTCGACTCCCGGTTTTCAACTGTTTCGCGCAAATCGAGCGGCAGTTTTTCGATCACTTCTTCGTCGCTGAAAAGACGCGGGTTTTTTTGAATTTCGCCGCGCAGCCAGTGTTCGTAATCCAGCCGCGCCGCCAAATCCAAGGCTCTTTGCAGCGGCGGCAGCATTTTTTTCCGATTGCCGAGCGCAAAATATGTTTCAGCCAGCAACAGCGATGAAACCGCTTCGTCGTAGTTGAGATTTTGCTCTTGAAAAAAGGTGACGAGAACGCTTATTTCCTCGGGCAGACCGGCAATTTCACTTTGCGCGAGCCGGACGCGGCACAACGCGAGCTTGACGGTTTTAATGCCGAAATCATTGTTCGTTTTGAGCCGCGCCGCGAGCAAATTTTCCAACAATCCGCGAGCCTTGACCGAATCGCCGCGCAACAGATAAAATTTTGCGCGTTCTTCGTCCAGGTCACGCGTCGTCAAATCCACCCCGGCATCTTCGTAGGCTTTTAACGCCCGTTCGTAAAATTCGCCGGCGTGCGGAAAGTCGGCTTTTTCGCGGTAAAAATTGCCGTATGCCTCGAAAATCTCGCCGCGCAGTGACTTCAGATTAAAGATTTGGCAGATTTCCAATGCCCGTTCCAACTGTTTTTCGGCTTCGTCAAATTCGCCGCGATAAAGATGGAGCCGCGCCACATTCAAATGTCCGATGGCTTCCTGCGGCACGAGTTCGCTGCTTTTACTGTCGCTGAAAATCCGTTTGAACCAGCGCAGAGCCTCGCCGTAATCGCCGCGAAAACCGGCGGGCAGTGCCAGATTGTGCGTAATCAGGCGAATATAATGATCGTTCGCCTGTTTTTCAGCGAGTTCGAGAGCGCGGTGAAATTGGTTTTCGGCATTCGTCCACGCGCCCTGTCCGACGTAGCACAACCCGCGCGTGTTGGCGCATTTCAAAAAAGTTTCCGAATCTTCGGCGACTAATTTTTCGGCTTTTTCCAGATAGTTGATGGCACTAATATTATCGCCCTTGCGCCGCGCCAAACTCGCCAGCGAATGCAGAGCTTCCGCTTCGCCGGTTTTATCTTTGTTTTCCGCCAATAATTTCATCGCCCGGTGAAGTAGTTTCGACGACGCTTCTATTTCGCCGCGCAGTCGGGCGATTTCGGCTTTGTGCAGCAGGGAACGCGGAAATTCGTCCAACAATTCGAGCGGAATCTTCCCGATAAAATTATCGAGCGTCGTAATCGCGCCGCTTTCGAGCCATTCGCCGCCTTTTTCGGCGATGATTTTCGTCACTTCGGCGAATTTTTCGGCTTCGAGCAGAAACGGAATCGCGCTTTCCCATTGATTCTCCGCGAAGAAAAAATCCGCCAGTCGTTCACGTTCGCGTCCAAGTTCGGCGCGTCCGATTTCCGAGCGCAGACGACGCTGTAAAAAATCACGAAAAAGCGGGTGCAGACGGTAAACTTCGCCCGTTCTGACTTCACCGGCGACGGTTAAAAAAACATTTTTTTGCAGCAGTTCGGGCAGCAGCGCGGAACAGCGCAGATCAGGGAATAGGCGGCTGCAAACATCGAGCGGCAAGGAGTTGAGCAAGGATAAATAAAGCAGCAGGTTTTGAATTTCTTCCGGCTCGCGGGAAAAAACTTCTTCGGCAAAGTAATCGAAAATATCTTTTTCTGATTTGTGCAGAATATTTCCCAAATCAATCGGAAATTTTTCGGAGTGCGCGTAAATTTCCTGTTCGGCGACCTGTTTGATGAGTTGCAGCGCGGTAATCCAGCCGTGCGTTCGCTCGCGGTATTCGGCGATTTCCTCATCCTTTAATTCGACATTCAAAGTCTGCCGGAAAAGTTCGCACATTTCATCGTCGGTGAACAGTAAATCTTCGCGGTTGATGACCAGTGCGCGTGATTGAGTGCGGCGGCGGACAATCGCCAGCGGCGGCAAATCGCGTGTCGTGATAATCAAATGCAGCATTTCCGACGAATAGCGCAAAAGCCGGTCAACCAATTGATGAACGACGGTTTCGCGCCCGATGTGATGATAATCGTCCAGTACCAAAATAAAAGGCTGTTCGATAGTTTCGAGAATTTCGTTGAGCAGCAGATCAACGGCGCGTTCGGGAAACCGGAGCAGTTCGTCGGTCGCTTTTTCGAGATAGGGCAAAATCGCTTCACCGAAAGCGGGCGCGAAATTTTTGATGCCGTGGGCGATATAGCCGAGAAAAACAAACGGGTCGGCATCCGTGTGGTCGAGCTGATACCAGACCGTTTGCCGCGAACCGCTGCGAATAAATTCGGAAATCAGCGTCGTTTTCCCGCACCCCGCATCAGCCGCTACCAGAGTTATCGGCGCATTGATATTTGCCTTTAACTTATCGGTCAGGCGCGGGCGCGGGAGCAATTCGGTGACGGCACGCGGCGGCAGCAATTTTGTTCGCAGAAAAAAATTCGGTTTCGACATTGAAAATACCCGTAAATCTGAGATTTCCGAGATTATTTCATAACCGGAAGATTTTTGCGAGTGAATTGTCGAATGGGCGGTTTTTATTTGCTCCGATGTTCATTTTCCTGTAACATTCAAAACGACCAAAATTGCAACGTTAAAGCAGTCGGAAATCAGTCACAGATCGGACATTTCCCGGTAACGCTCCCGGCGACAATCGTTACCTGCTGAATGAACTAAAATTTTCGAACCGAGAACAACTGTCGGCTGACAACAAGACTGTCAGCGCAACCTGTGATATTTCGTCTGTAAAAATTAAAATTAAGAGGCTTCCACAAATATGAAATTAGATAAATTCACCCTGCGCGTTCTTTTCGCTGAACGCGCCCGACGATATTTTGTTTTTGCTGCCGCATTATTTGCGGTGTGTTTTCTTTTCAACGCTTCATCAAGCGTTTATGCGGCGACGTTTGTGGTTAACACAACCAACGATACGCAGGATGCTGCCGCCGGAAACGGCACTTGCGCCGATGCTGCCGGAGCGTGTTCGCTCAGAGCGGCGATCACTGAAGCCAATGCGCTTGCCGGTGCAGACATCATTACGCTTCCGGCGGGAACTTATACCGAAACATTGCTAGGTACTGGACAAACCGGTGAAAACCTCAATGCCGGCGGTGATTTCGATATTACATCCGACATCACCATCAACGGTGCAGGCGCGGGTTCAACGATTGTTCAGGCAAACGCGGCGGCGGGCGTGGCGACCGAGCGCGTTTTTCACATCCGGGCAGCCGCTGCCGCAACTGCTTTAACGGTTGTTTTGGACGGCTTAACTATGCAAAACGGTCGCAATGCCATTAACGCCTTCGGTGGCGGAATCAGAATTGACCAAGGCACGAATCACAATGTTACGATCAGCAACTCGACCGTCGCCAACAATTTGAATGATACAAGCGGCGGCGGGCTTTCGATTTCAGGAGCGACTACGCCGACTGTTACGATCACCAACAGCACGTTTTCAAATAATCGGGCTGGCTCCGCGACGGCGGGAACTTCAGCCACCGGCGGCGGTATTCAGATAAATGTCGCGGGAATTGTCAATATCACCAACACGGTTATAACGGGCAACACGGCTACTTCCGGATTGACCACAGTAGGACCGAGTGGCGGCGGAATAAGTATTGCTGCTGGAACGAATACGATTACTAATTCGACGATCAGTAATAATACTTCCTCAATAGCAATTGCCGGTTCGGCAAGCAGTGCCTTTAGCGGCGGCGTACATCTGACTGGCGGCACGGCAACTTTGATAGGCAGCACGGTAAATAATAATACTTCAACAGCCACAAACGGAACAGGCTCCGGTTTTGCAGGCGGAATTTACAATCAGCAGGCAACGCTTAATCTGACGAATTCAACTCTTAGCGGAAATACGGCGAGTAATTTTCACGGCGGCATTCGGGCATTGTCGCAAACAATTCTGACGACGACAAATATTACCAACAGCACAATCAGCAATAACTCGGCACCGGGTGAAGGTGGTGGTGTGGTTAATTTCGCCGTCGGAGCGGCAAACTCCATTGTGACCGTGACAGGTTCGGCAATCGTCGGCAATTCCGGCGGTTCCGGCGTTGGCGGCGGAGTTGAAAACTTTAGTAACTCGACCGGTCTTGCAACGGTGAACCTTGATAATTCTACCGTCGGCGGAAACAGTGCCGCCAACGGCGCGGGGATTTACAATACAGGAGCTACTTCGGCAATCAATCTGAGGTATTCAACCGTCGCATCAAATACGGCAACAGCCAGCGGCGGCGGACTTTTCCAAGATGCCACCGGCACAACTAACTTATTGAGTAGTATTGTCGCCGATAATACCGCCCCGACCGGACCGGACATTTCAGGAACAATCACTTCGGGCGGTTATAACCACGTTGAAAATACGGCGGGCGGCACATTCCCGTTAGCACCCGGCGGCGGCGGTAATGCACCGACGGCAGCGGGCGATGTCACCGGTGTTGATCCGGGATTGACGGCGTTGGCGTTAAACGGCGGCACGACGTTAAGTTACAAACCCGGTCCGATGAGTCCTGTTCTGGACACGATTCCGACCGGAACCAACGGCTGCGGAACGGCACCGTTTAATGTTGACCAACCCGGCGGTTTCCGTCCGACTGATTCGGACAATAACGGAACGGCGGCTTGTGAAAAAGGCTCGGTCGAAGTTCTCGCGCCGACTGCATCGGCAGTTTCCATCGGCGGACGGGTGATGGGAAGCGGCGGCAAACGCGGTCTCGCCAACGCCGTGGTGACTGTCACTGACGCTCTGGGAACAAACCGGACGGCACGAACCAACACCTTCGGGTATTTTCAATTTAACAACGTCGAAGCGGGACAAACGTATATTTTCAGTATTTCCGCCAAACGGTACCAATTTCAAACGCAGGTCATCAGCATCAAC
The DNA here is from genome assembly GCA_038235165.1 of Pyrinomonadales bacterium. Lineage (GTDB taxonomy): Bacteria > Acidobacteriota > Blastocatellia > Pyrinomonadales > Pyrinomonadaceae. The sequence goes on from JBBSUG010000003.1 coordinate 150,742, forward strand.
AACGATTTGACCGACCTGAGTTTTGCACCTCTTTACTAGGGTTTTTGCTCTGTAGATCAGCTTTCGTATGAAATAGCAGAAGCTGAACCGGTTAGTTGACTTATAAGAAAGCCCGTCAATTGGATTTGTCACAAATCATTAATTGACGGGCTTTCTTGTCGTCCGAAGATGTCAGCGAAAAAAGGCGAAATGATGATTTATCAAAGCTCAAGACTATAATTGTTTGCATTTTCGCAATTTGCCTTGATAAAAATGCACAAAAAATGTATATTGGCGGGGAATCCACAAATCGTTTTTCTAAAACAAGCAAATTAACAGTGTCTCAAATTATATTCTCTTAAATGAATATTATAATTCGAGTCAAATGAAACTTTTCAAGCATAATCTGAAAGCGAAATGCGGACGAGGGTGATTCTTTAAATTTTCGGGAATATCTTTATATTTTACTACTGCAATTTTTTACCGAAAAATTCCGAGAGAAATCTTAACTCTACAAAAGAAAACAAGGAGAATTATGAAGAAACACAAAAAAAATATTTTGCCCGGCGGAAAATTTGATTTTCGCTTAGTGGTTTTGTCGCTTGCTTTGCTGGTGACAATGTTCAATTTGAATATTCTGGCTCAAAACACGGCTTCACAGGTTGGTGCCAACGTTCTTGAAACCAAACAGTATGATGCTGACAGAAGTGAGGAAAATGAGAATATTAACAAAAAGTTATATTCGATCAATCCTTCAATGGATTTATTAAGTGCTGCGACGTATGCTTTTGCGCCTGCCACGGCTGCTCTCGAAGATATGTCAACCGGCACTACACAGCTTGTCGCACCGGGGTTAGATGACACGGCTTCAGCAGTCACGAATATCGGTTTCGATTTTTGGTATGACGGAGTGCGCTACACGCAGTTTTCGGTCAATGCCAACGGTTTGGCAAGATTAGGAGCAGCCGCTGTTTCAACTTCGTTTGACAACGCTTCTGCCACCGGTTTTGCGACAACGACGAATGCACCAAAGATTGCTCCCTACTATGATGATATCTGGATTGGTACTAATGGTAATATTCGTTCTAAAGTGGTCGGCGCGGTCGGCAGCCGTAAGTTAATTGTCGAATGGAATAATATGACTATTCCGCGTCAATCGGCGGCAACGACAGGCGCGGCAACTTTCCAAATGTGGATTTATGAATCGGCGCATCCGACGACTCCCGGCGTAATTCAATTCGTTTATGGCAACGGAATGGTGATTAACACAGTTCAAGGCGGTTATACAATCGGATTGCAATCGGGTGCGGCGACGAATTTAGCCAGCGTTACAACGGCGACCAATACGATTAGTTATTCTGCCGCGAATAATACTCAAACAGATGCTATAACAACAGGTAAAAGTTATATCTTTACGCCGAATGTTCCGACTGCACCGACCGGTTTGACGTTTACGGCAATTAATTCGGTAGGGCTGACCTTAAATTGGACGGATAACGCGACAAATGAAGTCGGTTATGTAATTTATCGTTCGCTTGATGGAGTGAATTACTCGTTTTTGGCGCAGACCGCCGCTAATGCGACGAGCTATGCTGATATGGGATTAGCTTCGACAACGACTTATTTTTATCAGGTTTACGCCGTGACGGAAGGAGCTTTAAGTTCGCCTGTCTTGGCGGGTAGTCAGGCGACAACCGCACCCGGAAACGACACTTGTGCGGGCGCGGGCGGAAACTACAGCGCTCCGACAACTTGGGCTGATGGAACAGTTCCGAACGCAGGTGATAACGTCACAATTCAAGCAGGCTGCACCGTGACCGTTGACACCACTACGGCGACGGCTCTCAGCCTAACAATTGCCAGCGGCGGTTCATTAACAGCCGTGCCGGGAACGACTATTACGGTTGGCGGAGATTTGATTAACAACGGGACGCTCGACCTTAGCCCGACTAACGCAGCAACCGGCGCGGGACTTGTCTTCACCGGCGCAAACAGCAATGTCTTCGGCGGAACGGGCGCGATAAACGATGTGTTGACGATTACCGTTAACAAAGGCACTTCGTCAGCTAATGTGCTTGACGTGACTGCAACAAACTTTACGGTTCAGGGTGTCACCACCGATGTCGCCGGATTTCTGACGCTGACCAACGGCACATTCAAGGTTTCCGGCACGTTTACGGTTACCAACAGAACATTTGCCGTTCCTGCTTATACGATTCCGGCAACAGCGGGTTTCTGGCTGAACAATCCGAACTATACTGTTGCCGGACAAGCCGGAAGTTCGACTGAAGCCGGACTGCTCAGAATTACGCAGGGAATATTTAACATCGGAACCGGAACCGGCAACTCGATGGGATTCAGCTCAGGCAGCACGGTAATTGTCGAAGGCGGTACGGTCAATGCTACCGGTAGATTCGGGGTAGCGGCGGCAGGTAATGTTTTTACATATAATCAGTCTGCCGGGACAGTGACGGTTAATACGGTTGGTAACGCTTCAACAACTCTGGGAAGTTTCGATTTGGGAACATCAGCATCTTCTTCCATAACTATCTCAGGTGGAACTATCGTTGTCCAACTCGCGACGACCATTGATTATCGTAATCAGGCGGGAAGCGGCATCACGGGTGTCACGGGCGGAACGTTGCAGTTAGGCAACGCGAATTCGGGAGCGGCGAAAGCCTTCAACATTCGCGGTGTCGTGCCGAATCTCGTCATTACAAATACTTCCGGTAATCACACGGCGACTTGGGGTGCGCCCGCAACTTACAACAACATTTCGCTGAACATCACTATCAATACAGGAAATACCCTGACCTTGGGTAACCAGATTTTCTTGTTTGCAGGTGCCGTTCTGACGAATAACGGAACTTTAACTAGTATCGGAACGTCGGCACGATTCATTACGTTTTCTTCGACCGTTGCTCAATCATATACGGGCAGCGGCGTGGTTACCGCACCGATGAACAGTTTCGAGTTGCAGAGTGACCTCGGATTCACATTTGATCCGTCAATTCCTCAAATCGTCACAAATCGAGTCATTATTTTCGTGGGAAATCTTGTCAACTCGAACAAACTGACAGTCGGTAGCGGCGGCGCATCAACTGCTATTGTTCAAATTGGCAATACGACGACACCAACTGCCGCTGGAACTTTCGATCAACCTTTAACTTTTAACCCCGGCACCGGCGGAATTGTTATCTCTTATCTGAGAACAACCGCTTCAAGAGTTACCGGCGGAGAAATTCCGACAACACGGTCTATTACGAATTTATCGTATGATGATGACGATCCGACGCACACCTTGACCGTTGCGGGCGGTGATTTGACCGTTACCGGAACGCTGACGCTGACCAACGGTATCGTTTTGACTGGCACTAATACGCTGATTCACAACGGAACGGCGGCACGCACGAACGGGTTCGTCGCGGGTAATTTGAGCAGAAGCTATACGGCGGTAGGAGCTTACACTTACTTTGTCGGTGATAATACCGGAACACCGGAATTCTCGCCGATGACGGCAACCGTGACTGCTCTCGGAACCAATCCGTCGAGTCTGAAAGTCAGCGTCGTTGACGATGTTCTGCCGGGACTCGATCCGGCGCAGTCGGCTTCGCGTTACTGGAGGTTGACGGAAAACGGCGATTTAACCGCTGATTTGTCGTTCAATTACGTCGCGGCGGATATCGCCGGAGATGCTTCAACTTACAAAGTGTTCAAACGCGACGGCGGCGCACCGGCACTGGTTCCGAACAGCAGCACGGGAACCAATCCGGCAACGGCAACGGGTGTCAGTGATTTCTCGGATTGGGGAATCGGCAATCTGGCACCGACAGCGGCGGGTGTTGATCTCGGCGGCAGAGTAAAAACAGCGACCGGACGCGGCATTGCCAGAGCGCGGGTTTATCTGACCGATTCGCAGGGTAACACCACGATGCGGCAGACCAACCCGGCTGGGTATTACCGCTTTGCTGATGTGGCGGCGGGCAGCAATTATATTTTGACGGTCGAGCATAAATCATACAGCTTCCAACCGGCACAATTGCTGTTCATCAGCGATGAAAATTTAGGAATGGATTTTGTCGCTGCGGGAACGAACTTGAGCGGTGCGGCAACACCGCCCGACAAGCAAAAGTAAAAAAAGAGCATCAGCTCTGAATCTGAAAAAAGAAAGTGTGCGAATTAAAAAACGCACACTTTCTTTTTAGGTTTAATTACGACCTTTATCTATTTTATTTGCAGTGATTCCGCCAAAGTTTTCAGGCGTGAAATTCTGCCGTAAGATTTGCGATGGGCTGTCAGCGATTGTTCTTCGGAGAGACCGTATTTCTTGAAAAGTTTTTTCGTTTCCTGCGGGTTAAAGGCAAGAAGTTTTTCTTCGACGACACTCAACACTTGTTTTGAACGAAGCCGCCACAGCGGAATCGGCGGACTACTCCGCGAAAGCATCAGCAGGTGAATGTCGGTCGTCAGCGAGTGGAGCAGAATGGTGAAAAATTCGGCAAACCAATCGGCATCGAAAACATTGTGAATGTCGTCAAGCACTATCAGCTTTCGTTTTTCCGGCGTTGTCACGATATTTTGAAAAAGTCTTTCGACAAAAAATGCCGGGTCAGGTTGGTCGGTTCCGGATGCGGCGGCATTTCCAGAATCTAATTTTTTAAATACAGCCTGAAAGTAATTGGCAAAAACATTCCAGTCGCAATCAGCCGACGTAATTGAAAACCAGGCGGTTTTCTTGTGTTGACCGGCAAAATTTGCTGCCAGTGCCGATTTTCCCGTTCCGGTGCGCCCCGTGATGAGTGCCGCGCCAAACTGCGTCAAAGTTTTTTCCAGTAAATTATTCAGGCGCGGTCTTTTGATATGATTCTTAAATTTCGGCGCGGACAGCTTGTCGGCAAATAAATAAACGTCGCTTTTTTCAGTAGATTTTCGGCACGGAGAAGATGCATAAGTGCTTTCACAAAAACCTTCGGTATCGCTGCCAAAACTGAAATCTTCGCGTAATGAGAAGGTCATTGTCATAACAAAAACAATCTTACCGACTGAAACTTGAGGAAAACTTGAAACTTTGATTTTCACCGGATGTTTTTTTGAAATTTTCGCCGAACCTCAAGTTTTTCTCAACTGAGATCAAACATAATTAGGAAACTACAAGTTTTTGTTTGGAAAGTTGCGCCGGTCAGTTCGGATGGTGAGATGGAAAATTAAGCGATAAATCGGGAATGCTAAAATAAGTTTCCGTCCTTTGGTCAAATATCGAAACCGAAGAAATATCATTGTCAGGCACAAATATTGCAAAAGCATAGTTTTTCCAGCACAAAGACAATTTTCTGACAGCAACTGCATTGTTTTATTACAAAAACTTTCGCAGTTTTATATGTAAACGATCAGTCGAGCAATAAAATGATAAAAAACGCAAAAAAAACCATCTGTTTTTTTCTTCTGTTGGCTTTCTCAGTCAACGTCGCCGAAGCCGGAATCAGCGTTGTCAAATCAAACGGCATTTTTGCGACGCAGACGGACGGCATTGATTTTATCGGCGTTGACGGAATGCGGTTCACCGGCGCGGACGGATTTCTGAGCGTCCAGACAAACGGAATGCGTTTTACGGGGGCGGACGGCAATCGGTTCACCGGTGCGGACGGCAATCGCTTCACCGGCGCGGACGGTTCGACTTTTACGGGAACCAACGGGGCGCGGTTCACCGGCGCGGACGGCACACAATTCGTCGGCGCGGACGGAATGAGATTTACCGGCGCGGACGGTTACCGTTTTACCGGAGCCGACGGCACGATTTATCGCGCCGATTCGATCATCATTACCCAGCCGACCGGCGTATTTATCACAAACATTAGAGATGCGAGTTTTACTGGAATTAGCGGAATGAACTCGTCCGGCACGGATTTATCATTAACGACTGCCGACGGCGCACGGTTCACCGGCGCGGACGGGGCGCGGTTCGCCGGCGCAGATTCGGTCGTCGGGATCAATTCCGACGGCGTTTCATTCAGTTTTACGTCACCGTCGGGATTCAATATTACCGGACCAGACGGCGCACGATTTACCGGCGCGGACGTGACGATTACAGGAGTTGACAGGGCGCGGTTCACCGGCGTTGACGGTTATCGCTTTACGGGCGTGGACGGCGGCGGCGAAACTGGCATCGGCACTGCACTGCAAAGTATTGACCCGGAACTCGCGTTCAAATTAAATCAGGCGACCGACGATAGCAGTATTAATGCGGTGATCGTTTTTCATCATTATCCAAGTGTTTCCGATTTGAATGATTTGAGAAATATCGGTATTACCGGCGGCACTCAGTTTCGCGTTCTGCCGATGATTTCCGTGACGACGACGCGGGCAAATTTGATCGCCGTTTCCCATCTCGCCGAAGTTCGTTCGATTTACGGCGACCGAACACTGAGTTTAAACAGCGACCCGTATTTCAAGACGACGCAGATTCAGCGCGTTGCGCCTGACCGCGACTTGCAGCAGAAAAACAGCGGGATGCCGGTTTCGGGGCGCAATATTACGGTGGCGGTTTTGGATACGGGGGTTAATTCGACCCACAACGACCTCGCCGGACGGGTAGTGCAGAACGTTCGTCTGCTCGACACGCAGAGCGTCGCGGTTGGATTTACCAATCCGACCCCGATTGAAAATGTCATCAATTCTGATTTATCAAACGGACACGGAACATTCGTCGCCGGAGTTATCGCCGGAAGCGGCACGAGTTCGAGCGGCAAATACAGCGGTGTCGCGCCGGGAGCGAAAATTTTAGGTTTGAGCGCGGGCGATTTGAGTTTGCTGCACGTTTTGTCCGGTTTCGATTATATTTTGGATCACCAAACGAATTACAACATCCGCGTCGTTAATTGCAGTTTTTCCGCCGACACGGTTTTCGATTTCAACGATCCGGTCAACATTGCTACCAAATTACTGACCCAAAACGGAATTAACGTCGTTTTTTCCGCCGGGAATGCGGGTGCCGGTAACGGAACGCTCAATCCTTACGCCGTCGCCCCGTGGGTCGTCAGCGTCGGCGCGACGGATGCAAATCGAAATTTGGCGGGGTTTTCGTCACGCGGCGTTTTCGGCGATGCGCTGTTTAGTCCGTCGCTGGTTGCGCCCGGAGTTGATATTGTCAGCCTGCGCTCTGCGAATTCGCAAATGGGCGTTTTAAGTCTCGCCACCGGAGCCGATCTCCAACGTTTGACATCCGCCGAACTGCCGTTTTACACGACTGCCAGCGGAACTTCGTTTTCCGCTCCGCAGGTTGCCGGTGCGATTGCGCTGATGCTCGAAGCAAACCCGAATCTTTCGACGGCGGCGGTCAAAAATATATTACAGCGTTCGGCAACGCCGCTGCCGACTTACTATAAACACGAAGTCGGTGCAGGAATGCTCAACACCTACGCGGCAGTTTTGGAAGCCGCCTTCCCGAACCGAAAAACGGGATTGTTTCGCGCCGTGTTGGACAGAAAAGCCGTCAATTACACAACTTCAACGACGCAGACATTTGACGGTATTGTTAATGCCAATTCGACCGTTTCAACCGCCGTCCGCGTTCCCGCCAACGCCATTCAAACCGGCGTTCACATCGCTTGGGGCGATATGCTCAGTTCAAATGATTTGGGATTGAGAGTTTACGACAACGGCGGAAATTTGGCGGATGAATCAAATTATATAAATTCACCCGGCTTAAACGGCAGGCGTGAATCGGCAGTCATCAACAATCCGGCGGCAGGCGTTATTCAAGCGTCGGTTTATAATTCGCTTGGAATGGGCGACCCTCAGCCTTTTTACGCCAGTGTTGATACGACCCGCGTCGAATATACAGGATTGACCGATTTACAAACCCTGTCGCTGCAAAATCAAGGCGTTGCCTTTCAAAGTTTGAGCCACTTTTTGATGCTACCTGAAGGAAACCAATTTCGCGCTAATTCGACGGTTTCCAGAGCTGATTTAGCGGCGGTCTTTGTTCGTGCCGGTTCGGTTTCGCAGTTTGTCGCAGCAAACCCGATGTATTCCGATGTCCGTGATTTGACGACGCGCAACGCCGTCGAAAGTGTCCAATCAAATACCAACGGCAAACTCATTCTAGACATCTCCGGCGGCACGAATTTCTACCCGTATAGTTCCGCTTCCAAACTCGTCGCGGCAGTCGCACTCGTCAAAGCCGCCAACTTGGAAAGTGTCGCAGCGACTTCCGGTTTGCCGATCAATGTCGCCGATGCCCTTTCGATTCCGGCAGCGTGGCGCGGTTATGTCGCGGTCGCATTGCAAAAAGGCTGGCTCAAATTAGACGGCAACAATTTCAACCCGAACCGGGCGATTACCAGAATGGAATTGGCTCAGGCGATAATTTTGTTGAAATAGCTATTTACAAATTCTGCAAATCGCTGAGCGGCGGTTTTACCCGTAAATGATATGGTACGGGCAAAACTGCTGCTCAAACGATCAATGGAAAATCTCGAAAATGTTTTCACCGAAATAAAAAGTTTGCTCGCATCAAGCAACGAGTGGCTTTTAATTCACCTGTCGGGCGCAGCCTTCGCACTGCAAACCGGCGAAATCGAACTCAGTTTTAATAAAGACAAAATTCTAATCGGCTTTTTGGACGAAAAAGGTTTTCAAACCTGGCGCGTTACAGAATTTAGTCAAAAAAATAACGAAATAATTTTAAACTTGAGCCGCAATTTCAGCCGCGAACAGCAAAAAATCCGGCTCGTCCCGCGCATTTCCGCCAACGAATTATCTGATTCCGTCATTCTCGCCCGACTCGAAAAAGCCAACCGGCTTGCCGCCGTTATCGTAGAAAATATGCTGGGAAGCAAAATTGTCCGTGTTTCCCTGAACAAAGAAACCGGTCGTTATGCCCATATTATTTTTGAAAATCTGCACGGCACCCAAACTGCTTTTATATCCGATGTTTCGGAAACCGCCACGCCCGAAATTCTCCTGTTGAACGCGATTTGGCGGCTGGCGAAATTAGAGCGGCGCATCAAAAAACCGATTGCCGAAATCTGTATTTTAGCAGAGAAGAAAATGCTTAAGAAGTTGCGAAAACTTCACACACTGCTGGCTGAAAACTGGAAACTGAAAATAAAGCTGTGGGAAATTTCGCACCGCGCCGGGGAAGCGTCAAACCATAAAATCATCGTTCAAAAAAACTTGAACATTGCCGATTTGTGGCGCGAAAAACCGAAGGCAATCAAACCGCCGGAGATCGTCGAAACCAGCCTGACGGCGCAGGAAATAATCAAACTCGCGCCCGATAAAATTGATCTTTTGCTCACTAAAAACGGCGAAACGCTGCGCTTTGAAGGTTTGCCTTTTGCGCGAATCAGAAAATTTCCGAATATGGAAAAGTGCTGGTTCGGTATCGAACGCGAACGGCAGATGTTAAGTGAACAATCGCGTGAGGAATTTTTTGAACTGCTGGAAAATTTAAAAATTTACCGACACTTCGACACGCCGAACAAACGTCACGCGCTGTTTCATCTCGCGCCTGAAGCGTGGCTCGAAGCAGTGCTGCGGCGCAACATCAATAAGTTAGACCCGAATCTGATTTTGTCGCCGGTTCACAATCAATTTCGCGCCGAACACGATAAAATTGATCTGCTCGCACTGCGAAAAGATGGGCGGTTGATAATTATCGAACTGAAAGTCGCGCCCGACCGCGAAATGATTTTTCAAGCCGTTGATTACTGGCGCAAAATCGAACTCAGCCGCCGCAAAGGGAACTTGAAAGATGTTAAACTTTTCGGGGAATTGAAAATTGCCGACGCGCCGACGCTTGTTTACCTGGTTGCGCCGACGCTTAGTTTCCACCGCGATTTTCAGTTTTTCGCAAAAACAGTCTCGCCCGAAATAGAGATTTTTCGTTTCAATTTGAACGAGAAATGGCGCGAACTGATGCGCGTAATGAACGTTGAAAAACTTTCGCCAATTTGATTTCTGCGCCGATTATGGAAAAACATCAATCTAAAATTGACCTTTGCCATTCTTTTCACATATAATTACCGTTTCTCAACTGACAAAGAATTTTGTCGGACAGTAAAGGAGATATTTAATTTAAAATGAGTTACGCAATTATTAGAACAGGCGGAAAACAGTTTGCGGTTGAGGACGGGCAGACGCTGCGCGTACCGAGCATCGAAGGCAAAGCGGGTGATACGGTCGAAATCGAATCGCTGCTTTCCGGTGAAGGCAAAGATGTCAAATTCGGCGCGGCGACTATCAACGCCACGATCAAAAAGCACGGGCGCGGCGAAAAAATCATCGTTTTCAAAAAGAAACGCCGTAAACAATACAAACGCAAACAAGGTCACCGTCAAAACTATACGGAAATTACTATTGACAAAATCTAGGAGGAACGAGATTCCAAATTCCAAAATTCAAGTTCCAAATTGAAAAATCTGGAGTCTGCAATTTGGAATCTGGAATCTGGAATTTAAGTTATGGCTCATAAGAAAGGTGTCGGATCATCGCGCAACGGACGCGATTCAAACGCTCAGAGATTGGGATTAAAGAAATTCGGCGGCGAAAAAGTGCGCGGCGGAAACATTCTGGCGCGTCAGCGCGGTACGAAATGGAAACCCGGCAAAAACGTCGGACGCGGCAAAGATGATACGCTGTTTTCCCTGATTGACGGTTTCGTCAAATTTGAGAGCAAAGGTCAGAAAGGCAAATTTATCAGTGTTTACGCTGAAGGTGCGACCGAACTTGCGCCCGTTGCTGTCGCCGCTGCATAGACCGTATTTCTTACACGGTTCTTGATATTCTAAAACTTTAAAACGTCTGCGTCATTACTTTACGAAGTTCCGGCGCGGCGTTTTTTATTGGGCGGTGAACAATCCGGCGGGCGAATTTTGCAGTCGCGCTTTGGCGATTTCGATATAATTGCTTTCAATTTCGATGCCGGTAAAATCGCGGTCGAGATTTTGACACGCGACCGCCGTCGTTCCCGAACCGAGAAACGGGTCGAGAACCGTATCGCCCACGCGAGTTGCACTCGATACGAGCATTTCGATTAATTTGATCGGTTTTTGCGACGGATGTCCTACTTTTTCTTTTGATGAACCCTTCAAACTCGGCACGCGCAGAATGTTCGTCGCGTATTTTCCCTTTCCGAGATGTGTTCGGCGCGCGTCCATATCTTTGTAGCGTTTGTCTTTGAGATATTGCTTGATGGTATCGTCATCGTAAACAATTCGCACCGCGTCTTTGTTAAAATAGGGTTTCACATCCTTCGTTTTGCGAAGTACGAGAATCATTTCGTAACACGGCGTAAAACTGTCGGAGCGTTCGTTGTAGCCGACGGCGCGATCCCAAATCAGCATATCGTGAAACTGTAGTTTTCTTGCGGCAAGTGAACATAAATGCAGCCACAAATGTTCGCGTTTGCCCAATTGCCCGAAAACAAAAAAAAGTCCGTCATCTTTTAAAACGCGGGCTGATTTTGCAATCCAATCCTCCGTCCACTCCAAGTAATCTTCTTCCGTCTGCCACTGATTGTCCCAATCTTCACCGAGCAGAACCTGAAAATAAGGCGGGTCGGCGATGATCGCCTGGAATGTATTTTCGTCAAATTCAGCAAGTTTTTCGCGGCAGTCGCCCTGATAAATTTTTGATTGGTTATTTTGAGAAATCGGCATCAGGTTCAGCGCACGGTTTTAATTCGGGGATAATCGTTCGGATTTTCAGTTGATCCGTGTATCGGTAGATTCCGCAGTCGGCAAATTATTTCTTGAGCCGTTCTAATCTCTTTTTTCGATCTTTTCCAACAATTGATTAAAGCGCGGGTCTTCGCGGAGCGGCGCAAGGAGTTTGTCGTTTTCATACCACGGTTTGTTTTCGTTGCCGAGTTTAATAGCGCGTTCCATCCAGTAAAAGGCTTCGTCAATTTCGCCGATTTGAGTGCAGGCGGAAGTCATCCAGTAAGCCATATCGTGATCGGCTTTGGCGAGACCGCGTGCCTTTTCCGTCATCTGCGCCCTGGCTTCTTCAATTCTTCCGGTATTGCCGAGATAAATCGCGTAAAGAAGACGCATTCCGTCCATTTCTTCGTTCTCGTGCAAAACGTTTTCGATTATTTTAATGGCATCGTCGGTGTCGCCGCAATAAAACATAATCGTGGAACGGAAAATCCGAATCATCGGATGATTGGGTTCGATTTCCGCCCCTTTATCCAGTTCACGCATCGCTTCGTCGTACAATTTTTCGTAGAGAAAAATGCGGGCGCGGTTGTAACTGGCGACGACTTTCGCCATCGGGTCGAGCCGCACTAGTTTTTCCCACGAATGTAAAGATTTTTTGTATTCGCCGTCAAGCCGATACATCGTCCCTTTGACAAAATAAAGCGGTGCTTCGTTAGGAAACTGCTCTTGTAAAACCTTTATTTCCGCCCACGCCTTTTTCTTTTCGCCGCGCGAAAGATAGATGAATACTACCAAAACCCGCGCCTCGACGACATCCGGGTCATACATAAACGCTTTGCTGAAGGCGGCTTCGGCATAAGTATAATCTTCGGCGTTGCCCATTCCTTTGAAAACGCGATTGGCGTAACACGCGCCTAAACCGCTGTAAGCGAGGGCAAAATGCGGGTCGAGTTCAATAGCGTGTTTAAAGTTGGCGATTGCCGCTTCGCAATCGTCATTGGAAACGGTGCGAAAAATAAATCTGCCGAAATTGTCGCGCCCGCGTAGAAATTCTTCGTACGCCTGCGGATTTTCGGTGGCGCGGCGACCGAGCTTTTCCTGTTCGACGGGCGAGAGTTCGAGCCGCAGTCCTTCGAGTATGCGAAGGGCGATGTTGTCCTGCAAAGCGAGAATATCTTCACCCTGCGCGTCAATTCGGTCGCTCCATAAAATATCGCCTGTCAAAACGTCGAGCAGTTGCGCCGTTACGCGCAGACGGTCGCCGGCTCGCAGAAAACTTGCCGACAAAACGGCGTGAACGCGCAGCTCTCTGCCGACTTCACGCGGGTCAAATTCTTTGCCCTGATACTTGGCGATAATCGAACTCGGACGCACGATCAGCGAGCGAAGCTGGGCGAGTTCGGTGATCACCGCATCGGCGAGGGCAAATTCGTAAAAATTTGCCGCCGGGTCCTGGCTTAAATTTTTGAACGGCAAAATGGCGACGCTTTTCTTTTCCTGTCCAGTGGCGGTCAGCGTCATCTCCGGCGAATAAGTCGGCGACAGTGAAACCGATGATGAACGCTGCATAGAATTATCCGTGCTGGATTTGCCGGTGATCCAGTTCCACGCCCGTTTGACCGGATTCTCTTCCAAATATCGCGGCGCGAAAGTATCATTCTGCATTACCACGCCGCCGGTCGCTTCCTGCAAAACGCCGCGCAAATCATCGCGCATTTGCGAAATTTTTTGGTAGCGGTCAATCGGTGCTTTGGCAAGAGCCTTGTCAATAATTTCTTGAAGACGCGGCGGAAACGGTTCGTTTCGCATTTCGGCAATTGGTTTCGGTGTTCCGTAAAGCACTTGATGGCGCACGTCAATAACGGTTTTCCCCTGAAACGCCCAGATGCCGGTCAGCATTTCGTAAAGCAGCACGCCGGTTGAAAAAATATCGGCGCGATGATCTGTTTTTTCGCCTTTGGCTTGTTCGGGCGCGGCATAAGTCGCCGTGCCGTAAGGAATTCCGAGTTCGGTAATATCCGCCCGGTTGACCCCTTTGATATTTTCAGCCGGTTCGTCCTGAAGCAGTTTCGCTAATCCGAAATCAAGTATTTTCGCCTGTCCGTTGTCGGAAACCATAATGTTTCCGGCTTTGATGTCGCGGTGAATGATGCCGCGCGAATGGGTGTAGGCGAGCGCGTCGCAGACTTGAATGCCGATTGAAAGCGCGCTTTTCAAATCCAGAGGACGACCGCTGACAATCTGGCGGACGTTTTTGCCCGTCACATACTGCATCGCAATATAAAAAACGCCGTTGTCCTCGTGAAAATCAAAGATTGTACAGATATTCGGATGGTCGAGTTGGGAACAAAGCTGGGCTTCTCGTTCAAAACGCCTGAAGTTAGCGGTTTTGGCAGTTAATTCCGGCGGCAGAACTTTGATGACGACAGTTCTGTCGAGTTTGGTATCCTGCGCTTTATAGACTGTTCCTTGTCCGCCTGCGCCGATTTTTTCTAAAATTTTGTACTGGTTTATGTTAGAACCAACCATAAAGGATTTTAAATTTTGGATTTAGGGCTTTGGATGTTTGATTGATGAATAGTCAATTTGCAATCATAAAACGAAAATCTCTTACAGTAAAGCCTAACAAATATATTATTCCTAAATTTCGCAAATCCAAAACCCGAAATCCAAAAGTTACACAACCGGCAAACTGCCGATTAATCGAGTGTCACCGTTCAGCCGCGCGGCGGGTCGCCCCAACCCGACGAAATATATTCGCCGTTTTCAACGATGCAGGGAACGACCAAATCACCGCTCGAAAAATCGAGCATTTCTCTTTTGCGGGCGGGGTCGTTCTGCGCGTCGTATTCGGTGAACGCGATATTGTTCTCGTTATAATGGTTACGGGCTTTGTCGCAATACGGACAACCCGGTTTTGTATAAATCACTAATGACATAAATTATCCTCCGCCGACAGTATAACAAATTAAGTTTTAACGTTTGAAAGCGGCACGGCGAAATAGTTAGAACGGCAATCAAAAACTAAAGCGCGGATTGATGGAAAATCACTGCCCGCCGCATTTGGACATTCAAATAGAACGCCGTGTAAATAAAACGCCGTAAATGATAAAGTGAAGTTGTGACAGTTGAAAACATTTCGCGCCGTCGCTGAAAAACAACATTTTAGGAAATCTTCTGAACAGTCTTTCCTGAAACGTAATCCGTCGTCAGCCGTTAAATGAAAGGAAGCATCGGGGTAAAATACGGCGGGATATTGTATGGACACGGAAAGCACCGAAAATGCCAAGAATTTAATGAACATCGAAGATTACAAAGATATATTTGAACCGTTTGAAAGACTCGTCGAAATAGAGATTGGCGGCACCCGGCGCGAAGTTCCCGAAAATAATTCGCTTCTCCGGTGTTTCCAGTATCTTTCGATGGAAACCGTCTCATACGGCGATTTTTGTTGGAACGGCGAATGTGCCAATTGTCAGGTGTGGCTGGAAGACAGTGCTAAAGATAAACCCGTTTTAGCCTGTCGGACGAAGGTACGCAAAAATATGAAAATCGTCAAAATGTGTTCCGAAATCGAATTGGACACTTAACCAAAAAGGAGCGTAGGCGGCGGACACTGCAAATTAGCGTTTCTATCTAAATAATTAGCTGTAATTATTACTCGCCGGATGGATTTGTGCGGCTCCATTTCATAAGATAATGGCAGGATAAAGTTATTTTTGTTAGAATAGTCGGTCAAGGCATTGATATTTGGTCTATTAGATTTTGTAATCAAGGAATTATTTAAGGTTTTGCAATTAGAAACACAAAAATCAGATTTACAGCCGATATTATTTGCCTTCGGAGTAAATCATAAAACGACTTCGATTGAGGTTCGTGAAAAGATCTACGTCCGCGACGACGAAGTTCTTGAATTGCTCGGCAAACTCAAGGAAACGCTCTCGGAATGTATGATTTTATCAACCTGCAATCGGACGGAGATTTACGGCGTTCATCCGGCGGGCGAAGTTGATTTCGATTTTTACAGAAAACTTTTGATTGATTTTAAAGACGCTTCGGAAATTGTTAGTGAAAATGATTTTTTCTCATTCATTTCCTGCGCCGCCTGCCAGCAGCTTTTTCACGTAGCGACGAGCGCGGATTCAAAAATCATCGGCGATACGCAGATTTTGCAGCAGCTCAGACGTTCTTATCTGACGGCGAAAGACGGCGATTACACGAGCAAAATTCTCGATCAGCTTTTGCAAAGGTCGCTGAAAATCGGCAAACAAACTTACACGCAAACGGCGATTCACAAAGGCGCGGTTTCGATCAGTTTGGCGGCGGTTGACCTTGCGCTGAAAACTTACGGAACGCTGCACGATAAAAATATTTTAATCATCGGCGCAGGCGAAACCGCCCGTTTGACTGCCGAATGTCTTTTGAAATTAAACGTCGGCAAGATTTCGGTGACTAACAGGACAAAGGAAAATGCCGAAGAGTTTTTGAAAGAGCTGAATCAATCTCTCGATTTTGAAAGCGAAGTGATTGATTTTGAAAATTTCCGCGATAATCTAAACGAAACCGACATCATTATCAGTTCGACGAGTTCGCCCGAATATATTTTGTTTGAGAAAGATTTTATCAATCAGAATAAAAATATTTTCCTCATTGATATTGCGCTGCCGCGCGACATCGCGCCCGAAGTCGTTAATAATGAGTTCGTAACGCTTAAAAACATAGACGATTTACATTCGGTCGTTGATGCAAATTTCAAAAAGCGAATGGCGGAAATGGCAAAGGTCAAAAAAATAATTTACCGCGAAATGGGCGATTTTCTCGTTTGGTATTATTCACAGCCGTTGCTTCCTGCTTCGTTCAAAGCGGGACAAAAACCCGATTTTGAAGCAATCGAAGAGATCAAAAAAATCAAAGAATTTTTGGCGGCAAACGCTTCGTGGTTTCATAAAATGGCGCGTCAAACCGATGTCAGAAACGAACTCGACGACCATAAAAATCTGATCAAACAGCTTTTTGCGATGAAAAATTCCGCGCTCAGTGAGGCAGGCGTTGAAAAATAATTTTGTATTAGGCTCACGCGGCAGCGAACTCGCGCTCTGGCAGACAAACTACGTCAAAACAACGCTCGAACGATACTTTCCCGAACTAAATCTCGAAATAAAAATCATCAAAACGACGGGCGACAAACTGCTCGATGTCGCGTTGGCGAAAATCGGCGACAAAGGTTTGTTCACCAAACAGATCGAAACCGCGCTTTTAAACGGCGAAATTGATCTGGCAGTTCACAGTTTAAAGGATTTGCAAACTGTTCAACCGACGGGACTTTGCATCGGCGCGGTGTCGAAACGCGAAAAGCCGAATGATGTTTTGATTTCCAAAAAATACCCTTCGATTGACGAATTGCCGAAGAATGCGAAAGTTGCTACAGGCAGTTTGCGGCGCAAAAGTCAGATTTTACACTATCGAAATGATTTGCAGATTTTCGAGATTCGCGGCAATGTGCCGTCGCGCCTTAAAAAGTTTGCCGAATCGGATTTGGACGCGATGATTTTGGCTTTCGCGGGCGTTCACCGGCTCGAATTGGACGAACACATTGCCGAAATAATTCCGTTCAAAATAATGCTTCCGGCAGTCGGACAAGGCGCGATGGCGATTGAAATCCGCGAAGATGATGCGGAATTGAACAAAATAATACAGGTTCTAAATGACGAAGAAACGCGCTTTTGCATTACGGCGGAACGCGCATTTTTGCGAACTTTGGAAGGCGGCTGTCAAGTGCCGATTGGCGCGAATGCTTTTTTGCAAAACGACGAACTTCATTTGCAAGGATTAGTGGGAAATTTGAACGGCACAATAATTCTGCGCGATAAAATCATCGGCGCGAAAAACGATGCGGAAAATTTAGGAGAACTTTTGGCAGATATTTTAATCAGAAAAGGCGCGAATGAGATTTTGGAGCAGACCCGCGAAAAGGTTGAAAACACTGAGGAAGAAGTTATTTGATGGAAAAGATTTTAGTCGTTAGAGAGTTTGATAAATTCAGCGAAATTTTGACGGAAAACGGTTTTGACATCATCAACCTGCCGCTGATCGAAACAAAACCGCTCGAAGATTTACGTGAATTTGAAGCGAAGCTCAAAGATATTACAAACTGCGACGGAATTTTTCTAACCAGCAAAAACGCGGCGCGGATTTTGGCTGACAAATTGCGCGAACAAAACATCAAATACGGCGGCAAAGTCTATGTTTTGGGCAAAAGCGGTTTCGAGATTTTGAAAGACGCAAATCTCGATTTGGTTTTTGATGAAACGGCAAATACGGCGGAAGAAATGCTCGAAGATATTAAGCCGGAAGAATTGAAAGACAAAAGATTGCTGTTCGTGCGCGGCGAAAAATCTCTGCGCGTCGTGCCGGATTTTCTGGCAGATTTGGCAAAAGTTGATGAAGTTGTCGTTTACAAATCGCGCAAAATTGCGGTCGAAGCTGATAAGCTAAACGAAATTTGTCAGCAGCTTGAAAAAAGCGAAATTTCCGCCGCGTGTTTTTTCAGTCCGAGCGGGGCAGAAAGTTTTTTAGAGCAATTCGGCACGGAAATACTGCATCAAACTGTCATTGCGACCATCGGAAAAACAACCGCCGAATTTTTTGAACGGCGGAATTTAGAAGTTGATTTCATTTCGCCGAAAGCGTCGGCGGAAAATTTTGCAGTTGAGTTTATTGAATATTTAAGGGAAGAAAATTAGCCACGAACAAACACGAAAAAGACGCGAAATAAAACAGAAAACGAAGAAATTTAGCCACTGATGCACACAGGTAGCCACAGATTTTTAAGAGATGAAGCAAATAAAATTCTTATAATTTTATCAAATCTTCATCCGTGTTCATCTGTGAAAATCTGTGGCTAAAAACTCTTCTCTTTTTCGTGTTCCTCTCGTGTTTGTTCGTGGCTAAAAAATAATATTTTGGAAAATTCACTATTTATCAAAGCCTGCAAAGGCGAAAAAACGGAGCGAACGCCAGTTTGGATTATGCGTCAAGCCGGAAGATATTTGCCGGAATATCGGGCGATCAGAGCGAAGCACGATTTTATGACGATGTGCAAAACGCCGGAGTTGTCGAGCGAGGTAACTGTTCAGCCGATTGATATTATCAAGACGGACGCGGCGATTTTGTTTTCGGATATTCTGGTGATTCCCGAAGCGATGGGAATGCACCTCGACGTGATCGAATCGAAAGGTCCGGTTTTTGATGTGCCGATTCGGTCGGTCGAGCAGATTGATAATTTGAAACTCGAAGGTTTTATCGAACGGCTCGATTATGTGATGCAAGCGGTGGAAATGACGAAGGAAAAGCTGAATAATCGCATTCCTTTGATCGGTTTTTCGGGTTCGCCGTGGACGCTGGCGGCGTATATGGTCGAAGGGAAAGGCTCGAAAAATTTCGATATTATCAAGAGTTTTGTATATAACGAACCCGAAGCGGCGCATAAACTTCTTCAGCTTTTGGCGGATTCGGTCGTCGAATATCTGAATGCGAAAATTCGCGCCGGATGCGATGCCGTGCAGATTTTCGACACTTGGGCTTCAATACTTTCGCCGCACGATTTTGAGGAATATTCGCTGAAATATATTCGTTATATTTGCGATAACCTCGAAACAAACGGTGCGCCTGTCATCGTTTTTGCGAAAGGTGTCAGTTCTTATGAAAAATTGGCGGAATTGAAATGCAATGTTCTCGGCGTTGATTGGTCGCGCAACATCGGCGACGTGCGCGAAGAGATCAGCGGCGTAAAGGGTTTGCAAGGCAATCTCGATCCGACGGTTTTGTTCGCGCCGCGCAGTAAAATCCGCGAAGAAACCGAGCGTGTTTTACAAAGTTACGGCAAACACAGCGGACATATTTTTAATCTCGGACATGGCATCACGCCGAAAACTCCGGTTGAAAACACACAGTATTTTGTCGAATGCGTGAAGGAATTGAGCGCGAAATATCACGCGGAATGAGGAGATTAGCCACGAACAAACACGAAAAAAATACGAACGATTTTTAAGAGAATTTAACTGCAAATAAACACAGATGAACACAGATGATTTTATTAAGATAGATATGAAATGGAAAACTGAAAAACATCCGTTGAACGCGAAAGGAAAATTTTACGTTGACCAAAAAATGTGCATTCTTGACGGGTGTTGTGAAACTGCTGCGCCAAATAATTTTGGTTACGACGAAAATACTGGTTCTGGATATTACGTTTTAAAACAGCCTGAAACAGCAGAGGAATTAAAGCAAATGCGCGAAGCGATATATTGCTGTCCGACTGAAGCAATTATGGATGATGGTGACACAAACAATCAATAAAAATCTGTGTTTATCTGTGTAAATCTGTGGTTAAAATTTCTTCTTTTTTCGTGTTTCTTTCGTGTTTGTTCGTGGCTAAAAAAATAGTTTTATGAAAAATTTTGGCGAAATTGATATTGAGTTGCTGAAAAAGTTTAATCAGCCGGGACCGCGTTATACTTCGTATCCGACCGCGCCGCTGTTTTCGCAGGAATTTACGGCAGCGGATTTTGAGCGCGAGATAATTGACACGAACGCGGGCGAAAACACGGGTGATATTTCGCTTTATTTTCATTTTCCTTTTTGCGAAAAACTTTGTTATTTCTGCGGCTGCAATATGTTGGTGACGAAAGACCGGACGGCGATCAGCGGTTATAACGATTATTTGAAACGCGAGATCGAATTGATCGCGCCGCTAATTTCAAAAAATCGCCGCGTCGAGCAGATGCACTTCGGCGGCGGAACACCTTCTTATTTAACGCCTGACGAAATTTTGGACATCGGAAATTTCATCAAATCGAAATTTAATTTTTGCGAAGATTTGGAAGCGAGCGTCGAGATTGATCCGCGAAATCTGACGCGTGAACATCTCGAAGCGTTTTGGGAGATCGGTTTTAACCGGACGAGCTTCGGTGTGCAGGATTTTAATTTGCAGGTGCAGGAAGCGATCAATCGTGTGCAAAGTGAGGAAATTACGCGCCAAACCGTGATTTGGGCGCGTGAACTCGGTTACAAAAGCGTCAATATTGATTTGATTTACGGGCTGCCGCATCAGACTTTGCCGAATTTTGCCGAATCGGTCGAAAAAGTGATTGACATCAGCCCAGACCGCATCGCCGTTTTCAATTACGCGCACGTTCCGTGGCTCAAAAAACATCAGAATATTATCAAAACCGAAGATTTGCCGTCGCCGGACGAACGCCTAAACATTTTAAAAATGACGATTGAAAAACTCGTCAGCAACGGTTACGAATATATCGGAATGGACCATTTCGCCAAACCGACCGATGATCTCGCCGTCGCGCAGAAAAACAATACTTTGTATCGCAATTTTCAAGGCTATTCGACCAAAGCCGGCGCGGACGTTTACGCCTTCGGACTGTCGGCAATTTCGCAGTTTCGTAATGTTTACGCGCAGAATTTAAAAAGCATCAAGGATTATTACACGCGCGTTGACGAGCGACTTCCGGCAACAAACGTCGGTTATCGAATGACTTACGACGACCACGTTCGCAAGGAAACAATCAATCAATTGATGTGTCATCTCGAAATTGACAAACGCGGTATTGAGACAAAATTTGACATCAATTTTGAAGAATATTTTGCCGCCGATATTCCGAAATTGCAGACTTTTATTAACGAAGGTTTGCTCGAAAATGACAAAGATAAAATCAAAATCATCGGCGCGGGAATTTTGATTATTCGCAATGTAGCGATGTGTTTCGATGCTTATTTGGAAAAAATGATGAAGGGAAAACCTGTTTTCTCGAAAACGGTTTAGGAAGATATTTAGCCACAAACAAACACGAAAAGACACGAAAAAGAAAAAGATAAATGAAGAAGGAAATTAACAAGTTTAAAGAGAGAACAAACTATCAGTCCAAAATACAATCTTAATTTCGTGAAATTTCGTGTTTGTTCGTGGCTAAAAATTATGGAAGAAAAAATAATTTACAAAGACCTTTCGTATAAAATTGTCGGGTTGGCAATTCAAGTTCGACAGGAATTGGGGTTTGGTTTTCTTGAAAAAGTCTATGAAAATGCTTTGATTATTTTATTGGAAGAAAACGGAATTAAAGCTGAGCAGCAAGTTCCCATTAAAGTTCATTTTCACGGTCGCGTAGTTGGAAATTACATTGCCGATATTTTGGTTGAAGATTCGATAATTTTGGAACTCAAAACGGTCGAATCCATAACTAAATATGAAAAGGCGCAAACATTAAATTATTTGAAAGCAACAGGTTTGAAATTAGCAATTATCTTAAACTTCGCCAAGGAAGGATTGAATCACGAAAGACTTGTTTTATAAAAAGATTTTTTTTGCCTTGGTTTTATTTCGTGTCTTTTCGTGTTTGTTCGTGGCTAATAATTGATTTATGAGTGAAAAAATCGGCGTAGTTTTATTAAATCTCGGCGGTCCCGACTCGCTCGATGCGGTTGAGCCGTTTCTTTATAATTTGTTTGTTGACCCGGATATTATCAATTTTCCGGGTAGTTTTCTGGTGCGAAAATGGCTGGCGAAACAAATTTCGAGTCGGCGGCATCCGAAGATTCAGGAGCAGTATAAACAGATCGGCGGCAAATCTCCGCTCAAGGAATTCACTCTCGGACAATGCCGTTTGCTGGAAATCGAATTGAATAAACGCTTTCCCGCCAAGGTTTACGCGGCGATGCGTTATTGGCATCCGTTTACCGAAGAAGTTTTGGACGAACTCGAACGCGAGGGCATTACGAAAGTTATTTTGCTGCCGCTTTATCCGCAATATTCGATGGCGACGACCGAATCGAGCGTTAAGGAATGGAAAAAACATCTCAAAATGCGCGACAGCAAAATCGAATGGAGTTTGGTTGAACATTATTACGATTTTCCGCCGTATATTGATGCCTGCGTCGAGCGCATCAATCAAGGTTTGGAAAAATTCCCTGCCGACAAACGCGACGAAGTTGATATTTTATTTTCCGCGCACGGAACGCCGATGAAACTCGTCCGGCAAGGCGATCCATATTCCGGTCACATCTGCGAAACTGTCTGCGCCGTCCGCGAAAAAGGCGGCTGGAAAAACCCGCATCGCCTGTGTTTTCAATCAAAAGTCGGACCGCAAAAATGGCTCACGCCGTCCACGCCCGATACGATTGACGAACTGGCAAAAAACGGCTCGAAAATGATGCTCCTCGTCCCAATTGCCTTCGCCTCCGACCATCTCGAAACGCTTTTTGAAGTCGGTATCGAATTTCGCCACGAAGCTGAACACAAAGGCGTTGAACAATTTGAAGTGACGGAAGGTTTGAATTATTCACCGAAATTTATTGACGCGCTCGCGCAACTTGCGATTGAGAAAGCGGAAAATTTTGAGGCGAAAATAGCGGCGGCGAAAAGTTAAAAGATTATGGGCAGTTGTGAGCTAAAATATATTTTTGGCGATTTAGCCGAAAGTCTTCCGTTTGATCCGCGTGGTGAGGGAGTAGAATTGACGGCTGACAATCTTCCTGTTCTGCCGGCAAAAATTGAAACATCAAACCTGTATTTGACAAGAAGTTCTCACACTTATCATCCTTCATTCAAAATTGACAGCATTGGCTTTAACGCGCACAAAGAAACTTACAGATATTTGGGACTTCTAATTCTATCTGCGATTTTTCATCCACAACATTCAGAAATTACCATCAAATTAAATCATCCAGAAACAGAAGTTTCTAATTTGGTTGTGGAATATTATCGTTCGGAGTTGGGCAAACTTAGCGGTGGTTATCACAAAAAACCTTTCGCCTTTAAATATTATCCTGAGCTTACATCAAAACATCCTTTTGATAAATGTATTAATCCGCGAAATTTGCCTTGCTTTGCGCTAACTAATTTGGAAGATTTTGTAAATAGTGAAGATGATTGGAAAAACAGAGATACAATTAGAATTTCGGGCGGTGGTAAAACAGTTTGCACTGATGAAGGAATGATTTTGTTCGCCGAGTTACTTTTAAACGTCGGTTTACCGCAAAACGAACAAGACGAATATGCGCTGGAAGGAGAAAATGGTTTTCGTGGTGTCGGAATAAACAGCGCGGAAGCAATATTACTATTGCCCGGACATATTTTTTGGGTTGATGAACATTGGCAATAAAGCAACCTTTCCAACTGAAATAAACAATGAAAAAAATCGGCATCATCGGCGGCGGCATTTCGGGATTGGTTGCTGCTTTTTTATTGAAAAACAAAGAGTTTGAGGTTGCGCTGTTTGAGAAATCGGGGCGCGTCGGCGGTAATATTCAGACTGTTGTGATTGATAGTTTTAAGATTGAATACGCGCCGAATTCGCTTTTGAAATCGCCGCGATTGGTGGATTTGATAAAAGCGTTAGATTTAGAAACGGAAGTTGCAGCGGCGAATGCGGCGAATAAAAAGCGGTATGTTTTGCGCGACGGGAAGCTGCAATCTTTGCCGATGACGATTGCGAAGATGGCGGCGAGCGATTATTTCAGTTTGCGGGCGCGTTTGCGGTTGTTGAAAGAGCCGTTTGTGCGGACGAAATCGCCGGAAAATGAATCGGTCACGGAATTTTTTACGAGGCGTTTGGGCGGCGAAATCGTTGAACGCGCGGCTGATCCATTTATTGCGGGAATTTATGCGGGAAAGCCGGAAAACCTGAGCATTCGGGCGGCGTTTCCGCTTCTTTATGAATTGGAGAGAACGCACGGCAGTTTATTGTTTGGTTCGATGCGTTCAAAAACTGAAAAAGCCGACGCAGATTTTCCGCGCACTTTTTCGTTTCAAAACGGCGTGCAGATTTTGACTGACAAACTCGCGCAAAAGCTGGGTGACAGCGTTCGATCAAATACCGAGGTTGTGCAAATCGAAAAAACGGCGGGCGGAAAATGGACTGTCAAAACTGATTTGAATGAGGAAATTTTCGACGCTTTAATAATTTCTACTCCGGCGGAAGCGGCGGCGCAATTGGTTGAAAATTACGATGTGGATTTGAGCGAAAGACTTGCAACTATTTATTATCCGCCAATTGCGATGGTTTTCTTTGGCGTGAAAAAAGAGACGCTTGGAAAAGATTTGGATGGTTTCGGGTTTTTGATTCCAAGTTCTGAAAATAGAAAAATCTTGGGAACGATCTGGAATTCCGCCGTTTTTGAGAATCGTGCGCCCGACGGTTATCATTTGTTGACGACGTTTGTCGGCGGCGCGAGAAATGCGGAATTGTTTGAGCAGTCCGACGAAGAATTGCTGGAAATCGTTTATCGAGAGTTAAAAGATATTTTAGATTTGCAAGCAAAGCCGCATTTTACGTACATCAAACGCTGGCGCAAGGCGATTCCGCAATATCTTTTGGGTTACGAAAAGATCGAGCAAAGCATCGAAGAATTTGAGCGTAATAACAAAGGAATTTATTTTTGCAGCAATTTTTACAAAGGCATTTCCGTCGGCGACTGCGTGAAAAACGCTTACGCATTAGCAGAATTATTAGCCACGAACAGACACGAAAAAGACACGAGATAAAACGAAGAGAAGAAATTTTAGCCACAGATTGACACGGATAAACATAGATTTTGAAACAAGAAAGATATGACCGAAGAAAAAGATGAAATAGTTATTTGGTGCGATAATGTTGCTGCGCTTGCTGTTGATATATTGCTTGATTGCGATTTGATCAAAAGAGAAAATTTACAACAAGCAATAGAAGTTGTTGCTGAAGAAATCTTGGTAAGGCTTGCTATCGGAGATTATCCGCCAGCAATGAAATGATTACTCTTGTTTCAGAAAATCTATCCGTGTCTATCTGTGAAAATCTGTGGATAAATTTCTTCTCTTTTTCGTATCCTTTTCGTGTCTGTTCGTGGCTAAAAAATCTTATGAGCAATTTTAATTTACCGAATTTTCCCGTGTCGCGTCTGCGTCGTTTGCGGAAAACCGCCGCTTTGCGCGATATGTTTCGTGAAACTTTTTTAACGAAAAACGATTTTATTTATCCGCTGTTTGTCGCGGAAGGCGAAAAAATCAAACGTGAGATTTCTTCGATGCCGGATGTTTTTCAGCTTTCGATTGATAATGTTTTGTTGGAATGCGAGGAATTATTGAAGCTCGGAGTAACTGCTGTTTTGCTGTTCGGGATTCCTGATTTTAAGGATGAAGTCGGCTCATCCGGTTATGCGGCGGACGGAATTATTCAGAAAGCGACGGCGGAAATTAAGCGAAGTTTCCCGGAAATGTTGGTTGTGACGGACGTTTGTTTGTGCGAATACACTTCGCACGGGCATTGCGGCGTGGTCGAAAACGGTTATGTGCAGAACGACGCAACGCTGGAATTGTTGGCACAACAGGCGGTTTCGCACGCATCGGCGGGCGCAGATATTATTGCGCCGTCGGATATGATGGACGGGCGCGTCGCTGCGATTCGGCGGCAGTTGGACGAAAATAAATTTCACGACACTCCGATTATGGCTTATTCGGCGAAATATTCGTCCGCGCTTTACGGTCCGTTTCGAGAAGCGGCGGAATCCGCGCCGCAGTTCGGCGACCGCAAATCTTATCAGATGGATTACGGCAACGCGGACGAAGCGATGCGTGAAATCGCTTTGGATATTCAGGAAGGCGCGGACATCGTAATGATAAAACCCGCACTTGCTTATCTGGATATTATCCGGCGGACGAAGGAAGCATTTAATGTGCCGATTGCCGCCTATCACGTCAGCGGCGAATATTCGATGATCAAAGCCGCCCACGAAAAAGGCTGGATTGACGGCGAGCGCGTGATGTTGGAAAGTTTGACCGCAATCAAACGCGCGGGCGCGGATGTGGTTATTACTTATTTTGCAAAAGAGGCGGTAAAATTGATTTAAGAAATTTCAGCCACAGATTTTCACAGGTGGACACGGATAAAAGACAGATTAAAAAAATGCCGGAAATAAAAGAAATTGATTTTCTACCTATTGATTCTTTCCCGTTGAAGTGGCGATGGACTGATTCGCGTTGGAATAAACTTCCTGACGAATCTTTGAATAAAATTCACCCTCTTACCGAAAACAAAGCCTATGAAGTATGTCAATATTCCTTACAGTTTCAAGAACAATCAGGGCTTATAAAATCTTTGTTTGAGAATATCGAGCAAATTAATACTTCCGGTGAAGAATCCGAAGTTCAGAGTTGGTTATTTTCTTGCTCATCAAACTTAGATCAAACAGTAATTGTTTCTTGGAATGATAGATTGGCAGTTTTGGCAGATTGGAAAGTATTTTGTGAATATTGGGATGATTTTTGTTATCCCGCTTCTGATGATATTTCAATATTTCCGCTTTCTGGAGAATGGATGTTGCTTTATTGGCACAGCGAATATTTTGACTTTGGCAACAGTAGAAAAAACTAGCGACGCAATGTAAAAATTACAAAACTGAGATTGTCAGAGCTAAATTGGTTCAACTGAAGAATTTAATTTGAGTTATAAAAATGAATACAACAAAAAGCAGCGAATTATTTGCGGAAGCGCAGAAACATATTCCGGGCGGCGTAAATTCTCCGGTCAGGGCGTTTAAGTCGGTCGGGCGCGATCCGCTTTATATTCAAAAAGCGAAAGGCGCGAAGATTTGGGACGTGGACGGGAACGAATTTGTGGATTATATCGGTTCGTGGGGTCCGATGATTCTCGGACACGCGCAAGTGGATGTGATTCGGGCGATTCAGAAGTCCGCCGTCCGAAGCACGAGTTTCGGGGCGAGCAATGTGAAGGAAATTCAGCTTGCGAAATTGATTAAAAAGTTCGTGCCGTCAGTCGAAATCGTGCGAATGGTCAATTCGGGAACCGAAGCGACGATGAGCGCGATGCGGCTGGCGCGTGGGTTTACCGGGCGCGAAAAGATTATCAAATTTGAAGGCTGTTATCACGGTCACGGCGATTCGTTTTTGTCGAAAGCCGGTTCGGGCGTGATGACTTTAGGGTTGCCGGATTCGCCGGGAGTGACGAAATCAACGGCGCGGGATACGCTCAACGCGAAGTTTAACGACATCGAATCGGTCATTGAATTGGTCGAAGGCAACAAAGACGAAATCGCCGCCGTGTTTATCGAACCCGTCGCCGGAAATATGGGTTTGGTGCGGTCGAATAGCGGATTTTTGAAAAAATTGCGCGATGTTTGTACACAGGAGAAAATCATTTTAATTTTCGACGAAGTGATGACCGGATTTCGGCTGGCGAAAGGCGGAGCGCAGGAACTTTACGACATCGCGCCGGATTTGACGACGTTCGGGAAAATCATCGGCGGCGGTTTGCCGGTCGGCGCTTATGGCGGACGCGAAGAAATTATGCGAATGATCGCGCCGTCAGGTTCGGTTTATCAAGCCGGAACGCTGTCGGGAAATCCGCTGGCGATGACCGCCGGATTGGAGACGTTAATGGCGATTGACGCGGACGAAGATTTTTATACGGATTTGGAAGAATCGTGTGAATATCTTTATGACGGCATCAGAAATAATTTGAAAGAATTGGGTTTGAACTACACTTTGAACACTTGCGGTTCGATGTTCACGCTGCTTTTCACGGAAGAAAAAGTAACCGATTTCGATTCGGCGAAAACGTCGGACACGGAAAAATTCGCCAAATATTTTAATGCGATGCTGGAGTCGGGAATTTATCTGCCGCCGTCACAGTTTGAAGCGTGTTTTGTTTCCGCCGCGCACACGAAAAAAGACTTTGACAAAACAATCAGCGCAAATCTTGCCGCTCTAAAATCGCTTTAGGTTTAAGGTTTCAAGGTTTCAGGTTCAAGAACGACTCTTAAATCTTGAACCTGAGACCTGAAACCTCAAATCTTCTTTAGTATTTAGGGATGTTGGGGTCAACTTCGTTTGACCACGCGGTGATGCCGCCTTTCAAGTTTTTCATATCGCCCGTAAATCCTGCCCGCTCCAATGCCATAATTGCCTGTCCGCTTCTGCCGCCGGATTTGCACTGGATAATTATCTCTTTTGTTTCGTCGAGTTCGTCCATTCGACGCATAATTTCGCCGAGCGGAATGAGTTTTGCGCCCTCTATTCTGGCGAAGTCGTATTCGTCGGGCTGGCGCACGTCAATTAGTTGGATGTCTGCGCCGTCGTCCATCTTTTGTTTTAATTCGGTTGCGGTTATTTCCTGCATTCTTCAATCCTCTCAAAAATTTAATTTGCTAATTCTACCATCTTATTTCAAATTTTCCACAAAGTAACAACAGCATATTTAAACAATTCGGCAATTCACCGCGCAGTCAGGCAATTCTCTTACTTTACAAAAATTTACAGTCAGATTATTCAAACTTTGCCGTTAGATGTTATACAATTCAACTGAAATAATAACTTTTATGGTGTTTAGGTACTTAAAACAACGGGGATTAAATTACAAATCAGGGCTGTGTCTGTTCGCGCTGATGCTGTGTATTTCCTGTAGCAAATCACAAGCCGAAGGCGAAAAAAAAAGCACCGCCGAACCGGAAAATAAGGCGGCGGCAATCAAAACGACATTTGACAAGGCGATTGCCAGAGATGTTCCGGCGATTATTCAGGCGACGGGCAGTTTGGTCGCCGATGAAACATCCGATATTGCGCCCAAGACGGCGGGGAAAATTGTAAATATTTACGCTAATGTCGGTCAGTTTGTTGGTCGCGGCAGTGTCATCGCCAAAATTGATGATAAAGATGCGCGGCTACGATTGGCGGAAGCTCAAGCCGGTGTGAAACAGGCGCAGACCGGTGTGCGGCAGGCGGAGGTACGGCTGGGACTTTCGGCGAACGGAACTTTTAGTGCCGACACGATTCCCGAAGTGCGCGGTGCAAACGCCAATTACGAACAGGCACTCGCTCTGCTCCGGCAGGCGCAAGCCAACGAAAAACGCTACCGCGAACTGGTCGAAACCGGCGATGTGGCGATGATTACCTATGAAACTTACCGCACCCAACGCGACACGTCACAGGCGCAGGTCAATGTTGCCAAACAACAGCTCGACGCGACTATCAATGCCGCCAAACTAAATAATCAGGCGATCAAAGGCGCACAAGCTGCTGTTGATGCGGCACAGACACAGGTCGCCACGGCGCAGCAAGCGGTCGCTGACACGATTGTTCGCGCCCCGTTTGCGGGTTTTATCAGCGCACGTCCGGCGGCAGTCGGCGAATATGTCACATCTTCAACGCCGGTGGCAACTATTTTGCGGACAAATCCGATCAAACTGCAAATGCAGGTTGCCGAAGCCGATGTGCCGAATATTTCCGTCGGCAGAGCCGTGTCCTTGGAAGTTGACGCTTACAAAGACCGTAAATTCGGCGGCACCGTCACGGCGGTAAACCCAGCGATTGACCCGGCTTCGCGTTCGGTAATCGTCGAAGCGCAAATTGAAAACGGGAATAACGCTTTGCGTTCGGGAATGTTTGTCACGGCAAAAATTGTCCGCGAAGGCGGGAGTAAAGGAATTTTCGTGCCGAAATCAGCGATTTATAACGATCAGGCGACGCAAAGCCATCGCGTTTTCGTCATTGAGGAAAATGTTGCCAAACTCAAAGTCGTGCAGCTCGGAACTGAAGAAAGCGACTATTACCAAATTTTATCGGGTGTCAATGCCGATGAAATAGTAGCAACAAGCAATTTGGATCAATTATACGAAGGGGCTTCGGTTAGTCCTTAGTGCTTGTCTTTAAGTGCTTCGCAAATCCATTAAAATGCAAATTGCGCGAAGCGGCTGAGGACGAAGAACTAAGGACAGAGGACTAGGATTTATGCAGTGGCTAGCGGAAATTTGTGTTAAGCGCCCGGTATTCGCAACGGTAATCGTTTTGTTTCTAACGGTTGTCGGCGGTTTTGCGTTTTTTACGCTCGGCGTTGACCGTTTTCCGAAGATTGATCTGCCGACGATTTCGATTTCGACATCGAATTCGGGCGCGGCTCCGGCGGAAATCGAAACAGAAGTTACGGACATTATCGAAGGCGCGGTCAATACCGTTCCGGGCATTGACCAGATGACTTCATCTTCGTCGCGCGGCAGTTCGAACGTCACGCTGACGTTTAATCTCAACAAAAACCCGGATCAGGCATATCAGGAAATTCAGCAGAAAATTTCGACGGTCGTCAATCGTCTGCCGGAAACAGCAGATCCGCCGACGGTTCGCAAGTCCGATCCTGATTCGCAACCGGTTTTGATTTATGCGATCAGCGCACCGCGCGATGCCGTCGAACTCAACGATTTTGTCGAAACGCAGATTCGGGAACGTATTCAAACGGTTGACGGCATCGGCGAAGTCGTCATTTTCGGCGGGCGCGAACGGCAAATCAAAATTTACGTTGACCCGGCGCGGCTTCGCGCTTACAACCTTCCGATTACGGAAGTTTCCAGCGCGATTCGTAATCAAAATCTCGAACTTCCGGGTGGAAATTTGATTGAAGGCGCGAAAACATCAGGACTTCGCACGATCAGCAAACTGACCGACGTTAATCAATTCAGCGAAATCGTCATCACGTCGCGCAACGGTTTTCCGATCAAAATTAAAGACATCGCGCGTGTTCAGGACGGCGGCGCAGACCCGACTTCCGCCGCTTCGATTGACGGCGTTCCGACCATTTATCTCGGCATTCGCAAACAATCCGGCTCGAACACGATCACGCTGATTGACGGCGTGAAAGAGAAGATGAACGAGATTATTCCGACGCTGCCGGCGGATATGAAACTCGTCGTTGTGCGCGACCAGTCGGAATTTATCCAAAATTCGCTGCACGCCATCGAAGAACATCTCGTTCTCGGCGGAATTTTTGCGGCGATTATCGTTTTTCTTTTTCTGTGGAATATTCGCTCGACGATTATCGCCGCGCTCGCCATTCCGGTTTCGATCATCGCGGCGTTTGCGGTCATCGCTTACCTTGGTTATTCGCTCAATCAAATGACGATGCTCGCGCTGACTTTGATGGTCGGCATTGTGATTGACGACGCGATTGTCGTGCTTGAAAATATTTACAGGTTTGTCGAAGAAAAAGGAATGTCGCCGCATCAGGCGGCAATTGAAGGCACGCGCGAAATCGGTTTGGCGGTGTTGGCGACGACTCTGAGTTTGCTCGCGGTGTTTATTCCGGTCGGTTTTATGACGGGCATCGTCGGCAGATTTATGTCGTCGTTCGGTCTGACGAGCGCGGCGGCAATCGCCGTTTCGTTGATCGTTTCATTCACATTAACGCCGATGCTCGCGGCGCGTTGGATAAAAGCTCCGAAGCGCGAAGTCAAAACTCCTGAAGCGGATGAAGCTGAAATTCACGGCGACGGAATGCTGTTGAATGACGAAGAAATAAAGGAAGCGAAGACTAAAAACCACAAATCGAATGACAGCCGTGACAGTTGGTTTTACCGCAAAATTGACGGCGTTTACACCTGGCTGCTGAAGATTTCGATGCGCTTTCGCTGGGCGGTGGTTTTGCTTTGCGTTCTGGTCGTCGCTTCGATTTACCCGCTTTTTAATTATGTCGGAATGGCGTTTCTGCCCGACGAAGACGAATCATCGTTTCAAATCAGTTTGCGCGGTCCGCAGGATACGTCGCTGTCGGCAACGCAGTCAATTCTCGACCGCATCGCGCGTGATGTCCGCGAACAGCTTCCGGGCGTTTCGGTCGTGTTGGCACGCGCGGGCGGTTTCGGCAGCAGCGGCGGCGGTTCCGGTTCGGTTTCCGTCAGTCTCGTGCCGCCCGACGAGAGAAAATTTTCGCAAGCCGATTTAATTAACAAAACGCGCGGCATCATAAAAAAATATCAATCGAAAGATTACCGCATCAATGCTTCGGCGCAATCTTCGATTTCGGGCAGTCTCGGTTTGGGACGCGGCGGTTCGGGCATCGGTTATTATCTTTCCGGTCCCGATATGGGACAATTGAAAACTTACGCGGATCAACTTGTCGAAAAAATGAAACAAGACCCGACTTTCCGCGAGCCGGACAGCTCGTATGACGCGGGAACGCCGGAAATTCAAGTAACGATTGACCGCGCCAAAGCCGCCGATTTAAACATCAAAGCTGGCGACGTAGCAACTGCGCTGAACACTTTCGCCGCCGGACAGCGCGTAACGACGTTCAGCCAAAACAATAAACAATACGATGTCGTGCTGCAAGCGGACGAAAAATATCGCCACGACCGCAACAATTTGAAATATTTTACGGTCGCTTCGGGCAACGGCGGAACGGTCAGTCTGGAAAAAGTCATCAAACTCGAATACGGTTTGAGTCCGGCTTCGATCAGCCGCCTCAACCGTCAGAGACAAATTACGGTCAGCGCGGGTTTGCCGCCGAACGCTTCGGAATCCGATGCGGTGGCGAAGCTCGAAGGCTTCGTCAAAGAACTCAATCTGCCGACCGAATACACGACCGGCGTAACCGGACAATCAAAGGAATTGCAGCGCGCTTACCAATCGTTTTTATACGCATTTCTGCTGTCGTTCGTGTTTATGTATCTGATTTTGGCGGCGCAATTTGAATCGTTTATTCATCCGATCACGATTTTGCTGACCTTGCCGCTTTCGATTCCGTTTGCGCTGCTTTCGACGGCACTCGCCGGACAAACTTTGAATATTTTTTCCGCGCTCGGCATTTTGCTGCTGTTCGGAATCGTCAAAAAGAACGCGATTTTGCAGATTGACCACACCAATCATTTGCGCGAGCAGGGAATGGTTCGCTACGACGCGATTATACAGGCAAACCGCGACCGTCTGCGTCCGATTTTGATGACGACGATTGCGCTCGTCGCCGGTATGATTCCGCTGATTTGGGGAAGCGGCGCGGGCGCGGCGACTAATCGTTCAATCGGCGTTTTGGTCGTCGGCGGACAATCTATGTGTTTGCTGCTGACTTTACTTGCCGTGCCGGTTTTTTATTCGCTGTTTGACGACGCGCAGGAATTAAAGATTTTTCGCGGATTTGCCGACCGCTACGGTGAATTCAAAGTCGCCACTTTGCGTCCGGCTTACGAACGATTTGCCGGAATGTTCAGAAAGTCCAAAGATCAGCCGGAAGTCGAAGAAACAAATTTGGGAGGCGCAAGCGACGGTTACGCCGAACCGAGTTCGAGCAAGTAGTTTTATGTTTGAATTTTACGAGAAAAAATCAGATTTTTATTCGCGGATTTCGATGATCGTCGTGGCGATTTTTGCCGCAGTAGTTTCAGTTTCAGCGCAAACTCCGCAAGCGACTCCGCCGCCGAATCAGCCGACCGCGCCGACGACACAGCAGCAAACCGAAATTCAGCGGCAGAATAATAATCAAACGCAGACGACGAGTCCGGCGCAGACGCAAACTCAGCCGCAGGTTACGACTCCGGCGAATCCGAACACGCCGGGAGTTACGCCGAGCGGACAAATCGCCAACCCGAATACGGTAATTCAACAAACACCGACGCAGAATGTCGGAACTTCCGGCGTTGCACCGGCAGTTTTGCCGGACGATCCGCCGCCGATTGCGCCGGATTTTGAAGCTCCGATGCGTCCATTGCCGTCGGCTGAAAGAGTCGGCGTTGATATGATGAATCAACTGCCGCTCACTTTAGAAGAAGCGATTACGATGGCATTGCAAAACAGCAACGACATTGACGCGACGCGCAACGATGTGCAGATTGCCGAGTTTAATCTACGATCAGCTCGCGGCATTTACGATCCGAGCCTTGTTTCCGAAAGTTACTACGAAAGCGCAACAATTCCGACGGCTTCAACCATTGGCGGCGCGGGCGCTAACGGTTCAGTGACGCAAAAACGCCTGTTTGGTTCGGCGGGCGCAAGCGGATTTTCGCCGTATGCGGGCGGTTCGTATTCGGCAAATTTTAACTCGTCGCGGACGCGGACGAGCAACACCAACGCGACGCTCAATCCACAATTTCCGTCTGCTCTGACGTTTTCATATATTCAGCCGCTTTTTCGCGGACGGCGTTTTGACAACAATCGTCGCCAAATCGAAATTGCCAAGAAAAACTTGAGTTTGACCGACGCGCAGTTTCGTCAGAAAGCCATCGAAGTCATCGCGCAGGTTGAAAGTTCATATTGGGATTTAGCTTACGCACTCAGAAATTTGCAGGTGCAGATTGATGCCGTCAAACAAGCGCGGACGCAGCTTGAAAGCAATCAAAGATTAGTGACAAAAGGTGTTCTCGCGCCCGTAGATATTATCGCCGCCAACACGCAAATCACGACGTTCGAGCAGAGCGTCTATACAGCGCAGGAAGACGTTACGCGGGCGGAAAATGTTTTGAAAACTTTTATGCTGGCAGACAGAACCGCCGCCGAATGGTCGCGTCCGATCACGCCGGTATCCGAAGTCAGCCTCGAAGCTCCGCGCGTTGCGCTGGAAATCGCCACTTCCGAAGCGTTGAAAAATCGCCCGGAAATCGTGCAATTGCAGACAAACGCCGACATCAACAAAATTGACGAGCGATATTTCCGCGATCAGTCGAAACCGCAGATTGATCTCGTCGGCACATACACGATGCAGGGTTTGGCGGGAACGGCGACCGTGCGCCCGACGACGACGACACCTTCGGCTTTGACGACGCGCGTTAATCAACTTTCCGCGCTCGCCGGACTCGATCCGCTGGCGACGACTGTCACGACTTCGACCGTGCCGCCAAATCTCGTCGGCGGCTATTTCGGTTCGCTCGGCAATTTGATCGGACAGGATTATCCGACTTACCGCGTCGGCGTTCAGATTGCGCTGCCGTGGGGAAATACGGTGGCAAAAGCGAATCTCGGCAGAATACTAGTGCAAGCCGACCGCATCAAAAATTTGCAGGCGCAAATCGGGCAGATTATCGAAGCCGAAGTCAGAAATTCGCTACAAGCACTTCGTTCGTCCGAAGCGCGTCTGGCTTCCGCGCTCGCTTCGCGCCAATCCGCCGAACAGCTTTTTGAGAGCGAACAGCGGCAATTTCGCGCCGGAACTGCAACATTTTACTTGGTTTTACAGCGTCAAACCGAACTGCTCAACGCACGAGGCAGAGAATTACAGGCGCAAACCGATCTAAACAAAGCAATTTCGGAATTTCAACACGCCACTGGGACGACGCTTTCGGCAAATAATGTTTCCGTGACAGACGGCGCGACTTTGATAAAAACCAACATCCGCCGCACGACGGCATTTAATGCGGGATTTTTTACTAAATCGGAAGGCAAATAATTAGTTTCGATAGAAAATTTACAGGGATGTCAGGATAAACACGGTAAATCTTTTTTAGAAAAAATCCCTGTTAATCTTGTTATCCCTGCAAATTTTCTTGATTTAAAATATGTCCGTTCTGCACAATTACCCGACTGTTTTCCAATCTTTCAGCTTCTTTCTCGTTGTGCGTAACATAAATAAACGGAATGTTTGTCCGTTTTTGCGCTTCTTCGATTTCATCTAAAAGTTTCGTTCTGGTTTCAACGTCAACCGCCGAAAGCGGTTCGTCGAGCAGCACGATTTTCGGATTTGAAGCCAGAGCGCGTGCCAAGGCAACACGCTGTTGTTCGCCGCCGGACATTTTGTTTGGCGTACGTTCGGAAATGTGTTCGATGTGAAAAAGCGCAAGCATTATTCGCGCTTTTTCATTTCTCAAACTTTTATCTTTTATTCCGTAAGCGATATTTTGCTTCGCCGTCAGATGCGGAAAAAGCGCGTAATCCTGAAAAACAAAACCGACGTTTCTTTCCTGAATCGAAAGATTTACATTTTTCGCCGAATCGAAAAAGGTTGTCGAATCTAAATTTATCGAACCTTCATCCGGTGTTAAAATTCCGGCGATAAGGCGCAGAATCGTAGTTTTCCCCGCGCCGGACGCGCCCATTAAAACGGTAATTCCGCTGCTGACTTCAAATGAAACGTCAAGCAGAAATTCCGCCGTCTTTTTATTCTTGAATTGTTTTTTGAGATTGACAGTCAGCATTATCCGTAAATCCGCGAGCGACTGATTTTATTGGTGAAATAAATGGCGGCGATGGAAATCGCGGTCAAAATCAACGCCAGAATCTGCGCCCTCCGATCATCGCCGGACGCAACCGCTTCGTAAATGGCGAGCGGCATCGGCTGGGTTTTTCCCGGAATGTTCCCCGTAATCATCAAAGTCGCGCCGAATTCGCCGATTTCCGTAAAAGCATTCTTCAATGAAACCGCCGCCGAAATCGTTAGAGTTTCATTATTCGAATAATCTAAATTATTCGAATTACAACCGGAAAAAAGCGTTATTGTGAAAATTAAAAGCGTTAAAAATTTTAGAAATTTCATTGTCAGAACGTGAAAACCAAATTGATAATTTATGATACAACAGTGAAATTTGTTTTGTCGTTAAAAGAAGATTTCTTCGAGTCTATAACAAAATGCAAAACAACAATCAGTCTAATTCTTGTGCCAAAGTGATTTTCGTACTCGCAATCGTGCAGCCGTTTTCAAACAATAGTTCGTAAATCCGAATTATTATATCAAGGTCATTTCCCGTATAAACTTTTTGCCTTAATTTATCTTTGCTCGGTTTAATTTGTAAAAACTCGGATTCCCAATAACGAATAATGTGCGGCGCAACTCCGACAATTTTACTAATTTCATTTATGTTGAATTTTTCTTCAGACACAGAAAATTTTTATTTTTTAAAGTAAGTGAACAAAAGTTTTGCAAGTGTTCTGAGTTCACCCTTTCAGCGTGCATCTTGCGCCGCGCTTCGCTGGCGGAAAGCCGTCTAAGGATGGAACTCATAGCTTTTGAAATACCACATTACTTTATGGTAAGTGCTTATTTATTTTGTCCCGGAAACTTTTGATTTTTTCAACTCTTTTTCTGTTTCCAAAATCGTATGCGTCGTTTGAATCACCGTGTCGGGATTAAGCGAAATCGAATTGATGCCTTTTTCAACAAGAAATTTTGCAAATTCCGGATAATCCGACGGTGCTTGTCCGCAGATGCCGATTTTTTTATTGTTGCGTTTTGCCGCTTCAATCGCCATTGCAACCATTTTTTCGACCGCGCCGTTGCGTTCGTCGAACAGATGCGCGACCATTTCCGAATCGCGGTCTAACCCAAGCGCAAGCTGCGTCAAATCGTTTGAACCGATTGAATAACCGTCGAAAATTTGCAAAAATTCGTCGGCAAAAACGACGTTGGCGGGAAGTTCGCACATCGCGTAGATTTCCAGACCGTTTTCGCCCTGCCGCACACCGTGTTCCGCCATCAATTTTATAACTTTTTCTCCTTCTTCGACCGTTCGGCAAAACGGAATCATCGCTTTGACGTTGATTAAACCCATATCTTCGCGGACTCTTTGCAGCGCGAGACATTCGAGGCGGAAACCGGCTTTGTAGCGGTCGTCATAATAACGTGATGCGCCGCGAAAGCCGAGCATCGGGTTTTCTTCGACGGGTTCGTATTCCAGACCGCCGATTAAACGGGCGTATTCGTTCGATTTGAAGTCGGACATTCGCACGATGACGGGTTTCGGATAAAATGCCGCCGCGATTTTGGCGATTCCTTCGGCGAGTTTTCGCACGAAAAATTCCTTCGGGTCTTCTTCGCCGATTTTCTGCGCGATTATTTCCCGGTCTTTGATATTTTTCAAATTCGGATAATTGACCAGAGCCATCGGATGAATGCCGATATGATTGTTGATGATAAATTCGAGCCGCGCCAAACCCACGCCGTCGTTCGGGTAAATCGCAGCGGCAAAAGCGCGGTCGGGGTCGCCGACGTTCATCATCACCTGCGTTTTCGGGCGTTCTTCGTCGGTAATAAAGCGTTTGTCAACGGTAAAATCAACTTTGCCGTAATAAATATTGCCGCGTTCGCCTTCCGCGCAGGAAACGGTCGCGTCCGTGCCGGATTTCAAAATTTCCGTCGCGTTGCCCGTCCCAACGATGCACGGCAAACCCAATTCACGGCTGATGATCGCGCTGTGACAAGTGCGCCCGCCGCGTTCGGTGACGATTGCCGAAGCGCGTTTCATAATCGGTTCCCACGCCGGATCGGTCATCGAAGTGACGAGAATATCGCCCGCTTTGAATTCCAGTAACTTATCGGGGTCGAGTAAAACGTGAACTTTGCCGTGCGCGATTTTCTCGCCGACGGCAACACCGGAAACGAGCGGCGCACCGTGGTTGTCGGACAATTTGTAAGTTTCAATATAGTTCTGCTGTTTCTGCGTGTGAACAGTTTCGGGTCGTGCTTGCAAAACAAAAAGTTCGCCCGTAATGCCGTCTTTCGCCCATTCGATGTCCATCGGCTGAGATTTGCCGGCGCGTTTCGAATAATGATCTTCAATCGCACACGCCCACTGCGCGAGCTGCAAAACTTCAAAACCGGCGAGACAGAAACGATTGCGCTGTGATGGAACGACATCTTTGACCTGAGTTCCCGTGCCGTTGTCGGCGAACACCATTTTGACTTCTTTCACGCCGAGTTTGCGCGTAATCAGCGGGCGAAAACCGAGTTTCAGCGTCGGTTTGAAAATCACCCATTCGTCGGGCGTTGCCATTCCCTGCACGACTGCTTCGCCCAAACCCCACGCGCCGTTGATGACGACCGCATCACGAAAACCGCTTTCGGTGTCGAGCGTAAACATCACGCCCGAACAGGCGATGTCGGAGCGCACCATCGGCTGAATGCCGATTGACAACGCCACGTCGAAATGATCGAAACCCCGTGCTGTCCGGTAGGAAATCGCGCGGTCAGTCCACAAGGAAGCGTAACATTCGTGACAGGCTTCAATTAACCTCTTTTCGCCCAAAACATTAAGAATCGTATCCTGCTGACCGGCAAACGAAGCGTCGGGCAAATCTTCCGCCGTCGCGCTTGAACGGACGGCGACTTCCGTCGTTTTTTTGCCGATGCGCTCGCACAATCTTTTATAAGATTGCAAAATCGCCGTTTCGACCGTTTTCGGAAACGGCGTTTCGAGCATCAAACGTCTGGCTTCGCCGCCGACTCGGGCGAGTTCTTCGAGATTTTCGACATCCAAACCCTTCAAAAGTTTTTGCAGTTTCTTTTTCAAACCGTCGGTTTCGAGCAGCGCGTGATAAGCGTCGCTCGTCGTCGAAAAACCGTCAACGGCTTTCACCCCCTGCCCGGTTAATTCGCGGAAAAGTTCGCCCAAACTCGCACATTTGCCGCCGACAATTGCCACATCATCCGCGCTGACTTCGCTCAAATCGAGTACTAATGGTTTTGTCATAATATTTTTGAAAGTTTTCAGACTGTCTAAAGTTAAAATCAAATGGGGATTTTTAGAAACTGTACGGCTTTAATTTATAGCTTGATTGAGATGTTTTGTCTAGTTTGATGTTTTAAGCCGTTTGGTTCATCAACACAGCTCTGTGAAAATTAAACCGCGATAAATTGGCACAATCACGAGATTGTTTATAAAATAATAACTATGAAAGTACAAAGAGAGGAAAAAGACGACCAAGGTTCATTCTATATCGAAGAAAACGGTAAAAAATTGGGTTTGATGACGTACCGAAAAACAGGCGCAGCCGAGATTACGATTGACCATACGGAAGTTGACGATGCGGCACAGGGCAAAGGGTTCGGCAAGGAAATGACAGTGGCGGCGGTCGAATATGCGCGGGATAATGATCTGAAAATCGTTCCGGTTTGCTCGTTTGCCAAAAAAATTATTGAAGAAACGCCGGAATATCAGGATGTTTTAGCCGCGTAGTAATGAGTATTACAAGAGTTTCCGCTTCAAGTTATTCAAATACCGCCCCGTTGATCTGGTCATTTCTTTACGGCTTACAGCGCGGAAAATATGAATTGATTTTGGACAATGCACCGGCGCGTTCCGCTGAACTGCTCGCGCAAAAAAGGGTTGACTGCGCGTTGGTTCCGGTCATCGAATATCAGCGGATTGACGACGTTCTGCTCGTCCCGGATGTTTGCGTCGGCGCGGAAGAGCGCGTCCGAAGCGTATGTCTGGTTACGAAAGGTGCGGATTTGAAGAATGTCAAAACCGTCGCGCTCGATGTTTCGTCGAGAACTTCGGTTGCGCTGACGAAGATTATTTTCCGCGAATTTTTAAATCTCGAGCCGGAATACAAAATTGCCAAACCGAATCTTGATCTGATGCTCGCCGATTCCGACTGCGCTCTGCTCATCGGCGATCCGGCATTGATTATTGCCGATTCGGAAACATCAGAAAACAAAAGACAAAAAACATATAATGGACAATACAGAAAATTCGATCTGGCGGAAACTTGGAAAAGCTACACGGGTTGCGGCTTTATTTTTGCAATGTGGATGGCGCGAAAAAATGCCGCTGACACAGCGCGTGAAATAGATTTTGCCGCCGTCCGCGATGAAGGTCTGGCGCATTTAGACGAAATAATTTCCAATTACGAAACGGAAATTGCACTGACGCGCGAAGATTTCAAAAAATATTTGTCGAAAAACATAACTTACTCGGTCACTGAAAATATGAAAAAAGGTCTGTCGCTCTATTTTGAAATGGCTCACAAACACGATTTGATTAAAAAAAATAAGCCGCTGAACTTCTTATAGACTTGTGAAATTTGGAATTTGGAATTTGGAATCTGGAATTTGCACTTCGTTTAATGTTACACTGCTCTCATTTTCCGAATGATTTCCACTGCCGAAAAACATCAAAAAACGGTCGCCGAAGCCATCGCGCAATTAATTTCGCGGGCTGAGAATTCGCGCGGCTTGAGAATCGAAAATTTATCGGCGCGGATTTTTAAATCGCTGGAAAAATATCTTTGGCGGGATAATGAAAACGCTTCACCGGCGGAAATAAAAGAATTTATTGCGGAAATTCGCGCCGATGATTTGTGTTTGATTGTCGCCTGCGAAAATGGAACCGAGTCGGCGTGGAACGATTTGGTCAAAAGTTTCGACGCGACCGTTAAATCGGCGGCGCGTTCGCTTTCAAAAAACGCGGAAGACGCGGAAGATTTGGCGGGTTCGATCTGGGCGGAACTTTACGGGCTGAAACACGACAAAGACGGTAAATTAAAAAGCAAACTTTCGTATTATTCGGGGCGCGGCAGTCTCGCCGGGTGGCTTCGCGCCGTGAC
Source organism: Pyrinomonadales bacterium (assembly GCA_038235165.1). Lineage (GTDB taxonomy): Bacteria > Acidobacteriota > Blastocatellia > Pyrinomonadales > Pyrinomonadaceae. The sequence goes on from JBBSUG010000003.1 coordinate 192,454, forward strand.
CAGCCAATTGGCGATTGACCAGTTTCGCAAGATGAAAAACCTGGTGCAAATCGAAGAAGACCGGGAATTTGAAAATTTGGCGCAGCTTTCATCAGAGAAAACCGGCAACGAAACGGTCGTTTCAAAAAGCGCGAACCCGGAAGAACTTTTCAGCGCGTCGGAAACCGAAAAAGATGTGTCCGCCGCATTCAAACAGGCAGTTGCCGAACTCGAAGCCGAAGACCGCCTCATTCTTAAACTTTATTATTTTGACGACTTGAAACTAAAAGAAATCGGCGCGACGCTCGGTTTTCACGAAGCGACGGCGAGCCGCAAACTCGTCCGTGTGCAGACGGAAATCAGAAAATCGGTCGAAAAAATCCTCCACAAAAAACACGGCTGGCAGCAAGAAGAAATCAAACGCAACCTGTCGGAAACAGCATCAAAACTCGGTATCAGTTTCGAGAAATTATTTACGGTTCTGCTCGTTTTAACGCTCGTGCAAGAATTTTGGTGAGACTGCGTTCCTTAATTTGGGCAGATTTTTAAAAGTGAGAAAGTGAAAAAGGGTAAAAGTTTTGATTGAATGTAGATCTGAGTTTTTGATTTGGTAGATGGAAATTGAATTCGACAAAGAAATAGATGCGATTTTGCGGCGGGCGCGAACGGGTAGAACTGTGTCGGCGACGGAAAATTCTAAATTTCAAATCCCGGATGCCGGGTTAAATCAAGATTCAGCGTCAGAGCATCTTGACGCGGATGAGATTTCCGCATTTGCTGAAAACGCGTTGCCTGAGAAAACGAAGAGCCGTTACACCGCTCATTTTGCCTACTGCGATTCGTGCCGTAAAAAGCTGTCGAATTTGATTTCGCTGAACGGTGAAGCGGAAATCGAAATCGTTCCCGTCAAAGAAACGGCGACGATTCTCTCAACGCCGCCGTGGTATCGGCGGATTTTCGCGTTTCCGAATTTGGCTTATACGATGGGCGGATTGTTGATTTTGTTCGGCGGCATCATCGGTTTTATCGCGGTGCAGAATTTTAATAATTCACAAGTTTCGGAAATTTCACAAATTAACGAAAAAGCGCAGATCAACAGAGAAGCGGCTTCTGAAAATAGTATTCCGTCATCTGAACCGAATTCAACAATTGTTCTGGATACTAACTCCACGTCCGCTTTTTCGTCAAATACGATGGCGAATTCACCAGCCGGTTCTTCGATGATGAATTCAAATATGAGTGTCGCCGCCAAACCGAATGTTTCCGCAGTTGCGGCTCCGAAAAGCGAATTAAATAATGAAGGTGATCTATCTGCGGCAAACAAAAACAGCCGCGTTTTTTCACCTGATGGTCAGGAGCAAACCCGCCGAAATGACGATTCTTTGGTCGCTGCGGCTCCGGCTGAAAGACGAGCCGAAAAACAGCCGCCGTCTTCTGCCGACAAAAAATTAGAGATGGAGAGCAAAGCGAAGTCCGATTCATCATCAATTGAAAATCAAATAGCCGAACTTCCGTCAAACGGTCGTCAATCCAGTGAACTTCAAAAGGGGCGGGTTTTGAATGCGCCGATGGCAAAATCCAAACCTTCCGAATCAACAAGCGCAGAATCCGCAACCGTTCGCGGCAAAAATTTCAATCGCCGCAATAATGTTTGGTATGATGCGGGTTACAACGACCAACCGCTGACCAGAGTCACACGCGGCACTAAACAGTACAAAAATCTCGACAAAGATTTGCGCGGCATCGCGGAAAATTTGGGCGGAACGGTCATTATCGTGTGGAATGGAAAAGCGTATCGGATTCAATAATCCAGCGGATTCCAAATTTCAAATTCCAGATTTCAAATTAAAAGTGCAGGATGGAGTTAAATTGCTTGGTCAAAGCGGTTTTGAAATTCGGCAGAAGTTTGTCTGAGCGCAACCCAGCTTTCAAAAATCGCCGGATTTTGCAGCCAGAGCGTGAACCATTCAGCGATTTCCCGTTTTTCGGCGCGTTTCTCCGGCGCGACCTTTTCGTTTTTCGCAATCATTTCGGCGCGGCGTTTTCCTTTGAGCGCAACTTCACGCATCAGGCGCAAACCTTCGCGGTCATTTTCCCGGATGAATTTTTTACGTAGATTTTCGAGGCGGCTGATTGAAGCGATAGTTTGTTTGAAATCGGAAAACTTCAAGATATTGCGAAAAACAGCATCGTACGGTGATTCGAGGCGGCGTTCAACGTCGAGTTCCATAATCTCCGAATGGCGCAGTTCCGCGCCTTCGTCGGCAAGCCTTCGGGCAATAATCATTGGCGACTCGGCGGCGGCGGAACCATATTGTTCGCGTACCACTTCCTCAATCGCCGAAATCTCCCGTGCGCCGACCGATTCACAGTCGAGCTTTTCCCAGACTTCAATAATCAAATCGTTTTTCGTGCGCGAATTCCACATCTTTTTAAATTACGAATTTCAAATTACGCATTACACTTTTCGTATTTATTCATTTTTTTGTCTTGCCGATCAAATCAGTTGAAGAGTGATTCTTCGGGTCGCCGACGATGGCGACTTGTCCGCCGCATTCGATGACGATTTCGCGCTCCGGCACTGTTTCGGTTGTGTAATCCGTGCCTTTGGCGTGAAAATCGGGACGAATGGCGCGGATTAATTCCTCGACCGTCGGCTCTTCAAAGATCGTCACAAAATCAACACACCGCAGCGCGGAAAGTATTTCGGCGCGTTCCCCCTCCGGCGTGAACGGGCGGTTTTCGCCTTTTAGCTGCCGAACCTGTGCGTCGGAATTAATGCCGACGATTAAGCAGTCGCCCAACGCCCGCGCTTCCGATAAATAGCGGATGTGCCCGACGTGAAAAAGATCAAAACAACCGTTGGCGAGGACAATGACCGCATTATTTCTTCGCTCAATCGCCAATCTTGCAATGAGCCGTGTGCGGTCTAAGATCGGCGCAAAAAATGGTTTTTGATTCATATTGTCTGCGCCTTTTGTTCAATTTTAGCGTGCTTTTCTAGCGAATCGAAAAGTTCGTCTAAACTGACTGAAGCCGTACCTTTTTTCATCACGACGATGCCGCCCGCGTGGTTTGCCAAATTTGCCGCTTCCGCAAAAGTCAACCCGGAAGCCAACCCTAAAGTGTAAGCGGCGATCACCGTATCGCCCGCGCCGGTTACGTCAACCGGCTCTTTCGCGCCGACTGCATCAATCCGCACGGGCAAATTATTTTTTTCAATCAGCAACATCCCCTGGCTGCCGCACGTCACTAGCAATGATTGATAACCAAGAGTTTCGCAAAGTTTAACGCAGTCGGCTTCGGTGAAATCTTTTCCTAAAATTTGCTCGACTTCTTCTTGATTTGGAGTGGCGGTCGTTGCCTTCGGAAATTTTTTCAGATTGAAACGCGAATCTACGATCAGCGGAATCTTCCGGTCAGCGGCAATTGCGCGGGCGGCTTCGGCAATATTTTCGTTTGCTGCGCCGTAGTTGTAATCGGAAATAATAATCGCATCGGCGTTCCCGGCGGCGGAAAGAAGATTTGACTTTAATTTGTCCTGCATCTCCCCGTCAATCATTTCCTTGTTTTCGTAGTCAATGCGAATCACCTGCTGGCGCGGAGCATATTGCTGACCGGCTAAAACGCGCACTTTAGTTGTCGTTTGAAATGTATCGGAGATCAAAACCAAATCACAATTAACGTTTGAACCGCGCAGCCTCTCGATTAGTTCCCGCCCGTTCAAATCGTTTCCGGCAACGCCGATCAAAACGGCTTCGCCGCCGAGCGACGCGACATTGACCGCTGCATTTGCCGCTCCGCCCGCCCGAGTTTCGGTTTCGTCATGGCGCAGAATAAAAACGGGAGCTTCGCGCGACACCCGGCTGATCGTTCCGTGCAAAAATTGGTCGGCGACCAAATCACCGATGATAATAACCTTTTTCTTCGAGAAATTATCCCCGATTTTTGCTGAAAGATTGTTCATTAAAAACAAGATTATAACAAATTACAAACAAAAAGGTTGAAGACTTCGCGAAGTCTTCAACCTTTTATCTCCAATAAGCCCTAAATAATTAATGTGTGTCGTAGCTGGCTATCGGGAAGTCGTTAGAAATTCCCCATTGCGAAGTTTGTACCGAGCCGTCACCGCTTCTCATTACGTAAAAATTTCCGTTGGTGTCGCGCCAAACACCGATGTCGGTTTTACCGTCGCCGTCATAATCGCCCTGAGCGAGCAGATCGGTCGTGGATGATCCGAATTGGACTGCCGTCAATCCGCCGTCGCTGCTCCGACGAATGTACCACGTCAGCGCAGGATTTGCTGTTGTTCCTTCACGAACGACGGCAATGTCGGTTTTACCGTCACCGTCGTAATCACCCGGGACACCCAAATCATTACTTACACCAAAGGGAATTGCGATCAAACTTCCGTCAGTGCTCTTCTGCGCGTAGAAAATTGATGCATCGGTCGCACCGGTCGCGCACGGACGCTGAACACCATAGTCGAATTTGCCGTCACCATCATAGTCGCCCGGTGCCACACAGTCGTTTTGCTCAGCACCGAATTGAACGGCGGTAAATCCGCGCGTACTGCCCAAAACAAACCAGGTTATTACGCCGCCGCCGCGCCGTGCGACGGCGACATCGGTTTTACCGTCACCATCATAATCTCTGGCGACCGGTTCATCACCGTCAGCTCCGAACTGAACGCCGAAAAAGGTGTTGGTCGAACTGTTCATTCGATACCAGGTGCCGTTTGTCGTGCGAAAAACGGAAAGATCGGCTTTGCCGTCTCCATCATAATCGCCGGGTGTCGGAAAATCTTCGCTGAAAGAACCGAACGCCTGATAGATGAAGCTTCCGCCGGTATTTTTTACATACCAAAAATTATTGGTCGGACGCATCACCGAAAAATCAACTTTGCCGTCGCCGTCAAAATCAAGGGCTTTACGCAGACTGACTTGAGCGGAAGCCGAAACGACTAAAAGTAAAACACAGGCAAAAACTACACTGATTTTGCCGCTTCTGGTCAAAAAATTATTCATTATTTTTTAAATCCTTTACTGTAAAATATTGTCGGAGAAAATAAATTAAATTCGAACTGAACATTCAAGAATACTAAATATACTATTGAATTGCCTGTAAATGCAAGAACTTTTAGAAACAAAGTTTTACATTTTACAATAAAAAACACATCCGGTTGGTTAATTTCCAAAACTTTTAGATGCACTGATTTCATTAAAAGTTTGACCCGATTCCAAGAGTTCGAAATTATCGGCTCTGCAAAGAATTGGCGGGAATTTTCATCGCGGAATTCCCCCAGCCGAAAACTGAAAAGCCGTTTCTGCTCTGCTGAACGTAGAAAACAGCGGTTTCATTTTGAGCCGCGTTCGGTCGCCACACGGCAAAATCCGTTCTGCCGTCACCGTCATAATCACCGGGTGTTGGCAAATCGCCCGATGCGCCAAATTGCGCGCTTTTAAGAAGCCCGTCGGAACTCGCCAAATAATACCAAACGCCGTTGGTCATTCGCCACACGGCAAGGTCAGTTCTGCCGTCGCCGTCATAATCGCCCGGAACAATTTTGTCAGTCACGAACGTGCCGAAAGCATTAGCGATAAATTTCCCGTCAGAACTTTTTTGAATAAAAAATGTATTGGCTGGCGTACCATTATTCGGACGGTAAACGGCTAAATCGGCTTTGCGGTCGCCGTCGTAATCGCCGCGCAGCGGTTTATCGGTGTCTGTGCCGAACTGATAACTGCGAAAACCGTCTTTAGAGCCGAGAACATACCAGAAAAGGCTGCCGTTCTGCGCCCGCGTGACGGAAAAATCAGCTTTGCCGTCGCCGTCAAAGTCTTGCGTGACGTTCGGGTCGTCGCCCGTCTGACCGAATTGAACGGCGCGAAAAGTGTTGTCGCTGCTTTGTAAAACGTAAAACGTACCGTTGGAATTGCGCCACACGGCAACATCTGTTTTGAAGTCGCCGTCGAAATCATTCGGCACGGGAATATCATCGGTAAACGAACCGAAGTTGACGGATGAATATCCGTTGGTGCCGGTGTAATTATTCCAAAGCATTCCGCCGTTTAGATTTTGAATAGCGGAAAAATCAGTTTTGCCATCGCCGTCAAAGTCAAGAAAAGTACTCCTGCTATTAGGCGGCGTGACGGGGGCGATTTGACTGACCGGAAAATCCTTTCCTGCAACTTTGATTATTCCGCCGCGCGATTGTCCGGTATTATTTTGTGCGATAGTAAAACTTACAGTTGTGTTTCCGCTGCCCGAACTTCCATTTGTGATAGTAATCCATGAACTTTGGGTAACTGCCGAAAAATCACAGTTTTGCGGGGCAGTTACGCTGAAACCGAAAGAGGTGCTGCTTTGTAAATGAATCTCAAATCCACCCGGATTAATATCAAAATTACACACCGTTTGATTCTGCATCGCCCGCGCCACATTTATTCTGCCGCCTGTTTTAACAATCCCGTTCCACTGCGACAGCACATCCACCGTATTCATCAATGTCGCTTTCAATGAAGCGGGCGACAGTGCCGGATTATACGCTGACAGCAACGCCGCCGCTCCCGCCGTGTGCGGGGTCGCCATTGATGTGCCGCTCAAACTTGCATAACTCGTGTCCGAATTGGCAAAAGTGCTTAAAACACCGACTCCTGGGGCGGCAACGTCAACGGTCGCCGCTCCATAACTTGAAAAACTCGCTTTATTGTCATTCTGGTCGGATGCCGCGACTGCCAGCACACTCGGCGTAGTGTAATTCGCCGGATAAAACGGGGTTGCGTCATTGTTCTGATTGCTGTTGCCCGCCGCAAAGACATTCAATATCCCGGCTTCGCCCATCGC
>JBBSUG010000004.1:0-198740 GCA_038235165.1 Pyrinomonadales bacterium
GCAGATCGAGCCGGAGTTATTGAGCCGCATCAAGATTGAAATCGCCGAAAAGATCACGTCGGAGCAGCGCACGGGAGCGAAAGCGGACAATCCGGCAAACAATGGTTTTGTGGTGATTAAAAAGCGGTGGATCGTGGAACGGACGAATGCGTGGATCAATCAATGCCGGGTGTTGTGGAAGAATTGCGAAGGGCTGCTCAGAACGAGCGAGGCGGAGATTCGGATTTGCGCGATCCGGTTAATTCTGCGGAGAATCACTTAACTGCAAACAGGTTCTATAAAAGTAATTGTCAGAGATTTGTTTGATAAAATATGGCGGGTGAAAATAAAATTAAAGCAATTGTCGTCACGGTCAGTGATTCGCGACGCGAAAACGATGATATTTCCGGCGTTACTCTGGTCGGTCTGCTGCTGGCTAACGGGGCGGAAATAGTTGATAAAATCATTGTTTCCGATGATTTCGAGGATTTACGCAATACGCTTTTCAGTTTGTCTGAACTGGAGGAAGCAAATTTAATCATCACGACGGGCGGCACCGGTTTTGCGCCGCGCGATAATACGCCGGAAGCAACCCGCGCCGTCATCGAACGCGAAGCGCAGGGGTTAGCCGAGGCAATGCGTGCCGAAACGCTGAAAAATACGCCGATGGCGATGCTTTCGCGCGGCGTTTGCGGCATTCGCGGCAAAACTTTAATCATCAATTTGCCGGGGTCGCCGAAAGGCGTAATCGAATGTTTCGATGTCATCAAAAATGTTCTGCCGCACGCCGTCAATCTGATCGGCGGAAACACGGAACATTAAAATTCTGGTCAGGACAATGAGAAAGCACGTTATCCGAGAATAACGTGCTTTATTTGTTTGATGATGCTGACGAAAAGTTTAGGGTTTTTTCATATTCGAGTTCATCATTTTGTCGTCTTTCATCATCGAATTTGATTTCATCATTTTGTCGTCTTTCATCATGTTGGAGTTTTTGTCCATCATTTTGTCGTCCTTCATCATTTTGTCATCCTTCATCATTTTGTCGTCTTTCATCATGTTGGAGTTTTTGTCCATCATTTTGTCGTCCTTCATCATATTTGAATTCGAACTCATCGAGTTTGATTCCATACTTGAATTCATCATCGGCGTTGCCATATTCGAGTTCATTGTTGTTGAATTCATCATATTTGAATTCATTTTATTCATATTGCCGTTGGCTGCCGGTTCACAAGCCATACCCAAGGCACCTACTATTAACATTCCTGAAAGAGCTAAAGTCTTTTTCATTTAATTATATTCTCCTGTCTTCTTCAAAGATTAAATTTATCTGTCTCGACTGCACTTTTGGAGCAGCCGTGTCCCAATCACTTTTTTTAGGAACATTGGACAATATAAAATTCTAACCGGCTTTAGTCAACTTAAAATCGCTCGAAATGACCATTTTCAAAAATAAATATAAATATGTTTACTTTAAGAATGCGAGAAACGACAAACAAATTCTGTCCGGTGAAATCGAATATTGACTTATCTCGATATAAAAAGTTATTTTCAAATTAGAAGATAATTTTACCCCAAAAACTAATCTGTAATTCCTGCCTGCCGGTTTTAGCTTTTATGAACAGCCTTGAAACAGAAGATTTACCGAATAACGCAGCCGTTTCTTTTGCCGCCGGACGCGGCGGATCGGTGGTAATTTCCCTGTGTGCGCTCGCCGCGACGTTTGTCGTTTCCAATTTGAGCTACAGTTTTCAAGCTAAAGCTATCGTGTTTTCGGCGATAATCGTCGTTTATCTCGTATCAGTCTTTGTAATTTACAAGCGGCGGCAAAGCGAACTGCGACGGCGGGAAAAGGAAATTTTCGAGGCGGTCGCCAGTGAGTTAATTGAAAACCGACTGCTCGCGCTCGAAGAAGCCGGCACATTTTTCGGCGCGTCGCTCAAATTTCCCGATATGTTTCGCCTCATCTCCAGCCGAATCAACGAGTTAATTCCTTTTACAGTCTGCGCGTTCTTTTTAGCTGATGAAAGCCGTGAAACTCTAAAAATTGTCTGTGCGGTCGGCGACAACACGCGAAATTTGCTGAATTTTGAAATTTGTTCGGATGAATGTTTAGCGGGCAAAACATTTCTCTCCCACCAAATTCAGCACGAAGAAAAACTGTCGTCCGATAAAAAATTGCTGCCGGAAGAATCGTTGCAAAACCTAAAAACGGGTTTGGCTGTTCCGCTTTCGAGCGGCGGCGAAGTTTTCGGCGTGGTGACCCTTTACGGTGACAGCGAAATTAATTTTACTGAAAACTCGGTTGAATTGATCGAAGCCATTGGCACACGCATCGAGCCGTTGTTTTTGAGTTCGATGGCGTTCGAGCGCAGTTTGAATAACGCGCTGACCGATGCGCTGACGAGTTTGCCGAACGAACGCGCTTTTTACCTCGTTTTGGAAAATCAAATCGCCGAATCGCAGCGCAATCGGGAAGAACGCCCGCTGACGATTTTGACTGTTGACATCAAACATTTCACCGAACTAAATCAGGATTTCGGACACGCGGCGGGCGACCGAATTTTATCGTTCGCCGCCAATCTCATCAAAGCGCAGCTTCGCCAAATGGATTTTCTGGCGCGTTCGCAAAACGACGAATTTCTCGCCGTGCTGCCGACCGCGTCCAATAAAACCGCCGACGAGATCGTCGAACGCATCAAAAAAGCATTTATTTTCAATGAGTTTAGAGTTTCCCCGAAAGTAAAAGTAAATTTACAGCTAAACTTCGGCACAGCGACTTTCGGGAAAAACGGCGAAACCGCCCAACAGCTTTTGCAATTTGCCGGTCTTCACAAACAACAGACAAAATCGGGGCAAAAAAGCAAAGTGATTTTGTTTCCGAAAGAATACGTGAATCAAGAAAGAAAAAGTTGAAAAGGGGAAAAGTTTTGAAGTGTCATCTTGTCTGATTTACCGATTCGGGTTTATGATTGGCTTGATTTTACTTTTTCCATTTGAACTTTTAATCTTTTTCCCTTTTTAAAAACATTATGGCGACAATTACATTTTACGGCGGAGTCGGTTCGGTGACGGGTTCGAAATATTTGCTCGAATCGAACGGCAGAAAGGTTTTGGTTGATTGCGGTTTGTTTCAGGGTTTGAAAGAACTGCGCGAAAAAAATTGGCAGGACCCGCCATTTCGCGCCGATGAAATTGACGCGGTAATCATCACCCACGCGCACATTGACCACACCGGCTATCTGCCGCGACTCGTCAAATTGGGTTTTAGCGGGAAAGTTTTTACCTCGCGGGCGACCGGCGATTTGCTGAAAATTTTGCTGCCCGATTCCGGGCGTTTGCAGCAGGAAGAAGCCGATTACCGCAACCGACATAATTTGACAAAACACTCGCCCGCGCTTCCGCTGTATGACGAAGACGACGCGAAAGACGCGCTCAAACTGATTGAGCCGGTAGCGAACGACGGCAACTTCGTCGAAATCTGTGAAGGTTTTCGCGCTTCTTTTAATGTCGCCGGACATATTTTGGGTGCGAGTGAAGTTTTGGTCGAAATGGGTAATGCGCGGGAAAACGGTGATTCCGTCAAATTTCTCTTTTCAGGAGATTTGGGACATTACGATCAACCGATTTTAAATGACCCGGCGGCACCGCCCGACTGTGATTATTTGATGTGCGAATCAACTTACGGCGACCGCTTGCACAGCGAAGTTCATTCGGACGTTCAGCTTGCCGAGATTATCAACGAAGCCAAAAACCGCAATGCTCCGATTTTGATTCCGGCATTTGCCGTCGGCAGAACACAGGAAGTTTTGTATCTGATCCGCGAACTTGAAGAGGAAAAGAAAATACCGGTTCTTCCTGTTTACGTAGATTCGCCGATGGCGGCGCAGGCGACGCAGGTTTACAACCGCTTTAATGAGGAACACGACCTCGAATACGCGAGCATTCTGGCGCGAAAAGTTCATCCGCTTCGCACGGGTTTGATGATGACGACTTCAAATCGCCAGGATTCCATAAAATTAAACGATTTAAAGGGGACGCGAATTATCATCAGCGCGTCGGGAATGCTGACCGGGGGGCGCGTTCTGCACCACGCGATGCGCGTTCTGCCGAATCCCGACGCGACGATCATCTTCGTCGGCTACCAAGCCGCTGGAACGACCGGCAGACGCATTTTAGACGGCGAACGCGAAGTTCGCATTATGAAAGACTGGATTCCGGTGCGCTGTCACATCGAGAAACTCGAGGGCTTTTCCGCTCACGCCGACTGGAAAGCGGTGCTGCGCTGGCTTTCCGGGCTAAAAGTTACACCGAAACGGGTTTTCACGACGCACGGCGAACCCGAAGCGGCGCGGGCGATGGCGGAACATATTCGTGAACGATTCGGCTGGACGGTGGAGGCTCCGCATTACGGCGAAACTTTTGAACTGGCATAAAATTTTACCATATCTCCCGGCTGTAATAACGTCGGATGTTCAGCGGCGGGCGTAAAAAGTTCGATTTTTGTTACGCCGATTATCTGCCAGCCGCCGGGAGATTCGAGCGAATAAATCCCGGTTTGTCCGCCCGCAATACCGACGCTGCCTTTCGGAACTTTCAGACGCGGCGATAATTTGCGCGGCGTTTTAATTCGTTCATCAATTTCGCCCATATAAGCAAATCCGGGCAGAAAGCCGATCATATAAACGTGGTAAACCCGCCCGGTGAAAATCTCAATCACTTCCGGCGGCGTTAAATTATTTTGGGCGGCGACAAAATCCAAATCGGGCGCGTGTTCTTCGTCGAAGTTCACCGGAATTTCGATCAGTCGTGATGAACCTTCCGAGGCATTATCCAAATTTCGCAAGGAGTTTTCCACAAAGTTTTCCACAGTTTCAAAAGCTGTGGAAAACTTCGGGAAATTTTTTCGGACAATTGAAATATCGTAAAAAATCGAAACTGAAGCGTAGGCGGGAACAGCTTCGATAAATCCCTCGAACGGATTTTGTTCAACATAATAAGCCAGTTTGACGGCTGAATCATTCAGTTCGGGTGAAATTATGTTGCCGAAACTGACGATCAGCGCATTATCGCCGAGCGGAAAGATTTTTACGTTAATCTCATTCATTCATAGCTTTCCAAAACGTCGAGCAGCGTTGCGTTTGCTGTTTCGACATCGAGAATTCGCGCCCTTTTTTGTATTAAAAGCGAAATCGTTTCGCCCAAAAGATCATCATCCGGTTCCCGCGTAAATTTCAAAATAAAAGTATTTGCCTGTTTTTCAATTTCGTAACGTGCAGGCGGCAAACCGTTCTGTAATTCTTTTTCGCTCAAGTTGTCGAGAGATATTGCGACATTTTGCGTTTGTTTGTGCGAGCGGCGCAGATTTTCGGGTGTGCCGACGGCGCGGATTTCGCCTTTGGCGATGATCGCCACGCGGGAGCAAAGTTCTTCGATTTCGGTGAGATTGTGCGAAGTCAGCAGAACCGAAACGCCTTTTAGCGAAACGATCAAGTCGCGCATATTCGAGGCGGCGAGCGGGTCGAGCGAGCGCGTCGGTTCGTCCAGCAGCAACACCGGCGGCGCGGGAAGCAGGGCGCGGGCAACTGCCAGACGCTGTTTGTTGCCGGTCGAAAGTTCGGAAAAACGACGTTTGGCTAATTCGGTCATAGCTAGTTCATCAAATAATTCGGCAATCCGCCGCCGCGCTGATTTATCGTTGATGCCGTAGAGCCGCGCGAAAAATATCAGATTTTGTTCTGCTGTCAGCCGCCAGTAAAAAGAGCGTTCCTCTGCTGTCGCCAGACCGATCAGTGAACGCACTTTCACTTCGTCGTCCACCGAATCGAACCCCTTAACCGCGACACTTCCGGCGGTCGGCTGAACGAGCGTGGCGATAATTTTGGTCAGCGTCGTTTTGCCCGCCCCGTTTTTACCGATCAAACCGAAAATTTCACCTTCGTTAATATCAAACGAAATATCTCTCAACGCTTCGACTTCGGGTTGAACTGCCAGACGGAAAAACTTTTTCAGTCGCGGAAACGACGGCGGATAAATTTTTGAAATGTTTTTGATGGAAACGGCGGTCACAAATCTTTTTTGCTCAAATGTTTAATTTGGGAAGATTGTAACAAATTTTTCCGACAAATGCTTAATTTATTGTTAAAGTTAGGGTTAAAGTTAAATGCTTTTTATTAAAAAATGTTTTACAAAAATTTTCTAATGATATAAACTTAACGAGTTAAATTGTTTGACGACAAAGTTAAGCATTTACAAACATTCCCAAAAACAGATATTCCGCCCGAACATCTGCCTTAGCAACAAATTTTTCTGCGTGTTTCAATCATCAAAAGTTCTCAAGAGTAAATTTGGAGCGAGTTTTCAAACTACTCATTAGTCGGAAGGTATGGCGGCAGAGTGTCAGTTCATATAATGAAAACAACATTCAATTTGGAAGCGAAGAACTCAATGTCTGCAATCGGAACTCGGTTTCCGCGATTGTATTTGGCGACCGCCGTGACGCTGACGGTGATGGTCATCGTGTTTTTTGTTTGGGAATTTTATGAGTCGGCTTATTTTCAACCCGCTGTCAGCGAAAAACTGTCTGTTTATCAATATTCCGTTTTGTCCGTCGTCATCATTATTTTGATGCTGCTCATTTCGCTAATTGCGTGGCTGGCGAGCATTCGTGCGCTTCATTCCTCGCAAAAGGCTTTGTTGGCGAATGCGATTGACAGACAAAAATCGGAAGAATCGCTGCGCGTCTCCGAAACCTATTTCCGCGACTTGCTCAATAACGCCAACGACCTTTTTTATACGACAGATCTCAAAGGAAATTTCACCTCTTTTAACAAAATCGGTGAATTAATCACCGGATATAGTCACGAAGAAGCCGTTAAATTAAATATCGCCGACGTGATTGCCCCGGAATATCTCGAGTTTGCCCGACGGATGACCGTCCGTAAGCTGGAGGGTGAGCCGCCGACCACTTATGGAATAGAGATTTTAGCTAAAGACGAGAGGCGGATTATGATGGAGGTCAGCACCAGGCTGATTTACAAAGACGAGCAGCCGGTCGGTGTGCAGGGTATTGCGCGGGATATCACCGTCCGCAAACTCGACGAAGCTGCTCTGCGGACATCGGAAAATAAATATCGTTCGTTGGTTGATTCACTGCCCGCCATTGTATATGTGGTTGAGCCGAAACCGCCGTATTCTCCAAGTTACGTTAGTCCAAATGTTCAATCGCTCGGTTACAAACAGGAAGACTGGTACACGAAACCAAATTTTTGGACGAGTATAATTCATCCCGAAGACCGCGAACGTGTCTTATCACAAACTGAAGAAGCCTTGGAAACGGGACGCGAAAACAAATACGAATACAGGGTTGTTACCGCTGAAGGTTCGACCGTCTGGCTGCACGACCGCGGTCGGTTTGTGCAGGATGAAGACGGGCAAAAGCTTTACTGGCAGGGAGTGATGCTCGATATTACCGCCCGTAAACAAGCCGAAGAAGAAATCAGAAAAAATATTTCACTGCTCGCCTCGACTCTCGAAGCCACTGATAATGGTATTTTAGCAGTTGATTTGAACGGGAACATCGTCAGTTACAATAAAAGATGCCTCGAAATGTGGGGTATCGCCGAAACTGACATTAAATCGTTTGACCGAATACAGGATTTTTACTATTGTTTAGATCAATTAAAAGAGCCGGAAACTTACAAACTCAAATCAAAACAAGTCGCTTTACAGCCGGAATCTCCAAACATTATTACCTTTGAGTTCAAGGATGGGAGAATTTACGAACGCCATTGCCAGCCGCAGTTGATTGACGGCGAAGTAGTCGGGGTGGTTCTGAGCTTCCGCGATATAACCGAGCGAAAACGGTCGGAAGAACGGTTGCTGCACGATGCTTTTCACGACAGTTTGACCGGACTCGCCAACCGTGCATTGTTCACCGACCACCTGCGTCTCAGAATCGAACGAGGTAAACGCGACAACGACGGAATATTTGCCGTTTTGTTTCTCGATTTTGACCGCTTTAAAGTTGTTAACGATTCGCTCGGTCACGCTGAGGGCGACGCATTGCTGATTTTAATTGCGCGGCGGCTCGAATTGGTTCTGCGTTCGAGCGATGTCGTCGCGCGGTTGGGCGGCGATGAATTTACAATTCTGCTCAGCGAACTCGACGAAGAAGAGGACGCAGTGGTGATTGCCGAACGCATTCAGAAAAACCTAAAAAATCCGTTCGATATTGGCGGCGGCGAAGTCTTTATGTCCGCCAGCATCGGCATTGCGCTCAACACGGTCGGACACACGAAAGCCGAAGATATGCTGCGCGATGCGGACATTGCGATGTACTGCGCCAAAGCCAATGGCAAAGCTCGTCACCAGGTTTTCGACCAGGCGATGCACGACAACGCGCTGAACCAACTGCAAATGGAAACCGACATCCGGCAGGCGTTTGAAAACGGCGAATTTTGTCTGTACTACCAACCGATTTTTGCCATCGAAACAAACACTCTCGCCGGTTTTGAAGCCCTCATCAGATGGAATCATCCGAAACGCGGCGCGGTTTCACCCGGCGAATTTATTCCGGTCGCCGAAGAAAACGGGATGATTCTCCCGCTCGGCAGATGGATTTTGTTTGAAAGCTGTCGGCAGATGCGCGAATGGCAGGACAAAAATCCGGCGGCGGCATCGTTGAAACTGAGCGTCAATTTATCGTGCAAACAATTTTCACAACCCGATTTGGTCGAGCAGGTGACCGCCGCGCTTATTTCGACGCGCCTCGAACCGAGTTGCCTGAAATTGGAAATTACCGAAAGTCATTTGATGGAAAACAGCGCACAGTCGGGGAAAATGATGTCGCGGCTGCGCGAACTCGGCGTGGAACTGAGTCTTGACGATTTCGGCACCGGCTATTCCAGCTTGAGTTATCTTCATCGTCTGCCGGTGAATTATCTGAAAATTGATCGCTCGTTCGTCAGCCGGATGACGGAAAGCGTCGAAAACAACGAAATCGTCAACACCATTATCAAATTGGCAAAAAGCCTGAAAATGCAGGTCATCGCCGAAGGCATCGAAACCGCCGCGCAACTCGAACAACTGAAACAGCTAAACTGTGAATTCGGGCAGGGCTATTTTTATTCCAAACCATTAGAAGCAGAGGCGGCGAAATTGTTTATTGATGAAATGTCGCTCAGTTCGTCTATACCGCTCAATGAGCAAATTATCAACCTTGAACTCAATATGTGAAAACAGCGATTAACCGCGTTATCTGCGCCGTTGTTTCGGGTCCAAATACTCGCGCAAGCCGTCGCCGATAAAGTTGAAGGCGAGAACGGTCAAAGCGATGGCGATGGCGGGGAAAAACAGAACGTGCGGCGAATTGTAAAGAATGTCGAAACCGCGTCCTTCTTCGATCATCGGTCCCCACGACGGTGCGGGCGGCGGAATGCCCAATCCGAGAAACGATAGCGACGCTTCGGACAACACCGCGCCCGCCATTCCCAAAGATGCTTGCACGATTAACGGCTGAATCGCATTCGGCATAATATGCGTGAACAAAATTCGCATATCGCCCGCACCGAGCGCACGCGCCGCCTGCACGAAATCGTATTCGCGCACTTTCAAAACCTGTCCGCGCATCACGCGGGCGTAACCGACCCAGCCGATCACGCACAACGCCAAAATTAATTTGCCGAGACCCGCGCCCAAAAAAGCGACCAGCGCAATCGCCAGCAATAAACCGGGAAAAGCGAGAAAGACGTTGAAAATATAGCCCGACAAAATTTTATCAATCCAGCCGCCGTAAAATCCGGCAATCGCGCCGATAAATATGCCGATCACGGCGGAAACGACAACGACGATGATGCCGACTTCGAGCGAGATTCGCGCCCCGAAGACGACACGCGAAAAAACATCGCGTCCGAGCGCGTCCGTGCCGAAAAAATGTTCGGCGGAAGGCGCGGCGTAACGCATCGCCAAATCCTGCACGGTCACATCGTGCGTGGCGATGAGCGGCGCAAAGATCGCCGTCAAAATGAAGATTGCGGCAATGGCGAGTCCGATGTATGTTAATCTATTCATTCAACGCCTTGCGTGAAGTCCAAATGCTTTCAAATTCGTCTTGGGAAATTTCAACAGACCCGGAATTTTCCAATTCTTCAAGACTTAGTGATTGATCACATAACATTCCAAATTCATCAGAAAATTTGTTTTCATCATATTTGAGAATATTACCATTGTCGAAGATTTCTAATTGGCGTGAAGAAAAAAAATCTTCATCAAGTTCGTTATACCAATTTGAAAATCCCCAATCGTCAAATTGGTCTCCTCTTGTTTCATTGCAACGATATTTGAAGTATCTTTTCATCTTTACGAAATGCGAATCCGCGGGTCGAGTCGCCGATAAACTAAATCGGTCAGCGAATTGGCGAGAATAAAAGTGATCGAAATCACCAGAACGCAACCCTGCACCAATCTGTAATCGCGTTTGCCGATGCCGTCTTCTAAAAGCAGCAGTCCCAAACCCTGCCAGCTAAAAATTTTTTCCGTAATGATCGCGCCGGCGAGCAACACGCCGAGCTGCAAACCGAGAATCGTCACGACGGGAATCAGACCGTTTTTCAAGACGTGTTTGTA
The DNA here is from genome assembly GCA_038235165.1 of Pyrinomonadales bacterium. Classification (GTDB taxonomy): domain Bacteria; phylum Acidobacteriota; class Blastocatellia; order Pyrinomonadales; family Pyrinomonadaceae. Next base: position 10,606 of record JBBSUG010000004.1, read on the forward strand.
AACCACCTTTCGTTCGCTCAAACCTTTCGCCCGCGCCGTGCGGACGTAATCTTCGCCGAGTTCTTCGATGACGGACGAACGAATCATTCGAGTCAAAATCGCCGACAGTGCCGCGCCCAATGTGACGGCGGGCAAGACAATATCTTCCGGGTTTGCGCTGCCCGTCGGCGAGAACCAGCCGAGTTTGACCGCGAAAATATACATCAGAAACGGTCCGATAACGAACGTCGGCAAACTGATTCCCAAAAGCGCGACCAGTGAAGCGAAATTGTCGGTCAGCGAATTTTTGTTTTTCCCCGCCAGCACGCCAAGCGGAACCGCAATGCCGACGGCGACGATCAGCGCAGCGACGGCGAGTTTAATCGTCGCCGGGTAACGCTCGAAAATCATATCCTGCACCGGCCGGTCGGTACGAAACGAAGTTCCCAAATCACCGGTTAAAACGCCCTTCCAATAATCGAGATAACGATTGTCCGCGCCGTGCCAAGCAAAACCTTTCTCGCCGTTGTACGAAAAGAAAAACGCCGGTTTGTCGAGTCCATGTCTTTGATTGAAATTGGCGATTTGTTCGGGCGTTGCCTGCTCGCCCAAAATCGCCTGCGCCGGATCGCCCGGAACCAATTCGATCAACAGCGTTACCAACGAGACGACCGTCCAGACGACCAATAAAAGCAGTCCGACGCTGCGGGCGAAGCTTTGAAGTTTATATTTCATCCTTAAAAAAAGTAACGCAGTCAGGATGACTGCGTTACTTTTTGACTCCCAAATGAATCGCGGCGATTCCGCCGGTCAGGTTTTTGTATTCGACATCGGCAAAGCCGGTTTCGACCATCATTTTCACCAAGCCTTTTTGATCGGGAAACCGCGCCACCGATTCGGAAAGATATTCATACGCGCCGCGTGAACCGCTGACGACACCGCCGATTTTGGGCAGAATGCGCGTGAAATAAAATTGAAACGCCTGCCGAAATCCCGGCACGACGGGTGCGGAAAATTCCAGAATGACGAGTTTTCCGCCGGGTTTTGTAATGCGGTGCAGTTCTTTTAATCCGTCCTGCCAGTTGGAAAAATTTCGCAGCCCGAACGCAATCGTCACCGCGTCGAAAGTGTCGGCGGCGAATGATAAATTCATCCCGTCGGCTTCGAGATACGGAATCGTCTGGTTTTCCGGGGCGTTTTTCTCCTTCGCAATCGCTAGCATCGGGCGGCAGAAATCCGTACCGATCACTTTCGCTTTTGCCGCTTTTTGCATTTCCAGTGCTAAATCACCCGTGCCGCAAGCGACATCTAAAACGAGGGCATTTTTATCGTCCAAAATGTTTTGAAGTTTTTTCGTAACCAATTTGCGCCAGCGTTTATCAATGTTTCCCGATAAAAAATGATTGAGAAAATCGTATTTCGGCGAAATACGCGAAAACATTTCGCGCACATCTTCGGCGTGTTTCAGTTCGTCGACGGTTCTTTCGTTTGACATCAAAAATTCCAGATTATCGCTGCGCTTCGGCAGGTTTTTTAACTCTCACAGTCACGAGCGGCTGCTTTTGCAAACTTTCGGCGACGCGCTGCACATCGGCTAATGTGACGTTGTTTACTTTTTGCAGTTCGTCTTTCACTGATACGAGTTTATACGTATCAACATCAAGCCACAAATCCGACGCGTCATTTATGTTCGACATTTTTTGATTCAGTTCGGCGATAACTTTGTTTTTCGCTGGATTAAAATCACTTTGCGTAATCGTCGGATAAATCGATTTTCCATTTTCTCCAACTAACAAAAAAGAACAAGGACCGCTTGTGATTGGCGGCGTAGAGACATTTTGGCTGCTGTGGCTGATTGTGTAAGTTCCGCGCAAGAGATGCGGTTCGAACAACAATTTGCCGCGTTTTGATTCATCGTTGAAGCAAAGCTGATCGCGCCAATCTGTAATTAAAATTTTGGCGGCGTAAAAGTCTTTGTCATTACGCCCGACAGTCATTCCCGCCGTGCGAGACAATTCGTTTTCGGCATTCGGCATTTCGATTGAAAGCGGACTGGTTTCAGGTATCTCCGGCTGAGTGAAGGATGCTGGAATTTTCTTGTCCGACTTCTCCCACGCGCCGAAGTAGCGGCGGACGGCGCGGTTGACCAAATCGGATTTTATCGCGCCGCTGATGATGAGCGTCGCATTGTCGGAAGTCAAAAATTTATCACGCGCTAAAATTAAATCGGCGAAGTCAATTTTGCCCATTGATGCGCTCGTTCCTGTCTGCGCCCTGCCGTATGGAAAATCACCGTATAATCTTTTGACGACGGCGCGGTCGGCGACTTCCGCCGGATTTTTTTCCAGTTCCTTAACTTTTTCAAGCTGGGCGGAAATGACTTTGGCGGTGTTATCTTTGTCAATCTGCAAATTGGAAACGGCATTGGCGATGGTTTCGAGCATCGCCAAATATTGATCGGGAACGGCGGTCGCGGTAATTTGGATGTAATCGTAATTGCTTTCGATGTCGAGACTGCCGTTTAAGTCTTCGCGGAAAAAATCTTTTGCCGCCGCGTCGGGAAACAAGCTGTTTCCAAGCAGTGCCATCGTTCCTTCCTTGCCCTGCGGATCGAATGCCGAACCGCTGTGAATTCGCAGTTTCAGCATCACTTTGGCGGCGTTCGGTTCGTTAAATGTCAACAGTTTCAGTCCGTTGAGCAGTTTTTCCTGTCGCGGGGCAAGCTGTTTATTTGTTTGTGCCGCGCAAAATCCGATGCTTAGGAACAAAACAAATGCCGCCATCGTTAGTACTTTTAAGTGGTTGTTAATATTCATTTTAATAAGAACGTCTTAATAAGAACGTCAATTGTTAAGTGCATAGTTAGTTGCATATTTTTCGTCATTCGTTGGTATCCGCAGATATCTCGTCATTTCGCCGGTCGGCGATTAACGGTTCACGGAAAAAACGCTTTTGTGCGGCAATGAAAATTTTAGATGCCTACAGGCATCGCGTCAAACGCTTGAGGCATCTATAAATACGTTGTAACAGATATAGAATGTTGAGATATGAAAATTCCCAAAAAACTTAACATTTACAAAAAACAAGTTTATAATACAAAGAATTGATTGGGGTTCGAGAAAGTTAATATTAGTTTAAGAGGTTACTGAAGATGGGAAAAATAGTTAAGTATTGCGCGGCGTGCGAAGAGAGTTTTGCCGAAAAGTTCGGATTTTGCCCGAATTGCGGCAATCCGATGGAAGCATTTGAAATGAGTCCGGTGATGAATGAAGTAAAACCGGCAGTAAAATCCGAGCCGGTCGTATTAGCGAAATCCGAGCCGGCGGCAGAAACCCAACCGGTTGCAACAGTGAAACCTGAACCGACTGCAATAGTGGAAAATGATTCGGATGCGGAAAACATTTTGCCGGAACTCAACAAAACATTGCCGAACTTCAAATATGCGGAGCCGACTGCCAATACGAAAGTTTTTGCATCACCCGGTAAGACACAGCCGCTCACCGCTTTTCCGGTGGTTGAGGAAAAAGCTCCAATCACTCCAGTTAGCGACACTGTTATCCAGTCTGAAAATTTAAAGTCTTCGACGGTCGAATATTCAGCAAATGATCTCGGAACTTTTGCGGCGGCAACGACAGCAGCGGATGAAAGTAAAAGCCGTGCGGCGGCAGTCGTCACAAACATGAGTGGCAGCGCAAATACCGCCCAATATCAAACAAAAAATCTCAATCATCAAACGAAGGTGAGCGGTCAAAATCCCTACAACAAAGGTTTCAACGTCACCGTCATCAAGGAAAGAAACGGCAAACAGCGCAATTTGCTCCTGCTCGGCGCGTTGATTTTAATGCTGACGGCAACTGCCGGCGGAATGGTTTATTCGATTTTTAATCACCCGCTGTTTATCGGAGCCATTGGCAACAACGATATATTAACTTTAGTGCCTGAAATTGACGCAGTTCCGATGGAGGTCGAGCCGCCGGAGATCAAAAAACCGGATAAAGGCGGCGGCGGCGGCGGCGGCGGGCGCGAAGAAGAAACACCAACTTCGCAAGGCAAACTTGCCACACAGACAGAAAAGCCTTTGATAGCACCGGATAAATCAATCGTCCAGAAAGATTTTCAATTGAAACAGCCCGTTGCTTCGACACAGGGAAATAAAGTCATAACTCCGACAGAAGGACCTTACGGTGATCCGAATTCTAAATACACACTTGGTTCAAACGGAAAAGGCAAAGGCGGTGGACAAGGCTCCGGTGAAGGAACCGGACAGGGCAGCGGTCGCGGCACCGGGCAGGGTTCCGGGTTAGGTTCGGGCAGCGGTAATGGCAATGGAAGCGGTAACGGCAACGGCACAGGCACGGGGGACAGCGACAGAAATCCGCCGCCGCCGCCGCCCGCGAAAAAAGTCGAGCCGGTCGGCGTGACGGAAAAAATCAAGTTTATTTCCAAACCGCGAGCCGGTTACACCGATCAGGCGCGAACCAATCAAATTCAGGGAACCGTGCGTGTGCGCGTGACATTTCTCCCGTCCGGTCAGGTGGGCAGTGTGTCGCCGGTATCCGGTTTGCCGTATGGTCTGACGGAACAGGCGATTGCCGCTGCCAAACAAATTCGTTTTGAACCGGCAAAGAAAAACGGCGTTCCCGTAACGAGCGTAGCGATTGTCGAATATAACTTCAATATTTACTAAAATTTAGTCAATTAAATATCAAAAAGCGTGAACCAATGTTGGTTCACGCTTTTTAATTGGAGCGCGGAAGTCTCGTCCGCCCAACCAGCGATAGCGAAGTTGGCAGCGTTGTCAGTAAAGTTTAAATGGATGAACGTATTCAACGCCTCGCTCTCGCTGGCGTTGAAGCGGACGAGACTTCCGCGCTCCCAAAGCGAAGTTGGAAGCGTTGTTAGTAAAGTTTAAATGGATGAGCGCATTCAACGCCTCGCTCTCGCTGGCGTTGAAGCGGACGAGACTTCCGCGCTCCCGGTTTACAAGCCGAAAAACTTTTTAATAGAAACGAAAACGCCGCCGGTGTTATTTTGTTTGACTGTTTTGATGTCGTCCTGCTGTTCGTGCAGCAATGTGCGGCGTTCTTCGATCAATTTACCGAATATTTCGACCAATTCGGGATTGCTCTCTAAAATCGGTTTGATGCACAGGTGATTTATTTCCAGAACTTCGGTTTCTTCTTCCGCGATGACGGTCGCCGTGCGCGGCTCGCCGGTGAAAAGTCCCATCTCGCCAAAAAATTCGCCTTCGTGCAGAGCTTTGATTTTTTTCGGCAGACCGTCTTCCCTGATTTGAATGAAGACAGAACCGCGATGAATGACGAACATCGAATGTCCTTTCTGTCCGGCGTGGACGATTTTTTCACCCGGCGCAAACACTCTGATTACGCTGACGCTGGCGAGCATTTCGACTTCTTCGTCGTTGAGCGGCGAAAAAATCGAGGTGGCGTTGAGACGTTCAAAAATCGCGTTGTCGGTTTCAACGAAAACATTTTCCTGCGGTTTTGTTTCAATGTGCAGCGTCCGCGTCGGGTAAGCAAATTCAATTTGTTCGCGCTGAAAAACATACCAGATGCGCTGCCGAATCAGCGCGTCAGTTTCGTTGTGTTTGGCGTAATCTTCAATCCAATATTTTACTTCCCAATCAATGCCGTTGTCGCCGAGATTGCGGACGCGGACGACGGGACGGATTTTCTGCGAAACATTTTCGACCTGACGGACGGCTTCGCGGATGGTTTGAATGGTTTTTGACGGGGAATTGGCATAGAGTGTGTTGAAAAAGACGAGCCGCGCATTCAGATTTTCGCATGGTGCAACCTCGATCACTTCCTTGCCGAGAACGCTGTTGCTGATAATCAGCAGTTTGTTTTGAAACGTGCGGATTTTTACGCCGCGCCACGAAATATCTTCGACGACACCGATGCCTTTGTTCGGAATCGAAAGCACGTCGCCCGCCTGAAACGGCTGATCCGCCTGCATTGCCAAACCCGCGAAAAGATTGCCGAGCGTATCCTGCAAAGCCAAACCGAGAACGACGGCGATAATCGTCGAACCCGTAAAAATCGGCGTGAGCTTTTCGTAAGCCGTCGAATACTGCGTTTGCAGAAGAACAAAAAACGCGACGATAAAAACGATGATCGAAATGACGTTTCGGAGCAGATTCGATACTTCATACTGACTCGAACTCAAGACGGTCGAAAAAATCAACACATTCAAAAAACGCACGGACGCGACGACCAAAATCATCCAGAGCAGTATTTTGACAATCGGAATCAGATTATCGAACAAAATAACAGCGGTGTCGCTCATCTGCTTGTCCATCGAACTGAACATTTTCTCGACATACTGCCGGAGTGTCGGTTCGACGAATTTAAACAGAATCAGTGTCAGAATAATCGTTACGGCGAGAACGATCAAAACCAAGAATTTTTTTTGCAGTCCCGAAACATTCATATCGAATTCGCAAAGTGACGTAACGCAGTCGTCATCGAAGGTATTGTGTCCCGCACTCACGTCTTCAAACCCGCAGTGCATTTGTTCACTCGGAAGCGAGACGCATCCGATACGGGCAGTCGGGACGACTGCGTTACTGTACTGTTTAGAAAATATCAGTAATCGTCGTCGCAATTAATAAAAGCGACAGAATCGAAACGACAATCGTGATAAACCAAGCGAGACAGTTAAAAAGAAATGAATTTTTATAGTCGCCCATTATTTCGCGGTTGCTCGACAGCAAAACGATTGCTACGAGAATGACGGGCAGCAGCAGACCATTGATTGACTGCGTTAAAATCAGCAGTTTGATTTGTGGAATGCCGGGAATCAGCGCGACGACCGCACCGATGACGATTAAAGATGTAAAAATGCCGAGAAAAATCGGTGCTTCGCGGAACGAATGCGACAGACCCTTTTCAAAACCCAACGCTTCGCTCAACGAATAGGCAGTGGCGAGCGGCAAAACGCCCATCGCCAACATTGACGCGCCGAAAAGTCCGAGCGCGAACAAATATTTGGCATATTGCCCGACGACTGGAACGAGAGCCTGCGCCGCATCGGTCGCATCGTTAAGTTTGATGCCCTGCTGGTGCAAAGTCGCGGCGGTGCAGACGACGATAAAAAACGCGATTAAGTTGGCGAAAATCACACCGATCACCGCATCGGCGCGGGCAATCGGGTAATCTTCCTTATCCATTCCTTTTTCGACGACGGAAGATTGGACGTAAACCTGCATAAACGGCGTAATCGTCGTGCCGATTAACGCCACAATCGTAAATAAATAACCCGTTTCAAACGTAAAATCCGGCGAAACGAACTCCCTGCCGACTTGCCCCCAATCGGGTTTGGCGAGAAATGCCGAAACGATGTACGTCAAAAATATCAGCGACAGCAGCAGAAAAACCTGTTCGACCCGTTTCGGCGTACCTTTGACGATCAGCCACCAGACGACGATTGCCGTAATCGGAATCGTGATGTAGCGCGAAATACCGAACAGTTCGGAAGCCTGCGCGATGCCGACGAATTCGGCGATAATAATTCCCGTATTCGCAATCAGCAGCGCGAGCATTACGAGTGCCGTCCAGCGCACACCGAATTGTTCGCGGATCAAATCAGCCAAACCCTGTCCGGTGACAACGCCCATTCGCACACACATTTCCTGCGCGACGATAAAACAAACGGTCATCGGAATAAACGCCCACAACAGTGTATAGCCGTAATCCGCCCCGGCAGAAGAATAAGTGGCGATGCCGCTCGCTTCGTTGCCCGCGCTTGCAGCGATAATTCCCGGACCGAGCAGACCGAGATAAGCGAAAAATTTATATTCGGAGACGGTTCGACGAAACCGCGCAGGAAAACGCGTCAGGTTTTTCACATATTTTTGCGGGGAAAACCTCTTTAAGTTCATTATTGTAACTACTGCCGTCGTCGTTCATTGCTTAATCGTCAATCGTCAATTAAAAATTTATTAGAGAATAATTAACAATCTGCAAAAGTTGAATGTTACGCGGATTAACTTAACCATTAAAGCACGAAAAGAGATAAGTCCGCAAAAATGCGTTTGTTGCAATTTTGCACACACTCTCTTAAACTTAAACTATTGATTTACACGCAATTTAACATCATCTGCTAATAATTTCGAGGAAAAATAATTTATGACGCATAATCTTTTCAACACCAAACAGACATTCAAAACCGGAAACGGCGAAGACGGCACATTTTATTCGTTGCCGCAATTGGAAAAAGAAGGCATTGCCACGATTTCGTGTCTGCCGATTTCGATTCGCATCGTGCTTGAATCGGTTTTGCGAAACTTTGACGACGGCAAAAAAATCAGCGAGGAAGATGTCAAACATCTCGCCAATTGGAGCGCAAATGCCGACCGCAATGCAGAAGTTCCGTTCACCGTCGCCCGCGTTTTGCTTCAGGATTTTACGGGCGTTCCGCTGCTCGTTGATCTTGCGGCGATGCGTTCCGCCGTTGAACGTTTGGGCAAAGATGTCGGCGTGATCGAACCGCTCGTTCCCGTAGATTTGGTGATTGACCATTCCGTGCAGGTAGATTTTGCGGGTTCTGAATTCGCGTATCAAAAGAATATGGAAATGGAATTTAAACGCAACGAACAGCGGTACCGTTTTTTGAAATGGGGAACGCAGGCGTTTAATGGTTTCCGCGTCGTGCCGCCGGGAATCGGTATCGTCCATCAGGTCAATCTCGAATATCTGGCGAAAGGCGTGTTTGAAAAAGACGGCGTTTATTATCCCGACACGCTCGTCGGAACGGATTCGCACACGACGATGATAAACGGTCTGGGAATTGTCGGCTGGGGCGTTGGCGGCATCGAAGCCGAAGCCGGAATGCTCGGTCAGCCGGTTTATATTTTAACGCCGGATGTGGTCGGCGTTCATCTCTCCGGCGAATTGCCGCAGGGCGCGACGGCGACGGATTTGGTTTTGCGCGTTACCGAAATGTTGCGCGAAGCGAAAGTCGTCGGCAAATTTGTCGAATTTCACGGCGAAGGAGCGCAAAAACTTCACGCGACCGACCGCGCGACAATTGCGAATATGGCTCCCGAATACGGCGCGACGATGGGATTTTTTCCGGTTGACGAAAAAACGCTCGATTATTTCAAAGCGACGGGCAGAAACGAGGAAGACATCGAAACGATTCGCAATTATTACACCGCGCAGGGAATGTTCGGCATTCCAAAAAAAGGCGAAGTCGAATATACAAACGTCATCGAACTCGATTTAGCGACGATTACGCCCGCCGTCGCCGGACCGAAACGACCGCAGGACAGAATCGAACTGACGGCATTAAAAGATAAATTCAGCGAATTGTTCACCGCGCCAGTTAACGAAAGCGGTTACGGCAAACCGGCGGAAGATTTGGAAAAAGAATTTATGGTAACGATGGGCGCAAATGTTACCGGAGTCGTCGAGGGCGGCGGCGCACAATCGCCCGCGACTATTCCTGTGCCGATTGCCCGAAATGTTAGCTCGGAAAACACCAACACATGGTCGGAAACCGAAATGATGAACAATCGTCCGACACCTGATCGCGTGGAAGACGCTTCGGAAAACGTCGAACAGCACACTACATCAATCGGACACGGCGACGTTTTAATCGCGGCGATCACTTCCTGCACCAACACATCGAATCCGGCAGTAATGCTCGCCGCCGGAATTCTGGCGAAAAAAGCCGTCGAAAAAGGTTTGAAAGTTCCCAGTTATGTCAAAACTTCACTTGCGCCGGGTTCGCGCGTCGTTACCGAATATCTCGAAAAAACGAATTTACAGCCGTATTTAGACAAACTTGGCTTTGAACTCGTCGGTTACGGCTGCACGACCTGCATCGGAAATTCCGGTCCGCTCGATCACGCGCTCGAAGAATCAGTTGTCGAAAATGATTTAATTGTCGCGTCCGTTTTGTCGGGAAACCGCAATTTTGAAGCGCGTGTTCATCAAAACGTCAAGGCAAACTTTTTGATGTCGCCGCCGCTCGTCGTCGCATATGCGCTGGCTGGAAGCGTCACGAAAAATTTGACGGAAGAGCCGCTCGGACAGGACACGGACGGCAACGACGTTTATCTGAAGGACATCTGGGCTTCGCTCGATGAAGTTAAGGAACATCTGCAAGCCGCGTTTGAACCCGAAACTTACAAAAAACTTTACGGCGATTTTGCCGGAAAAAATCCGTTGTGGAATGATATTCCGACCGTTACGGGAAAAGTTTACGAATGGGACGCGGATTCGACGTATATCCAAGATCCGCCGTATTTTGAAGGTTTCACGATGGAAACGGGCGAATTTTCCGACATTCACGGCGCGCGGGCGTTGGCTGTTTTCGGCGATTCGGTAACGACCGATCATATTTCGCCCGCCGGCGCGATCAAACCGAGTTCGCCCGCCGGACTTTATTTGCAGGAAAACGGCGTGGAACCGATGAACTTCAACTCTTACGGTTCAAGACGCGGCAACGACCGCGTGATGCTGCGCGGCACATTCGCCAACGTCCGCATCAAAAACCTGATGGTTTCACCAAAAGAAGGCGGTTTTACGACGTTTCAGCCCGACGGCGAAGCGATGACGATTTACGACGCGGCGATGAAATACAAAGAACAAAACACACCGCTGATGATTTTTGCCGGACAGGAATACGGCACGGGCAGTTCGCGCGATTGGGCGGCGAAAGGCACGCTTTTGATGGGTGTGGAAGCTGTAATTGCCGAATCTTATGAACGCATTCACCGCTCAAATTTAATCGGAATGGGCGTTTTGCCATTGCAGTTCAAAGAAGGCGAATCGGCGAAATCTTATGATATCGACGGCACGGAAACTTTTGATTTGACCGGGCTCGAAACGAGCGAAATCAAACCGCGTCAAAATGTTAAGCTGAAAATTCACCGCGCCGATGGTAGCGAGGACGAAGCGACGCTGACCTTGCGAATTGATACGCCGATTGAAGTCGAATATTACCGGCACGGCGGAATTTTGCCGTATGTTTTACGTGAATTACTGAACGAAAAATCATAAAGGCGAAAAATTGAAAATGTGAAAAAGTTTTCTGCCTTACTTTTAAACTTTTTCACATTTCCATTTTTAAACTTTTCTAGAAATAAATTGTGCAGAATCTCGTCGTCAAAAATGAATATACGCTTGAAGAATACGCTGAACTTGAGAAAAATTCGGAGGAAAAACTCGAATATTTTGAAGGCAACGTCTGGAGTATGGCGGGCGCAAGCCCAACGCATGAAGATATTGTCAGTAATACGATTACCGAATTAAAAACTAAATTGCGCGGACGCGGATGCAAAGTTTATGGATCGAATTTGCGCGTCAAAGTCCCGATTTATCCGCCGTATCGTTATCCCGACCTAACGGCTTTATGCGAAACTCCGGTTTATGAAAACTTTTTCGGATTAGAAATTTTGATAAATCCGGCTTTAATCATCGAAGTTTTGTCGCCTTCGACGGCGGATTTTGATTGGAGCGATAAATTTACTTACTACAAATCAATCGAAAGTTTTACCGAATATCTATTAGTTGATCAAAATAAACCGCACGTCACGCTTTACACTAAACAAAGTGCGGATGCTTGGCTTCAGCGTGAATATAATACTTTGAGCGACAAAATTTGTCTTTCGTCGGTGGATTGTGAAATATCGTTGGCGGAAATTTATCTGGACATCGAATTTCCTGAAATAAGCCGCCCACATTTCCCATTCAACGACCCGGATTTTCGATAAATCAGATGCGTCCAACCACAATGAAAAACGAAATGCGGCGTGAATAAACATTCACGCCGCATTTCGTTTTTTAAGTTAAGGATTGAGTTGTGAATATGAGGTTATTTTTAGCTTTTCGGAGAAAGCAGGACGGTCATTCACAACTCAAACTTTTTGCGATTACAAATTTTCTGAAATTTATAATCGCCAATTTGCAATCAAATACTAACCGGCGCGACGCATCGGGGTCGGAACTTCAACACGGTTTTGTTTCTGCATATCCTGCAAATGCTGGATAAAGCCCGAACCGGCGCGTTTGGAAAGTTCGTCCGTTTTGCATTCCATCACCGTTTGGCATTCTTCGTCCGCGTCAATGCCGGTTTCGCGGGACAGAGCGCGAATCATTCCAAGCTGTTTCGCCGTGACCAAATCAGACAAACTGCGGGCAATCGGATTTGCCGGAAAACCGCCGTCGTTGTTTGGCGGCGGTACTGCGCCTTCGCGTTCGATGGTGTCCGATTCTTTTTTGTAAAGTTCGCGGGCGATGCCGAATTTAACGGCGGCGCGTTTGAGCGCGTCGTGTTCGGCTTTTTTGATGCCCATCTCACTGCCGGCGAGTCCCGTGCCGATGCCTTCGCGCGTGATGCCGTCAATTGTGATCGCCACCGTAACGGTAAAAATATCCCCGATCTGACGCATATCTTTAACGGTGTGCGTCCAGTTCGGCGCGGTTTCGTCAAGAATATCGGCGACGGTGTGCCATTCAACGTAATCAACCATTTGCACATTGCCGTTGCGGTCGCGCCAGCCTTCGCGTTGCCGGATTAATTCCGGGTCAACATTTTTGCGTAATTCTTTTAATGTCGAAGTAAAATTCAACACATTACTTGCGGTTTCTTCGTTCGCCGTCACGGGCGAAACTTGTTGTAAATTTTCGTTGTTCATTGCCTTTTTTCCTTTTATGTTCGCAAGCGGATGCAGTTCGGCAGACTTTTCATCAGCCTGTCCGTCGGCTGAAGTCTTTACCTGAACTTCATCGTACTTCTGTTCGCCGCGTGCGGACACACGCGACTCAGCAGCGTTTTTATCTTCTGAACTGACGACCTGTACTGGTTTCACCTCGACCTGAGTTTCAACCTTGACAGGCTCCTTAACTGACGATTCGGTATTCCTGGCGACCAGCGCGTATTTCACGGCTAAAATATGTTCACAGCGAAAAATCGAATCATTGACAGCCGCTTCTTCAAATTCCAGACAATTACAGCGGATTTTCCCCGTGTCATCGCGCCGCACTTCGTAGGAAGTTTGTTTGCCGCGCAAAGAAGGGGGCGAAACCAGAAACTTATCGCCTTCACGATTGACCAATCCCATCGCCGCGATTGATTTTGCTCTTTTTTCTTTTTTATCCGTCGTGTTTTTTTCTTCTGCTATTGCTGTCATTTGTGCTACTCCTTTTCTGCAAACCTAGTTTAATTTCAGTTGTTTGCAACATTAATAAAACATATTCGTTTCATCTGTGAAACAGTGTATCAAACAAATTTGTTTGTTGCAAGCGTGAAACGCGGTGTTGCAACTAAAATTTTTCTATGATACATTTCAAATGCGGAGAAACAAAGAACCGCCCGTGAAACAAAATGGCATTGGCTCTGAAAAAAAATTAATCGGTTGAGGTGGAAAAAGCCGCCCGGGATATTTATTTGAGAGTCGAATTTCTGCTGACGGAAGTTTTGACGGAATAAGAATTATAGTTAGTGGAGAAAAATTATGGCTTACAAAAATGAAAGTCTGATCAATACGCAGGAACTCGGACGCGCCATTAAACGCCGCCGGGAAGAATTGGAAATGAGTTTGCGCGACGTGGCGGATGCGACTGAAGTTTCGGCTTCGACGCTTTCGCGCATTGAAAACGGCACGGGCAAACCTGATGCCGACAACATCGCGCGTTTGACGAATTGGCTGGATATGCCGATTGACCGCGTGATGAACAAGCATCAGGATAATAGCGATGCGATTGACGCGGTGGTTTATTATCCGCACGAAGCAACGCCCGAAATCGTCGAAGCGCATCTTCGCGCTGATAAAAATCTGACACCGGAAACGGCAAAGGCTTTATCGGAACTGTTTCGCGTCGCTTACACCCAGTTCAGCAAGCCGAAAGAATAAGCAAAAAGTTGGTGAAATAACTGTCTGATTAGCTGTATTACCGAAATTGAACGGAAGATTTTTATTTTAATATGAAAACAATATCGCGCATCGAGCAAAAGCGGATGGCAGATGTAAAAAATACGGGTTTTGCAGTTGAAACGACCTTTGTTCTGTTCTTTCTAGCGGTCGAATTCGGCAGAAGTTTCGGCGGATTTACTTTGGACGGCGCAGTTTTGGCATTAACTTTGCTGATGCTTATCGTGCTGCCTTATTTTCTGCTTTCAAGCGAGAAGCCGGGTTTTGGCAGTTGGCTTTTAGGTAGAAGTGCAATTACCTTTTTAGCAGTTTTTCTCGGGGTAATATTCAAGCAGAGCTTAGGCATTTATTTGCCAGAAACATTTCGGTTTCTGCCGATGACTTTGCTGATCGTGACGGCGATGCTCAGTTGCTACATCCAATTTTATGGTTTTCTGAAACTCCGTGTGGCAAAATAGGCAAAAGGCGACTGCGGAGTAAAATAAAAAGTCTGTGCTTGTTCGGGAAACAGGCACAGACTTTTTATTTTATTGTTTGGGCATTAGCAGAAATCCGCGTGTCGGCAAGAGCAGACTTCTGCCAACATTTCCACACTGCGTAAAACTACGCCGCAACCGGCATCAAAATGTCGTGAATTACCTTCACTTGTTCGGCTAACTCGAGATATTGCTTCGGCGTTAAAGCCTGCGCCCCGTCGCACAGAGCCTCTTCGGGATTTGAATGAACTTCGATAATCAAACCGTCTGCGCCGACCGCGACACCGGCTCGTGCCATCGGGTTGACCATATAATTTTTGCCTGTTCCATGAGACGGGTCAACAATAATTGGCAAATGCGTCACGCGCTGGACGGCAGGAATAATTGATAAATCCATCGTGTTGCGGGCGTGATTGCCGAACGTGCGAATTCCGCGTTCGCATAAAATCACGTCGTAATTTCCTTCCGCCATAATATATTCGGCGGCGAGCAGGAATTCTTCCAAAGTCGCCGAAAGTCCGCGTTTCAGTAAAATCGGTTTGCGCGTCTTTCCGGCATATTTTAACAGCGAAAAATTCTGCATATTGCGTGCGCCGATTTGAATACAGTCGCCGTATTTTTCGACCAGATCAATGCCGTGTTCGTCCATCGCTTCGGTAACGATATTCAAATCGTATTGGTCGCGCACTTCAGCTAAAATTTTCAAGCCATCTTCGCCTTTCCCCTGAAAAGCATACGGCGAAGTGCGTGGTTTGAACGCACCGCCGCGAAAGAACTTCGCGCCGCTTGCCGCAACCGCTTCGGCAACTGAAAAAACCTGTTCGGCAGTTTCAACCGCACAGGGTCCGGCAATGATTGCCAGTTCGTCGCCGCCGATAGTCGCGTTTCCAACTTTAATGACTGATTTTTCGGGGCGCAAATCTTTTGAAATCAACTTATACGGCTTCGTCACGCGAATTGCTTCGGCAACACCCGACAGATTTTCAAAATGCGTTGGGTCAACCGAACCGTCATTTCCCGTAATCCCAATCGCCGTGCGGCTTTCGCCCGGCATCGCGTGCGGACGAAATCCTAATTTTTCAATAATTTCAACGACACGTTCGACATCATCCTTCGTCGCGTCGGCTTTCATCACAATTAACATAATTTTTTATAAATAAATTTTTAGTTTTTAATAAATTTCTGCCCGCGAGTTACGCTAATTTGCGCTAATAAAAGAATTTTCCAATCCTAGTTCGCGTTAATTCGCGTAATTCGCAGGCAAAAGATCTTTATCTTCAGATTTGCAGTTAGAGTTACCTTCAAACATTAACCTTCAGCAATTTCAATCGCCCGCAAAAGTGCCTGCGCTTTGTGAACAGTTTCATCAAATTCCTTTTCCGGCACGGAATCGGCGACGATGCCCGCGCCCGCCTGAACGCTTGCCGTGCCGTTTTCCAAAACAATCGTCCGAATCGCAATGCAGGTGTCGAGATTTCCGGCGTAATCGGCATAACCGACCGCACCTGCGTAAATCCCGCGTGTTTCCGGTTCTAATTCCCGTATAATTTCAATCGCGCGAACTTTCGGCGCACCGGAAACAGTTCCCGCCGGAAAACACGCCGCCAGCGCGTCAAAACAATCTTTTCCGTCGTCCAATTTAGCGGAAAGATTGCTGACCAAATGCTGAACGTGCGAATATTTTTCAACCGCCATCAACCTGTCAACCTTGACCGAACCGTATTCGGCGATTCTGCCGAGATCGTTTCTGCCGAGATCAACGAGCATCAGATGTTCCGCCGTTTCCTTTGCGTCATTTCGCATTTCTTCGGCTAGTTCTGTATCTTCAAACTCATTTGCTCCGCGCCGCCGCGTTCCGGCAATCGGACAGTATTCGGCATTGTGACCACGACATCTGACGAGCATTTCCGGTGACGCGCCGATGATTGATTTCGTGCCGAATTCAAACAAAAACATATACGGCGAAGGATTCAGCGAACGCAAGGCGCGATAAATAGCTACCGCTGAAGCCGTCGTTTGTTTGCTGAATTTTTGCGAAATAACTGCCTGATAGCAATCTCCGGCGAGAATATATTCCTTAATCTGCGAAACCGCTGCGAGAAAATCTTGTTTTTCCCAATTCGACGAAACTTTCTCAGCCGTTTTAATCTTTGACGAAGCTGGAATCTGCGGCGTGTTTTGCAAAATTCGCGCAATTTTTTCATTCTCGACGACAGCATTTTGATAAAGAGTTTCGAGATTTTCGCTTTCTTCGATAAAAACCAGCGTCGTAATTTTTATCTGCTGATAAGCGTGATCGAACGCGACGGTCGTGCGAAAAAAAAGCCAGAAGCCGTCGTCCGTTTCATCCGTTTGCAAAGATTTTTCAAAAAGTCCGACTGCCGAGAAATTGAAAACCCCGACTGCGCCGCCCGCAAACGGAGCCATTTGATAATCTTCAGCGAACTTTTTGTCATTAAAACTTTCGCGCAGACTTTCCACGAGATTTTTTTCCAGTTCAATTGTTTCGCCGTTTTCTTCGACAATCGTTTTCCCGTTTTTCCCGTGCAGAACTTTCTGCGGATTCGCGCCCAAAAACGAATATCGCGCCAGATTTGCGCCGCCTTCGATGGATTCGAGCAAAAAAGAAAACTTCGCATTTTCGCGCAGCAACAAATAAGTTCCAAACGGTGTCAGTAAATCCGCCGCGACCGTCAACGTGACGGGAACGACATTGCCTTTTTCGGTCTGCGCTCGAAAAGCGGAAAAATTTTCAGGTTTCAAATTTTGCATCGAAAAATAAAAAACCGTCAAACTTTTAGAAAGGTTTGACGGTCAATCTTAAAACTTATTCGTGCGGAATTTTCACATATCCGTCATTAAACAAGACTCATCGCCGCCGTTTTGCGAAAACGCCACGGACGGTAATTATTATTAAATTCTAACGATAAAGTCTGCATCACAAGATAAATTTTTAGCAGAATAATCAAGAATAAGCAAGTAACCATATCTTTGCCAAGCTCTTGCGAATCCAAAGTTCAAAATCTAAAATCCAAAATAGAGCTACATTCTTTCGGGAACTTCAATTCCCATCGTCTTCAAAGCCGCCGTCAAACTGCGCCGCGCAATGTCAGCCGTGACGATTAAAACAGCTTTTTTGACTTCGTTTTCTTCGATCAAAATTTTGTGGTTGTGATAGAAAAGATTGAAAGCCTTTGCCAGACCAAAAGTATATTTTGCCAGAATCGCCGGTTCGGTCGTCAAAACTGCCTGCGAAATTGTTTCTTCAAGCCGCGAGGCAAGAGTAATCAAAGCCCAAATTTCATTTTCACTTTTCAAGATTTCGGCGACTTCCGATTTGGAACTTGAAACCTGTAATTTGGAATTTTCCAGCGCGTTCTCGTCCAATTTACGGAAAATCGAATTGGCGCGAACGGCGGAATACTGGCAGAAACAGCCGGTTTCGCCTTCAAACGAAAGAGCTTCTTTGAAGTCGAAAACGATGACCGTGTTGCGCGTGAACTTCAATAAAAAATAGCGCAGTGCGCCGATGGCGATGATGTGCGCGGTTGATTTTTTTTTGGCTTCGGACAAATCGGAATGACGTTTCTCGACTTCGGCGAGCGCGTCGGCTTCGAGGCGATCAAGCAAATCGTCGGCTTTGACACCCAAACCTTTGCGTCCGCTCATTTCGATAAACGATTTTTGCTTGTCTTCGTCGGAAATCACAAACCCCAATTCTTGCGCCGCTGCCGGACTAAGTGCAACCATTTCATAACTGAGATGGACGCTGGCGCGTTCGCCTTTTTCGGGCGAAATCAGCGACACGCCTTTTTTGACGACTTCCTGCGGATAAGATTGGCGCGAATCTATCACGTTGTAAACCGTTTCGCCGCCGCCGAAATTTGTCACCGGCGCGTTATCATTCGCTTCGGCGGTCGTCGTCCAAACTTCTTTGCCGTCATAGTAAGTTTGAAAAAGTTTGTAATTAAAATCCAGTCCGAGTTCGCCCAATTTCCACAATTGATAAGCGATGTCCTTACCCGTGTAAGTGACTGTGCCGTTTGAACGGACGAGAATTTTGTCGGCATCGTGTTCGTCGTTTCCCGTGTGCGAATCGGTCGGCATCACCCAGCAATCAGCGTTTTTGCCCTCGGTTTCGAGGCGAATCACGCCGAGTTTTTTCATTATTTCAAACGCCTTCGTCCAAAAATGCAGATGCAGAATTTCTGACTCGCGCGGCAGCAAATCGTAACGAATGTCGAGCCGTTCCATCGTGTTCAAAATACATTCGACATTGCGCGTCGCCACATAATCGGCAAGTTCCGCCGTTTCGTTGTCGCCCGCTTCGATTTGGTGCAAAATTTCGGCGCGTTTCGATTTCAACTCTTCGTCCGTCTGATATTCCTGACCGACTTTCGCGTATAAATCCCAACAGTAATAATCGAAAGTTTTGCCCGCTTCCTGAAGACGCAAATCAAGCTGTTTGATGTCGTTGAGCGACATTTTTTCGAGGTAAATAAACCCGACGACGACATCGGCGACCTGAACGCCGGTGTTGTCAATGTAATTCTGAACCTCGGTTTTATCGCCGTTCGCTTGTAAAATCCGCACAAACGTGTCGCCCAGAACCGAATTGCGAACGTGACCGATGTGCGCCGCTTTATTCGGATTGACCGAAGTATGCTCGACCATTCGCTTCGGCGCGTTTTCGTCTTTTTCGGCGTTTAATTTCGGCAGAATTTCCGCCGTCTGCGCGTTTTGGAGAAAATCGGCGCGGTTGTAAAAAACATTCAAATAACCCGCGCCCGCGACTTCGACGCGCTCGACGAAACTTTCTTTTTCCAGATTTGCCTTCAACATTTCGGCAATTTCACGCGGATTTTTTTTCTCACCGGTTTGCAACTTATATTGTTTGGCGAGTTCAAACGCAGCGGGAAACGCCAAATCGCCGAGTTCGGTTTTCGGCGGAACTTCGGCGGCGATTTGTTCCAGTTCGATATTAAATTCCGTTTTAGCGGCGGCGATTACTTTTTCGCGTAAAGTTTGTTGGATGTCAGATAAATTCACGAGTTATTTCCTCAAAATAGATAAAACAAAATAAATAAAAAATGAAAGTATAACGCAAACTTCGCTAAAGAACTAAACTGATGCTTTGACGTTTCGCCGTTTGAAAACTAGACTTTTAAATTTATGAAAACTTTATATTTCGACTGTTTCGCCGGCGCGAGCGGCAATATGATTTTGGGCGCATTAGTCGCGCTCGGCGTTGATGAAAACGAACTTATCGAGAGTATTAAACTGCTCGACATCGCTCATTTTTCGATTGAATTCACGACGAAAGATAAATCGGGAATTTCCGCGATTCACGCCGACGTGAAAGTTCCGCACGAACACGCGCACCGGCATCTTTCGACGATTGAGAAAATTATCAATGATTCGCGGCTCAATGAAAAAGTAAAAAAACGCGCCATTGAAATTTTTACGAATTTGGCGAAAGCCGAAGCGAAAATTCACGGGATTGCCGTTGAAAAAGTTCATTTTCACGAAGTCGGCGCGATGGACGCGATTGTTGATGTCGTCGGCGCGTGCATCGGTTTTGAAATGCTGGGAATTGAGCGATTTGTCTGTTCAAAAATTCACGTCGGCTCTGGATTCGCACAGATGGCGCACGGCAAATTTCCCGTTCCGCCGCCCGCCGTCGCTGAACTTCTACGAGGTTTTGCAATCTATTCGACCGAAATCGAAGGTGAACTTATCACGCCGACCGGCGCGGCGATTATTGCAACCGTTTGCGAAGATTTCGGCAGCATTCCCGAAATGAAAATCGAAAAAACCGCTTACGGCGCGGGAACTCGTCAATACGAAGATTTCCCGAATGTTTTGCGTTTGATGATTGGAAGCCAATCTCCAAGTTCCAAATTCCAAATTCCAAGTTCTGAAAACCAAAAACTTATTCAGATTGAAACAAACATTGATGATTTATCACCGCAAATTCTCGGTTTTGTGATGGAACGCGCCTTTGAAATTGGCGCGTTGGATTGTTGGTTTACGCCGATCCAGATGAAAAAAAATCGTCCGGCGACGCTTGTTTCGATTTTGTGCGAACCATCAAAAAGAGAGATTTTGACTGAATTGCTTTACACTGAAACCTCGACGCTCGGCGTTCGCCTCAAAGAAGTCGAACGCACTTGTCTGCCGCGCGAAATAGTTCAAGTCGAAACGGAATTCGGCGCGGTTGACGTTAAAATTGCGAAATACGACGGGAAAATTGTCGATGCGAAACCGGAATATGAACAAATTCGTGAAATTGCGTTAAAATCAAGTTTATCTTTGCGAGAAATTGAAAAAATCGTATTAAAACAAATTCGGTGACCGGAAATAAAAAATGTTTTTGGTTGTGATTCAGATTTTCTTGTTCGATATGAAACAATTAAAAATTCAAAATCTATTACTATTTCTTTGCTTAATTTTTCTTTTTACAATCCAAAATTACGGTCAAGAGAAAATTTCTTGTAGGGAAACTTCCAAAGAAGTTGGAGGCGGGTCAACTTTCTTTTTGAGAAGTGAAGGAAAACTAAAGAATGTTATAGGAAATGCAACTTTCCCAGATGGTTCGCCAACATATGTGACAATTGAGATTTACAAGAATCAATTCAATAGAAATAAAAATGTTGATTATAAAGAAGTTGTTCAAATAATTTCTGATGATAATAAAATAAGGGTTTGTGAGAGTGATGAAAAAGGTAAATTTGAGATTGAAGGATTAAAGGACGGGTTTTATCTGTTAAAGATGGGTTTTTATAATAACGGCGGTTTCGGACCTGAACATAATTTTAATTCAAATCTCTCACAAACGCGGTAAGAATAAAAAATTAGTGATTGATTTAGGTGCAGCAATATAAATTTTAATGGAAGACAAGAAAAATAACGTAGATTTAGAAAAAATCGCGGCGGGTGTGCGTTTGATGCTCGAAGGAATGGGTGAAAATCCAGACCGTGAAGGATTGCAGAAAACGCCCGAACGAGTGGCGGATTTCTACGCCGAACTGACGAGCGGAATGTGGGAAAATGCGGCGGAACACATCGTCCCTTTGCCGGGAGATTCGCACGACGAAATGGTGATTGTGAAAGATATTTCCATCGCGTCGGTCTGCGAACATCATCTCGCGCCGTTTGTCGGCAAGGTTCACATCGCCTATATTCCAAAAAACGGGCGCATCGTCGGTCTGTCGAAACTGGCGCGAATCGCTGAGATTTTTTCGCATCGTTTGCAGGTGCAGGAACGTCTGACGCAGCAAATCGCGCAGACGCTTTACGAAGAACTCGAGCCGCGCGGCGTGATGGTCGTGATGGAAGCCGAGCATACTTGTATGACATTGCGCGGCGTGAAAAAACCGGGCGCGAAAACCATCACGTCGAGTGTTCTCGGCGGTTTTCGCACCGATGCGCGAACCCGCGCCGAAGCGATGAGTTTGATAAAAGGTTAAAATTTATGAGTTTTGAATTAGAAACAGTGGCGACGACTTACGATTTGTTTGAGGCTGAATTTTTGCGGAATCAGCTGGCGGCAAAAGGGTTTGAAGTTTATCTCGAAGATGATAATATCGTCGGCATTTTTAACCTGCTTGCGCCTGCCGTCGGCGGCATTAAAATTAGAGTTTTTGCCGAACACGCGGAAGAAGCGGCGACGTTGATTGACGATTTGCGAAACGCGGAAATCGTTTACGACGAGAATTTTCCAGAGTCTTAAAATTAAATTACAAAAATATGAAACAACTATTTTTATTAAGTGTCTTAATTTCAACAGTTTGCTTGACAAGTTTCGGACAGACAAAAGGCAAATATACAAATTTATTTGACGAGGCAAAAATCAAGTCGGACATCAAATATATTTCCGACGACAAATTTGAAGGTCGTGCGCCGGGAACAAAATCGGGCGAGGCGGCAGCGCAGTATCTCGCTGACGAATTAAAGCGGATTGGTGTCAAACCAGCAAACAACGGCTCGTATTTTCAGCCGGTTTCGCTGTTCGCCGTCAAATCTAATCCGAATACCGTTTTGCAGGTCGGCGATCAATCGTATAAATTCGGCGACGATTACGTCGGTTCGACTGGAGCGCAGACGGCGAATGTGAAACTCGACGCGGATTTGGTTTTCGTCGGTTACGGCATTGACGCGCCGGAGCAGAAATGGAACGACTTCAAAGGAAACGCGGCGGATTATCGCGGGAAAATTCTCGTGATTTTGGTCAACGATCCGCCCGCGACGGCGAGCGAGCCGAATTTGTTCGGCGGCAAAGGGTTAACGTATTACGGTCGTTGGACATATAAATTTGAACAGGCAGCGCGAATGGGCGCAGCGGGCGTGATTTTGATTCACACGACCGAATCCGCCGGTTACGGCTGGAACGTCGTTCGCACGTCAAACGGCAATTGGCGTTTTGATGTGGCGCGAACGCCTGACGATAAAACGCCGTTTTTGCAGTTTCGTTCGTGGATGACCGAAGATACTGCCAAAAAAATCTTTGCACAGGCGGGGAAAAATCTCGACGATCTGCGCGAAAAAGCCAAATCGCGTGATTTTCAACCGGTGAATTTAGGCGTGAAAGCCAAACTCGACGTAAAAAGTGAAACGAAAATTGTTAACTCAAACAATGTCATCGGCATTTGGGAAGGAAAGGACAAAAAGTTGAAAAACGAATACGTCGTTTATTCGGCGCATTGGGATCATCTCGGAGTCGGCGAAGCGGATGCCAACGGCGATAAAATTTACAACGGCGCACTTGATAATGCTTCGGGCTGCGCTTCGATTCTGGCGATTGCGACCGCGATTACGAAACTGCCGAAAAATGAGCAGCCGAGACGCTCGCAGGTTTTCTTTTTTCCGACAGCGGAAGAACAAGGTTTGCTCGGCGCGGATTGGTATTCAAAATATCCGATTTTCCCGCTCGACAAGACCGCCGCTAATATCAATCACGACGGCGCGAATTTTTACGGTTTAACGACGGATTACGGCGCGTTGGGCGCGGAACGCTCGTCGCTTGATTCGATTATCAATACCGTTTTAAAGGAACGCGGAATGACTTTCGCGCCCGACGAACATTCCGACCAGGGTTTCTTTTTCAGAAGCGACCATTTTCCGTTCGCCAAAGTCGGTGTGCCGTCTTTGAACGTCGAAAGCGGCACGGATTACGTCGGACAAGATAAAGCCGCCGCGCAGAAAAGATTTGAAGAATACAATGCGCTGCATTATCATCAGCCGTCCGACAATTTCGACGAAAACTGGCGTTACGACGGTTTGGTGCAGAACTTAGAAGTTTCGCTGGCAATCGGAATGCAGGTTTCCAATCAGAAGAAAATGCCTGCTTACAAAAAGACCGACGAATTCGCCAAAGCGCAGCCGAATCGGAAATAAGATAAAAGTAAAAAGGTAAAAGGCAAAAGTGAGAAGCGTAATTTGTGCTTCTTACTTTGCCTTTTAATTTTGGTTGAGTTAGCTAAACTATGTGATAATCACTTTCAAAGGTGATAAAAAATGACACAGGCGGATGTTCACGAAGCAGAAACTAATTTGAGCAAACTCATCGAAAAGGCGTTAAACGGCGAAGAAGTCGTGGTTGCAAAAGCCGGAAAACCGCTCGTGCGGCTCGTTCCGGTGCGCGAAGAAAAAGAAAATTGTTTCTGAATGGATGCCGGAAATATGTGGATTGCCGACAATTTTGATGAATTGCCGGAAGACATTTTAGCGGCTTTTTACGGAGAAAATGATGAAAGTTTTGATTGATACGCACGTTTTTCTGTGGTTTATGGAATGTGTTCGTCTCCGGCAAAACGCCAGAGATTTTCTCAACGATATGTTTACCAACGAAATTTTCGTGTCATTTGCGACGGCGTGGGGAATTTCGATTAAATACGGAGTCGGCAAACTGAGAATTCCCGCCGCGCCGGAAATTTGGTTTCCCGACCGCGTGCGCCGCGCCGGATTTCGACTGTTGCCGATTGAATTGCAATACACGCTGCGCGTTCACAATCTGCCGCCGATTCATAAAGACCCGTTCGACCGGCTTTTGATTTCGCAAGCCGATGTCGAAAATCTGACGATTGTCACGGAAGACCCGAATTTTGCGAAATATAAAGGGAAAATCACGAGTTTAAACGATCTGTAAATAAATTTGGTGAAGGAGAAGTTTTTATGATGAATCAGACAATTGAACAACAAGTTATCGAAACGATTCGCGTTTTGCCGGAAGCGAAACAGCGCGAAGTTTTGGAATATGCTAAGCAAATCGGCGAAAATGAAAATGCTGAAACTACGAACAATTCGGAGAGTAAAAAAAGCCGAAAAAGCGCAAACTTTTGGAGAAACTCGATGCAATAATGAGTGAGCTTCCGCCGGATGCTTACGAAGGTTATCCAACTGACGGTTCGCTCAATCACGATCATTACCTTTATGGTGCGCCAAAACGGGAATACAAATGAAACAAGTTTTTGCCGATACAAGTTATTGGTTGGCGTATCTATGGCACGAAGATCAATGGCGCGAAGCCGCTCTCGAAGCCAGCTTTAAAATAGGACTTGGTGAAATTGTGACGACCGAAAGTGTTTTAATTGAGGTTTTGAATTATTTCAGCGAGTTCCGCGCCGACATCAAAAACAAAATCGCGGTTGCTGTCGAAGAAATTTTGCAGGACGATGAAACTCTCGTTCTGCATCACCGTCACGAAGACTTTCTCAAAGCATTAGAACTTTATAAACCTCGTCTCGACAAAGGTTACAGTTTGACCGACTGTATTTCGATGAACGCGATGCGCGATTTCAGCGTCGGCGCGATTTTGACGAACGACGCGCATTTTAATCAGGAAGGATTTACAAAATTATTTTAATGGAAAAAACTGGAAAAACTTTTTACATCACCACGCCGATTTATTACGCGAACAGTTTGCCGCATCTCGGTCATTTTTACACGACGACGGTTGCCGATGTGTTAGCGAAACACAAAAAACAGCGTGGTTTCGACGTTTATTTTTTGACTGGAACGGACGAACACGGTGTCAATATTCAGCGCGTCGCCGAAGCGAAAGGCATTTCGCCGAAAGCGCAGGTTGATTTCGTTTCGGAGCAGTATAAAAAAATGTTCGCTGAATTCGGTCTGACCGATTACGACGTTTTTATGCGGACGACCGAACCTTTTCACTACGAAGCTGTGCAGCATTTGTGGCGCGAAATTGCCAAAAATCAAACGCCGAAAGGGAATTCGACGATTTATAAAGATTTTTACGAAGCGTGGTTTTGTCCGAATTGCGCCGAGTTTAAGACGGAAACCGAATATGAATTGCGCGATGGCGAAAATGTGCCGCGCTGTTTGATTCACGAAAAAACACTTGATCTGGTCAAAGAAGAAAGTTATTTTTTTCGTCTGTCGGATTACGACGAATTTTTGCTCGAACAGATTGGAGCGAATCCGAATTTAATTCGTCCCGAAGCGAGAAAAAACGAAGTCGTTTCGTTTATCAAAAGCGGTTTGCAAAACCTTTCAATTTCGCGTGAAAAAAAATCGGTTTCGTGGGGAATTCCCGTTCCCGGCGATGCGAATCACGTGATGTATGTTTGGCTTGACGCGCTTTCAAATTACATTACGGCAATCGGTTACGGGAATGACGAGCGGAAAAACGTCGGTTACGAAAAGTATTGGCGTAACGCGGCGCATCTCGTCGGCAAAGATATTTTGCGATTTCACACGGTTTACTGGTTTTCGTTTTTGAAGGCAGCGAATTTGGAATTGCCGAAAACGGTTTTCGCGCACGGAATGTGGCTCGACGCGGACGGGCGCAAGATGGGGAAAACTCTGGGCAATACGATTGAACTCGAAACGCTCAAAAAATATTTTCAAACCGATTCGATTCGTTATTTCGTGTTGCGCGAAATGGTTTTCGGGCAGGACGGGAAATTCGGTTACGAAAATTTGATTGACCGCGCCAACGCTGATTTGGCGAGCGGTTTGGGCAATCTTTCCAGCCGAACGCTTTCGATGATTACGAAATATCGCG
The DNA here is from genome assembly GCA_038235165.1 of Pyrinomonadales bacterium. GTDB lineage: Bacteria > Acidobacteriota > Blastocatellia > Pyrinomonadales > Pyrinomonadaceae. The sequence continues at coordinate 36,992 of JBBSUG010000004.1, forward strand.
GCGGGCAGATTCCGAGCGGGAAAATTGCCGAATCGAATTATCTGTTAGCAAAACGCGCCGGAATTAATGCAGATGAACAGGAATTGGTTTCGATTCTGGAAAATGCGCGGGATGAATTCATCAGAAAATTTGACAATTATGAGTTTTCAAACGCGCTCGAAACAGTTTGGTCTGTCATCGCGCGGATTGACAAAATGATTTCCGACGCGAAACCCTGGGAACTCGTCAAAGATGAAAAAAACGATGAGATATTAAATGCCGTGCTGTATCGTGCGGTCGAAACGCTGCGCTGGCTGTCCGTTCTGCTGTATCCGGTAATGCCGGAATCAGCGGCGAAAATCTACGCGCAAATCGGTTTAACGGACGACCCTTCAAAAATAAATCCTGAAAATTTAAAATACGGAGAACTAAAAGCGGGAACGAAAATCGGTGTTACCGAAGGCGTTTTTCCGCGCATTGATAAAAATAAAGTTATGAGTGAAATAAACGAAAAAATGGAAAATGAAGAAAAAAAAGCAAATTCCGAAATAACCGAAACTTCATCGGTCGCGCCGGAAGCGGTTGCCAATGATAACAAACTTGCGCCGTCGGAAGTCGCCAAAAGCGCAGGACAAACAACAAATGACGAGGCGCAAGCCGCCGAAGACGACTTCATCACGATTGACGATTTCCTGAAAGTCGAATTGAAAGTCGGCGAAATCAAAGTCGCCGAACGCATTCCGAAAGCCGACAAACTTCTGCGATTTGAAATTGATCTCGGCGAAGGTAAACCGCGTCAAATTCTCGCTGGACTCGCCGAATTCTACGAACCCGAAACATTAGTCGGTCGCAAAGTCGTCGTCGTGGCAAACTTAAAACCCAGAAACATGCGCGGACTCGAATCGCAGGGAATGATCTGCGCCGCGAGCTTGGAGGACGGCACGGGCGAAAAACCGGCGTTGGCGGCGTTTATCGAAAACGTGGATATTGGGGCGCGATTGAAATAATTATGAAATATTTGTTGAGTTTGATTTTTGTTTTGAGCGTCGGCATTGTGGCAGTTTCGGCTCAATCGCCTCCGCGTCCGCCGAAGCCTCTGATTTACAAAGTTCCCGAAAAGAACGAATTGAAGGAGTTCGTTTCTGAAGATAAGACCTTTCAAATCGTCTTTCCCGGCGTTCCCAAAATGACCGAACAGGAAATACCGAACGGAAAGATTACAAACTATCGAGTCTATCAAGAAGGTTCAACTTCAATAGTTAATACGATTGATTATAATTATGAACTCAGCGATGCGGATAAGATTTATGAAATCGTCAAAGCTAATCTGCTAAAACTTCCGAAGGCAAAGATCGAGACTGAAAAAGACATTAAAGTTGGCGAAATATCAGGCAAGGAATTTGATGTTCTTCAGGATTATCAATTTCAAAAAATAAGAATCCTGATTGTCGGCAAAAGAATTTACGAGATCAAAAGCGATGTTACTAATTGGCATATTCTAAACAACTATTACAAAGATAAAGTCGCCGGTTTTAGAAACGAAACCGAGCGCTTTTTCGCTTCATTCAAATCACTTAAAGTTCCAGAAAACCTTTCTGTAATTGCTCCGACGGATTTTTTAGGCGTAGCGGATGAAACGAACTATACAAACAATTTTTTCAATTTTTCTTTCGATTTTCCGAAGGATTGGCATCGCTTAAACGACACGGAAGTTGACGCGAGCAGAAATGCCGGACTCGAAATGTTGAAAACTGAAAAGGAAAAAATTAATAAAGCGTTTGAATCCGCCGCTCACAAAGAAGTTGTTATATTTGCGCTTACTCAGGAGAAAGATGAAACTCTTCTCGGGGCAAATCTCATAATCGGAGTTCTGAAACAGCCTGGTTCACAAATAACTTCCGAAATGATCGCGGTTGCGACAAAGAATTTTTTCCTGACTAATTCTAACTTTAAAATTTCCAAAGACGTTCAGGAAATTAAGCTAAACGGCACGAAACTTTCAACTTTTACTTTGGAAAATGCTGCAAATAATCAAAAAATTAATCAGAAGATTTTGGTTGTAACCCGCAAAGGCTATTCGATTAGCCTCGTCCTTAGTTATCGTAACGAAGAAAGTTTGAAATCTTTGGAGAGAATACTTGATAGTCTAAAGTTTGATACAAAATGATTTTCGTAGATTCACATTGTCATATTGACGGCGAGCAATTTGATGCTGACCGCGATGAAGTTGTCAGGCACGCCAATGAAGCGGGCGTGAAGATGATGCTCACGGTCGGGACGGGAAATCCGCACGACGGGGAAATCGAACGCGCTGTCAAATGTGCCGAAAAATATGCGAATGTTTTCGCATCGGTCGGCGTTCATCCGCACGACGCGAAATTTTATGATGACGCGGCGGAAAATAAGCTAATTGAGTTGACGAAAAGCGAAAAAGTGATCGCGTGGGGCGAAATCGGGCTTGATTATTTTTACGATCATTCGCCGCACGAAATTCAGCGCGAAGTTTTTATCAGGCAAATCAGAACGGCGCAAAGTTTGGATTTACCGATTATTATTCATTCGCGCGATGCGGATGACGAAACGGTCGAGATTTTGACGGAAGAATGTTCGCGTAAAGATTTTCGCGGCGGGATTATGCACTGTTTCGGCGGCACGGCACAGATGGCGCAAGACTTGATTAAAATCGGTTTTTTGATTTCGTTCGCCGGGAACGTGACATTCAAGAAAGCGGAAAATTTGCGCGATGCGGCGCGAATCGTGCCAATAGAAAAACTTTTAATTGAAACGGATTGCCCGTTTCTCGCGCCGGTGCCGAATCGCGGCAAGCGCAACGAACCGGCTTTTGTCGTCCACACGGCGCAGTTTCTGGCTGATTTTTACGGGATCGAACTTGAAAAACTGGCGAACCAAACGACCCGAAATTTTCTGGATTTCTTCAAACTGCAATAAAACTTTAATTTTCCCGGCGAAATTTATATTCAACCTACCGGATTTACCAATTACCGATTACCCTTTACAATAAAAAACATTATGGCAAAAGAAAATTCATTCGACATCGTATCGAAAATTGACTACGCGGAATTAGACAACGCGATTAATCAAACGCGCAAGGAAATCAGTCAGCGGTTTGACTTTAAGGGAAGCAAAGCACTGGTTGATGTACACGATAAAGATTTGATTTTATCGGCGGAAGACGAAACCAAACTTCGCAATATGAACGACATTCTGCAAAGCAAACTGGTTAAGCGCGGCATTCCGCTCAAGGCTTTGAATTACGAAAAAATCGAACCGTCGGCAGGCGGCACGGTGCGGCAGGTCGCCAAAATTCAGCAGGGCATTCCAACCGATAAGGCGAAAGAGATCGTCAAATTTATCAAAGACGCGAAAATAAAAGTGCAGCCTTCGATTCAGGGCGAAAGTGTCCGCGTTTCCGGCAAAGACCGTGACGTTTTGCAGGAAACCATTGCTGCACTCAAAGGGAAGGATTTCGGAATTGATATGCAGTTTGATAATTATCGCAGCAATTAAAGTTTCTGATGTGAAAAGATATTCGATAATTTTATGTTTGTCGAGGAACTGAATGTGAAAACACCGCGCTTCGTCGGAATTCAGCCAATGACGATTGAAATATGAGCAATCTGCCAAGTTTTGACGGGCGAAAACTTATCAAAATGCTCAAAAAATTCGGCTTTGAGGTTCTCAGAACAGAAAACAGTCATTATTTTATGAAGCATCTTGACGGACACGCAACTGTTGTTTCGGTTACGGCAAGGAAACCATCGGCATCGGTTTGTTTTATAAATTTTGAAAGGTTGTGAAATTACGGTAGAAGAATTTTTAGAAAAATCAAGATAAATGCAGACATTCGCGCCAATTAAAGAAAAATTAAACCCGAACATCGCGGCGAAAAAGATTTTCAGCTTGATAAGGGATGAGATGATGCTGGTCGAAGCGGAATTTCAGCGGCAGGCGGGGTCGAATATTCAGGTGATTAATTATTTGGGCGATTACCTGCGGGCTTCGGGCGGCAAGCGGGTGCGTCCGGCACTTCTGTTGCTGTCAAATTACGCGGTCGGCGGAAAAGGCGCGGCGGAAAATGTCGTGCGGTTGGCGACGGTGATGGAAATGCTGCACACGGCGACGCTGGTTCACGACGACATTATTGACAATGCCGAAACGCGCCGCAACCGCATTTCGGTCAATGCGCGGTTCGGCAATCAATCGGCGGTTTTGATGGGCGATTGGCTGTATATGTCGGCGTTTGAAACGTCGCTGCAAGAGCGCAGTTTGGAGATTCTCGATATTTTAACCCGTCTGACGCGCAAAATGACGGAAGGCGAATTGATTCAACTAACCACGCTCGGACGCAGTGATATTTCCGAAACTGAATATTTCGATATTTTACAGCGCAAAACCGCGTATCTTTTTTCAGCTTGCTGCGAGATCGGCGCGATTACGGGAAATACTTCAAAACAGGAACAAAATGCTTTGAGAGATTACGGAATGAATCTCGGCACGGCATTCCAACTCGCCGACGACGTGCTTGATTTTACGGCTGACGAAGATGTTTTGGGCAAAGCATCGGGCGCGGATTTGCTCGAAGGAAAACTGACGCTGCCGCTGATTTTGCTGGTCGAAAAAAAGCCGGAAGTGAAAAAGAAGTTGGAAAAAATAATGCACGACGGAAGTTATGAGAATGTGCCGCGCGCGATGTTGCTCGAGTATCTGGAAAACAACGGATTGATCGAAAAAACGCGAAAAAGAGCTTACGAATTTGCCTCTCTCGCAATAAAAAATCTTGAATTATTGCCAAAAACAGAGTATCGTTTAGCACTGGAGGAAATTCCGGGTTATATGATTGAGCGTAACAAATGACTTGTCGCAGAAAACTGCCGGCTGTCACAGTAAAAAGTTGAAAACTCAAGAAGCCTTGGATGGTTCAAAGTCGAGCCGGTCGGAAGAAGATAAAGTTAAAGATTTTAGCAGGTAAATTATGGTGAATGAAGAAAATCTAATTTCAACGCTCGAACAGAGTTTGCGGCAATTTCAGGCAGCCGAACTGCGTTTACAGGAACGTCTTCGAAAAATTCAGGACGAAGCCGAAGATTTGAAAATCGAGATCAGCGCACTTCAAAACAGCGCGGAAAAAACCGAAGAAGCTCTTCACAGTTTGATTCCGACGATGAGAAGCGGCAGCAAATCTTGGAAGGCGCACAAAAAACTGCACGAAGAAAACGATTATCAAAAAAAATCTCGTTACGACGAGGATGAAGAAATTTACCGGAAAAAATCTCGCTATGGAGATGAAGACGATTATCCGCGAAGACCCCGTTTTGAAGGCGATTATCCAATGCCGCCGCGCCGCTATCAGAAACCGAATGATATTGATCAGCCGCCGCCGAATTACCGAACTAATTCGGTCGCCTATTTGAATAAAGATCAACGCAACATTCCGTCAATCAACCCGGAAGTGGAAACGGTCAGCCGCCGTTTCTTCGACCGCACCATCACGCAGGCTTGCACACTGTTGCTGCGTGAATCAAATTCCGCGCTGCACGTCAACGATCTTTACAATCTGCTCGTCGAAGGCGGCTTTGAATTCAAGGGAAATAACCCAACCATTTCAATTGCCGTATCGCTGAATCGCAACCGCCGGTTTAGCAAAGTTGCGCCCGGAACATTTGATCTGGTGATGCGCGATGCTTCTTCAAAAGCGGCTTCGTAAAATTTCCTTAAACAATTAATCTACTATGTTTACGCTTGTTTTTTAGATGAAAATAAGTAAAAATACAACTCCGCCTCAAATTATTTGTATTGGAATCGGGAGAGAATTATGTCGTATCGAACCTCTGTTCAAATAAAGTATGTACTTTCTTTAATCTTTTTTCTGACCGTTCTGCTGAGTTTCAGCAGTAACACGGCGGCGCAAAAAGTGCGGCTGCGCGGACAGATTAATCCGCCCTGCGACGGGTTTTCATCTTACGGTTCAAAATTTGCCGACATTTACGCCGACGGAAATATCGCCGTGCAGGGAAGCTACACTTGTCGCGGTGCTTTTATTTACGATATTTCAAATCCCGACCAGCCGAAATTATTAGCCTGGTATAATCCGGGCAATAATCAGCGGTTTCTGGAAGCGATTGTCGTCGGGAAACGCGGATATTTTGGCAGCGGCAACGGCGGCGGCGTTCACATCGTTGACTTGTCCGACCCGGCAAAACCGCAGCTTCTCGGAATCGTCAACGGGGAACACGGCAACGGGCATAATTCCATTCACGAAATGCTCATCGAGGGCAATTTGCTGATCGAAAACTTTAACGGTTTCTCCAACAAAATTATTAAAGTTATCAACATCAGCGATCCCGCCAATCCGGTTTTCATCCGCGACATCAATCCGACCGAAATCAACTGGGTTCACGCGATGCACATTCGCGGCAATCGTCTTTTCACTTCCGGCTGGGGAAATATGTCTACGCGCGGCAGAACCGAAATCTACGACATCACCGATATTGCCGTCAAAGCCCCGACGCTGTTGGGGTTTATTGAAGATGCGGGCAGCCCGACGGCGGGCAATAATATGCACAGCAGTTGGACGAGCGAGGACGGAAATTATCTTTACAGCTGCCGCGAAACGAACGACGGCACCGGCGATGTCCGCGTTTACGATATTCACGACCCGGCGCAGCCGCTGCTCGTCAATCGAATTACGATGGGTAATTTGGGAATCAACGCCGTTACGCCGCATAATCCGGTGGTGATGGGCAATTTTTTGTATGTCGCGTGGTATCAGGCGGGTTTGCAGATTTTCGATATTTCCGATCCGGTTAATCCGAAACGGGTCGGGCAATATGACACTTATCAACAGGCATTCGTCCGAACCAAAAAAGCAAATCAGTTGAGCGACGAGCCGTGGGATTTGGTGTGTGGTTTGACGGACAATTTGAGCGGTGATTTCCCGACTAATTATGAAGGCGCGTGGGCTGTTTACCCGTTTTTGGGGCGTGACAAAGTTTTGATCGGCGATTTGGCGAACGGGTTGTTCATCGTTGATACGAGTAAAGTAACTGCGCCGCCGAAAAATCAGGTTTCGGATTTCGATGGTGACGGCAAAACGGATTTTTCGATTTACGCGCCGAACGAAGGTTTGTGGCGCACCGAAAACAGTTCGAACAACGCCGCGAACAGCAAACAGTTCGGGACAGCGGGTGACAAAATTGTTGCCGGTGATTACGACGGCGACGGTAAATCAGATTTTGCCGTCTGGCGACCTTCAAACGGCACCTGGTATATTTTCGGGAGTGCAAGCGGTTTCAAAGCGCAGCAGTTCGGTGCCGGTGACGATCTTCCAATGGCAGCCGATTATGATGCCGACGGTAAAACCGACATCGCCGTTTGGCGACCTTCGAACGGCACCTGGTATATTTTGCAAAGCACATTGGGTTTCAAAGCCTATCAGTGGGGAGCCGCCGGCGACCGTGTTTTCACCGGCGATTACGACGGCGACAACAAATCAGACTTGGTTGCTTTCCGCCCGTCGAACGGGGTCTGGCACGTTTTGCCGAGTTCTTCTTCGATACCTGTTTATCAACAATTCGGCTTAGGCACGGATAAACCGCTGGCGGGTGATTTTGACGGCGACGGCAAATTCGACTTCGCTGTTTACCGTCCGTCCGAAGGCAATTGGTATCTGCTCAATTCCAGAAATAATTCCTTGAGTGTTTATAAATTCGGCAATGCGACAGACATTCCCGTTCCGGCTGATTACGACGGCGACGGCAAATCGGACATCGCCGTTTACCGTCCCGAAAATAATGTCTGGTATCGGCTGGACAGCTCAAACGGCGCATTTGTCAGCCGCGTCTTCGGTCAAACCGGCGATGTGCCGTCGCCGACATCAATTCAGTCCTAACAAAAGCAGGCAGCCGGAGCGGAGTTTTTAGTTTTAGTTCTAATTTGGAATCTGGAATTTGGAATCTGGAATCTTGCGTTATGAGACTTTTGCTGAATATCGAAAGCGGTTCGCTCGGCGGTCGTCAATTTGAACTGACGAATGGATTTTTGACTATCGGGCGAAGTGAAAACTGCGCGGTCAGATTTGACCCGTATCAGGAGAGAATCGCGTCGTCGCAGCACGCTTTTATTGAGGCGCAGCCCGACGGCTTTTATCTGATTGACAATAAAAGCACCAACGGGACGCTGCTTAACGGACAGGCAATTCAAAAGGTTAAGCTCAATAACAAAGATGTCGTTCAGTTCGGCAAAAACGGTGTCGAAGCAAAAGTATTCATTCAAAATCAATCCGACCCCAGCCAGCCGACCGTTTTGAAACAGGGAATACCGCCGTCCGCTTCCCAAATTTCGCAGGCAACACAAATTTTGCCGAACCAACCGGTCAGTTTGCGAAACTCCATTTCAGGTTTCGGAGTCAGTCATTTGGAGGAGCAGCCGAATAAAACCGGCAAGTATATAGGCACCGGGATTGCAATTTTTGCGGCGGTGTTTCTTTCGCTGATCGTCATCGGAATAATGTTTCTCAGCATCGGACCGGTTGCCGCCGTCATCGCCGCCGTGATCGCTTTCGTTCCCGCCGTATTTTACATTCTGCCGCTGATTTGGCTTGACCGTTATGATCCCGAACCGCTCTGGTTATTGGCTCTGGCATTCGGATGGGGCGCACTCGTCTCGGTCATTTTTTCGTTTGTCTCCAATACTTTGATCGGGGAAATATTCGGCGGCATCGTCGGCGGAGTAATCGCCGCGCCGATCTTTGAAGAGGGTTCAAAAGGTTTAGGTTTAATTATTCTTCTCGTTTTTTTTCGGCGGTATTTCGACGATATTTTAGACGGCGTAATTTTTGCCGGGGTCATCGCCCTCGGATTTGCAACGGTTGAAAACGTGCTTTATTACGGGCGCGGCTTATTGGACGGTTCGATTATACTTTTGCTGATAATGCGCGGTATTCTGTCGCCGTTCGCCCACGTCACCTTTACGTCAATGACCGGCATCGGCTGCGGCATCTCGCGCGAATCGCACACTCCGCTGGTCAAAATTGCGCTGCCGCTGCTCGGTTACGGTTGTGCCGTCGCGCTTCACGCGCTGTGGAACGGAATGGCGTTTTTAGGCGGCGGCGGCGGATTTATCATCGGTTATATCTTTTTGGAAATCCCTTTTTTCCTGATTTTTGTCGGTTTCACGATTTATGTGATGTACCGGCAAAACAAAATCTTAAAGGAAATGCTGGCGATAGATGTCGCTCGCGGACTTATCCGGCAGGAACATCTCGACACCGCGACTTCGTTGTTCGGCAGTTTATTCTGGATTATTGGTGGGATAACAGACGGAAAATACACCGCTCGCCGCAAATATTTGCGCTCTGTCGGCAAACTCGGATTAACCTATTGGCACATTCAACGCGCCACCGCCGCCCAGGGGCAGACGGGAAGTTTTCAACAAAATCCGCTGTTGCGCGAAGAAGTTTTGAAGTGGCGCGATCAGGTTTAGAATAAAAAAAACTGTTCCGCCAGCAACTCGCTGGCGGAACAGTTTTTTTATCAATCGAAAACTAACAGTTGACGTAACCGAGAAGATAAAAAACCACCAAAAAGATTAAAATGGTGGAAATACATCCCCCGCCGTATTTCCACGCGGCGACACCTGCTAAAACACCTCTCAACGGACCCTGCATAATCAATTCCTCCCTTGAATAAATTTGTACGGTTAAAATAGCACAGTAACTGACGTTACACAAAATGATTTTAGTTTCAGATTATACCAAAACAGATTAAGATTGTTGCAGAAGTCTGTGCGGAGTAAGGGCGTGTGTCCGCGCCCTTACTCCGCGCGGGCTTCTGTAAATGGTTTTGGTTGTTTTGAACTGAAGTTGAAAGTTTTAGGCGGCGGCGGTTATTTTGCGACAATAAATTCGTGATAGAATGCCAAATCAGATGTTGCTGCGAAAATTTAACAATCATTGAGAAAAGCCTTTTAGTGAAGAAATATATGAAATTTTGCCCGACTTGCCAAACCCGTTATGACGAAGAAATTCTGCATTTCTGCACAAAAGACGGAATGCCGCTGGTTGAAGAAGACAAACCGAATTTTGCCGAACTGCCGAGCGAAAGCGGCGAAGATAATCTGGAAGCCGAAACCGTCATTCGCCGCAACAAGCCGATTATTTTACCGACCAATGATTTTGAAGATGACATTGCCGGCGGCGCAGTGGGGGAAACATCATCACCGCGTTTAATCATTCCGACCACACAGATCAAACAGGAAAGCCAAGTCAGAACGAAAACCACCGAGTCTTATCGCCGACAGCCGCTGCCGCGCCAAACAAATACGACAAAAGTAGTCGCCTTGTCTATTTTAGGAACGCTGATAGTTTTAGCGGGCGCGGGAATCGTCTTTATGTTTTTGAGCAATTCAAACGACGGAAATCAAAATATTAATGTGAACACCAGTCCCAGCTCGATTGATACGAACTTGAACACCAACCTCAACATTGACACGCCGCCATTCAGCAGCAGTGATTTCAATTCAAATATAAATTTCAATACTGATTCGAATAGTAATTTAGACCTGAACATCGCTTCTAAAACCCCGACGGCGACCTCGACTCCGACCCCGACTCCGACCCCAAAACCATCGCCATCGCCGTCGCCGTCGCCGACTCAAACGCCGGATGAAAATTCAAATACCAATCAGGTCAACTCAAATGCTTCAATCAACGTCAACACGAATCCGGTCAACATTAACCGCGCCACGCCGCGCCCGACATTAGCGGCGACACCGCCGCCGTTGCCGCCGCCGCCAATACCAACCCCGCGACAAACGCCTAAACCGCTGCCGACGATATCGCCGGAGGGATGATTTCGGGTTCAAAATTTCAATCTTGGACCTGAAACCTGAAACCTTGAACTAAGAAAAAGTGATTGCCATTTCGACGGCGCGGCGCGGGTCCATTACGCCCCAGCCCTGCCGGTCAACTTCATAGTGCGGCAGACGTTCCGCCGTTGAAATCAAAATTCGCTTAATTTGCTGCGGTGTTAAATTCGGGTTTGCTTCGAGCATTTGCGCGGCGACCGATGAAACAATCGGCGCGGCAAACGAGGTGCCGTCAACGTATTTATAATCACGGGTGATGACGTTTTCGCTGCGGAGTTTGAGCGCGATAATCTGCCGGAGCATATAAGCCGGACGGTCGAGTGCGGCATCGAGTTCCGGTTCGGTGTGCGGGTGCGCCAAAATAATCTGGTGCAGATTGATGTCGTCGGCTTTGTCCAGTTCTTCGAGCAGCGCGATCTGCTGCGCCGTCGGCGTGTTGGGCAAAATCGGCGCGGGAACCCACATGCTCGGCGCGATGATTTCCGGTTTTTGAAAACCGTCGAGCGTCGGTCCGTAGCTCGAACGATACATTCCGCGTCTGGCGCGGTTGATCGAATTTTTATCGTCGAGACCGCCGACCGAAATTGCCGACGGTGCGCTCGCCGGGGGGAAAATTGGGTGCGTCGGCAAATGTCCGGCGTTGCCGACCGCGCAAATAATCGTGATGCCTTGGGCGACACATTCTTCGACCGTTTGCGACAGCGAATCGTGCAGATAACTCTGTTCAAAATCGCCGCCCGCCGAAATATTGACGATTTTAATACCGAATTTCGTGCGGTTTTCCAAAACCCATTCGAGTCCGTCCTGGATGTTTTGTTCGGTGATGCGCCCGGTTCGCGCCAGTTTGACCAGCACGACGTTTGCTTCCGGCGCGATGCCGCGATAAAAACCGTTCGACAAATTACCGTTGCCTGCCGCGACGACCGAAGTCATCATTCCGTGCCAGCTCGAAGCATCGTTTTGAAACAGCGAAGCGACTTCACCGTCGCTCGCCGACATATTTTGATAAGCCAAAATCCGGTTGTGCGGTTTAGTCAAATCGTCGTGCGGGTAAAATCCCGAATCGAGAAACGCAATCGTGATGTTTCTTCCTGTGAATCGTTCAATCGCGTCGAGCCGCAGCGGTGTCGAAAGCACGTACGAACCGTCTTTGTTCATCGCCGCATCGCTCAGAATCTGCAATTTGGCGCGTTCAAAAAGCCGCACGCAGCGGGCGCAGACAGCTTCAAAAATCTGTGTGTCGGGCGCATTGGCGTGAATCAGCTTTTGCAAATCATCGGGCAGCGCGATCATCGGCACGAATTCGTCCCGCGCATCACGCGAACACACCGGACACACTTGATTTCCCGCCGCAATGTCGGCTCTCGTCGTCGGGCGAACATACTGTAAAGTTTCTTGTGGAGACATATTTATCTAAAGCAAAACTGCTTTTTATAGCGTAAATTGTTGATTGTCAATCGTCAATCATTAACTGTAGATTGAATGAGCGTTCGTGTTTGTTTTTATTTTACGAATTGATGCCAATTTGAACCGACACTGAGATTATTGACGATTTACATCTCGGATGTGATTGACGATTAACGACGGACGATTTACGCTTGAAAAGTGACAAGAAAAAAAATAGGACTGGCACTTTCCGGCGGCGCAGCGCGTGGGTTCGCGCACCTCGGAGTGATAAAAGTTTTGCGCGAACACAACATTCCGATTGATTTTGTGGCGGGAACTTCCGCCGGTTCGTTTGCGGGCGGCGCATTGGCGAGCGGCGCGAGCATTGAGGCGATCATCGAAATGTCGCGCAAAATCAGTTGGTTTAAGATGTCGGGCTTTTCATTTTCGCCTAAAGGTTTGCTCTCGAATGCTTCGATGGGCGCGTTTATCAAGGAACATTTCCCGTTCAGCCGGTTTGAGGATTTGCCAATTCCGTTTGCGGCAGTCGCCTGCGATTTGGAAACAGGCAAAGAATTTATTTTGAAAGATAAAGGCGATCTCGCTGAAGCGATCCGGGCGAGCTGCGCGATTCCGGGCGTGTTTGCCCCAATTGAACACGACGGGAAATTATTAATTGACGGTGGCGTGGTGGCAAATGTGCCGACCAAAGCCGTTCGCAAACTCGGCGCGGAAATTATCATCGCGGTTGATGTTCTGGCTTCCGGTTCGTCATATTGGGGAACGCCAAGCACCCTGCTCGGCATCTTTTTCCAATCGGCAATGATGCTGTTGCGAACCGCTTCAAAAGCGCATCACTACCGCGCCGATGTCGTCATTATCCCGAAACTCGCGCATCTCAGACCGGACGAAATCAGCAAAATTGACGAATTTATCAAAGCTGGTGAAGAAGCCGCGCTGGAAAAGATTGAAGAGATAAAAAGTTTGATTGAAATGGAAACATAAAAGATTTCTTGAAATAAAATAATGAAATTCTCAGACATATATTTCCGAATAGGTTTTTTGTCAGTGCATTTTTCTGGCTTTTGATATTTCTCGGTGAGCCTGAGAATCAACATAACAAATTATGTTTTGATTGTGATGATGGATTTGGACGACCTTTTCAGGTTTTCAGGTCAGGAAATGCAGTTTATCAATCTCACATTGTTTGGGAAGGCGTAATTTTGAATCTTTTAATTGTGATTTTAACAGGATTAATCCTGGGGTTTATTTTCCGCTTGATTGCAAATAAAATTCTACAAATTCAAGATCAGAAAATTGATAAAATTGACTGACTGTAAAAATTCAACAATCTGCGTTAAAATTAAATTTTAACACCCGCAATTATCAAAAATGAGGTTATAAACAAAAGTGAGCGAAAAAGTTACAAATTTACCCGAATATATTGCCGAAAATTTCGGCGCGAATGCGAGTTACGTCGAAGGTTTGTTGGATCGTTATAAAAGCGATGCGAATTCGGTTGACGAATCGTGGCGCAAATATTTTGGCGATTTATTGAGTGGAAACGCGCCGTCCGAACAAAACAATGGACAAACTGTTGCTAAACAGGAACAAGTTTCCGCGCCGAAGGTTGAAGCGAAGTCGGAAACTAAACCGACTCAAACCGCTGCGAAATCAGAAACGAAGGCGGAAACCAAGGTTGGCGAAGGTGTCGAAGTCAAAAAACTGATTGGCGTGGCGAAAGTTATCGTCGAGAATATGGAGGAAAGTTTAACCGTCCCGACGGCGACTTCCGTCAGAAATGTTCCGGTCAAAATTTTGGAAGAAAACCGGCGCATTATCAACGAAAATCTCAGGGTACAGGGGCGCGGCAAGGTTTCCTACACGCACCTGATCGCGTGGGCGATAATTAAAGCGTTGAAGGAGTATCCATCGCTCAATTTCAGTTACGGTTTTGTCAACGGCGCACCGGCTCGGCTCGAAAATGAATCGGTTAATCTCGGCATTGCGATTGATATTGAGAAGAAAGACGGTTCGCGCAATTTGTATGTGCCGAGTATCAAAAATTCCGACAAGATGAATTTTGCCGAATTTCTCGCCTCTTACAATGATACGGTCAAACGCGCCCGCGACGGGAAACTCGAAATCGCCGATTTCCAAGGTACGACCATTTCGCTGACCAATCCGGGAACACTCGGGACGGTCGCTTCGAATCCGCGTTTGATGTCCGGGCAGAGTGCGATTATCGCCACCGGTGCCATCGAATATCCGGCGGAATATCAGGCGATGACCGCCGCGACGCTTTCGCAGCTCGGCATCAGCAAAACGGTCACGCTCACTTCGACTTACGATCACCGCGTTATTCAGGGCGCGGAAAGCGGGTTGTTTCTGGCGAAGATTCACGAATATTTAATTGGTAAACACAACTTTTACGACGAAGTTTTCAGCGATTTGGCGATCAACTACCTGCCGCTGCGCTGGGCTGAGGATAACAATCCGATTATGCTCGGCGGCGACCATTACCGCGAACAGACGATCAAACAGGCAAAAGTGCTGGAATTAATCAACGCTTACCGCATTCGCGGGCATCTGCTCGCCGACATTGATCCGCTCAATATGGCTTCGCATCACGCTTCGGAACTCGAACTGGAAAATTACGGTTTGACGATTTGGGATTTAGACCGCGAATTTATCACCGGCGGTCTGCACGGCACGGAAACGGCGAAGCTGCGCGAGATTCTAAATATTCTGCAAAAGGCATACTGCGGCAAAGTCGGCATTGAATATCGCCATATTCAAAGTAAAAATGAAAAAGCGTGGGTGCGCGAACGGGTGCGGCAGCAATTTGTTGACATCGAACCGCTCGCGCCGGAAACGCAGAAACATCTGCTTCAAAAACTGATCGAAGCCGAACAATTTGAACAGTTTCTGCACCGCAAATATCTCGGACAAAAACGCTTTTCGCTTGAAGGGACGGAAACCGTCATTCCGCTGCTCGACCAGTTAATTGAAGAAGCGTCGGAGCGCGGCGTGGAAGAAATTTTTATGGGAATGGCGCATCGCGGACGTTTGAATGTGCTGACCAATATCGTCGGCGACGCGGAAAAAGGCGATATGGCGGAGCGTATTTTCACCGTTTTTGAAGGCACGTCGCATCCGGCGTTTCCGGCTGACGAAGGCGATGTTAAGTATCACCAGGGAGCTATCGGCAAACGCCGCACGAAAAACGGCAACGATGTCAAAATCGTGCTGTCGTCAAACCCGTCGCATCTCGAATTTGTTGATCCGGTCGTCGAAGGAATGGTGCGGGCGCGGCAGGATGCGCTGCTTGAAGGCGGCGACGAATCGCGGGAAATAGTCAACGACCGTATTCTGCCCGTTCTGCTGCACGGCGACGCGGCGTTTTCGGGTCAGGGCATCGTTATGGAAACTTTGCAGTTGGCGAGTTTGCGCGGCTACCGCACGGGCGGCACGATTCACATCGTCATCAACAATCAAATCGGTTTTACGACGACCCCGGAAGCCGGTCGCAGTTCGATTTATTCGACCGACGCGGCGCAAATCACGCAGCTCCCGATTTTCCATATTAACGGCGATTCGCCGGAGGCGGCATACCGCGTCGTCAAAATCGCGCTCGATTACCGTCAGGAATTTAACAAGGATGTCGCGCTCGATTTGATCGGTTTTCGGCGGCTCGGACACAATGAAGGCGACGAGCCGAGTTACACGCAGCCGCTGATGTATGCGCGGGTCAAAGCGCATCCGGGCGTGCGGCATCTTTACGCCGAAAAGCTGATTCGACTCGGTGTCATTACGGAAGAAGACCTCAAGGAAATGACCGACAAGATCGTCGCGCAATACGAAGAAATTTTGAAACGGGCGAAACAAATCGCTGAAGAAAACCCGAAAAAAGTGAAACTCGCGCCGCCGATTGAAGACGAAGACGGCTCGCAAGTTTTGGAAACGGCGATTTCGGATAAAACTCTGACCGAAGTTTCGGAGAAAATATCGCTCGTTCCCGAAACTTTTCACATCAACCCGAAAATGGTCGGACAGCTTGCCCGCCGCGCTAAAATGGGCAGCGGCGAAACTCCGATGGATTGGGGATTTGCCGAAGCAATCGCGTTCGGTTCGCTCGTTTTAGAAGGTACGGATGTTCGCCTGAGCGGACAGGATTCGGGGCGCGGTACGTTTTCACATCGCCACGCGCTGATGTATGACACGATTAACGGCGCGGTTTGGTGTCCGCTCGCCGAACTTCGCAATGACGCAACGCCCGACGCAAAGTTCGATGTTTTCGACAGTTCATTGTCGGAAAATGCCGTTCTCGGTTTTGAATACGGTTATTCGATGCAGAACCCGAATGCATTGGTGATGTGGGAAGCGCAGTTCGGCGATTTTTCAAACGGCGCACAGGTCATTATTGACCAGTATATTTCGGCTTCCGACGATAAGTGGAAGCAGAAAAACAGGCTCGTGATGCTGCTCCCGCACGGTTACGAAGGGCAGGGACCCGAACATTCGAGCGCACGATTGGAAAGATATTTACAGCTCTGCGCGGAGAACAATATGCAGGTTTGTTATCCGACGACACCGGCGCAGTATTTTCATCTGCTCCGCCGTCAGGTCAAACAGGAAATCGTCCGTCCGCTGATCGTGATGACACCGAAGAGTTTGCTCCGTCTGCCGGCGGCGAGTTCGGAGATTAAAGAGTTGACGAACGGCGGATTTCAGCCCGTCATCAATGACGCGGCGATTGCCGACAAAGCCAAAGTCGAACGCATCGTCGTCTGTTCCGGCAAAATATTTTACGATCTCGAAGCCGGACGCGCAGACGCGCACGACAACCGCGTGGCAATCGTGCGGCTCGAACAGTTTTACCCGTTCCCGGGCGAAAAATTAAAGGAAATCTTCGCCGAATACGAAAATGCGGCGGAACTAATCTGGACGCAGGAAGAACCGCAGAATATGGGCGGCTGGACATTCGTCGAACCGCGTCTGCGCGAGATAAAACGTGAAAATATGTCTTTCAAATACGTCGGCAGAACCGCCTCGGCTTCCCCGGCGACCGGCAGTTACGCGATTCACAATCTCGAACAGGAAAAAATCGTCAACGATTCGCTGATTAAAAACTCCGAAGAAATTTCAAAGGCGAGCGAACCCGAAGTTTCGGAAAAACTAGCCCCGGCGGGAGCTTGATTGTAATTCCAGATTCCAAATTTCAAATTCCAAATTAAGAGGCAGAAACCCGCGCGTCAGCAAGGGTGCGATTTACAATCTGGAATTTGGAATTTGAAGTTATCCAACAGCTTTGAGCATCGCCTCGTAAGATTCCGCCGCAAATTGTTTTTGCAGACGGGTGACATACGGCGAGCCGATTTGCGCCAGCAGGTTTTTCGGTTTGGCGAAGGCGTAAAGTTCATACCAAACCGCGTCGCCGGTTTTGTCCCATTCGACGAGAAATTGTTCTTCGCCCGCTTCGGAGTGCGCGGGCAGCGTTCCGATGGCAAACCCGACGCGCCGAAAATTGTCGTCATCTTCGTCAATCGTATAAACGATGCGGCACGGATTCAGCGACCAAAAACCGAGATGCGCCGCCCGCACGACGATAATATTTCCCGTTGCAATGACCGCCTGCGCCGGAAAAATCGTCGCCCATTCGAGCCGATACATTTGCCATAAATACAGCGCAGTCACCGCTTTCTCAAACAATATTTCCCCCGCGCCAAGTTTTTTTCGATAATAATTAACCGGGTAACCGTCCGGCGGTTGACGCTCTTTCGTCGCACCAACCCGTTCGTAAGAAAACGGCAAATCAATTTGCGAGGCGATAAAATCTTCAATCTCAATATCAGAAGGTTTGCCGAGTAAAAACATAAATTCTCCAGATGAAACGGATATAATTTTCTCAAAAATTTCACACCGGTTCAATTAAAAACTGCTAAATTTGAACCGAAATTTGAGTTGCATATTGAGAAATCGGAAAATATATTTTTATTTTTATTTCCACAGTAAAAATTGAATCGAGTGTTGGGCAGATGATCGGCGCAGAGATTATCTAAAAATGCGGGCGGCTTATGTTCTCCGCGCTTTTTTAGAGACTAAAAAATATTTTAGATTTGTGTGATTTGCGCGGCAAATTAAAAAAGACAAGCTCGGTGCTTGTCTTTTTTACAGTAGAAATGGTGGCGGGAGAGAGACTTGAACTCTCGACCTCGGGGTTATGAATCCCGCGCTCTAACCAGCTGAGCTACCCTGCCGTGAACATTTGATTATAATTCTCTGTGCAAAAAGGTCAAGTTAAATCGAGAATAAAGTCGCAATTTTTTGTGATTTTGCGTTAAAATGACAATCGTTGGAAATCAATATGAAAATTTTTAACAAATTTACAAGGTTTCTGCGTGTCATAACCAGGCTCAAAGGCGGCACGAACGCTGAAGGAACAATTGATGAAATCACCAAAAACGTCAAGCTGCGCGGCGTGAATGTTTGGATGTTGGTTTGTTCGGCAATTCTGGCTTCCATCGGTTTAGATGTCAATTCGACTGCCGTCATTATCGGTGCGATGTTGATTTCGCCGCTGATGTCGCCGATTTTGGGCGTAGGTTTGGGCGTAGCAATTCGCAACCGAAGTCTTTTGATTGACGCATTGAAAAATCTCGCTTTGGCGACTTTTCTCTCATTGCTGACGAGTTATATTTACTTTTTTGTTTCGCCGCTGGGCGATGCGACTGCAGAGATCAATGCGAGAATTACGCCGACGATTCTGGATGTCGGCGTGGCGTTTTTCGGCGGAGTTGCCGGAATTGTCGCCGGTTCGCGGCGTGACAAAACCAATGCGATTCCGGGCGTGGCGATTGCGACCGCGTTGATGCCGCCGATCTGTGTCGCCGGTTTCGGTCTGGCGAAAATGAGTTCGGGGATTTTTCTCGGCGCATTTTATCTTTATTTTATCAACTCCGTCTTCATCAGTTTGGCGACTTTTTTGATTTCGGTGATGCTCAATTTTCCGAAACACGAGGAAATAGACGAAAACCAATACACGAACGTCAAACGCTTTATCATCGGTTTTGCCATTCTCGTAACGATTCCGAGCGCATTCATTTTTTATAATGTTTTGGACAAACTGCGCTTTGACAAAAATGTCAAAGATTTTGTCAGCACCGAATGCCGAACTGATTATCGCCGCCCGATTCAGAATGAGATAATTAATTCCGACGGACAGCAAACCCTAAAAATTTACACGGTCGGTCAAGCAGTAAGCGTTGATGAAAAAAAGGCTTTGGCGGTCAAACTCGGCGACTACGGACTGAGCAGATTACAGCTCGAATTTATTCAATTAAATGTTTCACCGGATGAATTCGAGCGTTTGACTTCGGACGTTCAAGTCAATATTTCCGACAAACTCGGCGTTTTGCAAAGCAGCGAAGACGAACAAAAGAAAACCATCGAACTGCTCAGAGCGCAGCTTGCCGAAGTGAAAAACAACTCGATGCCGGACCGTGCCTTTCTCAATGAAATCAAATGGCTTTTCCCTGAAATTGTTAATGTCGAATGGCAGCTGCCGACAACCGGCACGGCGGAAAACACATCAAACCAATTTAAAACGCTCGTCGTCACCTTTGTCGAAAGTGTTGATGAGACGACCAGGAATTTTATAAAATCGAGAATTTTGAGATTGGCGCAGAGCCGTTTCGCCGATACGAGATTTAGCGTATCCGAAAAAGTTCCGCCGTCTGCACCTGCCAATGAAATTAATACGGAGCAAAGCAATGCAAATACAGCACAGCCGCAACAATAGTTTAATCGTAAAGTTTTTTACTTTGGGTCTTTTGATAATGTTTCCGGCTTTTTCAGCATCGGCACAAACGAAAAAAGCTCCGGCAAATCCGGCGGGTCAATTGAAAACCATTACAATTGTCACCGAACCGAAGGCGATTGTCTGGCTGGACGATGTAAAGCGCGGCGAAACCGATGGCGGCGGGAAACTGACGATCAAATATTCGCTTCCCGGCACGAGAAAACTGCGCGTTCGCGCCGCCGGTTTCAAAGAAATCTCGCAAAATGTGCTGCCGGCAGCCAAAGGCGAAGTAAAAATTCCTCTGACCAAAACCGACGACGAAGCCGAACTCGCTTATCAGCAAGCCGAAGCGCAGACCGACAAACAAAAAGCGGTCGAACTTTATCAAAAAGCGATTGGTCTGCGCCCGAATTACGCCGAAGCAAATCTCGGTTTGGCGCGTGCCTTGTCCGACAACGGCGATAATGCCGCCGCGCTCAAAGCGATTCAGGCGGCACGCAAAGCGCGTCCCGGTTACGCGGAAGCGTCCGCCGTCGAAGGTCGTATTTACAAAGCCGAAGACGACGAAGCGAAAGCGATTGCCGCCTTTAAACGCGCCGTCACCGAAGGCAAAGGTTTTCAGCCGGAAGCACTGACCGGTTTGGGACTGCTTTACAAAGAAAAAGCGGAGGGTTTCGGTTCGGAAGGAAATTTTGATGAAGAAACCGCCAACCAGCAGCTTGCCGCCGATTACCTCAGAAAAGCCGTCACACAGCTTTCCGGTGCGCCCGATGCGGAAATTATCTATCAATTTCTCGGTTTAACTTACGAAAAAATGAAAAAGCCGAAAGATGCCATCGCCGTTTACGAAGAATTTCTGCGCGTTTTCCCTGAAAGCAACGAAACAACCGCCGTCCAATCTTTTATCGTGCAGTTGAAAAAGCAAATAAACGGCGGTCAGTAAACCGAAAATAAAAAGTATCAATCGGGAACGTAAATTTTTGCGGTTGTTGGAGTGCTGTCGAATGGATTGCGAAAATTCGAAACATTCGAAATATTATGATCCCGACCAAATATCTGTTTAATGAACGACAAGCAGTTCGTTCCAATCTGTCGTGTAATTTTGGCTTTTTCGCGTTTGTTTCATCTTCCAACTGCCGTCCGTTTTGACACTTCCGAAACGAACCGTGTCTTTACCGAATTTCTGATTTAATTCGTCAACCGCCTTCATCAGTTTATGCTGTCGCTGAAACTTTTCGTCGTCGAACATTCGCTTTGTCAAATTTTCGTTCGGCACGAGTCCGCTTAAAATTATTCCCGCTTTGCGATAATCGTAACCTTGTTTGAAAATTCTTTCGAGTGTTTTTATCGTCCATTCCTGAATTTCTTGGTTGCTGTCGCTCGGATAATTCGAACTGTATGTTGCCGAATTCGAATAAGGTTCGGGAACGGGACGAAAACGATCCGTCGAAATAAAAACCGTAATCGCGTTAGCGGCTAAATCGTGTTTTCGCATCTTTTCACACGCTCTGGTTAAGAAATACAGCACGGCTTCTTTGATCTGAAAATAATTCGTGACGATGTTTCCGAAACTTCTCGAACAGGTGATCGAATGTCTTTTTGTTTGGATTTGCTCGAACGGCAGACATTTGATGCCGCGCAATTCGAGCGCGATTCTCGCACCGGCGACGGTTAAAAGCCGCCGCGCCGAACGATTGTCCATTTCCCGCAACTGCCACGCCGTTGTAATGTCGTGCGCCTTTAATTTCAGCGACGAACGATAACCGATGCCCCACACGTCTTCGATATTCGTTTCTTTTAAAATCGGTTCGGTTTTATCGGAACGGTAAAGATTCAACACGCCGCATTCCTTTAATTCGGCTTTTTTAGCGCGTTTGTTGGCAATTTTGGCTAAAACTTTCGTCTCAGCGATGCCGATGGAAACCGGAATGCCCGTCCATTTATATATTTTTTCACGAATCGAATGAGCCAGATTATCGAGCGAATGTTTGCGCGGTTCGAGATTCAAAAAGGCTTCGTCAATCGAATAAATCTCGACTTCCGGCGTAAAGTTTTCCAACAGATTCATTACGCGCCCCGACATATCGCCGTACAGCGCGTAATTTGATGAAAAGATTTCCGCATCGTGAGTTTCGAGCAAATCCCAAACCTTAAACAGCGGCGAACCCATCGTCACACCGATTTGCTTGGCTTCGTCACTGCGGGCGATAACACAGCCGTCATTATTAGAGAGAATGACAAGCGGCTTGCGCTTGACGGACGCATCAAAAACGCGCTCGCAGGAAGCATAAAAGTTGTTGCAGTCTAATAAAGCGATGGCATTGTTCATAAAAACATATCCGCTGATCTGCGCGTTTCTACAGAAAATTAAAATTTATTGATCGCGCACACGACTTTTCCCCAAATCTCGAAGTCCATATTTTCATCAATGATGATCGGTTTGTAGTTAATGTTTTTTGGAATAAGGAAAACTTTGCCGTCGTCGTCAATAAACAATTCTTTAACGCACATTTCGTCACCGATGCGGGCGATGACAATATCGCCGCACCTGGTTTCGATCATTCGGTCAACAATCAGAGTCGCGTTCGGGCGAATCCCGACATCAATCATCGAATCGCCCGAGGCGCGCACACAAAAGGTCGCAAACGGATGGCGAATCAGTTCTTTGTTTAAATCAATCGAAGACTCGATATAATCGTCGGCGGGCGACGGGAAACCGGCTGAAACACGCGATAAAGCCAGCGGAATAAACAAGTCCTTGGCAAAATCAATTCGCTCGCCGATGAAGACACGACCACTGAAATTTTCGATACTCTGCATAAGGGAAATTAAGGATTACTTAAAATTGTATTTTTGTCTATGAAACAATGTATAACATACAAGACAAAATTTTGCCAGATGTGTTGAAACAATTTCACTTTGGTTTTTCTACTTTGGGTTTTTCTACTTCAGTTTTGGATTTGTAATTATTCGACACCCCGCTATCTTTTTAACGCCGGATGAGCATTCGCAAGTCTTACCTGACGACACAGAAAAAAGCGGACAAGATGATTTTTGCATCGTGACCCTTCAAATCGGCACGCACCGGGCGCGCAAAACGAAAAAGCAAGTCTTTAAGACTTGCTTTTTACTTTTCTAAACTATTGACGTTATTAAAGATATTTGGAGCCGGTGATGGGACTCAAACCCGCGACCTGATGATTACAAATCAACTGCTCTATCAACTGAGCTACACCGGCTCGAATTTTGCGTAATCAAACGCAAATAAAAATACTACAAAAACAAACGGATTTCTGCAAGTTCGTAAAAGAAATAAAAACTTTCGTTAAACCGAAAAAATAAGTGTTGACGATTGTTTAATCAAAAGGTTACGATAGTATTTGCCCGACGACCGGGTGACAAAGTTTTTCAAACTATCCTCTTAACTTTTTCCGGCAGAGAGAATAAATTCAAAATAAAAAACGAGCAGACAAGGAGAACAACGTGAGTTTTCAGAAGTTTTATACAACATTCGGACTGTTTTTGACAGTTCCGGTTATATTTACGGCAACGGCTTTTGCCCAAAATCAAAGACCTGCACCAAAGCCGACCCCGACGATGGTGATTGACCGGGAAGTCAAACCGGTGCCGGTTGCGGCGGGCAACAATTTGTTTTGTGCCGGTTATGTCGAATCGGCTCCGGTCAATACGGCTAACAAAGTTATCGGGGCGCAGGACGAAAAAGATCAGCATACTTTTACAGAAGGCAATTACATTTACGTTAATGTCGGTGCCAATCGCGGGGCGAAAGCGGGCGATATGTATTCGGTGATTCGTCCGCGCGGCAAAGTTGAAACGCGTTGGACGAAAAAGAAAAATCTCGGTTTTTACGTGCAGGAGGTCGGCGCGGTCGAATTAGTCGCGGTTAAAAACGATTATTCGGTGGCGCGGGTCAAAACTTCTTGTGAAAGTATGCTGCTCGGCGATTTATTACAGCCGCTGCCCGACCGCGTGAGTCCGGTGTCGAAACAGCGGGCGGAAATGGATTTATTTGCCGATTCGACCGGCAAAAGTTCAGGCAAAATTTTTATGGCGCGTGACGGGCAGGAACTGCTCGCCAGCGAAACGGTCGTGTATATTGATCTGGGTGCGGAAGATAACGTCAGCATCGGCGATTATCTGACGATTTACCGCCGACTCGGAACGGGGAATATTATTGATTCTGAGCCGCAGGAATCGGTCAGCGCACGCGACGAGGGGTTTCAGAGCGATGAATATCGCGGCGGGAAATTTTCCAATCAAGCCGCGCGAAAATCGGGCGACACGGCGCGGGGCAGAGTTGTCACGACGAAAGAGGCTAAAAAAGGTCGTCCCGCACTGCGGCGGGTTCTTGGCGAAATGGTAATTTTGAACGTCAGGCAGAGAACGGCGACAGCGATTATTACGCGCAGCGCGTCGGAAATTCACACGGGCGACAGTGTTGAACTGCAATAAGCAGCAGACTAAACAACAGACAAAAAATACGAAAGCGGTCGCGGCGAAACTACCTTGCCGACGACCGCTTTCGTGTAAATATCACGGCTTCTAAGTTTCGACGTTTTTCATTTCCGCGAAATTGCTTCGCACTTCTTTAATTTCTTCGAGCGAAAAACCGCGTTTGATGATGAGAATTAACCCGACCGCCGTCCAAAACAAAATTCTGCCTTTGCGAATAATCGCCAGCGTGATGCCGATGCTCGCGCCGAGCGCGAGAGTTTGCGAAATAAATCTCGCACCGGCTTCGTCAACTCCGATCAGAAACGGGATGAGTTTGAAAACGATGACGATGACCCGGTTCATTGATTCGAGCAGAAACGCGGCGTAAAAACTCGGAAATGCTTCGCTGATGCGGCTCAAAATGAACAACACTTCGATCACACCGAGCGCGTGAAAGACAATTTCGATCAAACAAATCGGGAAAAAACGGCGCGGATGTTTTTGGTAAAATCCGAAAATAAGGTCTTCAAAAAGACGCACCTGAACGCGCCCGGTCTCAAAAAATCTGCGCCCGAACCCGCGATTGTAAAACCAATTACATAAATTGCTGAGAATATGCCACCGGCGAAAAACCGCCAAAAATCCAAACACGATCAAACAAAAAACTAAAAAAATCAGCGCATCAATAAATAAAAGCCAGCCTTCGGGAACCGCCGAATTTCGCAAAAAGACAACCGCGCCGAACGCGATGAAAATCCCCGTTATCAGCGAATAAAATAGATTTTCGGTGGCAATCGAAGCAAAGCCGACGACCAGCGGAAGACGATTTCTGACGGCGACAGCTTTTGATGTGCCGCTGACGATGATACCGAGCGGAATAATGCTGCTTAACGCTTCGCCGATCATCACGGCGGACAGCGCATCGAAAAATTTTAGTTTATACGGCTCGTAAACCGACAGCCGCCAAGCGGAGGCGCGACAGGCGATTCGCAAAAAGTAAATGAATAAAATCAGCGCAAAACCGCCGAAACCGATGTTTTTAATGCCCGCCAAAATCTCGCTCACGCCGACCGAATAAACAAAGTAGGAAAATAAACCGACACCCACCACAGTAAGCAGAATGCCGACGATTTTTACCCGGTGGAGATGTTTTTGGTTTAATCCCGAAGGTTGCGAGGCGGGAGTTTTAACTTGTGTTTCAGGATTCACGTTATCTTTCGCCTTCAAATTGGTAATCAAAGTTAGATGCTACCTGTTTGGCGTTAAATCGGCAAACATAATGGTCTTGGAATTGAAAAAGTCAATGATTTTTCAACAATAACCGGCGATCTGCAAAAGTTTCTCGATGACACGCGCGAAAATTACGGTTGCAAAGAAGTTCGGCGCAAATTATAATTGTAATATCAATAATTAACAAAGAAAGAAGGAAATTTATTATGAATGCAACAGCTTTAGAAAAAGAAAATCTACATCCGCCTTTGACTGTTTTGAGCGAAGAAGAAGAACAGTTTCGCGCCGCCATTCGCGAGTTTGCCGAAGGCGAAGTTCGTCCGCGCGTCGAAGAAATGGAGAAAAACGCGCATCTCGACTCTGATTTAATCAAGCAGTGTTTCGAACTCGGTTTGATGGCGATTGAAACGCCGGAAGAATATGGCGGCGCGGGTTCGACGTTTTTTAACGCGATTCTGGCGATTGAAGAACTGGCGCGGGTTGACGCGAGCGTCTCGGTTTTTGTTGATGTGCAAAACACGCTCGTCACCAATGCTTTTATTCGCTGGGGAAATGAAGAAATAAAGAAAAAATATCTGCCGCAAATGGCGCAAAGCAGAGTCGGAGCGTATGCTCTGAGCGAAGCCGGAAGCGGTTCGGACGCTTTTGCGCTTAAAACAAAAGCGGTTGACAAAGGCAATCACTGGGAAATAAACGGGCAGAAACTGTGGATTACAAACGGCAACGAAGCGGAGATTTTTATCGTTTTCGCCACCGTTGATGCCGACGCAGGTTACAAAGGAATCACGGCATTTATCGTCGAAAAAGACTTTGAAGGATTTTCCGTCGGAAAAAAAGAAGACAAACTCGGCATTCGCGCGTCAAGCACGACCGAACTAATTTTGGACAACTGCAAAGTTCCGAAGGAAAACGTCTTGGGCGAAGTTGGCAAAGGCTACAAAGTTTCAATCGAAACATTAAACGAAGGCAGAATCGGCATCGGCGCACAAATGATCGGCATCGCGCAGGGCGCATTCGACGCGGCGTTAAATTACACGAACGAACGCGAACAATTCGGCAAAAAAATCTCTGATTTTCAAGCCGTCCAGTTTCAATTAGCGGAAATGGCGATTGAACTCGAAGCCGCGCGTTTGATGGTTTACAACGCCGCGCGACTCAAAGATGCCGGCAAACCGTTTTTGAAAGAAGCGGCGATGGCGAAAGTTTATTCGTCGCGCGTGGCGGAAAAAATCTCGTCAAAAGCCATCGAACTGTTCGGCGGTTACGGCTACGTCAAAGATTATCCGGTCGAAAAATTCTGGCGCGATTCAAAAATCGGCGCGATTTACGAAGGCACGTCGAATATGCAATTACAGACGATTGCCAAATTGATTATGAGCGGGAAGTAAACTTATTGATTAAAACCGAAACTTTATGTAAAAGTTTCGG
This sequence comes from Pyrinomonadales bacterium, assembly GCA_038235165.1. Taxonomy (GTDB): domain Bacteria; phylum Acidobacteriota; class Blastocatellia; order Pyrinomonadales; family Pyrinomonadaceae. Next base: position 64,155 of record JBBSUG010000004.1, read on the forward strand.
TTTCTTTGTGTTAAAATTCGGGCTATGGAAACTCTGACCATTACAATTTTAGAACCGAAAGCGAAAAAATTGCTTGAAGATTTGGCGAGTTTGAATTTAATTAGGGTTCAAGAAATTGAAAAACCACAAAGAAAACCGCGCAAATTCGGTAGTATGAAAGGGTTGGTAAAATACATTGCCGACGATTTCGACGCGTCTTTAGAAGATTTCAAGGATTATATGTAATGCGGCTGTTGATTGACACTCACATTCTGATTTGGTTTCTCGAAGGCAATAATCTGCTTTCAAAATCGCGCCGTCAAATAATCGCCGATTCGCAAAATGATGTTTTTGTGAGCGTCGCTTCACTTTGGGAAATTGCGATTAAAATCAGCGTCGGAAAATTAAATCTTGTCAACCCACTTGACGATGTGATTAACCAAATCGGTATTGAAAACATCGAAATTCTCCCAATTTCGCCCGAACATACTTTGCAGGTTTCCGTTTTGCCTTTTCATCACCGCGATCCGTTTGACCGAATAATCATTTGTCAATCGAAAGTTGAGAATTTAAAGATTATGACGGATGACAGTGAGTTTGGCAGTTATGGGGTTAAGATTTTATAATGCAAAAAATCGGTGCGATTTATGAAGGCACGTCGAATATGCAGTTACAGACGATTGCCAAATTGATTATGAGCGGAAAGTAATTATGCAAAGATTTGTTTTTTGCCTCTCATTGTTGGTTTTTGTTTCGGTAAAGGCTTTTGGGCAAGTTGATTTCCAGAAGCCTTTTTCCAGTTGCCATATTTCGGGAAGCATCACGGTTTACAATTACAAAAATAAAAAATGGACGTTCAGCGATAAAGAGGACGCAAAACGTGAAACGCTTCCGGCTTCGACGTTTAAGATTATCAATTCGCTGATTGCGCTTGAAACGGGCGCGGTGCGCGACGAACACGAAGTCTTAAAATGGGACGGCGTAAAACGCGACATCGAAGCGTGGAACGCCGACACCGATATGGAAAATGCGTTTAAGAATTCGACCGTCTGGTTTTATGTCGAATTGGCAAAGCGCGTCGGACACGAAAAATATAAAGGTTTTTTGAAAAAAAGTCGTTACGGAAACGGCAAAATTGATAACGGCGCGGAAAACGGCGATTTTTGGAACGTCGGCGATTTCGGTGTTACGCCGGAAAATCAGATCAAATTTCTCAAAGCATTCTACGAAGAAAAACTACCGTTTTCAAAGCGCAGTTTCGAGATCGTCAAACGCATAATGATAAATGAAACAACCGATAATTATACGCTTCGCGCGAAAACGGGTTGGACGACTTTCGGCGGAAACGATACGGGTTGGTGGGTCGGTTATTTGGAAAGAAAAGACAACACATATTTTTTCGCCACACGCATCATCAAAAAACGCGAAACCGAAAATCTGCGATTTGCCGAATGCCGCAAGGAAATTACGCGCACTGTTTTGCGGGAAATGAAGATTATCGAATAAATTTTACTGATTTCTCAAAAAATAAAAAGGCGATGGATATTTCATCGCCTTTTTATTTTTTGAGAAATCAAATTACTGCGGTAACCGTCCGGGTGTCAGCGGCGCACCGGCGGCTTCGAGTTGTTTTTCAAACGCGGGCAGATCAACTTCGACTAATCTTCGCAGACGCGCTAAAACGGGTCTGAATTCCGCGTTGGACAAATTAAATTGGTCAATCTGTGTCTGCGTCGGCTTGACCGTTGAAAGACGCACCGTGTCGGCGACGACGCTGATGCGCGACGAAATCGAAGGCGGCGGCGTGTCGGAATTTTCGCGTCCGCCGCGCAGTTCGTTAACGATGTCGTTGATTTGATCGTCGTACTGCTTCGCCTGATTTATAAACTGCTGATTCGCCACGGGAGTTTCAGCAGCAGCGCGTTTCAAAAATCCGATGCGAGTTTTGGTCACCGTCGCCGCTTCGTTGGCTCCGCCGACCGATCTTTGCAGATCGGATAACTGACGCTGAAAGGCGACGAGTTCGGCGCGTTCGGCATCGGTCATTTTTTCTCTGCCTTCGACGACGACTTCAAAATTCTGCGTTCCGGGCATCGGTGTTACCACGCCGCGCACGCGCATCGCCATTGAGACGCTGTATTTTCCAGGCATCACGAGCGGACCCTGCGGACCGCGACCGGCAAAGCCTTCGGGCAGATCAGGGTCGGCGGAAGCACGCGGGGGCGCGGCGGAAATCGCGGGCGGCGTGTAGCGCATATCCCACACGACGCGCTGAATTCCGGGCGCGGCGGGCGCGGAAATGCGGCGCACTACTTTGTTGTCGGCATCCGTAATCGTGAACAGCAATGCGGGCGCGTCTTCTTCGGTTTCGGTGCGTAATTCTTCAATTGATGGATACCTAATCGGCTGTTTTTTCTTGTCGGCTTCGCGCTCGGCTTCCTGCCGGATTTGCTTTAATGTTTTCGGCGCGTCCTTCAAATAATAAGACATCGCCGCGCCATACGGCGGATTCGGAGCGGTGTAGAATGACGAACCTTGAAAACCCGAAAAAACCGCGTTCGAGCGAATATACATCAGCGCGTCTTTGACCGGAAAGAGCATCGAACTCTGTTCAAGCGACTGTTTATTGGTTTGGCGCATCATCGAATAATCGTCCAAAACGTAGAATCCGCGTCCGAACGTCGCCAGCACAAGATCATTCGCCTGTTTTTGAATAGCAATGTCGCGGACGGCGATGGTCGGGAGGTTTCCCTTCATCTGAATCCATTTTTGTCCGCCGTTAACCGTAAAGAAAACGCCGAATTCCGTGCCGACGAACAACAGATTCGGGTTAACGTAATCTTCGGCAATCGCGTAGAGCGAGCCGCGCACGGGCAAATCTCCGGCAATCGAAGTCCATGTTTTGCCGGTGTCGCTGCTTTTCAAAATATACGGTTTGAAATCGCCGTTTTGATGATTATTGAATAGCGCGTAAACCGTGTTTTGGTCGTATTGCGATGCCAAAACGCGGCTGACGTAACTCATATCTGGAACGCCGGGAAATTTGTCAATTTTGCGGTAACTGCCGCCGTCGTTCTCCGTCACCTGAATCAACCCGTCGTCCGTTCCGACGTAGATTAAACCTTGCTTTTTCGGTGATTCGGAAATTGCCGAAGCGTTGCCGTACAGTGCGGTTGACTGGTTTTTCGCAATCGCATCGGGCGATTGTATTTTGCCGAAAACGGGCAGTTGATTTCTATCTAACTGACGCGACAAATCGCCGCTGATCGCTTTCCAATCGTCACCGCGATTGTCGGATTTGAACAACTTGTTGCCGGCGAAATAAAGCCGCGTGTGGAGGTGTGGGCTGATGAGAAACGGTGAATCCCAATTGTAACGCTGCGATTCGATGCCCGCGCCTTCGAGCGGCGCGATGTCAACATTTTCGCCCGTGCGTTTGTCGAAACGAACCAAACCGCCGTTCTGACTTTCGGCGTAAATCGTGTTCGCGTCTTCCTGATCAACCGCCGAGCGAAAACCGTCGCCGCCGTTCGTGACAAACCAATCGGCATTGATAATTCCGGCGTTGTTGCGCGTTCTAGCAGGACCGCCGAGCGAATTATTGTCCTGCGTTCCGCCGTAAACGTAATAAAACGGTGCGTTATTGTCGAGCGCGACATCGTAAAACTGCGCGACCGGCAGATTCGCTTTGAAATTCCAATTCTCGCCGTGATCAAAACTTTCGTAAATGCCGCCGTCACAGCCGACGAGATAATAATCGGTGTTTTTCGGATCAATCCAAATCGCGTGATTGTCAACGTGCTTTAATTTTTCGCCGAGTGGTTTCTGCGTTTTGCCGCCGTCGTCGGACACCTGAAAAACGACGTTCGGGATATAAAGACGATCAACGTCTTTCGGGTCGGCGATCACATTTCCGTAATACATCGCCTGCGCGATGTTCGGACTCATTTTTTCCCACGTCGCGCCGCGATCTTTCGAGCGAAAAATGCCGCTCAAATTGCCGCTCGCCTCGACCGTCGCGTAAACGACATTCGTATCAACCGGCGAGACGGCGATGCCGATTCTGCCCAAATCTCCAGGCGGAAGACCGCTTTTTAACTTCGACCACGTATTGCCGCCGTCAGTTGATTTATAGAGCGCACTCTCCGATCCGCCGCCCACCAGCGTGTAAAAATGGCGGCGACGCATCCAGGCGGAGGCATACATCACATCCGGGTTCGACGGATCAATGGCGACATCGCTCACGCCCGTATTTTCGCTGACGGTGATGACGGCTTTCCAGGTTTTGCCGCCGTCCGTCGTTTTATAAAGTCCGCGTTCGCCGCCCGCCGACCACAGCGGACCTTGCGCGGCGACGAAAACCGTATTCGAATCACGCGGGTCAATGACGATTTTGCCGATGTGTTCGCTCGTCTTCAAACCCATATTTTTCCAAGACTTGCCGCCGTCTTCGGATTTATAAACGCCGTCGCCGTAACCGACGCTGCGCTGCGCGTTATTTTCCCCGGTGCCGACCCAGACGACCGCCGGATTGTTCGAGTCGAGCGTCACCGCACCGATTGAATACGAACTCTCTTTTTCAAAAACCGGAGTCCACGTCGTCCCGGCATTGACGGTTTTCCAAACGCCGCCCGAAGCCACGCCAACGTAATAATTCGCCCGGTCGTTCGGATTGACCGCAAACGCGATCACGCGTCCGCTGGTTACTGACGGACCGATTGAACGAAACTTCATCCCGGCAAAAGTCCCGCTCGACATCGGTTCTGGTTTTGGTGTCGGCGTTGTCGCCGGTGTCGGCGACGGGCTGGCAGTCGGCGACGGCAGCGTTTGCTGTTTTGAATCCTGCTGGGCGAACAAATTCGGGCTGACGAATAAAATCAACCCGAACAAAAAAATAGAAAGACGTGATTGACGCACTTGGTGTAAACTCCTCTTTTATATTTGAAATGCTACTGAAGTAGCTAAATTATGGCTTGATATTGAACGGTGAGCAAGCGTAAATCTGAAATATACGAACTTTTTGTGTTAAAATTCGACACGAATGACCGCCGAGGAAATAAAAACATATCTTTTTGAGTTGAATGCCGAACTTGCTGCACAAAATGTCAAAGGCGAGATTTGTCTCTACGGCGGGGCAGTAATGTGTCTGGCATTTAAAGCGCGTCCGGCGACGAAAGATGTTGACGCGATTTTTGAGCCGGTCAAACAAATTCGTCGCGCTGCCGCGAAAGTTGGTGAAAAATATCATCTGAACGTCGGTTGGATAAATTTTGCGGTTAAAATGTTTGTCGTCGAACACAGGAAAAGAATTTTGTTCGATTTTTCAAATCTGAAAATTTATGTTCCCGAAACGGACTATCTGTTGGCGATGAAGATTTTAGCAACACGTGCCGACACTTCCGACTTGGATGATATAAGATTTCTCATCAGAAACTTGGAAATAAAAACTGTTGAAGCCGCGCTTGAAATCGTGCGAAACTATTATCCGCATAAAGAAATCAAAGTAGAAACGCGATTTTTGCTCGAAGAACTTTTAGAAAAATGATAACGCTCGAACAAACTAAAGAAAAAATTATTGAAAATCCGCGTTGGTGGCGAATCGCGCTGATGGATTTTGTGGACGATATTCGTTATCACAAAAACTCGGCGGCAATTGCTGAACCGTTTGTTTTCGGCGATGAAAAAATTGACGCAGTGCTGGCTTCGACGGCGGAAAGTTTGTGCGACGAACTGAATATACCGGTTCCCGCGTGGCTCGACGGCGTTTCTGCCTGCCGCGAACCGTATTTTGTCGCCGGTTTGGAAAATTTGAAAGCGGCGGCAATCGTGCAGAGTCCGCTTCGCTTTCGCATTCGTAAAATCTTTGTTTTGGAGAACTTTTTAACCCGTGTTTGATCAAATAAAAATCCGCCGCGCCGCTGATGACGATGCCGAACTGCTCGCCGATTTGTCCTACCAAACATTTTGGGACGCATTTCACGAACATCCCGAAAACGCACCGGAAGATATGGCAAATTATATGAAAACGGCGTTCAGCGTTGCCCAAACCCGCCGCGAACTCGGCGAAGGGAAATCAATTTTTTTGCTCGCCGAAATTGAAGATGAAGCTGCCGGATACGCTAAAGTTACGCTCGGCAGCAGCGAAGACGGGATAACCGCCGAAAATCCGATTGAACTGTGCCGGCTTTACTCGCACCAGAAATTTTTAGGCAAAGGTGTCGGGCAAAAACTGATGGACGAATGTTTTCAAATCGCCGCAGATAATGATTGCGACTTGATGTGGCTCGGCGTGTGGGAATTTAACCCGAGAGCGCAGGCGTTCTACAAAAAATACGGTTTCTATAAAGTCGGCAGACATATTTTCCAACTCGGCTCCGACCCGCAAATTGATTTGCTGATGCAAAAAGAAATCGAATGAGAAGCAGCTGTTTCTGTCATTGATTTAAGACCGCAAAGAAAACAGAGAAATTCTTTGAGTACAAATATTTTCTAATCTCACCGTATCTTTTCGCATAATTCTTTTGCAATGAAACTATAGATGAATTATTGTTTCATTTATGCGATACATTGAAAATCCGCCGAACCCGTATTTGAAATATTCATCCGAATTTTTGGGCGAACCTTCGAGCGTCAAACTCGAAGTTTACGAGGAAACCGCCACCAAAAAGATGATTACGAAAGCGTGGTCGGCAGACTTCGGAAATCGCTTTACAGTCAATTGTTATCGCGGCTGTATTCACGCCTGCACCTACTGTTTTGCGCGGCAGTATCACGAATATTTGGGTTACGGCGCGGGAACCGACTTTGAGACGAAAATCGTCGCCAAAATAAACGCGCCGGAAATTTTGCGAAACGAACCCAAACGAACGCGGCAAAAAATTAATCATCTCGATTTTTCATTTGCCACCGATCCGTATCTGCCGCTCGAAGCGAGTTACGAATTGACCCGCAAGTGTCTGCAAATTTGCCGTGAATTTCGCGTTCCCATCGCAATTATCACGAAATCGCCTTTGATTACGAGAGATTTAGACATTTTGACCGAACTCGACTGCACGGTTTTTTTCTCGATTCCGTTTTTGACGACCGAAAAAGCGAAGCCGTTTGAACTTCACACGCCGATTCCCGACGTGCGTTTCCGGGCGATGAAAACGCTGACCGACGCGGGCATCAAAGTCGGCATCGGCATCGCGCCGATAATTTTGGGTTACAACGAATCCGACATTCCGAAATTGCTCGAAAAAGCGCGTGAAAACGGCGCGACGAAAGCATTTATAAATTTAATTCACTTCGATACGGATTCAATTTTGGAGTATTTTACGCAAAAACTGCACGAGAAAATTCCGACCAAAGCCGACAAAATCTTGAACACTTTGAAACGCGAACGCGGCGGAAATCTGCGCCACCGCAATTATGAAGAACGCAACGCGGGCAAAACCGAACAATGGCAAACCGCCGTTAAGATGTTCGATTTACACTTCAAAAAGTTGGGTTTCGAGAAAATCGAGCGGATTGAAAAAACAGAAAAAGAGATTTTCCCGGTTCAGCAGAAGCTGTTCTGACAACCGGGACGGGAACTTCAGTTCGCCCGTTTCAACTTTATGAAAACGTTTTTACCGGCGAACTAAAGTTCGCGTTCCGTTTTCTTTTTCGACAAAATTTCGTTATCTTGAAGTTTATGCAAAACAGAATCGAAGTTTTCAAACAAATGCTCGCCGCTGATTCGGAAAATACGATGGTGATGTTCGGATTGGCGAAGGAATACGAAAAAGTTAATCAATCGGCGGACGTGATCGAGATTTTGGAGAAATACCTCGCCAAAGCCGATGACGAGGGCAACGCTTACGGGATGCTCGCCAAGGCTTACGAGAATTCGGGAAACCGGGAAAAAGCGAAGTCTATTTATGAAAAAGGAATCGAAGTTTCCAACGCGCACGGACATCCTTCGATGGCGATGGAATATCAGGAAACGCTCGAAATGGATTACGCCGATTAAATTTAGTTTCAGTCGGAGTTTTTAACGCGGAACTTCGGCAAGCGGCACACCGATTTTATATTTCACCGAAAGTCTTTTTTACGATAAACATTTCAGCAAATTTGAGTTTCACCCCGCAAACTACAAATTTGTTAAAGACCTAACTTTTTGCTGAAATTGCCCATTAGACGCAACTTTGTTATTTTATAAATTTGTCTATTTATCAAAAATCAATACTAAACAGGAACTATTATAATGGCAACAGCAACCAAAAAAGCCGACACGCCGGCAAAATCTAATATTAAAGCGAATAAAAAAACAGCTTCGTCGAAAAAAACGAAGAGCATTAAACAGACCGCCGGCAGCATTCCCGATAAAATTGTCGAAAAGCCGAAGCGCACCGAAGCCGACGGTTTTACGGAGAAAGAAACGACGATAAAAACTGCCGAACTCGTGGCAGAGAAAGCCGAAAAGGGAACCGCCAGGAACGCTCAGTCGAAAAAAGCGGCAACTGCCAAAAACAGTAAGTCTTCCGTAAGTCCCGTCAAAAAAACGGCGCGGGATTACAGCGGTTTGAACGCGGAAACGCTCGTTGAAATGTATCGGGTGATGTATCTGTCGCGGCGCATTGACGATAAAGAGATTCAACTAAAAGGTCAGAATAAAATATTTTTTCAAATCTCCGGCGCGGGACACGAAGCCGTTTTAGTCGCGGCGGCACAGGCGATGAAAGCCGGTTACGATTGGTTTTTTCCGTATTACCGTGACCGCGCTTTAATGCTCGGTCTCGGAATGACGGCGCAGGAAATGCTTTATTCGGCGGTCGGCGCGGAACTCGACCCGAATTCGCACGGGCGACAGATGCCGTCGCACTGGGGCAGCGTCGCGCTCAATGTGCCGTCGCAATCTTCCTGCACCGGATCACAGGCACTGCACGCCGTCGGCGCGGCGGAAGCGTCATTTCGTGCAGCGATGTTATCAAAGGAATTGCAGGACAAAATCATCGGATTCAAAGGCGATGAAGTCGTTTATATGTCAATCGGTGACGGCACCTCGAGCGAAGGCGAAGTTTGGGAAGCCCTAAACACGGCGTGTAATTTAAAACTGCCGGTGATTTTCGTTGTCGAAGACAACGGTTACGCGATTAGCGTTCCGGTCGAAGTCGGCACGGCGGGCGGCGATATTTCAAAACTCGTGTCGGGTTTTCCGAATCTGCTGATTCAAAAATGTGACGGCACCGACCCGATTGAAAGTTACGAAACATTCAAAAAAGCCGTCGAATTTTGCCGCACCAGACAGGGAGCGGCGTTTGTTCACGCAAAGGTCGTCCGCCCTTATTCGCATTCGCTGTCGGACGACGAAAAACTTTATCGTCCCGCCGAAGAACTCGAAAAAGACGCGGCGATTGACCCGATTAAAACTTTCGCCGAATTTTTGATGACTGAAGGCATCGCGTCGTCGGAAGATTTGGAAAAACTTCGCAAAGAAGTTGATAAAGAAGTAGATGAGGCTTCCGACATTGCGATTGTTACGCCGCAGCCCGCGCCGGAAACCGCTCTGCGAAACGTCTTTTCGCCCGATGTTGACCCGACCTCGAAAGATTTTGACACCGAAGAAGGCGCGGAATTATCAGGCAATATGGGAACGGTAGTTGATTTGATCAACCGCTGTCTGCACGAAGAAATGGCGCGTGACGAACGCATCGTCATTTTCGGTGAAGACGTGGCGGATGTTTCGCGCGAAGAATATCTCGAACAGGTCAAAGGCAAAGGCGGCGTGTTCAAGGTAACGGCAAATCTGCAAAGGGAATTCGGGTCGGCGCGGGTTTTCAATTCGCCTTTAGCCGAAGCCAATATCGTCGGTCGCGCCGTCGGAATGGCGATTCGGAACTTAAAACCAGTCGTCGAAATCCAGTTTTTTGATTACATTTTCCCCGCGTTTCACCAAATTCGTAACGAAGTTGCCGTCACTCGCTGGCGTTCGGACGGCGACACGAAATGCCCGATGGTCATTCGCGTTCCGGTCGGCGGTTATTTGAAAGGCGGCGCGGTTTATCATTCGCAAAGCGGCACGACGCTTTTTTCGCACACGCCGGGTTTGATGATTGCTTACCCGTCAAACGCGCTCGACGCGAACGGCTTGCTGCGAACGGCGATTCGCTGCGACGACCCGGTAATGTTTCTCGAACACAAACATCTTTACCGCCAAATTTACAACAAATCGCAGTACCCGTCGTCGGAATTTATGATTCCGTTCGGCAAAGCGAAAGTCGTCCGCGAAGGTTACGATGTCACCATCGTAACTTACGGCGCACTCGTTCACCGTTCAAACGAAGCGGCAAAACGACTCGAAAAAGACGGCGTTTCGGTGGAAATTATTGATTTGCGAACGCTCGTCCCTTACGACTGGGAACGCATCGCCGAATCGGTCAAAAAGACCAACCGCGTTATCGTCGCCCACGAAGATTCGATTTCCTACGGCTACGGCGCAGAAATTGCCGCCAGAATTTCCGATGAACTTTTTGAGTACTTGGACGCGCCCGTCCGTCGTGTCGGCGCAACCGACACATTCGTCGGCTACGCGCCGCAACTCGAAGACTTTATTCTCCCGCAAATTGATGATGTCGAAACGGCACTGCGCGAATTGATGAAGTATTAAATTAACGTAAGTTCAGTTAAAATTACTACCCGCATAATGCGTGAACGTATTATGCGGGTAGTAGGTTTTTTAAACCAAAGCGGCGTTTTTAGAAAATGCGATGATTTTATGCTTTGCAATTCAGGAAACTTCTGTCTCTTTGCTGAAGATTAATAAACTCCAAATTACAATTTGCCCAAGCAGATAGAATAAAATAGTAAAAATAATTCCGCCCGGGTCGCGCCGCCACACGGCGGAAAAACCTTCATAGCTGCTACCCATCAAACCAGTGTAAGAACAAATTATGAAAGCGAGATAATGAATCACGACCAGACAAACAACTACAATTCTAACCGTCCGCAATCTAACCCAGCACAATAAAACTCCGACCACCGCCCAATAAATCAAAGGAACGGGGAGCAGGGCAAGCAGCCAAAAAACGCTGGTGGTATTGGCATCGGTACCGTGTCCCATTCCAGTATAAATCAATCCTGTAACAGTAAGGATCAGACTGTAAAATAGTCCGGCACAGAAAAACACAATATGTTTAAGATAGCGCATAAAATATGCTCTAAATCATTCCGTGCTGACGAATTCGCTGCCACATCCAGTTTTTGACGGCGTTTGCTCCTAATATATCTTGTTCTTTGGTGATGGTGGGAACAACTTTACCGCTTTTGTTAACTATGTTCGGCGTGTCGCCAGTCCATGGAACTCCGCCAATTCCCGCGTGGGTGGCGAAAAAGTGTTTCGACTCAAGTCCGCCTGATCTTTCTGATTTCGTGCAGGTATTGCCAAAACTAAACAAGTCAGGTTCGAGGGGTTTATTCCAGTCGAATGTCCAAGATTTAACCGCCGGGTCGCGCATTGCGTGATAGGCTTTGACCACGATGTTCGGTATCACATCAACATTCATCTGAATAGATCGGTCAACCGCATCGAAAAGTGCGATACAATCAATAACATCACCAAAATTTCCATCATCTCTCAACATTTGAGCGACTCTGACGCAAATAGCTGCTCCGCGACTCCAACCAGCCATTAAAATTTTCGAGTCTCCTTTTTTATTGAATGTAAGTATCTGCTGAAACGCTTGGTTGGCAATTGTGTTAACATCCAATCCGAGATTAGTGGGACCTTCGTAATAAGCTCGGTTTTTTTCAGGCGTATGATTGTAAATCTGCCAAACAAAACTTTGATTCGGCAGATTGGGATATTTGTGTCCGGTAACACGATCCATATAAGGACCTTTCGCCGAGACATTCGAGCGTCCATTGACCGAAAAATATTTTGGCGGCTCATTTTGATACCATTTTTGTAGAAAAGTGCGCGTATCGTTTGCCGGTCCGGTTCCATCAATTCCAATAAACATACCTATTTGTCTCCTTAAACAATTTATTCGGCTATCCTTATTATTTACGAAAAATGCAGTAAGTTCAGAGGACAGAACAATTTTTGACCGGAATTGTCTCGTCCTCTGAACTCATTTACCTGTTAGGCAGGAACTTTCCGCGCTTTTTCCCGTTCCCAATTGCGATGCTGCGCGATGGCGTTGATGAAATCTTTGCTCACGCTTTTCGCGCCGTCGTCGCTTAAAATGACGGCTTTGTCGTCCTTGGCTTTGCGAACGTAGGTTTCTTCCCGCAAAAAGTTCGCACCTTCGCCGCTTCCGGCAATCGCTTTGCAGTGGCGGAACGCTTCGTTGACGAATTCGATTGCGTCGGGTTCTTCGGTCAACGCCGCGATTGATTTTTCGCCGCCCGGAATGTAAACCGCGTCGAACAAAACCGAAGCGACGGTTCGCAGGGCGTGGTCAACTTTGATTTCTTTGCCGTCCGCCGATTTTACGGTGCTTGATTTCATTCCGATAATTTTCGCCATCGCGCCTTCTTTTTCGAGCGCGTCCTTCATCGTTTTTACGTCATCGGCGTTAAAACCGTCGGCGACGAGAAACGCGATTTGGCGGGTTTTGATCGTGTCTTTGACGGTGTTCGCCATCGAAAGTTTGTCGTCTTTTTCGAGTCCGCCGGTTTTGCGCGGTTTCGATTCGTATTTCGCCATATCCGCGCCCGCCGGAACACCGTGATTGATCGGTGAATCTAATTTTTCGGGAATTGCGATGCCGAGATTATCCGCCACGCCGCTCGCGAGTTTTTCGTTGATTTGATTCAGAACGTAAACGACGCGCGAACGAATGTGATTGGTTTCGACTTTGCCGAGTTCGAAACTGATCGCGTTAATGATATGCGTCTGTTCGTAATCGGATTGACTGTTGAAAAACAACGCCGCCTGTGTGAAATGGTCGGTGAAACTTTCGCTGCGGGCGCGAATTTTCCGCGCATCAATTTTCTCTTCGTAAGAAGAAAAACCGCCGTCTTTAATCATTGACTGAAACGGACAGCCGCCCGCCAAACTGTTCGGTTCATACGCGACACGACCTTGATTTATCTCGTGTCGAAATTTACCGTCGCGCTGATTGTTGTGCGTTTCGGCGAGCGGGCGATTAATCGGAATTTCGTGAAAATTTGCGCCGCCGAGCCGCGAAATCTGTGTATCCAAATATGAATGAAGCCGACCTTGCAGCAGCGGATCGTTCGTAAAATCAATGCCCGGAACGATGTGCGACGGGCAGAAAGCGACCTGTTCGGTTTCTGCGAAATAATTTTCCGGGTTGCGGTTCAAAACCATTTTGCCGATCAGCTGCACAGGAACGAGTTCTTCAGGGACGAGTTTTGACGAATCGAGCAAATCGAAGTCAAACTTGTGTTCGTCTTCTTCGGGAATCAACTGTACGCCGAGTTCCCATTCGGGGAACGCGCCGTTGTCAATCGCTTCCCACAAATCCTGACGGTGAAAATCGGCGTTAAAACCCGAAATTTTCTGCGCTTCGTTCCACGCCACCGAATGTACGCCGAGTTTCGGTTTCCAGTGAAATTTGACGAAAGTTGATACGCCTTCGTCGTTGATCAGACGAAAAGTGTGAACGCCGAAACCTTCCATCATTCGCAAACTGCGCGGAATCGCCCGGTCGCTCATCACCCACATAATCATATGCATTGATTCCGGCATCAACGAAATAAAATCCCAAAACGTATCGTGCGCCGATGCCGCCTGCGGAATTTCGTTGTGCGGTTCGGGTTTGACCGAGTGAACCAAATCGGGAAATTTGATCGCGTCTTGAATAAAAAAGACGGGAATGTTGTTGCCGACGAGATCATAATTGCCTTCTTCGGTGTAAAATTTAACGGCGAAACCGCGTACGTCACGCGCCACATCGGTCGAACCGCGCGAACCGGCAACAGTTGAAAAGCGGGTGAAAACCGGCGTTCTGCGGCTCGTGTCCGTCAGAAAACCGGCTTTCGTGTATTTGCTCATTGATTCGTAAAGTTCAAAATAGCCGTGCGCCGCCGTGCCGCGCGCGTGAACAATCCGTTCGGGAATGCGTTCGTGGTCGAAATGCGTGATTTTCTCGCGCATTATAAAATCTTCCAAAAGCGTTGCGCCGCGTTCGCCTGCTTTTAGGGAATTTTGATTGTCGCTGATTTTTAAACCCTGATTGGTCGTCAGTGCGTGATTCGCGCCATCTTCAAAATTTTGTGATAATTGCTCGATTTTTGCGTCTGCCGCTGTCTCTTTTTTAGTTTCTGTATCTTTCATTTGCTCCCCTTACTCAACCTTTATAATAAATTTTCGCAGTTCAACAATTGAATTGCGTGGAGATAATTTTAACACACTCGATCTGTTCATCAGCAACCGGAACGTTGATCGGTTCGGGGAAAAAGTTTAAATTATTGAGGCAGACTGAAAAATTTAAAAACAATCTCTCCAACCGAACAAAATGCCGACCGCACAATTAATTTTATTGATTTTATTGTTTTTCCTGACCTCCGCCATCGGTGTCGTGACGGGCAGTAATTCGCTGATTACCGTTCCGGTAATGTTTCAATTCGGGATTGACCCGAAAATCGCGGTGGCGACGAATATGTTCGGGCTGACATTTATGAACATCGGCGCGACGATTCCGTTTTTGCGGCGCGGGGCGATTGATACGAAAAAGATTACGCCGCTGGTAATTATCACGCTCGTCGCGTCGGCAATCGGCGCGAGTTTGGTGATGCTGATAACGCCGCAGAATATCAAGTTGCTCGTTTCGATAGCGATGATCGCCGTGACGATTTTTACCTTGGTCAAACGCGATTCGGGAATCGCCGCCGTCGCGGAAATTTCACAACGGGCGCGAATTCTGACGTATATTTTAACATTTATTCTCGGCATTTACGGCGGATTGTACAGCGGCGGCTACACGACGATGCTGACTGCGCTTTATGTCGCATTTTTCGGGATGACATTCACCGAATCGGTTGCGTCAACCAAACTAATCAATGTTTTTTCGTCCGCGATTGCCACCGTAATTTTTATGTGGCAAGGTTTAATAGATTATAAACTCGGCGCAATTCTTGCCGTGACGATGTTTATCGGCGCGTTTATCGGCGCACACACCGTCACAAAATTGAGCGATGTTTGGCTCAAGCGAATTTTTATCGCTTTTGTTTTAATTTTAGCCGTCAAAACTTTATTGGATTTTATTCTGTAGTCTAAAATTCAGAATCAAAAATGCTGAATCACACTCCAAATACCGTCGCGCACATCCAAAACGAACTTCGCAAAATTATCGTCGGGCAGGACGAAGTGATCGAACAAATTCTGGTCGCCATTTTCGCCGAAGGACACGCGCTTTTGGAAGGCGTTCCGGGAACGGCGAAAACTTTAATCGTCAAAACGCTGGCGCGAATTGTCGGCGCGAGATTTTCGCGGATTCAGTTTACGCCCGATCTGATGCCGTCGGACATTACGGGAACGAATGTGTTCAATATGCAGAATTCGGAATTTTCCCTGCGTCCGGGTCCGATTTTCACCGATTTGCTGCTCGCCGATGAAATTAACCGTACGCCGCCGAAAACGCAGTCCGCGCTGCTCGAATCAATGGAGGAACGACAGACGACGATTGACGGCAAACGCTATCGCCTGTCGCCGCTGTTCACTGTTTTGGCGACGGAAAACCCGATTGAATACGAAGGCACCTACCCGCTGCCGGAAGCGCAACTCGACCGATTTCTGCTCAAAATTTTGATTGATTATCCGCCGCCGGAAGCGGAACTGGAGATTATTTCACGCTGGGACGCAGGTTTCAATTCGCGTCATTTGGAACAAATCGAAGTGCTGCCGCTGGCGGAAGCGAATTCGGTTCAGAACTGCCGCGATGAAATAAAAGCGATGCGAACCGAAGCCGGAATTCAAAATTATATCGTCGAAATCGTTCAGAAAACGCGGGTTCATCCGACGATTCTTTACGGCGCGAGTCCCCGCGCATCGGTCGCGCTGCTGCTTTGTTCAAAAGCACTTGCCGCCATTCGCGGGCGCGATTTTTCAACGCCCGACGACGTGCGCGACGTGGTGAAACCGGTGTTGCGCCACCGTCTCGCGCTTCGCGCCGAAGCCGAACTTGACGGCGCGACGACCGACGCGGTAATCACCGACATTATCAAAACCGTCGAAATTCCGCGTTGATAAAAATTCGGGAGTGCAGACAACTCGTCCGCCAGCGACAGCGAAGCAAGACGTTGTATTCGTTGTCCGGCGAAATATATGTTGACATCATTTCAACATTCGCTTTGCTCTGTTGGCGGACGAGCCGTCCGCGCTCCCGGTTTGAAAAATTTTACACGAATGTGAAACATTTTTGCTTTCCATCCGTAGAAAACGCATCAAAATTACCAAAAAACTAAACACAGGAGAGATAAATGCTTAAATTCAGTTTACGATTCGTCATCGCTCTGACCGTTTTTTCGTTCGTTCATTCGTCAGTCACGGCACAGGTTCCGGCTTTCGATATAACCAGAATGGATACTTCGGTCGAGGCGTGTACGGATTTCTTTCAGTATGCCAACGGCAATTGGATAAAAAATACGCAAATTCCCGCCGCTTATTCGCGCTGGGGAACTTTCAATATATTGGCGGATAATAACAACAACGCTTTGAAAACAATTTTGGATGCCGACACGCAGGCGCAAGCCGCCGTTGGCAGCGACGAACGATTAATCGGCGATTTTTACGCTTCCTGTATGGACGAAGCGGCGATTGAAAAAGCCGGTATCACGCCGCTCAATCCTTATTTCAGCGAAATCGGTAAAATTAAGAATTTAAAAGACGTGCAGCGCGAAATTGCGATGATGCACAATATGGGCATTCCGGCACTGTTCGGTTTCGGTGCAGGCGCGGACGCGAAAAACAGTTCGCTGAATATTGCCAACGCCGGACAGGGCGGTTTGAGTTTGCCGAACCGCGATTTTTATTTGAACGGTGACCCGAAATCACAGGAAACCCGCGCTAAATTTCGTGAATATGTGACGAATATGTTCGAGCTTTTGGGCGAGAATGGAGATACGGCACGCGGACACGCGCAGACGGTGATTCAGATTCAAACCCGTTTGGCGATGGCTTCAAAAGCTCCGGTCGAACTGCGCGATCCGCAAAAACGCTACAATAAAAGAACACTGGCGCAACTCGCCGAAATGACCCCGAATTTTTCGTGGACGGATTACTTGGCGACGCGCAATGTGCCGACCGTCACCGAAATTAACGTCGGACAGCCTGATTTCTTTACGGAAGTCAATAAATTGCTGGCTGACGTTTCGGTTGTCGAATGGAAAACATATCTGAAATGGATGACGCTGAATTCTTCCGCGACTCGTCTGTCCAAATCGTTTGTTGACGAAAATTTTAATTTTTACAGTAAATTTCTGACCGGCACGAAAGAACAGCAGCCGCGCTGGAAACGCTGTGTCGCCGCTACCGATGGCGCGGTCGGCGAAGCTCTCGGCACGGAATTCGTCAAAAAGAATTTCACGCCTGCCGCCCAGCAGCGCGTCGGTGAATTGATTGACAATTTATTTGCGGCTTACCGCGAACGCATCGAACAGGCTGATTGGATGGTCCCTGAAACAAAGGAAAAAGCTCTTTTGAAACTCAACGCCTACCAGCGCAAAATCGGTTTCAATACCAAACCGCGCGGTTACGCCGGACTCAAACTCGAACGTGGTTCTTTCTTTCAAAATACGAGGAACGTCGCGCAGTTTGAAATTGACCGCAACATCAAAGATGTCGGCGAAAAAGTTGACAAAACGCGCTGGGGAATGACACCGCCGACCGTCAATGCCTACTATAATGCGAGTTACAACGAAATTGTCTTTCCCGCCGGGATTTTGCAGCCGCCGTTTTTCAACGCCGATGCTGACGACGCGATCAATTACGGTGCCATCGGCGCAGTCATCGGTCACGAAATCACGCACGGTTTTGACGACAGCGGAAGCCAGTATGACGCGGAAGGCAATTTGAAAATGTGGTGGACACCGGAAGACCGCAAAAAATTTGACGAACGCGCTTCCTGCGTCGCCGACCAATTTAACGGCTATCAAATTCAGGAAGGCTTGAATATCAACGGCAGATTGACGCTCGGCGAAAATTTGGCTGATCTCGGCGGTTTGACGATGGCTTACGCGGCTTATCAAAAATCTCTCGAAGGCAAACCGAAACCGGCAAACATTGATGGTTTTACGCCGGAACAAAGATTCTTTTTAGGCTACGCGCAGGTGTGGGCGACCAAATCAACCGATGCGTTTGAACGCCAGCAGGTTTTGACCGACCCGCATTCAAACGCCCGTTACCGCGTTGACGGACCGTTATCGAACTTGCCGCAGTTTGCTCAAGCATTCTCCTGCGAACAGGACAACAAAATGGTGAGAGCGACTGCCTGTAAAATTTGGTAACGAGCCGCACAATAGAAGTATGAAAATCAACCGCCATGTAATCAGCATTATTACCGACCGGGACTTTACTCGAAAGAGTTGAGCCAAAGGTAAAACTTTGCTTAAATGAGTCCCAAGTCAATTAACGGCTTGGGACTTTTTCATTTTGAATTTTAGATTTTGGATTTTGGATTGCGTATTTATATTCGATAAATGATAAAATTTGAACTTTTGAAACGCGCGGCAGACACAAAAAATATTGACACCTAACCGCCGATAAATGACAACCGACATTATGAGTGAAACTTTAGACCTGAAAAAAACTGTTAATTTACCGAAAACGAATTTCGCCCAAAAAGCGAATCTTGGACAGAGTGAACCGGCGCGGCTGCAAAAATGGACGGATGAAAAACTTTACGAAAAGATTCGTGAAACGAGGAAAGACGCGGAAAAATTTATTCTGCACGACGGTCCGCCGTATGCGAACGCCGACATTCACATCGGCACCGCGCTCAATAAAATACTCAAAGATTTCGTCGTCAAATCGCGCTCGATGATGGGTTTCGACGCGCCTTACGTTCCCGGTTACGATTGTCACGGGCTGCCGATTGAAACTTACGTCGAGAAAAAACTGGCGGAAAAAGGTAAAAACCGCAAAGATTTGCCCGTTTCGACGTTTCGCCGATTGTGCCGCGAACACGCTGCCAAAGCGATGGACGGGCAAACCAAAGATTTTAAGCGGCTCGGCGTTTTCGGCGAATGGGAAAATCCGTATTTAACGATGTCGAACGATTACGAAGCGGAAACGGCACGGCTGTTCGGCACGTTTTTGGAGCGCGGTTATGTTTACAAAGGTTTGCGTCCGGTTTACTGGTGCGTTCATGACCAAACCGCGCTCGCCGAAGCCGAGGTCGAATACCGCGAACACACATCGCCGTCGGTTTACGTGAAATTTCCGATGGTTTCGGATTTGAGTTCGATTAACGAAAGTCTAAAAGGGAAAAATGTTTTCGCCGTCATCTGGACGACCACGCCGTGGACTCTGCCCGCAAATTTGGGAATCTCTGTGCATCCCGATTTTGATTATTCGGCGATTGAAGCCAACGGCGAAGTTTATCTCGTCGCGTCTGAGCTGGCAAAATCTTTTGCCGAACTGTGCGGTTTGGGAGAGACGAAAGAATTGGCGCGATTTAAAGGTAAACAACTTGATAAACTCGAAGCCAAACACCCGTGGCTCGACCGCACTTCGTTGCTGATGAACGGGACGCACGTCACGCTCGGCGAAGCCGACGCGGAAGTCGAACTGGATGTTAAAGATGCGCGGGAAACATCGAAAAAGTCCGGTACCGGACTGGTTCACACCGCGCCCGGACACGGACACGACGACTTCGTGATCGGTAAAAATTACGGTTTGGAAGTTTACTGTCCGGTTGATAACGGCGGCAAATTTACGGCGGAAGTCGAACGCTTCGGCGGCGAGTTTATTTTCAGAGCGAATCCGAAAATCGTCGAATTTATGCGCGAATCGGGTGCGCTGTTGTTTACGGAAGACTACAATCACCGCTATCCGCACTGTTGGCGGTGCAAAAATCCGGTCATTTTTCGCGCCACGCCGCAGTGGTTCATTTCGATGGACGCGCAAGCTAAAACCGGCGAAGAAATTTCTCTGCGCGAAAACGCTCTGCGCGAAGTTGAAAAGGTTAATTGGCATCCGAACTGGGGCAGAGGTCGGATGCAGAATATGTTCAAGAACCGACCCGATTGGTGCGTTTCGCGTCAAAGAGTGTGGGGCGTGCCGATCCCCGTTTTTTACTGCAATGACTGTGATGAAGCGGTCGCTGATGTCGAGATTGTCAATCACGTCGCCGATATTTTCCAAAAGGAGACGGCGGACGCTTGGTATAACCGTGAAGCCCGTGATTTACTGCCCGAAAATTACAAATGCGCGAAATGTGAAGGACAAGATTTTACTAAAGAAACCGATATTTTGGATGTTTGGTTCGACTCCGGCTCGTCGTGCGTTGCCGTTCTCGAAACGCGGGAAAATCTGCGGTTTCCGGCGGATGTTTATCTCGAAGGCGGCGACCAGTTTCGCGGTTGGTTTAACTCCAGCTTGATGTGCGGACTCGCCGCGCACGACGAATCGCCGTATCGCAATCTGCTAACGCACGGCTGGGTCGTTGACGGCGAAGGCAAGCAAATGCACAAATCAACCGGCAACGCCGTGTCGCCGAATGAAGTCGTGGGTAAATCGGGCGCGGAAATATTGCGTTTGTGGGCGGCGGCGGTTGATTACACCGAAGATATGCGCGTTTCCGATGAAATTTTGTCGCGCATCGTGGACGCATACCGCAAATTTAGAAACACGCTGCGCTATGCGCTCGGCAACTTAGACGGCTTTAATCCAGACTCCGACACGGTTGCGCTCGCTGAAATGCAGGAAATTGACCGTTGGGCGTTGGCGGAATTGGACAACTTAGTCACAAAGGTTGTTCACGGCTACGAAAAATACAATTTTCAAGCCGCTTACCAGGCGATTTATAATTTTATGACCGTCACGCTGTCGGCGCGATATTTCGACATCATCAAAGACCGGCTGTATATTTACGCGCCGCATTCGGTCGAACGCCGTTCGGCGCAAACTGCGCTTTATAAAATTACAGACAGTTTGTGCCGTCTGCTCGCGCCGATGCTGACTTTTACGGCTGACGAAGCGTGGGAAAATCTGCCGCACCAAAAACTGGAATCCGTTCATCTGGCAGAGTTTCCGAAAGTTTCGGGCGCGGACAATTCACAGCTTTTATCCGATTGGGAACGGATTTTTTCGATCCGCGACGAAGTTCTAAAAAAATTGGAAGAAGCCAGAACCGCAAAGCTGATCGGCTCTTCTTTGGAAGCGAAAATAATTTTGACGACCGACAAAGACACAACGTATTTTCTGCTGCCGTATTACGAAGATTTGCGCTACATTTTTATCGTTTCGCAGGTTGAAGTTCATCAGGGCGACAAATTTAATATCGAAATACAAAAAGCCGACGGCGCGAAATGCGAACGCTGTTGGAATTATTCAACGCGGGTCGGTGAATTTGAAAAATATCCGACGGTTTGCGAACGCTGCGCGTCGGCGTTAAACGAAATCGAAAATAATATGAGGTAGAATTATGAGTCTGAGAATTGCGGCGAAGAAACATAAACCGAAAGTCGAATACAAGACAGGAGTCAATGAGATGGGATTAGTGTATGCGGAAATTGAATTATTCAACGCGGGCGAAATGTATGAGTTTCGTAAGGGTATTATTTCAGAAGAAAAAATCAAGCGCGTCAAGGTAAAATCTCTTGTTGATACGGGTTCTTATATGTTGACGATTAACGACAAAATAAGAAATCAACTGGGATTACCGTTAATTGAAAAACAGTTTTCGGTTCTCGCGGACGATTCTGAAATTGAGGTCGAAATTGTCGGACCCGTCGAGATTCGTTTTGAAAACCGGCGCACGTCGGTTGACGCGGTTGTTCTTCCCAATTCCAGCGAAGTTCTGCTCGGCGCGATTCCGATGGAAGATATGGACGTTTTGGTTGACCCGCGCCAGCAAAAACTCGTCGTTAATCCGAAACACCCTTACGTGGCGACAAAATATTTGAAATAAATTCGGCGCAAACCGGTCTCGCTTTATTTTTGGGTTTCTTTGAACTAGAATTTGTTTGTGATTAAAAAAGATTTTTACTGGAAATTTGCATATCTGTTAATGGCGGGCGGCGTTTTTCTGATTGACCAGATAAGTAAAGCGTGGGCGATCAGAAAACTGCGTTTTTTCGGCGAACGGGAATTTATTCCGAACTTTTTGAACTTTGCCTACGCGCAAAACAGGGGCGTGGCATTCAGCTTTTTAGACGATCACGGCGATGTCGGACGTTGGGGACTTTCCGCCGTCGCCAGTGTTGCCGGAATTTTGGTTTTATACTATTTTTGGCGAACGCCTAAAGCTCACGACCGGCTGTTAGGCGCGTTGGGACTGCTGTTGGCAGGAATTGCCGGCAATGTCGCCGACCGCATCCGGCTTGGTTTTGTCATTGATTTTATTGATGTGCAATTCGGCAGTTGGCATTATCCGACTTTTAATATCGCGGATATGGCAATTTGCATCGGCGCGGGTCTGCTCATCTGGGATATGTTCGTATCGAAAAAGACGACGGACGCGGACGGCAGCGGTGAGAAGAACTAGCAGTTTTGCTAATTTGTGACCTTTATTTTACCGAGTGCTGCCTCTCATCACTGCTGCTGTCTGCTTGCTGGTCACGGGCACGGATAAGGGACACAGCAGCCACCACAATTAAAACATCCTTCAGGACATTCGACAAAATGACTTTCGCTCACCATTTGACTTTGATATTTTTTAATTATCGGCATCAAAATTTGTTCAAACTCTTCCGCACGTTCGACCCTTTCTATTTCATCCTTGTTTTCCAAGAAATAACGCATCGCGGTCATTTCCAATGCGTCAAGCACCGTTCTGAATCGAATATACGCTTCGGGAAAATTCTTTGATCCTTTCTCTGTAATAGTTTTATTTTCTTCCATCCGTTTTTTCTCCTACTTAAAGTTTTCAATCATCGAAATTATCTGCCAATTGGCTTGTTTGCCGTAATAGATAGTTTTACCGTCGGGAGCAAAAGTCAGATTCGAAAAATAAACGCGGGCATCGTTACCGCTGATGAGCGTTTTTGCCGTGCCGCCGGTGGAGGGCAGCGTTTGAATTGTATCACTTTCGTTTTGCCGGGTGACAAAAGCGATTGTTTTGCGGTCGGGAGAAAGTTGAATATTGAAAAAATAAACATTTCTGAGCGTCGAAATCAAGTGTGATTCGTCGCTTTTCAAAGATATTCTTAAAACATTTATGTCGGTAGGGAGAATTTGAAATCCGTTATCGCTGTCAACGGACTTGACGAGCGGTTCATCATCCGCCATTGACCATCCGATTATTTGTAAAACCGAATCTGCCTGATAAACTTTACTAACGGCACCGTCTGCCGACTGCCAAATGCTCCAGTGTCTTTTGTTTTGTTCTTCAATGAACAGACCGTTCCAAATGATGTGACTGCCGTCGGGCGAAAACAGCGGATTGAGAAAGTGCAGATTTTTATCTGCGTTAGCGGTCAGCCGCTTTTCGCCCTCACCATCAATTGTCGCCTGCCAAACGTTTGAAACGCCGTCACGATTGGCGCAGTAAATCAGCGAATGGCTGTCGGGCGACCACTGAAAATCCTGTGTCTGCATCCGGTTGAACGGCAGACCTGTAAAACCGCCGAATATTACTCCATCGCCGCTCAACTGCCGCGCATCACCGCCGGATGCGGAGGTTGACCAGAGATGCGTTTTCCCGCCTTCCAAATGCAGAAACGCAATGTGTTTACCGTCCGGCGAATAATGCGGATTAAAACCGTCCGGGACGAGCGTGTTTTTCTGTCCGTCATTCTTGATTTTCCGTGTCACAATCGAAGAATTATAGTTTTTGTTTCCGACACTCGTCCACGGTGCCGATTGATAAACCAAATCTTCACCGTTCGGCGCGGCATCCTGCCAAAACTCCGTGCCGATGTCGGAAGTTATCTGAAACCCGTCTTTGTCGGAAACTCCTGCGCTCCACAAATCCGAATCGTCTTTGTTGGAAGTGTAAAGAATCTTTGTGCCGTCGCCGGAAATATCGGAAACTATACTGTTGTTATCATTAAAAGTAAATTGGACGCTTGGTCTTCCGTCCAAAAAAGCCACGCATATTTGTCTGACCCCGTTACGGGTTGAATTGTAAATGATGCGCTGTCCGTCAGGGTGCCAAAACGGACGGCTGTCGTCGTATTCATCGTCGGTCAAACGCACCGGGTTTTTCCCGTGCAGATCGGCAGTCCATAAATCTCTTCGTCCGTCTGTTTTATCCGCGTAAACTATTTGTTTTTCGTCGGGTGAAACATCGAAACCACGATTGACAGGCTGTTTTTCGTCAAAATTAGTTAACTTTATTATCTGTTTTGAGACGAGCATCAGCGCGTAAAGATTTTGCTTCATTTCAAAATAAATGTTTGCGCCGTCACCCGACCAAAAGATTAACTGTCCTTCGCCATCAATTTGTGCAAGCAGCGTCGGAGTACCGCCGAGCGCGGGGGTCGTCCAAATTCCTCTTCGTTCGCCGCGATTGGAAATGTAGGCGATGCTGCCGCCGTCCGGCGACCAAATCGGGCTTCGGTCGTCAGCGTCGTCCTGTTTGCGGGTAAACGGTTCGCCGCCGCCGATCTGTTTGAGCCACACGCTGTTTTTCCCGTTTTTGGAAGCGATGTATGCCACCAGTTTTCCGTCCGGCGAAAACCGCGCCCGACTGCTGCCGTCTTCACCGAGATCACTTTTCCAACTGGTCACTTGCGACGAATTAAGCGATGCCGGATTTATTTCGCCCGTGTGGTTATTCTGCCGCAAAAACCAGAATGAAAATCCGAAGAGCATCAACACTGCCGGAAGCAGCAGCCACAGCCGGGAATGATTTTTGAGATCATACTCCGAGTTGAAAGTCAGATTGGTCGTCTTGGCTTTTGAAAACAAGCCGGTCTTCGCCGCGCTTGATTTAAACGAACGAACAGAGATGTTCGAGTCGCTTTGAAAACTCTTTAACTCGATCAACAATTCCTGAACGCTGAGAAAACGGTCGTCGCGGTTTTTGCTGATCGCTTTGGTAATGATTGCTTCGAGTTCGGGCGTAACTTCCGGGCTGCGGATTGAAAGCGGCGGCACCTCAGATTTCAAAATCGCCGCCATCACATCGCTTTTCGTTTCGCCCGTAAACGGAACACAGCCCGCGAGCATTTCATATAAAACGACACCGAGACTCCAGATGTCCGTGCGTTCATCGGTCTCCGTGCCGCGTGCCTGCTCCGGCGACATATATGCAGCGGTTCCCATAATCATACCGGGAATCGTCATCTGCTGTGCCTGCGTCGGCGCGTCCGGGTCAATTTCGCCTTTTTCATTTAAGTTGAGCGTTTTTTTGGCTAAACCGAAATCAAGAACTTTAATTGTATTGTCCGTGCGGCGCACGATATTCTCCGGTTTGATGTCACGGTGAACAATGCCTGCGGCGTGTGCCGCCGCGAGAGCCGAAGCGATTTGAATTCCAATGTCGAGAATAGTATCTAAGGTTAATTCACTTTCTTTTATGAGAACCCGCAAACTGTCGCCTTCGATAAATTCCATTGCGATAAAATGAATTTGTTCCAGTTCGCCGACTTCATAAATCGTGACGATGTTCTGATGGTTGAGCGCGGAAATAGCCTGCGCTTCACGAATGAACCGCTGTTGATATTCCTCATTTTGACTGAATTTGAGGTTTAAGACTTTGAGCGCGGCTTTTCGTTTTAACTGCGTATCCTCCGCCAGATAAACTTCGCCCATTCCGCCCGAACCAAGAATCGAAATTGTGTGATAACGTCCAAATTGTTGATTGATTTCGAGCATTTTTTAGATCAACAAATTATAGCATTGATTAGCGGAAGTTTAGAAAATGCGCTGACAAAAGTTTGAAAAATTAGAATTTATGTTGATTTCCACCGCCTGCCGGTCGGCAGGCGGTCAATTGAAAAGAACGCCGCATCCCAAAACCCGGAAGATGCGGCGCGGCTTTGATGGTTTTCGATCAATTTACCGGAAAGAGGAAGTTTTTCCGTCCCTTTGACATTAAGCGGTGCATACGGTCAATCGAGTGATTTTTCGCGGGCAGGATGCCTCATATATCTGAATTAACGCATCGGGCGCGGATATACGACCGGACTTTTATTGCCGTTTTTATCAACCGCACGAACGCCGAAAAAGTAATTATCTTTCGACATTTCCTTTGCCGTATAAGTCGTGACGCTGCCGACAAAAACCGAATTCGTCCAGAACGGCGCGGTCGTGTCACGCCAGACGACTTCGTAACCGGCTAAATCGGCATCGGTGTTCGCGTCCCATTTCAAATCCGTGTCATTGGTTAAACGCGCCGTGACGATGCCGACGTTTTTCGGTTTGGCAGGCGCGAGTGCCAAATTGGCGAGACTCGCAGCGTTGATGCGCGTCACGTTGGCAATGTATCCAAAATCAACAAATTCGGGTAAATCACCATACTGAACGCCGTTTTCCGTGCGGACGTTTTGATGCTGATGGGTATAATCTTCGTGCGGTTCGGTGAACCTGACGGCGGAAAAACCGCGTTCGAGAAACGGAATGTGATCGCCGCCGCGCAGATAGCGGTCGCGGCGGTAAACTAACTGAACGCGAAATTTCGGCGAATAAACATCGGCGACTTCCTTGATATAGCGACCGAGCTGACGCGAAGCAGAATCGTTTTCGCCGCCGACGTTGCGCCGTGTTCCGGCTTGCTGTTCCGATTCGTTCGACGGCACGCCTTCAGCAAACACGCGCACCGACTGGCGGTCAGCCGCATTTTTATAACTTAAAACGCCGCCGATAATGTCGTTGGTGAACATCGCTTCGATGTCCATTCCTTTTTGTTTGGCTTGTTCGGCAAAATAAGTCGCGCCCAAAAGACCCTGTTCTTCGCCCGGAACGGTCATAAAAATAATCGTCGCGTCAAATTTATATTTCGACATCACCCGCGCCATTTCAACCACGGCAGCGGTTCCCGAAGCGTCGTCGTTCGCCCCCGGCGCATCGCATTCGGCATCAGTCGGCGAAGTACACATCGAATCGTAATGACCGGAAACCACGTAAACGCGGGTCGGGTCGGTCGTGCCTTTTAACGTCGCCAAAACATTCGTCAAATTCGTCGGTTCAGCAACTCGCGCCGCTTTCGGCTGCAAAAAAGTCTGTTTTTCGACTTGCAGACAATTGCCGCAGTCATTCGAGATTTTCTGAAACTCGCCGAACAAATAATCACGCGCCGCGCCGATTCCGCGTTTCGGGTTATCCTGTTCAGACAAAGTATTGCGAGTTCCGAAAGAGACGAGTTTACGAATCGTCGTTTCGATGTTCTTCGCCGAAACGTCTTTCAACATCTTTTGAATTTCCGCGTTCGGTTTTTCCTTAGGTTTTTGGGCGAAAACCGAAACAGTCGTAGCCAGCGCGAGCAGAGAAAAGATTAACATTAAACGAATTTTCATATTTTGTCCTCGACAACTAATTTAATACAACAATGCGAATAATGCGAAATTGGAGCTGTCAGAAACAAAAAAAGCGGAAGATGCAATGACATTACTTCCGCTTTTGTAATTTTCGAGAGTTTCGGCACGCGAAACTTAAATTCCGGCTTTATCAGCCTTCCGCTTCGGAAAACTTGCTAATCGAACTCAACTCGGTTTCGCGGATCACCGCCAGATTTTTCGATTCTGTTTCCGACAGCATTTCATCTTTAAACTCCTGGTTCGGCTGATACCAGGCTTGCGCTTCAAAATATTTTTGCAGCACCGCGTCTTTGAAAACGCGTCCCCGGCGGGCGTAGATTTCGTTTCGCAGAACGCGCAAATCTTCGATGAATAATCCGTCAACCATCTCGGAAGTAATCGGTTCGGTGGCGATTCTTTCGCGCATTTTGGTTTCCGCCGCTTCGATAAATTTGACGTTCTGGTCTTCGATTGGATTTAATTTTACTTTCGATTGATCTTTCAGCGGTTTGTACCAATCGCGCCATTCGAAAACCTGTTTGAACCCCGGCGTGACGAATTGGCGACCGGCACGCGCCCAGAATTCGTTGCGAATCAGGCGCAAATCATTCATTGACAAGCCTTTCAAAATATCGGCGGTCAGCAGTACATTTTGAAATTTGTCCATATCGCCGACCGAAACGGCGATGTTGCGGTCTTCGTTGCGTTTAGCGTTAATTTTTTCAAGATTTTTACGTTCGATTTCGGTTAAAACGTCGGGCGAATAATTCGCGTTCGGTTTGTACCAGTAACGTTCGTCAAAATATTTTTGGAGCCACGGCTCACTGTCAAACCGCTTGCCGTGGATCGCTTCGATCTCGGCGGTCATAATGCGCCACGCGGCGGTCGTCTCCGAGTAAAGTTTTTCATCGGGAATCATTTTCGCCTGCCAGTAGCGCAAATCGCCGGGTTCGACCGAATCGTGAACCGCGGCTTCGGCGAGCCGAATAACATCCAGATTATCGCGCTCCATCCTGGTCAAAACCGCATTTGAAAAATCTTCTTTCGGTTTATACCAAGTCTGCTTCGCCAAATATTCCTCGATGCTTTTCTCTTTGAAGATTCGTCCGCGTTTGCCGAAAACGATGCCGCGCAGGATTTGCAATTGCTCGTGGTCGAGTTTGGCAACTTGTATCTTGGTAATTTTTTGTTTGCTGTAATTAATCGCCTGCCATTTTTTCATCGCGTCCTGCGCGAAAATATTAACGGAAAGCATCAATAAACAAACTAAAACGGTAATTAGTTTTCTTTTCATTTATTTTGTTTTTGCTCTAAAATTTATGAAGTTAGTTTCCGATTGTTCACGCTGTCAATTTTCCACGCGCCGTCTTCTTTGACCATTTTTATCGTCAGCGTGTTTGTCCAATCAGATTTTTTAGCTTTCGGCACGGCTAAAACGATTTTCAACGTCGCCGTATTTCCTTTGATGAGTCCATTAGTCGTCGAAACCTGCCATTTATCGTCGTAATCCTGTGCGTCAAAAAAATAGTCTGCCCCGTAGTCTTCGTAAGCCTGCGATTGGTACCATTTGACGAGCCGTTTTGAAAGATAAGAAGAAACTTTCTTTTTATTGATTTCACTGCCGGTGTCGCTGAACGCTCCGGTCGTTTCTTTGAGATAAAATTGGTAGAAGTTTTTCGCCGTTTGTTCGGGCGTACTTTCTGCTTTTACCGCTGCCGCAAAATTCCCGACAAAAAACAGCAGAAGCGCAATTTTCAATAATTTTGCCGTGTTTTTCAAAGTGTTATTTCTCCGCAATCTTTAAATTTTCGATAATTTCGTAACTCGTCGTGATTTCAGCCGTCGGACGAACGGTCGCTGCGACGCTGCAATATTTCGTGTCGGAAAGTTCGATTGCCTGCGCCAGTGCGTGTTCCGAAACGTCGTGTCCATAGACGATATGGTGAATGTGCAGTTTGGTGAACGCCCGCGGATGTTCTTCGCGCCGTTCGCCGGTGATCTCGACTTTGTAGTCGGTCACGTTCTGCCGTTT
The DNA here is from genome assembly GCA_038235165.1 of Pyrinomonadales bacterium. Classification (GTDB taxonomy): domain Bacteria; phylum Acidobacteriota; class Blastocatellia; order Pyrinomonadales; family Pyrinomonadaceae. The sequence continues at coordinate 93,718 of JBBSUG010000004.1, forward strand.
CTTTTCCATAATCGAAACGACATCAACCGCCGTGCAAGCTGCGACTGACACCAGCAGCATTTCGAGCGGCGACGGCGCTGATTTTCGTTCGCTTCTAGAATCAATGGTTTGCGCGTGTCCGCTCGGCGAAGTGCCGATAAAAAACTCGTCGCCCGCATATTGAACCGTCGCTTTGTAATTGTTGTCTGCCATTAGATGTTTCCTTATCCAGAACGAATGTGCCGAACAAATTTGCAAGAGTTTACCACAAAATTCAAAAGTTACAATCAATATTTCCCCGCGAAACAACTTTTGGCATAAAAAGTGCTTCTTAAAATTGAAGCGGGCGAATTTATAATATTTTTGGTAATCGTTCCGAAAAGGAGAAAAATGATGAACAGGCTGAAAAATGTATTTTCAATTTATTTGATGATCGGATTGATGGTTTTCGGGATGGTCGCGCAGGCGGACGCGCAAAATCGGCGCAGTGACCGTGAAACGAGGGATATTCTGCGGAGTCTGCAATCGAAACTCGACGATTTTCGATACGATTTAGATTCCGAATCACGGCGCACGTCTAACAATCGCAACGAAATTGACGACAGTTTGAAAAATTTGGATGACAGCATCAACCGGTTTGAAGGAAAGCAGCAGCGTCGCGCTGAAAATGCCGATGATGTGAGAGATATTCTCAACGCCGCCCGCAATATTAACGATTTTGTCAGTCGCAGCCGATTCAGCGGAAAAACCGCCGGTGACTGGACAAACGCCCGTGGTTTTCTCGACCGTCTCGCCGCAGCTTACAGCGTCAGGTGGAACTGGAACGACGGTGCCGCGAATTATCCGAACAATAACCGAAATTCCGGCAGCAATCGGTATCCGAATAACAATCGTTATCCGAACGATAATAACCGTTATCCGTCGGCGAATACCTACGGCGGCAATTTGACCGGAACTTATCAGTTAGATGCGGCGCGAAGTGAAAACACCCGTGACATAGCCGACCGTGCGGTCAGAAGCGGCAGTTCGAATAATGACGATACGCGGCGCGATTTGGAAAACAAACTGGAAGCACCAACCCAGATTGCAGTTGATGTGCGCGGCAGTCAGGTGACGTTGGCTTCGTCAAACGCCAAACAAATTACGTTCACAGCGGACGGCAGTGACCGCAGCGAAACTCTTGATAACGGCAAAACTCTTCGCGTTCGGACGACACTGCGCGGACAGGACTTAACCGTGTCGAGTGTTGGCGGCGAAAACGATTATACAGTAACTTTCGCTTCGATTGACAACGGCAATGCTCTCCGCGTGACGCGTCAAATTACGGCGAGTTATCTGCGGCAAACGGTTTTCGCCGAGAGCATTTACAAAAAAACTGATCCGGTTGCGCGATTTGAGGGCGGTGACAATTCCAACGGCGATTATTCGAGCAATGACGGAAGCTATTCGAGCAACGACCCGAACGACAACCGCCGCAATTATCCGGGCAGTAATGGAAACAACAACGGAAATAAATACCCGACGACAAGAAACGGGCGCACCGGAACTTTTGTTGTGCCGAACGGCGCGGTTTTGACGGGAACTTTGGAAAACGATGTCAACACGAAAGTTTCGCAAAATAACGACCGTTTTCGAATGACGGTGCAGTCACCCGACCAATTTCGCGGCGCGGTGGTCGAAGGTTATCTGTCGGGAATTGACCGTTCGGGTCAAATTTCGGGACGTTCGCAGATCACCTTTAATTTCGAACGAATCAGACTTTCGAACGGACAAAACTACGATTTTGCGGGGTATTTGCAAAGCGTCACCAACGAAAAAGGCGAAGTCGTCAAAGTTGACAACGAAGGCGTTGCTAAAGGCGATGACCAGACCAAGCAGACGGTGACACGCGGCGGCATCGGTGCCGGCATCGGCGCGTTGATCGGTGCGATTGCAGGCGGCGGCAAAGGTGCGGCAATCGGTGCGATCATCGGCGGCAGCGCGGGCGCGGGATCGGTTCTCGTGCAGGGCAAAGATGATCTCGAACTGAAATCCGGTTCGACGATCACCGTTCAATCTTCTTCGCCCGTTCGATAAAATCACAATTTACCAAATGGGAAAAGGGTAATGCACCTGCATTACCCTTTTCATTTTAGAGCGGCTCGAAAGATATACAAATCGTGAATCAGAAGCACACGAATTGTCAGCTTCGGGACTGCTCTCGATCACCGGTTAAAGAAGAAAACTTCGACTCTGTTCACCAAAAATTATTTGCTGCTTCAATTGGAGAAATATCAAGAATCATTTGACAAATATTTGCTAACTTCATCGTATTTCATTAAAGTCCTAGTAAAGAACTGCTTCGACAAATGCAAATATCACTGCCGAAGATCAGCGGGTTTGCACAAACAAAATTTATAATTCGATAATTTTTAGATATGGAAACAGATGAGTGGGTCACGGGACAAATAAAACTGGTGGTGGACGATATGGTGGTCGAAATGCAGTTGACCGTGCAGGCGAATCCCGTCAAGCCTCAACGAATGCTGCCGGTTTTTCAGCAGATCACTAATGTTTACACCGAAATCGGGGTGGCGGCGGCAACCAGTCAAGGCAAAACTGTGTCGTGCCAAGCCGGGTGCGGGGCTTGCTGTCGGCATTTCGTCGCCGTCTCGGAAGTCGAAGCCTACGACATCGCCGATATTGTCGAAAGAATGCCCGAACCCCGGCGCAGTGAAGTAAAAGAACGATTTCGACAGGCACTCGCTCATTTTACCGACATCGGGTGGATTGAAAGATTTGAAAACTGCGGCGAATATACTGATAAAGCGAGTCAGCGAGTGCTGGCAGACTACTTCAAAGAGGGCGTTCCGTGTCCGTTTTTAGTTGACGAATCCTGTTCTATACACGAGGAACGACCGCTCACCTGCCGCGAATATCTGGTTACGAGTCCGGCTGAAAATTGCTCGAACCCGTCGAAATACCCGGTTGATTTGGTCAGACTTCCGACCCGCCCGCTGGGGCATATTCTCGAATTAGGACAGGAAAAACCGCTCAACGGGCTGAACGTCGTCCCTTTAATTATGGCACTCGAACAGGTTGCGCGAAAGCCGAATGATTTTCCCGAAAAAACGGGCGAACAGTGGATGACGGATTTTCTGCAAAGCGTCACTAAGGGCGAAATTCCGCAAGAAGCGGTGAATAATCGGGAAACGAATAACGAATAACTTTACATTCCGCTTTTCACGCTTTCGGGTTCGGTCGCAAATCAAAAAAGTTTGAATTTGATCGTCAAATATTTTTTCGGATTCTGCCGAAAATCGTAAATCAACTTCGTGCCTTCGGTCGTGATCTGGTTGACGTTGGACGTGGTTTGATTGAGATTATTATAAAGCGTTTCGTCAGTTAAAAGTTTGCCGATAGTGCCTTTGCCGTTTTGCGCATCGCCGATTAAAATGTCGAGTTTCGAGGCGGTCGAGCTGAATTTCGCCAGTGAATCGCGGGCATCGTTGTAAAGCTGTTCGTCTTTTAATAATTTTCCGGCGGTGCCTTTCCCGGAGTTCAAATCGGCGGTGATCGAATTGACATCGGCGGCGATGTGGTTAATTTGTTCAAGAGCCGGTTTGATATTGTCAATTGAGGCGCGCAAATCTCTGACGGCGGCGCGGGTTTCGTTGTAAAGTTCGTCGCTCGACAAAAATTTGCCCGCCGAACCGCGACCGGCGCGTAAATCTTTCGAGATTCCTTCGAGCTGCGCGACGGTGTTGTTCAAACTGTCGTAAAGCTGCGGATCGTTCAATAATTTCCCCGCGCTGCCATTTCCGCTGTTGACTTTATCGAGTGTCGTTTGCAGTTTGACGACCGTCGTCCGCGTTTCGGCAACTGCCGAATCGAGATTTTTATACAGCGATTCGTCGTTAATCACCCGTCCGAGCGTTCCTTCGCCCTGATTTGCCTTATTGAGAATTTCGTTTGCCGGAACGGATAGTTTATTGATTTGCGTCAATAGTTCGTTGCCGGTTTCGGTCAGTTTGGTGATGGACATCGCCGGAGTCGTCTCAAGCACCCGGTTCTCCTCGATTGCCGCGCCCTTTTGTGTTCCGGGCGCAATATTTATCATTTTATCATTCGCCAGCAGCGAAGTGGCGATTAACTGCGCGGTCGAATCAGTGCGAATTCGTTCGGCTATCGGTTTGCCGTCAAACTTCGGATCAACTTTCAAAATGGCTTCGACCTTGGCATTATCCGGGTTGTCGGGCGGCAGCAAACTGACTTTCGTTACCTTGCCGATGGTCACGCCCGCAAGCTGTACCTCCGCGCCTTCGCGCAAGCCGTCGGCATCAGCGAAACGGACACGCAATTGAAATTTTCGCTCGAACGGATTAAATTCCCCAGTCGCATTGAGAATTAAAAACGCGAGGATGGCGAGTCCGACCAGGACGAAAATCCCGACGCGCAATTGACTAAAACTTAAATTTTTCTGAGTTGGCGGCATACATTTTAAAATTCCAAATTCCAGATTCCAGATTCCAGATTCCAGATTCCAAACAACAATTTGAAATCTGGAATCTAATCTATTTTCCACGTAAAAACTTCTGAATATATTCGTCTTTTGATGCGGAAAGTTCTTCATCTTTTCCGCTAAAAATTATCTGACCTTGTTTGAGCATAATAATTTCCGTGTTGATCAGACAAATTTTTTCGCCTTCGAGTTCAAAAACGACTTCGCCGTCTTCGTTGACGGTCGCGTATTCGGACGAAAGAATTTCGAGATTGTTCATTTCGTGTGTCACGAAAATTGAAGAAACGTCTTCCAAATCGCGCAGTTTGATGGCGAGTTCGCAAATCGTCCGGGCGGTCGGCGGGTCGAGTCCGGCGGTCGGTTCGTCAAACAAAACGATTTGTGGGTCGCCGATTAAGGCGCGGGCGACACCGACGCGCCGCCTCATTCCGCCGGAAAGTTCCGCCGGCATTTTATCAATCGCATCTTCGAGCTGGACGAATTGCAGCATTCGCCGCACTTCTTTTTCGACCTCCGCTTCGTCAACTCCCTGTTCGTGCAGCCGATAGGCGACGTTATCATACACCGAAAGCGAATCGAATAACGCGCCTTCCTGAAACACCATCCCGATTTTTTTGCGAACGCCCATCATTTTGACTTCGCTGTAATCGCTGATTTCTTCGCCGTCAATTAAAATCTGCCCCGAATCGGGTTTGAGCAAGCCTAAAATAAGCCGGATAATTGTAGATTTGCCGCCGCCGCTGCGCCCTAAAACTATCTTCGTTTCGCCGCGCCGGACGATAAAACTCAAGCCGTCGAGAATTTTTTTATCGTCGAAAGACAAATGAACATCACGAAATTCAATCGCCGGAACAACCCGATCCGGTTCATCAACTGCGTCTTTCAAATCAGTCGGTTCGAGCAATTCTTCGACATCTTCGTTAAGTGAAGCGTTTTCATCCATTTCCGCTAAAGCCATAAATTTCGATAGTTATAATCTTAAATGTATTTGATGCCGAAAATCGTATTTATTCCCCGCGAAAGAAAGAAATCAAAAACAATCACGACAATCGAAGCTAAAACCACCGCACTAGTCGTCGAACGCCCGACCCCGACCGTGCCGTCCGTCGTGCTTAAACCTTTGTAACAGGAAATGCTTCCGATAATTAATCCGAAAACGATGGGTTTGATAATGCCGCCGATAATGTCTTCGACGCTGATGCCGTTGCGAACCGACGTGATGAACACATTTGAGTCTTGGTTGAAAATGCCGGAAGCGACCAGACCGCCGCCGAAAATGCCGAAAACATCAGCCGCGACAGTCAGAAACGGGAGCATCAAAATTAAAGCGAAAATGCGTGGCGCGACGAGTTTGCGGTTCGGATCGGTGCCGAGCGCGCGCATCGCGTCAATTTGCTGCGAGACGACCATCGAACCGAGTTCGGCGGAAATTGCCGAACCAATGCGCCCGGAAACCATCAGCGCGGTCAAAACCGGACCGAGTTCGCGCATCAGGGATGTCGCCACCGATCTGCCGACTTGATCCTGAATGCTGTAATATTGAAACGTCGGAAAAGTCTGCAAAACAATTACGCCGCCCGTAAACAGCCCGGTCAGCAGCACTATCGGCAGCGAGCCGACCCCGATCAAATCCATCTGTTTGACCAAATCCATCAAATAATACGGTTTTTTGAATGCACCGATAAATGAAGAAATTATCAGAGTGGTGATTTCCTGCAATTCAAATATAAATTTCTTGAGCGGATTCATTGATGATTATTTATTTAACAATAAAAGGTTACAACGAAGTGAGAAAAACAACAAACAAAAAAAAGCCGACTCTTTATAAAATCGGCTGAAAAATAAGTTGTGAATGAATTTTTGGCTTCCGGTTCAATAAATCATCGGGACTAAAAGCTGGGAACTATTGATTTTTGATCGGTTTGCGAAGATTGTTTTTCAAAATATTGTTTCGCAAATTATTGCGGCGATTCGGCGCGTTCATCCGCCGGTTGTTGAGCTGTTGCTGTTGCTGCATATTTTCTTTTTGTTCGGCAAATTTTTCGCGCACCTCCCGAAATTTCGCCAATTGATCGGGCGACAATATTTTTCGCACGGCAAGTTCCGTCAGCGATCTGATCTTGATAACTTCGGCGTGGGCTGTCTGCACGTCCTTTAGCCGCGCTTGAATTTCGACATCATTGGCAACATCGGCGTAAATTGCCTGATCGAGAGTGCGGTTAGCTTCGCGCAGACGATCCTGCGCCGCCCGCATCTGCGGCTTTTTCGCCTGATTAATCTGCCGTATTTGTTTAATTTGATCCTGCGTCAAACCGAGCTGCGCCATCAAATTCGGACGCGGCTGCGGCGGAACCGTCTGCTGCATTTCTTCATCAGGCGGCGGATTCTTCTGCGCTCTGACCGTCGCCGATGACGCGGCGAACAGCAGAACCAAACACATTAAACTTAATAAATTGAATCTTCTCATTCGTTTTCCTCGACAAAAATTTATTATTTTTCCACTTCCGCTATTAAATCCGCCAGCCGCAGCGAATCGTCTTTGACTTCCTTGAATTCGGTCAAACGCGGTGTCTGCTGATTTTTTGCTTCGATTAAATTATTGCCGGTGCTGAGACCTGTGACTTTTCGCGGCGGCACGATTTTGTTCACATTCTGCGCGACCATTTCACTTTTCGCAACGCGGCGCGGCGTATTCACAATTTTAGCGGGCGAATTTTGCAGTGCGGGCGGCGTGTTTTCAACTTTCACTTTCGCTTCGAGCGGTTCGGTAACTTGAACGGGCGCGGTTTCGGTAGCAATTAATTCCTGCAGCTGTTCCGGTTTCCTTTCAATCGTCGGAACGGCGACCGATTTTTGCGGCTCGACGGCAGCATCGGCGACATCATTTGCGCCGTTAAAACTTCTCGTTACAAAAAACGCACCGGCGACCATCGCCGCGATTAAAAACGCTGCACTCGCCGCACTCGACGCTGGAGAAAATGTCAAAAGCCGGCGCAAGTCGGCGAGCCACGAGCTTTTTTCCGCTGTATCGGCAACGGTTTCAGGAGAATCGGTTCTCGGAATCGCAAATGCCGGAGTCGCCAGATTTGAAAATTCCCGTGTGCGCCAATCCCGCACTGAAAAACGCACCGCGCCGAAACCGGCGAGTTCGTCGGCGCAGTTTTCGCAGTTCGCCAAATGCGCTTCAAAATCTGTTTTCTCCTGTGAATTTGCCTCATCATACAAATAGGTGACGATTTGCTCGGCAAACGCGCAGGAAGAGTTTTTGTAATGATTGGTGTCCAACATATATTTTCTTCTAACCCAACTTCTTAAATAACTTCCATCGGAACCCGTTCGAGTTTGGAACGGAGTTGTTTGAGCGCAGTGTAAAGACGGCTTTTGACCGTGCTTAACGGCAAATCCAAGGTGTCGGAAATCTCCTGAAATGTCATTTCTTCAAATTCCTTCATTACGACTATTTCCTTCAAATCTGCCGGGAGCGAACCGACTGCCTGCCGAATCAATTTCAAACGCTCGTTCTGTTCCGTCACTTTCGACGGCGTTTGACTAGCGGGTGCGACAAAGACCTTTTCATTTGCATTCGTTTCGTCGTCCAAAAAATCTTCCGAACGAGATTTGTTGCGGCGTTTGGTCGTCAAACACTGGTTGACAGCGATGCGGTGCAGCCACGATGAAACCTTTGCGTCGCCGCGAAACTTGCTCAAATTTCGATACGCGGCGATAAATGTTTCCTGCGCCGCGTCTTTGGCTTCATCCTCACGCGACAACATACCGAAACAGAGCGCGAATATCTTTCGCTCCCATCTTTTGACGATTTCGCCAAACGCTTCCGGGTTTTCGCCAACCGCCAGCTCGACTAATTGTTCATCGGTTAAATTTGCCGTCATTACTCGTGTTGACCGTTAAAATTTTCACGAGAATTTTATCAAACTCGCCTTTGAACGGGAAATTTTTCACGCTCAGGTTTTTAGACGCGCAAGTTTTAAAAAAAGTCTGAAAAATCAAAAGAAGCCGATTAAACTTATACAAAAAGAGGGCTGTGAGTTCAATTAAGAACTCACAGCCTGAGGAAGTGAGAAGACGACATTTGTATTAAAGGTTATGGAACAAAAGCATTAGGAACGGGTTTATCGGTTGACGCGCCGAAAGCTATGCCCGTAAAACCTGCCGTTGAACGATTTAGATACCACGTTCCGCTTCTGAATACGGCAATATCAGCTTTGCCGTCGCCGTCGTAATCTGCCGGTGTCGGTAAATCGCTCGAAATGCCGAACTGCACTCCGGTAAATCCCGATTGACTTCTTAGTAAATACCAAGTGCCGTTTGACGGACGAAAGACAGCGACATCGGTTTTGCCGTCGCCGTCGTAATCCGCCGCAACGGGTTTATCATTTGCATCGCCGAACTGCATTCCGGTAAATCCGGCGGTGCTTCTTTGCAAATACCACGTTCCGTTTGACGGGCGATAAACTGCATAATCCGCCTTGCCGTCGCCGTCGTAATCTCCGACGACGGGTTTGTCCGTCGAAGCTCCAAATTGATAGGCGTTAAATTGATTTGTTGCCAGATTTAAGACGTACCAAGTGCCGTTTGAAGGTCGCCAAACGGCAATTTCAGCCTTACCGTCGCCGTCAAAATCCGCCGGTTGCGGAATATCATTTCCGTCACCGAAAGCAACACCCGTGAAACCTGATTGGCTTCTGTTTAGATACCAAGTTCCGCTGCGGTAAACAGCAATGTCGGTTTTGCCGTCGCCATCGTAATCGGCGGGAACAATTTTGTCGGTCGAAACTCCGAATTGTGATCCCGTAAATCCATTAGCCGATTGATTCAAATACCACGCGCCGTTATCAGGGCGAAACACGGAAACATCGGCTTTACCGTCACCATCGAAATCGAAAATAGTTTTTGTTTGATTAACGGTTAATAATCGCAAATCAGTTTGTCCGTCTTGAGGGATGTTCGGGATTTGATAAGTTTGCCCATTAATCGTTGTGGTTTGGGTTACACGCAAAATTTCCGTGGCAAGATATACCAATTGCAAATTTCCTCTTGCGTCATAATAACCGTTAGCGTCTTTTGATTGCCATTCCTCCTGATTCAAGCGGCGGTCATCGCTCCAAGTGTTAGAAGCAGGATTATAAATCTTTGCAAAGATGTTTGCCGGATTATTGTCAACGACTTCCTGCCAAATTAAAGTGAAATTATCCCGCTGGTTATTCAGCAGACGAATGTTGTAGAAAGCCGTGGATTGGCTTCCTTGACGGACAATTTGCGGAGTTGAATCAACTAAATTTGCCTGAACTAAGTCAGCTCCTTTTAACCAGATTACCTGTCCATTACCGGTAATGTCATAAGCAGCGTTTGGTGATTGATTATCAATATTACCTGCGGCAAAAACAGTTCCCTGACTCCAAGAAATTCCATTCCATTTGTAAACAGCAAGTTTGCTGTCGTTGCTCACGTTTATATCCGGGTCGGAAGAAAAAACAATAAAAGCATTATTGCCTTTTATTGCCACGGCGTGTTCACCGATGTTTGAGAGATTGCTTGCAACTACGGCGGGCGCGTTCCAGCCGGAGCCATTCCAAAAACTGTATTTCAAAGTTGCCGGATTCGCGCTGTCGGCGGTGAATTCGCCGCTTGGATTTGACTGCCACGTCAACAGCAAATTGCCGTTGCTATCTTTTGCCATTCGCAAACTCGTGTCTAACGCCGCATCGTTCGTCAGCGAAGTTTCAGAACTCCAAGTGCGCGTTGTCGGGTCGAAAACCGCGCTGACGACTTCGACTTGTTTATAGTAAAGCGGCAAATCATCGAAAGTCGAAACCGGCGTGTTAAATGCCGGAGTTTTGATTTTCAGCCACGCCGCAACAATCTTTCCGTTCGCATTGACACCGGCAACGGGAGAAAAATCGGCGCGGGTATCGTTTGTAATAACGGCGGGTGCAGTCCAACTTGTTCCGTCGTAGTAAGACCAAGCCAGATCGGTAGATTGCAGGACGGGCAGGTTCGGATTTTGACGCACATATAACAGTAACTTGCCATTGCTGCCGACGGGCAACATAGTCGGTTCGGCGTTGGCGAAAACATTGCTAACGATTGTATCGTTCACCGCCGAGTTATTTGATATGGCTCTATCGGCAATCAATTTATCGGATTGCTCATCGCCGAATTTGAAAGATTCATACTTGCCGAATCGCTCGTATCTCGGTCGGATTAGTTTTAGTTGAGGGTTGAAATAATCAGTTGCCTTCAGAAGATTGGAAGAATTTGAAGATTCACACACCGCCGCATTCGTTCCTGTCGTAATTGTGCATCCGTAATTAACTTTGGCTGCAAACTCTTGACCGCCGAAGAAACCGTCAATATTTAATTGTGAGCCTGCTTCAAAGTTGATGCTTGCGCTGCGTAAGTATGGCGAAGGCGTTCCGATAACGAAATTGCCGCCGCCTGCCACCCATCCTTGAAATTTGAAATGGTCGTTGATCTTACTGGTTATAATCCCTTTCAAATTTAATCCGATAGTTCCGGTGGCTTCGTTAAAAACTAAATCGCGGGTTATCGGGTCTTGTTTCCATGTGGTTGCAAAAGCAACGGAAGGTGACGCTTCTCCACGCAATGTGACTGTATCGGTGAAGGCTCTGACTACCGGAAAACGTCTGAAAGGAGCTAACGCCGGAATCGCTGTTACTAAGCTTACTTCTCTGCTGACGGTGCCTGCCACATTTAAGTTTAAGGATGCGCCGGTAACGGAAAGCCCATTTTGATTCAAAAGAAAATTGCCGGTTCCGTTCGCGCCGCCGGACAATTCCTGTCCGAATGCTCTGAATTTGGTTTCACCGCCGAGCGTTAGACTTCCCGTTCCCAAACTCGAAGCGTATCCGGTGAATGTTCCTTGAGCTTTGGCTATGCCTAGTTCACCACCAATAAAAGGAATATTCTCATCAAACCGACCTGATGCCTTAAATTCAGGATTTGGATATTTGACCTTGAAGTTCGCCCGTATTTCGCCCGGTTGAGTTGTAAATGATAATGCGGAAGCGTCTGTACTTAAAGCAAATGTTAGCCAAGTAGGATACGGGAAAACATATATTACTTCGGTTTTGGTTTCGCCGACGGTGCCGCCGCCGTTGATTGGAGTAATTTTAATGGTTGAAGGAGCGTAACCGGCGGTAAAATCATTTATGAGATTAAAGGCTTTTACCGCTCCGGCGGATGTTCCCGTAACTTCAAACGGAGTGCCGTCGTTAATTTGAAAGCGAACTTTTCCGGTTGTGCCTTTCCAATCAACGCGCACGTCAAAAATGTTGGTCTTGTCAAAACCTGTCAGGAAAACGCCGGGGAACTCGCGTATCACTTCGGAAACAACAGGAACGGGCGTGGTAAAATTTGCAGTGTAAGTTGAATTGGCTGTCGGCGAAACGGTGTGCGAGATCGCGCCGCCGTCGCTCCAGTTTGACCAAACGTATTGAGTTCCGATGCTTCCGGTTTGCGGTGAATTAGTTCCGATGGTATGTGTTGAACTCGGTTCCCAATTAAAGATTTGAGTCGAGTTATAAGTTACTCCGTCAACAGTGAAAGAGCGTCCACTCGGATTTGTTTGCACTGTAGTTTGATATTGAGTAGTGAAACTGGCAGTGTAGTTTACACTTGCCGTCGGCGAAACGGTATGGGTAATTGCGCCGCCGTCGCTCCAATTCGACCAAACATATTGTGTTCCAGCAGTTCCGGTTTGCGGTGAATTCGTGCCGATGATATGGGACGAACCTGATTGCCAATTAAAGGTTTGAGGGGAGTTGTAAGTTGCTCCGTCAACAGTGAAAGAACGTCCAATAGGGTTAGCTTGAACTGTTGCGGCTAAAGTAGTGCTGCCATTGGTTAACTTAAAACCGTGAGTTTTGCCACTGCTATCTCCATAACCTCCAACGATGTCGCCCGCCGCGTTTATTCCATTTGCTGAGGTATATCCAGAACCAGGCACATCAATGGTCGTGAAAACGCCGTTGCTCAATTTGAAACTGCCACTTACACTGCTATCTCTATAATGTCCAACGATGTCGCCCGCTGTGTTTATTCCATATACTTCGGTACTGAGAGAACCGGGCGGGTCAATGATCGTGAAAACCCCGTTGCTCAACTTGAAGCCGTGATATATGTAGTTGCTAACTGTATAATATCCAACGACATCGCCCGCGTTGTTTATTCCCTGTGCGAAGGTACCAGTAGAACCGGGCGGGTCAATGGTCGTGAAAACGCCGTTGCTCAACTTGAAGCTGCGATACTTGTCATTGCCATATTGTCCAACGATATCGCCCGCGTTGTTTATTCCGTATGCTGAGGTAAAACTAGAACCGGGCAGGTCAATGGTTGTGAAAACGCCGTTGCTTAACTTGAAGCCGTGACCTCTGCCATCACTATAATGTCCAACGATATCGCCCGCTGTGTTTATTCCATTTGCGCTGGTACCACCATTATAACCGGGCGGGTCAATGGTTGTGAAAATGCCGTTGCTCAACTTGAAGCCGCGATTTTTGCCATTGCTATCTTGATAACCTCCAACGATATCGCCCGCCGTATTTATTCCATTTGGTGAGGTAACCATAGAACCGGGTACGTCAATGGTCGTATAACTACCTGTTTGAGCCGATGTCTCTGCGCCGACTCCGAATAAAAGAATAAACACCGCGATATAAATTACGCTTAATCGAAGTGAAAATAGTGATTGGTAAAGACTTTGACGATTGATGTTTAATTTCATCTTTGAACTTCCTTTTTGTTGATTGTGATTTAATCAATGTTTAATTACTTTTTAATGCTAAATTTTCCCGTAGATTTAGACCGAAAAATTTATGTTTCAACATAGTAATATAGTAATGGTAAAAAGTGTCGAAATCTTACAAAAATAATTTTATTTTCTTTTGACGACAGAGATTTAATTTTGATTTTGCAAATTGCTTTTTTTGTAAATCGGATAATAATGAATCAGTCAATAAAAAGTCGTTAAAAAACGGCTAAATTTTGGCTAAATCTCGTTTCGTTACATTTAAATGCTCAAAACAGAAGACATAATATCAGTGGCTGATTCGCCTGAAACACCTCGCTTTTATCATTTCGGCGAGTTTCGGATGAATTTAACTGATGAGACCCTTTGGCAAAACGGGGAAAAACTGCGAATTAACCGGCGCAGTTTTCAGATTTTGTATCTGCTCGTCGAACGTGCCGGACAAATTATTACCAAACAGGAATTTTTCGATACGATTTGGAAAGACACTTTTGTCAGCGACAACAGTTTGACCGTAACGATGACGACGCTTCGCAAAGTTTTGGGCGACGATGCCAAAGATGCGAAGTTTATCGAAAACCTGCCGCGCAAAGGTTATCGGTTTATCGGTGAGGTGAAAGTTGGCGGCGACGAACCGCCGATTGTTCAAGTGGAAGAAGAAAATATCATCGCGCCGGTGGCGGATGTTGAAGAGCAAAACATCATCGCGCCGACAGCAGATGTCGGAAAGAAAAAGGTTTTTAAAAATCGGAAGGTTCTCTTTGGGATTTCGGCGGCTTGTCTGATGGTTATAGTTGTTCTCGGATTTAATTATTACGGCTTTTCGCGTCTTCGCAGCAGTTCGGCAAACGCTCTTCAAATCGAATCCGTCGCCGTTCTGCCGTTTGAAAATCAGAATCCCGACACCGAATATCTTTCGGACGGATTGACCGAAAGCGTTATCAATAATTTGTCTGCGCTCTCGAATCTGCGCGTCATCAGCCGCAATTCCGTTTTTCAGTATAAAAATAAACCGACGGATTCGATGACCGTCGGGCGCGAATTGAATGTCAACGCGGTCTTAACCGGCAGATTTTCTCAGCGCGGCGACGATTTGACGGTTAACGCCGAATTGACGGACGTGCGCGACAACCGGCAAATTTGGGGACGACAATATTCTCGCAAAGCATCCGACGAATTTGCTCTGCGGCAGGAAATGGCGCGTGACATTACCGAAGCGTTGCGCTCGAAAATAACGAGCCAAGAACGACAACGATTAGCAAAGGGCGAAACCGATAATCCCGAAGCCTTTCGCCTTTATCTAAAAGGGCGTTTTTACTGGAACAAGCGGACGGATGAAGGTTTTGAGAAAGCAGTTCAATTTTTTAATCAGGCACTTGAAAAAGACCCGACTTACGCGCTGGCTTATGTCGGATTAGCCAGTTGCTATTTGAGCGGAAATTTTAAATATACCGATACATCCGCAAAAAGAGTGGCGATGGTTGAAGCCGCAATGCAAAAGGCATTGGAAATTGATGATACGCTGGGCGAAGCATATGCTGTTCTGGCAATTAATAAATGCTATTACGAATGGGACTTTGCAAGTGCCGAGCGAGAATACAAACGAGCCGTCGAGTTAAGCCCGAATTACGCGACGGCGCATCATTGGTATGCTGATTTTTTGGCAATGACAGGGCGATTCGATGAAAGTTTTGCGGAATATGATCGGGCATTAAAACTCGATCCGCTTTCGCTCGCCGTCAATACGGATTTGGGGCTGACATATTACTACGCCCGTCAGTCTGATGTCGCCATCAATCACCTGAATAAACTGAAGGAAATAGACCCGAACTATGCGCGAACATATTTATTTTTGGGGCAAATTTATAAGGGAGAAAATATGTTTGAAGACTCAATCGCGGCTTACCACAATTATTCAACTCTGACGGGAGACGATACGCAGGAATCTATAAAGAGAAGTGAAATACTCGGAGATTCTTTCAAAACATCGGGCGCGAAAGGCTATTGGAAAAAATCGCTGGAATTTGCCCTAGAAAATAAAGGTTTCAATACTGTGCAGATGGCAACAATCTATGCACAGCTCGGTGAACGGGACAAGGCATTTGAGCTTTTGGAAAAAGGATATAACGGGCGCGACACAGTTCTGCTCTGGCTAAAAGTCTCGCCTGAATTTGATAGCCTTCGTTCCGATCCGCGCTTTGACGATTTAATGCGCCGCGTCGGGTTACCGCTTTAAATCAAAAAAAGACAAGTTCTGTCAAAAACTTGTCTTTTGTAAGTTATTGGTGGGTCGTGCTGGTTTTGAACCAGCGACCCGCGGATTAAGAGTCCGCTGCTCTACCAACTGAGCTAACGACCCAATAAATCGAACAAAACGGATTATAGCAAGATTGAAAAACAAAGTCCAAAAATTGATTCGGGCTGCTACAAACGAATAGTTCTTACACAAACCCAAAACACTATTTTTACCACAGATGCACACCGATGAAATCGGATAAGAAATTAGAAAAATTGTTTTATCTTCTTCTTATCCGATTTCATCAGTGTGCATCTGTGGTAGAATTTCCTCCATTCCAACTTTGAATAAGTCCTGAACAAATCAAAAATTTTTGCGTTCATAATTTGGTAAATGCCTTGTAAACAGTGAAAATAGAAAAGATGAAGGAATGTCCGAAATGTGAGGTTTGTTACGACGACAATGTCAATTTTTGTCCGCAGGATCAAACGCCGACGCGCCTTAGTTTGCCGGGCGGCAGATTGCTCGCCAATCGTTACCTGCTCGAAAAACGAATCGGGCGCGGCGCGATGGGACAGGTTTACTTAGCGAAGGACGAGAATTTGGGAACGCGCCGCGTCGCCGTCAAAACCGTGCGGCAGGACATTTTGAGCAATGAAGATTTAGCCGAAGGCGAGGCGATTGTGCGGTTTGAACGTGAGGCGCGGGCGGCGGCTTCAATCAGCCATCCGCACATCGTTGACGTAACCGATTTCGGTGAAAGTGCGGACGGCGTTTTCTATCTCGTGATGGAATATGTCGAGGGCGAAACTTTGCATCGTCTGCTCAGACGTGAAGGAACACTGCCGGTCAAACGCGCCGTCAATCTGCTGCGGCAAATCGCCGACGGCGTGGAAGCGGCGCACGATGCCGGTGTGCTGCACCGAGATTTAAAGCCCGCCAATATTTTTATAATGACGAAGGGCAAGGGCGACGGTTTTATCAAGGTCGGCGATTTCGGGCTGGCGAAAATTGTCAGTCAAACCGTGACCGACACGAGTTCAAACGCAACACCTTCGTCACGCGGAATTATCGGCACACCGGAATTTATGTCGCCCGAACAGATGCAGCCGGAACTCGGCGTGGACGTTCGCGCCGATATTTACGCGCTCGGCACGATTGCTTATTTGATGCTCGGCGGCAAAACTCCTTTTTCCGGCGATATGATGCAGCTCGTGATGCAGAAAATTATGCACGCGCCGCCGCCTCTCTCGACGATTCGCACTGATATCCCGAAAGATGTCGAACAGGCAGTGATGCGGGCGTTGGAAATTGATCAGAATAAACGTCCGGGAAGCGTCGGCGCGTGGATCGAAGAACTCGAAAACGCGGCGCAGGATGTTGACGAAAAAAATAACGCCGCCGGTTCAGCTCGTCTCGTTATTCTGGCTCCGAACGGCGCGGAAGTTTACATCAACGATGAAAGAAAGGGAATCATCGGCAGTTCGGGCAGACTCGTGTTGTCAACCGTTCCTGCCGGTCAGCATATTTTAAGAGTTTGCAAAACAGGCGAAAAGGACGACGAACGCGTGATCGAAGTCCGCGAGGGAACGGACGAGCAGGTTATTCAGGCGCAGCTCAAAACTCTGCACGGTGCGAACAGTCAGCCGTCGTCGTCGCAAACTGGCAGCAGCGGTGTTCATTCAAGTATAATGCCGGGAATCGTCGCCTGCGCGAGTTGTCAGGCGCGGTTTGCCGAAGGCGTAAAATTCTGCGGTCGGTGCGGCAATAACTCTTTCTACGTCATCAGCGAAGGCGAAAAAAAGGAAAATTTTCCGTGTCCGAACTGCGCGGCGGATTTGCCCGCCGCCTCTAAATTTTGCGGTCGCTGCGGATCGAATATTAGTCAGACGAGCGGATTGGCGGCGCAGCAACCGGTCGTTTTCCGGGCGGGTATCTCGCCGAATGTGAGCCGCCCGCCCGACAAAATCTGCGGTGCCTGCGGCGGAAAATTCCCGGCGCATATCAAATATTGCGGTCGCTGCGGCAATCATTTAGGCTGAAAATAAATCAATTCGTTTGTCTTTTTAGGCGAAAAATAAAGTATAATACTTAAAACTGCTTTCAGTTCCCGCCGCAAAGTAGGAATAAAGAGATGAAAATTTGCCCAAAATGCCAAAAAAATTATGTGGATGAAAGCCTTAATTTTTGTTTAAACGACGGTTCGGCACTGATGTCTGCTGTCAAAACCGAGAACGCGCTGCCCGAAACCGTTTTTATCAATCAGCCGCGTTCGACCAATCCGCCCGACAACGCCGGTCGGCAGCCGGATTTTCAAAACAATCCGAATAATTGGAGCAACCCGCATCAAGCGGCGGCGATGCCCGTCAAAAAACCGAGAACCTGGATGTGGGCTGTCGGTATCCTGGGCGTTTTGGTTCTGCTGTGCGGCGGCGGACTAATTGGATTCGTTGCTCTGGTGGCGAATGTTGATACTGAAAATTCGAATATTGTTGACGACATTAACAGACGAATTTTAAATTCCAATTCATCTTCGACTAATTCCTCTGTCAATGCGCCGAAGAAAAACAGCAGCGCGAAAACGATTGACTTAAATTTATTCGATAAAAAATTTCCCGAATACGGTAGTTTGGAAGTGCAAAACGACGAATTGGTGATGAGTTCCAAAAGAAAAGGAACTTATTTTGTGATTGTCCCGACAGTCAATTACAAAACCGAAAATGCCGTGACGAAAATCACCGTCAGAAACATTAATCAGGAAGACACCGATTTGGGATTCGGTTTGGTGTTTCACAGCGCGACGACTCCGCTCAAACAGGATTACGCTTTTCTGATTGACTCCGAGGGCAAAAAATACCGCGTCGTCAAACACGCCGACCAAAAGGAAACCGATGAAATAAAATGGACGAAATCTTCCGCGATTAAAGACGGGACGCAGGAAAATGTATTGGAAATGCGCGACGAAGACGGCAGTATGAAATTTTTTATCAACGGGGAAGCGGTCAACTCCTTGAAAAATACCGACGGTTATAAAGGCGGCGTGTCGGGATTGTATGCCGCCGATGCCATTCCGGTCGCTTTCTCGCAGCTTGAAATCAGTAACTAATTGTGACCCATTTGAAATATGAAAACTTGTCCGGTCTGCCGCCAAACTTATAATGACAGCGAACAAAAATTTTGTTTGAACGACGGCGCAATGCTGACGGGTTCAAAAGACGACGCGCCGCCGACACTGATTATGGATCCGCCGCGCGTTACCAATGAAACCTGGCGAAACCCCGAACAGCCGGGTTGGCAGAGCCAGCCGCCAGCCGTGCCGTGGCAAAATCAATCTAACATCCAAAATCAGGGTTTCGCGCCGCCGATGATGACGATGCCAAAACCGGATCAGACGCTGCCGACCGTTTCGTTAGTTTTAGGAATTTTGGGGTTCGTGTTAGTTTGTTGTTGGGGCGGTATTCCGCTCGGCATCGCGGCGGCGATTACCGGCTATCTCGGAATGAACAACGCCAACAACGACCCGCAGCAGTACGGCGGGCGCGGAATGGCGATTGCCGGTTTAATTCTCGGCGTGGTAAGTATTTTAAGTTCGATTGTTTACATTATTATTGCCATTTTTGGCAGTATTAAATAAGAGAATAAACCCAATTTATTAAAAGGATTTAAGTAGATTATTTATTGATGCGCGTAACATTGCGCGTGATCGCGGGTCCGCAGACGGGGCGCGTTTTCACGTTTGACCAACACGAAACTTTCACCATCGGACGCAGCGAGGATTCTCAGTTTTGCCTGCCGCACGACCGTTTTTTTTCGCGTAATCACTGTCTCTTGGAAATCGCGCCGCCGCAGTGTTTTCTGCGAGATTTGGGTTCGACCAACGGAACTTTCATCAACGGTATTCGGGCTGAAACGGCGCATCTTGTCAACGGCGACCGCATTCAGGGCGGCGAAACCGTTTTAGAAGTTAATGTCACGACCGATCCGGCGGAATATTCGTCACGAACGCCGCATTCGCTTCATCAAACCGTTCCGTCCGTCATCACGATTCAGTGTTTAAATTGCGGAATTCTGGCGAAAACCGAAGCGTCGCGCCCCGATGCCAAATTGTCCTTCTTGTGTGATGACTGCCGCGAAAAATTAAAGAAAAATCCGCAGCCGATCCCCGGCTACCAGATGATTAAAATGCTCGGACAGGGCGGAATGGGCAGCGTAATGCTCGCCCGCTCCGCTTCCGACGGACGCGCCGTGGCGATTAAAACGCTACTGCCCGAAGTCGCCGTCAGCGAACAGTCGCTCAAGCGGTTTATGCGCGAAATCGAAGTCGCCGCCAGTTTGCAGCATCCGCACATCGTCAGCTATATCGAACACGGCACACACAACGGCATCGTTTATCTCGTGACGGAATACGTGCGCGGAATGGACGCGTCCAAACTCGTCAAACAGCGCGGCGGTAAATTAAATTATCTGGAAGTCGTCAAAATTATCGAACAAACCCTCGCCGCGCTCCATTTCGCGCATTCGCTCGGTTTCGTTCACCGTGACATCAAAGAGCAGAACATTTTGGTTGACGGCATTTATCCGCGCTACATCTCGAAACTGACGGATTTCGGGTTGGCGAAAAGTTTCAAACAATCGGGAATGAGCGGCGTGACGATGGTCGGCGACGTAGCCGGAACCATCGCTTATATGCCGCCCGAACAGGTTAGGGATTTTAAAGAAGTCAGACCCCCGTCGGATATTTACGCCATCGGAATGACGGCTTACAGTTTGATGACCGGCGCACACGCGCTTGATTTGTCGCCGCGAGCCGGAATTTCGGAAACCGTCAAAGCGATTTTTGAAAAACCGATCATCCCGCTCGCGCAGCGGCAGCCCGACATTCCGCTGCGCGTCGCCGCCGTCATCGAAACCGCCATCGCCAAAGATGTTCAATTTCGCTGGGCATCCGCCGGCGAAATGCGCGAAGCTCTGCTTAAATCAGTCAGTTAGACAAAAGAAACTCACGGAGGATTGCGAAAGCGAAATTTGCGGCAATATCTTCGACTTCATCTTTATTTTGATTTGTAGTTTTGGCAACTTTAAAATTCAGCGAAATAGTGTGGAGAAAATTTAATGAAATATTTTTATGTTCTGTGGCTTGTAGTTTGTTTATCGGTCGTTTTCATCGTACCGAAAGCCTTCGGTCAGGAATCAGACCGTACCATTCAATTGTTGCGGTCGCTTTCGGAAGCTCCCGGACCGTCGGGTTTCGAAGAGCCGGTTCGCAAAATTATGGTCGGCGAAATGAAGCCGTTTGCCGACCGCATCAGTTACGACGGACTCGGTTCGGTTATCGCACAGCAAGGCGCGAACGGTCCGCGCATTATGGTTGACGCGCATATGGACGAACTCGGCGGGATGATTCGCCGCATCACACCCGACGGTTATCTGTCAATGCAGATGCTCGGCGGCTGGCTCGATCAGGCGTTGGTTGATCAGCGGTGGACAATTATCACTGCAAAAGGACAAATTCAGGCGATCACCGGCATCCGCGACGTGCATATTGTCAGTCCTGAAGAACGCAGCCGCGTCTATCCGCGCGATTCGCTATTACTTGATGTCGGAGCGAAAAATGCAGCAGAAGTCCGGGCGATGGGTATCGAAATCGGCGATCCGGTTGCGCCGGACGCGCCATTTTCCGTCTTAAACGGCACAGACAATTACCTCGGCAAAGCGTGGGATGACCGAATCGGTTGCGCGGTGATTATTGAAGTGATGCGCCGTCTGAAAACTCAACCGCATCCGAATCAGATATTTTATGCGGCGACCGTTCAGGAAGAAATCGGACTGCGCGGGGCGCATACTGCTTCGGACGTGATCAAACCAGACATCGGAATCGCCCTCGAAGGCGGCATCTCAGGCGATTCGCCGGGTTCTCGACCGGAAGAATCACAGGTAAAACTCGGCGCGGGTCCCGGCGTTTTTCTCTACGATTCGAGCGCACTGCCAAACCGTAAATTTATCGCGCTGCTCAAACAAGTCGCGGCTGACAATAAAATTCCGCTCCAACTTGATTTAGTGCAAGGTTACGGCGACGATTCGGCGGAGATACAGAAAAGCAATGGCGGTGTGCCGACTATAAATCTAGTCGTCGTTGCACGCTACACACACGCTCACAACGGCATTATCAATCGCCGGGACTTCGACCGGATGGTTGATTTAGTAGTCGCGCTAATTCAAAAACTCGATGCCAAAACTGTGGCGAATCTGAAGGATTTTGCGCCGTGATTTTGTCCTAGTTTTAAAAAAGTCAAGCGCAAGCTAATAGCGGCGTGAACTTTGTAGGAAAATTTAAGCTATTTATTTGCAAAATTATTGCTTCAATGTGTCTTTTCGATTTACGAAGAAAACGATTTACGATTTATAATCAAAAATTATGCAAGTAAAAACTCAACTTGACGAACTGCAAAATTATTTGATTGACGCAAGCAATTTGCAAGGCGGACACGCCGATAAACTTTTTGTTCCCGAAACCGTCGAACAAATTGCTGAGATATTAAAAGAGGCACACGAAAACAAAATTCCTGTAACAATTTCGGGCGCAAGAACCGGAACTGTCGGCGGCGCGATTCCCTACGGCGGTTATGTTATTTCGCTCGAAAAATTTAACCGTATCAAACAAATAAATGAAAACTATGCCGTTGTAGAAAGCGGCGTGATTTTGAATGATTTACAAAAAGCGGTTGACGCACAAAATCTTTTTTACCCGCCCGACCCGACCGAATGGAGCTGTCAAATCGGCGGAACTGTGGCGACGAATGCGAGCGGGGCGCGAAGTTTTAAATACGGTGCGACGCGCGGATTCGTCGAAAAACTGGAAGTTGTGTTGGCAGACGGCGACATTCTCTACCTGAAACGCGGCGAAAATTTCGCTGAAAACGGTGTTCTCGAACTGCATACCGAAAGTGGAAATGTTATCGAAGTAAAAACTCCAACCTATCGGCAGCCGGAATCGCGCAAAAATACTTCAGGTTATTTTTCGGCTGAGAATTTCGACGCGATTGATTTATTCATCGGAAGCGAAGGAACGCTCGGCGTAATCACTGAAATCACATTGAAACTGCTGCCGAAACCGGAAGGGTTTTTGAGCGGTGTCGTGTTTTTCAAAAACGAAAAAGATTTACTGAATTTTGTTGACGAAGCGCGAAAGGTTTCTTTTCAATCCAGAAAAGCCGGCATTTCCGGTTCGATTGATGCGACATTGATTGAATATTTTGATGAAAAATCTTTGAAGTTTATCAGCGAAAAATTTCCCGAAGTTCCCGAAAATGTGCAGGGCGCGATATTTTTCGAGCAGGAGACGACCGCCGAAGATGAGGACGCGTTGTTTGAAGCGTGGAACGAACTGCTTGAAAAGCACCACGCCGAACTCGAAACTTCGTGGTTTGCGACGAACGAGCGCGACTTAGAAAAAATGCGTGAATTCCGGCACGCCCTGCCCGTCGCCGTCAACGAAAAAGTCGTTCGCAACAAACAGCGCAAAATCGGCACGGATATGGCGGTCGCGGATGACAAATTCGCTTCGTTTCTGAAATTCTACAAACAAAAATTAAACGAAAGCGGTTTGGAATATGTGATTTTCGGACACATCGGCGACAATCACCTCCACGCCAATATGATGCCGAAAACCGAAGAAGAAGTTACAAAAGCCAAACATCTTTACGGGCGTTTCGTCGCGCAGGCGGTGATGCTCGGCGGCACGGTTTCAGCCGAACACGGCATCGGTAAATTGAAGAAACAATATCTTTATGTGATGTACGGCGAGCGTTACTTAAATGAAATGGCGGAAATCAAACGCGCTCTTGACCCACACGGAATTGTCGGACGAGGAAATATTTTTGACATTTGAGTACCGCAGTTGTCCCGACTGCGATCTCGGATGCGTCTCGCTTCCGAGTCAAAAAGATTTAAGACGAGAGTGCAGGACGCAATACCTTCGGTGACGGCAGTCGGGGAGACTGCGGTACGTGCGGAGGTTGATTTGCCACGCCGACGATACAAATATAGAATCAAGCTTTCAATTACACTTAAACAAAACGAGGAACATCCGAAAAAAATGATTAAAGCGATACTTATGGATTTCAACGGCGTGATTATAAATGACGAACCGCTGCAAATGAAGGCTTATCAGGAAATTTTAAAGGGCGAAGGAGTTGATTTGACCGAAGAGCAGTATTATTCGTGTATGGGAATGAATGATAAAGCCTTTGTCGCGTCCGCATTTAGACTTTCAAGCAAAGAATGTTCGGATGACAAAATGCAGAATATTGTGACGCAGAAAACCGCTAAATGGCGGGAAATGATTGACGAGGACATTCCTCTATTTGACGGTGTTGAAAATTTTGTCGTAAAAATGGCGCAGGAATTTTCGCTCGGCGTGGTCAGTATGGGGCGGCGTGAGGAAATCGAATATGTTCTCGAAAGGGTCGGTTTGATCAGCTATTTTTCGAGTATCGTCAGCGCGGAAAATGTCACGAACCACAAACCCGACCCTGAATGTTACCTGACCGGTTTTAATGAAGTTGATGCCGTCCGCACGCGGCTCGGCGGCAACCCTATTGTCCACAGCGACTGCGTGGTGATTGAAGACGCTCCGCAGGGGATTCTCGCCGGAAAACGCGCCGGACTCAAAACTCTGGGGATTACAAATACGGTTTCGGCAGAAAAACTGCGCGAAGCGGGCGCGGATGTCGTTTCAAAAAATCTCGATGATTGGATGCCCGATTCGTTTCGGCGCGTCTTTTCTCACAGAGTTTGAATGATTAGGTGAAAAAGTTTAAAGGTGAAAGTGTGAAAAAGTATTTGCGCCAAAACGTGTTTGCTTTTGATTAATTATTTCGTTTTCAGATTTTAATCTTTTTCACTTCCAAAAAATATGGCAGAACATCAAATAGACGCTGAACAGGCGCAGGCAAATCTTTTGTCGTGTGCGGCATTTTTGGCGGAGGATATTCGCAGCGCGGAAGGTCACGCTTCGGCGATGAAGGAAATCGTCCCGCATTATCTCGCTAAAGGCGATGTTGATCTTGCCGCCGCGCTCGCCGATACGGTTGACGACCCGTTTGTGCGCGACCGTCTGCTGTCGAAAGTAGCGGCGAAATGTGCCGAAAATGATGATGACGAATACGCCTTTCAACTGGTTGAAGCCATCGAAGATCACGGTTTGAAGCTGGAAGCGCGGGAAAATATCGCGCTTAAAAAAGCTGCCGCCGGTGAGTTTGAAAGAGCATTTGAAATTGCCGCCGAACTCTCTCACCCGTCAAATGTGCTGGGCATCATCTCCTATTATCTGACCGCTGAAAATCGTGATGAAGAAGCGCAGCAAACGCTTTCGCGCATCGAATATCCGGCGGCGAAGGTGAACGCTTTGCAGCTTATCGCCGAACACTACGAGAAAAACGGGCAAACGGAAAAAGTTAATTATGCGCTCGATGCGGCGGCGGCGGCGGCGGAAGAAATTGATTTTCCCGAAGAAAAAATCCGCATTTTGCAGTATGTCGCCGAACACTATCGCGCGGGCGGCAGGAAGGATAAGGCGATTGAGATGTTTGATAAGGCGAAAACGATTGCCGAACGTATTGACGGCGTTCACCGTGACAATCTTTTGGCGGGCATCGCGCTCGGTTTTTTGCGGGCGGGAAGCCTTGAATTAGCCGACCGAACGCTCGATATGGTCGGCGACAAAACGCAGATTTCCAATTCGCTGACGGGGTTTTCGCAGGAATTCTGGGATAACGGCGAGCGCGACGACGCGCTTGAAACGCTCGAAGAGGCTTACGCGATTTTGAAATCGCAGAAGGATTCGGAAATCCGCGACAGTTCGGCACGATATAAATTGTGGGGAACTATTGCCGTCCAGTTTGCCAAATACGAAAAGGGCGAACGCGCCATTGAAATCGCGCAGGAAAATATCGCCGAAAATGAGCAAATGTCGGCTTTGTCGCAAATCGCGCACGTTTGCGTCGCGCAGGGCAAAGACGAACTGGCGCGGCAGGCAATCAGCGCGATTGTCGAAGACGCGCACCGAATGTTCGCGCTGATCGGCATTTCGGACGCGAAAAATAATTTGGGCGAACGCGAAAAAGCCGTCGAGTTTTTGAACGAAGCCGCCGCCTTGTGCGAAACCGTTCCGCAGCTCGCCTCACGTTCGGCGGCTTACAATGAATTTACAACCCGTTTTCACAATTACGGCGAAAACACGAAATCGCGGTCGCTGTCGCACGAAAATCTCGAAACCATCGCTCAAATCCGCGACGAAAGCGTTCAGGCAGTCGCCTTGGCGCAGTTAGCCGAAATTTACGAAAAAGAACATTTTACACCGACTGATAATGAAAAAGTAATTATGCTTCAAATGCTTCAGAGAGCTGAAACATAATTTTTTTGTTCGTAGGCTGTCTCACAAACACACCTTCAAAATATTTGTTTGAAAAATTAAAATGTGAGTTATAATTCAAGAAAACCGAATGTACTTACTTGCCGGCTTTTTCCTAACGAACAATAAACCGGGAGATTGGGAAATTATGTTTGATAATGAATGGAGCGGCGCAGTAGCGATGACAAAAATTGAAGGGGTTTGGATGTCGGGACCTTGGGTAATGACCAATCTCGCAAAATTGGATGCAATAGCTAAAAGTAAACCAAAGAACTGGGTTGGAAGTGGGGAATGTGTGGCAATTGCTCAATGGACATTGAAGATGCCGCATACGAGTTTCTGGCGACCAGGCGTAAAAGTTCTTGGCAATGACGCTCCGGTATATTACGAAGGCATAGAAGTTGTGGGCAGCGGAATTGTGCCGGGAACGGTGGTTGCAGCTTTTTATAGACAAGCGTTATCCGAGTAAAGTTCACGGCAATCACGTTGCCATTTATCTGAGTCAAACTAAAAATTCTATAACCGTAAAAGATCAGTGGAATGTAAGAAACAAGAAAGGTGAAATTGTTCGTCATCAAGAACCGCACGAACGCACCATTTTCACCGGCGGAAATGGTTTGAGCAATGATGCAGACGCTTTTTCAGTTGTCTATACGTTGAACGGAGGTTGATAAAATGAATCTGATAAACAAACTCATCAAAAATTTAATCGGCTTCAAATTTTGGGTTGTCGGAATATGTTTGTTAGTTCTCTCCGGCTGCACTTTATCTCCTCTTTCCGAACAATCCGTATCGGCTCAATCTAATCAAACAAATTTATCTTTGACTGATAAACAACAAGACATCGAAGTTTTGCGAGGCATCACGAATTTGTGTATTTATCAAAACCCAAGTTTTAATCCGGGTAGGGAAGAAAAGAATGCCGATTCTCGTTTATATAGTTTAATCAAGGCAGGTTACCCAAATGAAATTTCTCTTGGTGAAGCAGTAGCAGTTTTCAACAGATTCACTCAGTGCGATGACCGAAGTAAAACTCAGCCGCTATTGAGTGTTGAGGAATTTAAGGCGGCAATCCGTGACTGGAATTGTGCGGAAGAAAAAGATGTTGATGATAAGAAGTTTTGTGCTGATGCTTGGAAGATAGCCGAAACAGGTAAAATGCCAAAAGGTTCATTCTTGGACTTCGACCGAGGCACGGGAGGCACTTCTCGCGTTCGGGGCTATAAAGGATATTATGTCAACACTTGGGAAATATCTCTATATCTCCAACTTGATAAGTACCGTCGTGATCTAAAGGACGTGCCGGAATTTACGCGCTCGATACGATTAAAATATATTTCATCAGAACAGATTAAAGATGTTCAATAGTAACATTGGCAGAACGATTGGATCAGCGACGCAAGTTGCCGCTTGATTGAAAAATATTTTGCTTTGTTCAAAAGAATCAGGATTTGTCGAAAAACCGGGAATAATTTCGTCGAGTTAACATATAAGTCAATAGAAGAGGCGACGAAATGAAAAAATTAGAGAAAAAACACCCGCTGGCGATTCGGTGGCTGCACTGGATAAACTTTCCGCTGCTCACGGTGATGATCTGGAGCGGAATTCTAATCTATTGGGCGAACGCAATTTACGGCGTGAAAATTTTTGATTACGAACTTTTTCACTTTTTTCCGCCGTGGTTTTACGACAAACTCGGTATTCCTTTTCGTCTCGCCGAAGGCATCTCGCTGCATTTCTTCTTTATGTGGCTGTTTGCAATCAACGGCGTAATTTACGCATTGTATCTGGCTTTTTCGGGCGAATGGCGCACGATGTTGCCGGTTCCGGGTTCGTTCAAACGCGCTCTGTTGGTTACACTCCACGATTTACACATCATCAAAAAACTGCCGCCGCAGGGAAAATACAACGACGCACAGCGCATCGCTTACACGGGCGTTTTGCTGATGGGCGCAGGGTCGCTGATTACGGGTTTGGCAATTTATAAACCTTTGCAATTGAGTTGGTTGACTTCGCTGTTAGGCG
The DNA here is from genome assembly GCA_038235165.1 of Pyrinomonadales bacterium. Classification (GTDB taxonomy): domain Bacteria; phylum Acidobacteriota; class Blastocatellia; order Pyrinomonadales; family Pyrinomonadaceae. Next base: position 121,658 of record JBBSUG010000004.1, read on the forward strand.
GTTATGGCTGGGCGCGTTGGGAACATTTCTGGCTGATGATCCTGTTCGTACTGTTTTTCGTCGTTCACGTCGCGCAGGTCGCGCTTGCCGGTTGGGGAAATTTTCGTTCGATGGTGAACGGTTACGAAGCGGTTGATGTGGAAACAGCAATTCCCGAATCCGCACTCAATGAAGATGGAGGCGCAGTAGTATGAGCGAAGAAAACAAAGAGTTAAAAAACGGTGAAAACGAAGTTTTACTCGAAAAAGTTCGGGAGATCGAAACGGCAAAAAGAGAAGCCGAACAGACTGCCGTACAAACCGACGATAAAAACGACACATCAAAAATCCTGAATGAAAAGCGCGTTTTATCCGCGCCGATGTCTGTCGAAGAAGCGAAAAAGCAAATGGGCAGTCGTTCGCGCCGCACATTTTTGATCGGCGGTTTGACCGGATTAGCCGGAATTCTCGGCTGGCGTTGGATGCCGGACGAGACGAAAAATGCTTTGTTGGAACGCACGTTTCGCTTTAACGAACGCGTCAGCCAGACATTTTTCGGCAAAAATGATCTTGCTCCCGAATTTTCGCGTGAACTCGCCGGGGATCGCGTCAACGGAATGATCGGTTTGGACAGCGAACTCGATCTCGAAAATTGGGATTTGCAGGTTGTCGGGGCGGCAAACGCTCAATCTTATCAGCAATTTTTCCCTGACATCACTTTTGGCGGCGAAGACAACGCGCCGCGCAGTATGGACACGCCGCCCGCGCCGAACGTGCCGGTCGCCGGACTACTGCTTTCTCTGGAAGATATAAAATCGCTGCCGCGCGTCGAAATGACGACCGAACTGAAATGTATCGAAGGCTGGAGCGTAATTATGAATTGGACGGGCGCGAGGTTTTCCGATTTCGCCGCGAAATTTGCGCCGCCTGAAAATACTCAATACGTTTCGCTGGTCACGCCCGACCGTTCGTATTACGTCGGTTGGGATATGCCGAGCATTATGCACCCGCAAACGCTGCTCGCTTACGAAATGAACGGTCAGCCGCTGACACCCGAACACGGCGCGCCTTTGCGGTTGGTGACGGCGACAAAATACGGCATCAAGCAATTAAAACGCATCGGACGCATCGAATATACCAACGAACGTCCCGCTGATTATTGGGCGGAAAACGGCTATGATTGGTATTCGGGACACTAAAACGCAGAAACCCGCGCGTTAGCAAGGGTGCAGAAATCCAGTATCTTTCTGCACCCTTGCTAACGCGCGGGTTTCTGCCTTACCAAACGTCGTTATTAATTAAATCTTCAAAATCATCGCGTTTTCTGATTAATTCGACTTCGCCGTTTTCCCGAATTAAAACTACGGCGGGCAAAAATCTGCCGTTGTATTGAAACATCTGCGCGATGGAATATGCGCCGCAATTGAGCAGTGCCAAAACTTCATCCGGCTGCATGTTTTCGGGCAGCAGACGATATTCGGGCAGACGATTTTCGCCTTCGATGTCGAAATAAACATCGCCGCCGTCGCACAGCGGTCCGGCAATTTTATACGGAAAATTGTGCGCCGCCGAAGCGCGTTCGGCAGAAATCAAGTGATAGTACCACTTGTAAGTTTCCATCGAAAGTAAAATATTAAAACCCGCATCGGTCAATAACCAATAATCATTTTGGTCTTTAGTCTTTGTATTCGGAATTCCTAATCTGGAATCTGAAACAGGTCTGTTTTTGAGACTTCTCACGGTTGTCAAACAAATTCCCGCGTCGGAAATGACGCTTCTGCCGGGTTCTAAAAGCAATGTGATATCTTCAAGAAGATGCGCGGCGTTTGAATTTTCAGCCGATTCTTTGACTGTTTTCCACGCATTTTCAATCGCTTCCGCCGGTTCAAAATCGGCGGCGAACATTTCGCGTTCTGCTTCGGCAAAATCATCTTCCTGCGATTTGTCACGCAGATAATTAACCGGAAAACCGCCGCCGATATTGATGTGCGAAAGTTTTATCCCGGTTTCGCTATAAATCTGCACTAAATTTTCAAACAGGGTTTTGAACGCTTCAGCATACGGCGCAGATTCGGGATTTTGCGAACCGATGTGCAGATGAACTCCGCACAGATTCAAAAAATCCGAATCCTTATATTGATGAAAAGCCTGCAACGCTTCGTCCGGCATCATTCCGAATTTCGATGTCAAAAGCGCGGTTTGCAAACCCGAATGCGTGTTAGTTTCGATTTCGGGAACTAATCGCAAAGACACGTTCGCGCGTTTATTTAATTTTCGCGCAGTTTCTTCAATCAAAGATAATTCATACGGCGAATCAACTTGAATCGCATAAATTTCGGCGTTTATCGCATTTTCAATTTCCCAAATTTCCTTGCTCGTGCCGTTGAAAATTATCTGTTCGCTCGTAAAACTGATTTTCAAAGCCTTCCAAAGTTCGCCGCCGGAATTAACTTCTAAATCGCAGTTTGCATTTTTGACGGTTCGCAAAATCGCCATATTTGAATTGGCTTTGGCGGCGTAACAAACTTTTAATTTGCAGTCAATAAATTTTTCGGCGCGCTGCAATCGCTCGATATTTTGTTTGATACGCGATTCCGAAAAAACGAAAAGCGGCGTTCCGAACTTGTTTGCCAGTTCAATTGCCGAAACGCCGTCAATATGCAGTTGATCATTTTTTTCTTCGAGAAAACTTTCGATTGTCCACGCAGGTTTCATAAAATTATTAAACCGCACGAACAAAATCTTGGCAAAGACACAACCGACGGAAAATGAAAAAGGGGAATTTCATCTTTCATCGGTCGTCTTTTTCAAAACGCCTCCTTCCTACCAGAGATGCATTTTGAAAACTTTTATAACTCGTTTGCGGAAAATTTATTTTCGTCCGAATCGTCGAGAACAATTAATATCTGACTTGCGTTCGCAAAAGAAAATCGCTTGTTTCTGACCGAAATGACGACGCTTTAACTCACTATAATTTGCGTACATTTTCGCATTTGAAAATCAGATCAGAGATTTATTCGACCGATTTGATTTTTCAAAATCTACCGATTTATAAAAACTATTTGAGAAAAGAACCGTTTTGTTCGGAAAGCGAGTCTTCCATTTGCTATTCGATAAAATTTATCGAACATACGCCGAAGCAATCGGCAAATCACTGCCCGCGCCGAACACATTGTAAGTAACCGCCGCGTTTGAACTGCTTAATGTATAATAAACGCCGTTTCTCCACACCGCAAAGTCCGTTTTTCCGTCGCCATCGTAATCGCCGGGTGTCAAAATATCGCTGCTTGCTCCCCAATTTTGGTAGCGAACCTGGTTATTGGAAGAATGCAGAACGATCCATAAACCGTCGCGGAAAACGGCGATGTCGGTTTTTCCGTCGCCGTCGAAATCGCCGGACACGCGCTTGTCGCTCGGCAAGCCGAATTGCACGAAAGAAGTCTGTCCGTTTGACGAATTGCGGATGTACCAAACGCCGTTTGACGGTCGAAAAACTGCTGCATCGAGTTTGCCGTCGCCGTCAAAATCGCCGCGCACTGCTTTGTCGCCGCTTGTTCCCCAGAGAATTGCGGTGATGTTGCCGTTCGGATTATTTGCGCTGCCGCGATAGTAAAAATAGCTTTGTGCGCCTTCACGGTAAACTGCCGGGTCGGCTTTGCCGTCGCCGTCAAAATCACCGACTGTGACGACATCGCCGGTTTGTCCGAACTGATCGGTGCGAACAGTATTGCTTGACGAATTAAGAATATAGAAATAAGCGAATGCGCCTTCACGCCAAACAGCGATGTCGGTTTTCCCGTCGCCGTCATAATCGGCGGGCGCGAGTTTGTCCGTTGAAAGTCCGAACTGCACACCGTAAAAATTATTTGTTGATGACGGATTGATAAACCAATTGCCGTTGCGAAAAACCGACGCATCGGCGCGTCCGTCGCCGTCAAAATCTGTGATGTTATTTCTGCCGGTTGCCGAAACTTTCAGACGAGCGAGTGTGGGCTGGCTGAAATTATTGACGTATTGAAAAATTCCGGCAATCAGCGCGTTACCGTCCGATTGTAGCGCAATTGCCTGAACAATTCCTGTATTGCCGCCTTGATTACTGCCGTTGCCTGAGACGGTTGCGCCGCCGTTTGTTCCGTAAGTAGTGTCGAGCGAACCGTCGGCGTTCAAACGCGCAAATCCGGTGCGCGGTGTGCCGCTGATTGTTGTTAAATTTATAAAATTAAATTTGCCGCCGACTAAAATTTTGCCGTTGTTCATCACGGCGGCGACGAGAGGATTGACGCGCGTGTTGATGTTGACGGAGAATGTCGGCGCATTGAAACTCGAATCGGGCGAACCGTCCGCGTTCAAACGGGCGAGTCCGCTGTTGCCTGCATAAATAATTTTGCCGTCCGGCTGAAGCGCGTAATTCATAAAGCCGCTGCCGACCGCAGAATTATAGTTCGTGTCGAGCGAACCGTCGGCGTTGAATCTGGCAACCTGCGAACCGCTGGCGGAAGCGAATCTGCCGATAAGAAAAAATTTGCCGTCCGGCTGAACCAGAATGCCGTCAGCGTTCGTGCTGACCGTAAAATCGTTCGCTACCTTCGGGTTGAAAGAATCGAGACTGCCGTCGGCATTGAGCCGCGCAACGCTTTCGCGGGTTTGACCGTTGATTAATGTAAAAAATCCTTTGATGATAACTTGTCCGTTCGGCAGCGTCGCAATGCCGGTAATAACTCCGTTCGACGCGCCGGTTTTAACGACGACATCAGCAAACGATGTATCACGCGAGCCGTCCGTATTCAGACGGGCGATTGGCGGATCGGTCGCATTATTCGCCCCGACTTTGGCATAAATTATTTTGCCGTCCGCCTGCTGCGCCATCGCCGTCACGCGCGACGAACTGGCGATTAAACCGTTCGGCAGATTAAAAGTATTATCAGTGGAGCCGTCCGCGTTCAGACGCACAATATTTCGTCGAGCGGCGCGATTTACTTCAAAAAAAGTATCGGAAGAATATATGACTTTGCCGTCCGGCTGCGCGACAACGGTCGGAGAATAATTATTGCCGCCCGCAGTGTCGCCCGGCGTAATATGTGGATTGACCGAATCGTCGAGCGTTCCGTCAGCGGCTAAAATGACGAAGTTTCGTGTTTCGGCTTGAAAACCGCCGACCGTCGTGAGAATTTGCATATCTGCTCCGCCGACGATCACGCGGTCATCGGGCAAAACATTAACTTTGTAAGCGTTGGTCTGCACCCGCGAGCGCGTCCTGAAATCTGTATCGGCTGTGCCGTCCGTATTTGCACGATAAACGCTGCCGCCGTCGCCGCTGTAAATAATTTTGCCGGTTGATTGCGTGTAAATTTCTTTGACAAACGGGTTGCCGCTGCTCGAAGCAAAACCCGCATCGCGTGTGCCGTCGGCGTTGAGTCGGGCGAGCCTCGACTGATCTTGTCCGCCGATTGTGTTAAAAGCTCCGCCGACATAGATTTTGCCGTTCGCCTGCGGCGCAACGATGAAAACGCTGCTGTCATAAGCCGCGCCAACAAAACTCGCGTCGAGCGAACCCTCCGCGTTGAGCCGCGCCACTTGATTGCGCGTTTGCGAACCGAACGCAAAATCGCCGCCGCCGATCAAAATTTTGCCGTCCGTTTGTAAAGCAACTGAATTGACTTGAGTTGAAGATGAAAACGGATTAAAACCTGATTCGAGTGAACCGTCCGAATTAATCCGCACGATGCCCCGGCGCGTCGCCGTTGTATTTGTTCCCGTATTAAAAACAATGTCGCCGCCGCCGACTAAAATTTTGCCGTCCGTTTGAACGGCAATTGATGTCAGCGCGGCAGTGAGATTTGCATTCAGATTAGCGTTAAATGTCGGATCAAATGAGCCGTCCGCATTGAGCCGCGCCAGTCCGTAGCGCGGCTGGCGGGCGACTTGCTCAAATTTTCCGCCGACGATAATTTTGCCGTCCGGCTGAAGCGCAACGACGTTTATATCGCCGAAAAATCCGCGCACGACCGCGCCGCCCGCATCGAAGGTCGCATCGAGCGTTCCGTCCGCGTTAAATCGTGCAACGTGATTGACCTGTTGATTGTTGACTTTCCAAATCGTGCCGACGACAATCGTTTTCCCGTCCGACTGAACAACCGTATCTCTGATTGTCGCAACAGCACCGCTTCCGAGAATTGTCGGCTTAAAACTGCGGTCGAGTTCGCCGGAATCAGGCGCAGCGAAAATGTTTGAAGTCGTTACTAAAAGCAGCAAAAACAAAAGTGCGGCGGTTAAAAAATTCGTGCGATAAATTGGTTTATTTGTCATTTATTTATTTGTTGAAAGTTTGATTTTCGTCCGGCAACATTGCCCCTTACAAATAAACGCAACTTTTAAATAAAAATCGGGTCATTATTTCAAAATAAATTGCAAAATAATTAGAAGTGTTTAAAATATGTGAAGTTATAAATACCAACTCCCTGTAAAATGGACAATTCGGGAAACATTACGCAACTTTTAAATGATTATCAGGGCGGCAATCGGGAAGCGATTGACAAGATATTTCCGCTTGTTTACGAGGAATTGCGAAAACTGGCAGCAAGCCGTCTGCGAACCGAACGCGACGATCACACATTGCAGCCGACCGCGCTCGTTCACGAAGCGTATCTGCGTTTAATTGAACAAAACAAACAAACTTGGGAGAACCGCATTCATTTTTTCGGACTCGCGGCGGAAATGATGCGGCGCATTTTGGTCAATCACGCACTCGGCAAAAATAGAATCAAACGCTTCGGCAATCAAACGCGGCTCGCGTTGGACGAAGCCGTCAGTTTCGCGCAGGAAAAGGAAATTGACGTGGTTCTGCTGGATGAAGCGTTAAATAATCTGGCGAAATTTGACGCGACGCAGGCGAAAATTATCGAACTGAAATTTTTCGGCGGTTTGACCAGCGAAGAAGTCGCCGAAGTTTTGGGCGTTTCCGATTCGACCGTCAAACGCGAATGGCGAATCGCCAAAGCGTGGCTTCATCAACAACTCAAAACTTAATCGCAAATTCCAGATTCCAGATTATAAGAATTTGCACGTCATACTTTAAAACTATTTTGGTTTCAGGTGCGGTTGCTCACACTTGAAAATCTGGAATTTGGAATTTGGAATCTGGAATTTATTTATGGAAGAAGAAAAATGGCGCGAAGTTAAGCGAATTTTCAGCGCGGCGGTGGAACTTTGCGTCGCTGAAAGAAATCAATTGCTCACCGAAGAATGCGGCGACGAAGAAATTCGCCGCGAAGTTGAAAATCTGCTTTCCGCCGACATCGAAGCCGAAACTTTGCCAGACATTTTCGGCGCGAAAAGTTTGACCAAACCGCAAATCGAAAAAAACATCGGCAAATACAAAATTTTGCGCGAACTCGGAGTCGGCGGAATGGGAACGGTTTTTCTCGCCGTGCGCGAAGATTTGAAAAAGGAAGTCGCGCTCAAAATCGTCAAATATGAATTCGCGTCGAAAGATTTGTTGCGCCGGTTTGAAAACGAACGCGAGATTCTCGCCGCGCTCGAACATCCGAACATTGCCCGTCTGCTCGACATCGGCACGACTGAAACCGGGTTGCCTTTTTTTGTGATGGAATACGTTGAAGGAGCGGATTTATTGACGTTCTGCCGCGAAAATAATTTATCGCTCGCCGCAAAACTAAATCTTTTTCGCCAAGTTTGCGCGGCGGTCGCCTACGCGCACGGCAAACTCGTCGTTCATCGTGACTTGAAGCCGACAAATATTTTGGTGACAAAAGACGGAATCCCGAAACTGCTCGATTTCGGGATTTCCAAACTTCTGAACGAAAATGCGCCGCCGGAGCAAAAAGGCACGGCGACCGCGTTCGGAATGATGACTCCGAATTACGCCTCGCCGGAACAATTTCGCGGTGAATCGGTTTCGACCGCGACCGACATTTACAGTTTGGGCGTGATTTTATACGAACTTTTGACGAATAATCTCCCATACGATGTCGAAAATCGGCGGCTCGACGAAGTTGCCCGCGCCGTCTGCGAAACGAATCCGCAAAAACCTTCCGAGATTATCAGCGGTAAATGGAACTTGGCTGTCAAAACAGCAGACGGCGACGATAAACGAACGAACGGCGGCGACAAAACCAATCCAAAATCGAAAACCCAAAATCCGAGATTGTTGCGCGGCGATATTGACAATATTATTTTGAAATCGCTTCGCAAAGAACCGGAACGCCGTTACAGTTCGGTTGAAAAATTCTCTGACGATCTGCGCCGTCATCTCGACGGTTTGCCCGTGACGGCGCGTCCCGATACGTTTTCTTACCGCGCCGAAAAGTTTATCAAACGCAACCGTTCGGCAGTCGCTGCGGGCGCGTTGGTTTTTTTGATTTTGATTGGCGGCATCGTCGGCGTTTCATGGCAGTATGTTCGCGCCGAACGCCAGCGCGTGTTGGCTGAAAAACGCTTCGGTCAGGTGCGCCAAATCGCCAATAACGTCGTTTTTAAATATTACGACGAAATCAAAAATCTCGAAGGCGCGACCAAAGCGCGGGAAATGATAATCACCGACGCAACCGCTTATCTCGACGGTTTGGCGCAGGAATCTGCCGACAACGACGCGCTGCAAATCGAACTTTCCAAAGCGTATATGCGCGTCGGCGACATTCAGGGCGAAGCGTTCGCCGCCAACACGGGCGACACGAAAAGTTCGATTGAAAATTACGACAAAGCCATTAAATTACTTGAACCGATTGCTCTTGCTTCAAACGATTTGCCGACGAAAGATGAATTGCTCGACGCATACTTAAAGCTCGAAGCCGTTTTGCGCCGCGATTATGGCGAACGCGCACAGGAATTTGCCGTCAAAGCGATGAATTTAAGCGAGAAAATCGTCACCGCCAATCCCGACGATGTGCGCGAAACCGTGCGTTTGGCGCGTTGCCGCATCGCCGTCACCGATAATTTGAAAACATACGCGGAAAAAAACGACGGTTATCGCCGCGCACTGGCGATTGTCGAACCGCTTTTGCAGACTAATCCGACGAACGCGAGCGTGATTAGAATGAACGGCAATGCGTTGAGCCGGATTGCCGTCAACTATTATCTTCAGGGGTTTTACAACAACGAAGCGGAAAATGTTGAAACGGCGCAAAATCTTTACAATGAAGCGATGCCGTTTAATTCGAGCAATCTCGAACTTTACGAAAAACTGCTCGCGCTCGAACCGGCAAACATCAAATACCAACGCGCCGTTCTGATCGCCAAATTAAATAAAGCCGCCAATTTACGCGAAGTCGGACAGACTGACGAAGCCACTAATATTCTCAAACAATTATTAGCTGAATCGGCAGAAATTACCGCTGCCGATCCGAAAAATCTCAACGCTCAGTCGGATATGGCGGAAGTTCAGTCGGAACTTGCCAATACTTATGCGCGCCGCCAAGAGTTTCCCGCCGCCTTTGAAAACTTTCGGCAGTCTTTAGCCGTCCGCGATGCCGCTGTCGCCCGCGACCCGCAAAACGCTGAAAATATTCAAATCAGATTTATGACGGATGTGCAGTATGCCGATGCGCTGGTAAATTCCGGTGACGCGGCGGCGGCAGTCAAGGAATATCAAAACGCCAATGCGAAACTCGCCGACACAAAAGTTTTTGATAATAAACCGTACTCGAGATTCGCCGCCGGTTTTATGTATCTCAAAATCGGCAATTCTTATTTGGCAAAACCCGCGCAGTCCGCCGAAAATCGGCAAAACGCCTGCCGTTTCTATCAAACCGCCGTCGAAAATTGGTCGTCAAATAATATTCCGCTCGAAATAGCCGAGGAAAGTTACCGCGCATTATCTGATTATGCGAATGCCAAGTTCAATGGTTGCAGTGAACGTGCCAAAGCCGACTTCTAAAAATATGAATTGCGGCAAACGACAGGCAAATCTCAAGAGCAGGATTTATTTCGGTAAATTCGGCAAAAACTAATCATCCGCCGGTCAAATATGTGAAATTCTATTCTAAAATTTGCAACCGAGGAGATAAAATTGTGAAAATACCGACGGCGATGGATTTGGACGGTTATGTCGGCAAACATATTTCAAAAATTTGCGGCTGTTCGTTTGTCAGCGATGATGACAATCACTGCGCCCATTTTGTTTGCCACGCGACCGAACTAAACTTCGGTTTGAATTGTTTTGCGATGAGCGGCAAGGGAACACGCGGCAAAAGTGCCAATATTCGCGTTCAGGAGGTTTTTCCGCAGTGCCGCAGAGTTGGCAGATGGGCGGACAAACCGGCTGATCTGACGAAAGGATTTATTTTTACGACACAGGGAAAAAATGTTGATTTGAAAAAAAAGACGATAGTCAATGTGCCGCGCAAACACATCGGAATTTTTATTGATCTGGATGTGTGGCAGTATAAAAACAAACTCAAGCACGTTATCAAACAAACGCCGACGGAGTTTAGCCAGCATTACGCGGGACCGGGTTACGAGATTTTTTACGGGGAATTTCCATTATGAAAAAAAGTTTTATCAAGTTTGCGCTGTGCGGATTTGCCGTTCTGATTTTGTTTTCCGCCGCTTTCGGGCAGGTTAAAAAATCGCCGCAAAAAATTATCGAACCGACGGCGAAAGAAGCGATTAAACAGATTTTTCTAAACGGCGATATTCGTTTGGCGGACGGGCAGCATTGCCGGAGTGTGGGGACTGATTTTGAGGACAAAACAATTCTTGATTTTCTGAGCGGCGTTTTATCCTTTCAAGTCGAACCGGGAACGAAAAATAATATTGATTTCACCTTCAAAAAAGAAAAAAATAAGCTCAACGATTTGATTTGGGTGTGCGATGTTCTATTTAGAGGCGGCGATGAAGAAAGTCCGTCGGGCAACGGCATCCGGTTTAGTATGCGTAATTCGGATAGAAAGCTAATACGCGAATCGCTGATGTGTATCGGAACCGGCTAATCAGTCGTAAAATTTAAGGTTTTGAAAATCTTTTCGTGTTGGTAAAACGGGGCGGGAAGATTTTTTATTTTCAAAATACAAAATAAATAAAAATTTTCTTGCTGAATGAACGCTCATTCAGTTATAATACGGACAGCCAACAAATTACACAATCGAACAATTTTAAGGAGAAAAAAAATTATGGATGCACAGATGCAGAAAGATAAAGAATATATGAAGGGCGGCGCGTTTTTGATCGAAAACCGAAACCCGAACGAGATTTTTACGCCGGAAGATTTGACCGAAGAACAGCGGATGATCGGCGAAACGACCAGAGATTTTATTGACAACGAAGTAATGCCGAATCTCGAAGCGATGGAGCATCACGATTGGGAAATGGCGCGTTCACTGATTCATAAAGCGGGCGAACTCGGTCTTTTGGGCGCGAATATCCCGGAAGAATACGGCGGTTTAGATTTGGATCAAACGACGGGCGTGGTCGTCGCCGAAAATATGGGACGCGGTTCGGGATTCGGCGTGACGTTCGGTTCGCAAACTTCGATTGGCGTGCTGCCGCTGCTTTATTTCGGTTCGGAAGCGTTAAAACAAAAATATATTCCGCCGATTGTTTCAGGCGAAAAAATTACGGCTTACTGTCTGTCGGAATCCGGTTCAGGTTCGGACGCACTCGGCGCGAAATGTAATGCGAAATTATCGGAAGACGGCAAATCATACATTTTGAACGGCGAAAAAATGTGGATTTCCAACGGCAGTTTCTCCGATTTCTTTATCGTTTTCGCCAAAGTTGACGGCGAAAAGAAAAAGTTTTCGGCATTTATGGTCGAAAAAAGCGAAACCTGTCGTCCGGGCGCGGAAGAGCATAAAATGGGCATCAAATCTTCCTCGACCACGCCGCTTATTTTGTCGGACTGTCACGTTCCAATCGAAAATCTGATCGGCGAAGTCGGCGACGGCGCGAAGATCGCATTTAACATCTTGAATGTCGGACGCTTCAAATTGGGCGCGTCAGCAACCGGCGGCGCAAAACTCGCCGTTCATCAATCAATTCGCTACGCTAACGAACGCCAGCAATTCAACGTCCCGATTTCCAGTTTCGGCGCGATGAAACACAAAATCGCAGAAATGGCGATTCGCGTTTGGGTTGCCGAATCAATGTCATACCGCACGGTCGGAATGATTGACGCGCTGATCGGCGAAGACGGCGGCGACAAAGAGAAAAAACTGCGCTCCATTGAAGAATATGCGGTCGAATCGTCAATCAACAAAGTTTGGTGTTCGGAAGCCTTAGATTACGTCGTTGACGAAATGGTACAAATCTTCGGCGGTGCCGGTTATTCGGCGGATTATCCGGCGGAAAAGGCTTACCGCGATGCCCGAATCAACCGCATTTTTGAAGGCACGAACGAAATCAACCGCCTTTTGATTCCCGGACAACTTTTGAAAAAAGCGATGAAGGGCGAACTCGGTCTGCTCAAAGCTGCCAAAGATTTGCAGGGCGAACTGCTCAACCCGCAAATGTCGTTCGACGAAGACGATTCGACATTAGCAAACGAGATGAAACTGGCGAAAAACGCCAAGAAAATCGCGTTGATGATCGTCGGCACGGCGGCGCAAAAATATATGACCGAACTGCAAAATCAACAAGAAATTCTGATGAATGCGGCGGACATCATTATGGGTGCTTACGCGATGGAAACAGCAATTTTGCGGGCGCAGAAGCTCGCCGAAAAAGGCAGTGCGGAAGATCAAATTGCGATGGCGCAGGTTTTCTGCAACGACACGATTCAAAAAATCGAAATGGCGGCACGCAACACGATTGCGGCAATGAGCGAAGGCGACGAAGGCAAAATGCTTCAAGTCGCTTTGAAGAGATTCACGAAGAACACTGCGCCAATCAACACGATTGCGGCGCGACAGCAAATCGCCAATACTTTGATTGAAGCGAATAAATACGTTTTCTAAATTTTGAATTTTAGATTTTAAGTTTTGGATTAGTCCGAAGTTTTATCGCTTCGGACTTTTTTGTGTAATGACGAAATAGAACAGCGAAAACATAAAGAACTATTGCCAGCCCCGAACGGTTTTGCCGCCGAAAATCATTTGTTTTAATTTGGGCGAGAAAAAGCCGTTTAGCAGTGCCGGGTCGAGCGCACTGGATTTGTTTAAAATTTGAAGTTGTTCGGGAGTCAGTGTGATTTCCATTGATGACAGATTATCTTGCAGTTGTTCGACTTTACTCGCGCCTAAAATTATTGAAGCGTGCCTCTTTTGTTATTTTATAGCTCCCATTGTAACAATAACTCGATGTGTTTGGCGGTCATCGGCGAGTAGAATAATTTTGTCGGTGATGATCTCGCCGTCCATCTGCATTTTGGCTACGCCGCGATTGACACCAAGCGGATTTTCGACTTTTATTTCGTAAATCGTTTCGTTCCGGCGATAGGTGATTTCAAAATCGCGCCAGCCGCGCGGAATGCACGGCTCGATTTTTAGAAACTTATTTTCAGTTAATTGGAAGCCGAGCATATTTTCGATGGCGGCGCGGTAAATCCAACCTGCCGAACCCGTGTACCACGTCCAGCCGCCGCGTCCCGTGTGGGAAGATTGGGCGTAAACGTCGCCCGCCGCAACATACGGCTCGACTTTGTATCTGTGCAGTCCGGCGCGAGTCGAAGCATGGCTGATCGGGTTGAGCAGAGCAAATAGTTCACCGGCTTTGTCGCCGTCGCCGAGCATCGCAAAAGCGATCAGCGTCCAAATCGCGGCGTGGGTATATTGCCCGCCGTTTTCGCGTACGCCGGGAAGGTAGCCTTTGATATAACCGGGTTCGAGCGCACTTTTATCGAACGGCGGCGTGAACAGCAGCACGAGTCCGTCGCCGCGTTTGACTAAATATTCGTCAACCGAAGCCATCGCCCGCGCCGCTTTATTCGGGTTTGCGCCGCCGGAAATGACGCTCCACGACTGGGCGATGGAATCAATCCGGCACTCTTCATTCTGCACTGAACCGAGCGGCGTTCCGTCGTCAAAATAAGCGCGGCGATACCAATCGCCGTCCCACGCGTTTTCGTCGAGTGCGGTTTTCAGTTCTTCGATATGTTTGACATATTCGGTTTCGCGTTTTGTTTCTTCCCGTTCAGCGCAAAACGGCACAAAATCCGCCAGCGTGTTGAGCAGAAACCAGCCGACCCAGACGCTTTCACCTTTGCCTTCGTCGCCGACGCTGCTCATTCCGTCGTTCCAGTCGCCGATGCCCATCAGCGGTAACCCGTGAACGCCGACCGCTAAACTGCGGTCAATCGTCCGCGCACAATGTTCGAAAATCGTCGCCGTCTCCTCTGAAACAGACGGCTGCATATACGATTCGTGAACATCCGGGGATAACAGCGGAGCTTCGATAAACGTCACCTGTTCATCCAAAATTGCTTTGTCGCCGGTAATTTTTATATAGAAACTCGTCACGAACGGCAGCCACAGCAAATCGTCGGAAAAGCGTGTTCGCACGCCGCGTCCGGTCGGCGGATGCCACCAGTGCTGCACGTCACCCTCTTTGAATTGACGGGCGGCGGCGCGAAGGATTTGGGCGCGGGCGATTTCCGGCTGGGCGTAAACGAGCGACATCACATCCTGTAATTGGTCGCGGAAGCCGTACGCGCCGCCCGATTGATAGAACGCCGAACGCGCCCAGATGCGGCAGACGAGCGATTGGTACAACAGCCAGCGGTTGACAATCGTGTTGAGTGCCGCGTCCGGTGTGCGAACCGTGATCGTGCCGAGCAGTTCGTCCCAGTATTTAATGACTTTCTCGAATTCTTCTTTGGCGGCGGCGAGATTGCGGAAACGTGAAATGATTTTTAACGCTTCTTCTTTCGTGCCGGTTTCGCCGAGCAGAAAGACGATTTCGCGGGTTTCGTTCGGTTCGAGTTCGATGACGGTTTGCAGTGCGGCGCACGGGTCTAACCCTGCGCCGCTGCGCCCCGACAAATTTTCGCGCCGTAGTGCTTCGGGGTTATTGAGACTTTTGTTTCTGCCGATAAATTCCTTGCGGTCACAGGTGGCGGAACTGACTTTTTCGCTGATCGCCGCAAATGCGATACGTTCGGCAAATTCGTTATTGTACGGGTTTTTCGCCAAAATACCGCCGCTTTCTTCGTCAATTTCCGTGATGATAAACGGCGCGTTGACGCTGCGCCGGAATCCCAGCACCAGTTCGTTGTAATATGTCAGCGACAGTGTTCGTTTGCGGTTCGTGCGGTTGTGCAGCCGCAGCAGCGAAATTTTGACCGGCTCGGCGAGCGGCACGAACATCATTAATTCCTGCGCGATGCCGTGACTCAGATGTTCAAAAATCGAATAACCCTGTCCGTGTTTGACGGCGTAGGGTTCGGTTTCACGAATCGGCAGCGGGGTCGGTGTCCAGGTCGTTCCGGTTTCTTCGTCGCGCAGATAAATTATTTCACCCGGCGGGTCACTGACCGGATCGTTCGACCACGGCGTGATCTTATTTTCGCGGCTGTTGACCGACCACGTAAAGCCCGCGCCGGTTTCCGAAACCTGAAAGCCGAAAGCGTTTTCGTTAGCGATGACGTTAAGCCACGGCGCAGGTGTCCACTGTTTTTCGCCGATTAACGTAACATATTCTTTTCCTTCCTGCGCGAAACCGCCGAGACCGTTGAAAAACGTCAGATCGGGCAGAGCCGCCGTCGGTTCAGGGTAAGAATGGGCGTAGCTACGGGCGTTGAAATTTTTCGGCAGTTCCGATTCGACGGGTTTTCGCAAAAGCTGGTCGCTGAAGTTTCCACGTTCGGTGACGATGACTGCCCGCGCGACCGTTTGCAGCAAAATCAAATCGGCTTCCGGCACCTGATCGGCGCGGCGCAGGAAAATTCCGCCGTTTTTATCCAGTAATGGCGATTCGTTGCTCGTCTGGATAAGCCGGACGAGTTCGTCCTGAAGCGATTGAATATAACTCGGCGGATGATCGTTTAAAATCACCAAATCGAATTTCAGGTTTTTCAAACGCAGATATTCGTGCGCTTGAAGCAGTTGGCGAACGGATGGCAAATCGTCAATATTGTTGATACGGACGAGAACAATCGGGAAATCGCCGCTGATGCCGTACGCCCACAAATTCGTCTGCGCTTTCGTGTTCATTGCGAGAACGTGCGGACGCGGGCGCAGCGACGGGTCTGAAAACAGGATGCGGGCGGCGAGCCGCTGAAACAAATGAGCGACTTCCGGGTCGAGATTGAGATGGCGCATTTCGACTTGCGAACGAGTCCAGGCGAGCGCGGCTTCGCGTTCAAACGTGCTGGGATCGTGGTATTTGTCGGCGAGCCGCTGCGCCTCTTCGATTGATTCGGCGACGGCGGTCGAAAATGAAATGGAAACGGTTTGGTGAGGTTTGATAACGACGCGCCGCCGCAATGAAAAAATTGGGTCGAGAACCGCACCGACCGTGTTTGACAGCGGGCGGTCTTCGACGACGGCGAGCGGATCGAAGGTATTGTGTCCGCGACCCAAAAACCGGGCGCGGTCTGTTTCATACTGCACCGCGCCGACGGTTTCGCCTTCAGTCGCCATCGTGTGAATTGCCCAAACAGGTTTGTCTTTTTCAGCCCGCGGGCGGCGTTTGGCGATCAATGAATTTTCGGCGGCGTAAAACTCGGTTTCGATAAACAGATTGCTGAATGCCGGGTGCGCCGCGTCCGCTGCCGGTGTAACAAGTACGATTTCGGCATAGCTCGTCACCTCAATTTCCCGCACTCTCGATGATTGATTGGAAATTGAAACGCGGCGAATTTCGGCGTTGTCTTCCGGTGACACGATAATTTCCGTGCGCGTCGTCAAACCGAGTTCGCTGCGCGTGATGACGATTTTGTCTTCGGAGAAGGCGGCTTCGTATTTTTTCGAGATGCGCCGCGTCGGTTGAAAACCGCTTGACCAAACGGTGCCGGTCGAAACGTCGCGCAGATAAATAAACGCGCCCCGGTCGTCGCACGTCGCATCTTCCGACCAGCGCGTGACTGCCAGATCGCCGCACATCGAATAACCGCCGCCCGCCGCCGTCATCATCAGTGAATACTTGCCGTTTGACAGAATCTGTGTGCGCGGAGTCGGCAAATTCGGCGTGTCGAAAATGCGCGTTACGCGTCCCGAAAGTTGCCGCACGACGCGACCCGACAAAACCTCTTCGGCGCGCGGATGATGCGCGGCGACTCCGCCCGGAACTCGTTCCTGCAGCAATAGTTCGGTTGCCTGCACGAGCGGTTCGCTGTGAAAACGCTGCTGCATCACGTTGTCGTGCAGCAGATTATCGAGCGCGACTAGAATCATTCCCTGATGATGCGCCATAAATGCTTTGATAATGGCGAAATCAGTATTCGGCGGCAGACGTTCCGGCGTGTAATCGACCGATTCGTAAAAGCCGAATCGCCCCATCACACCATTTTTCGCCAAAGTCTGAAAATTTTCCAGTGCGGGCAGCGGTGAAATTTGTGCGGCGAGCGCGGTTGAATAAGGCGAGACGACCAAATCTTCGCTCAATCCGCGTTTTAAGCCGAGACCGGGAATGCCGAACGGCGCGTATTGATAATTAAACTGCAAATCGCGGGCATTGTAAGCCGCTTCGGACACGCCCCACGGAACTTTATTTTTTGCGCCGTATTCGATTTGCCGCGCAACAATCGCTTTATAAGTTTCGTCGAGCAGCGTTTTGTCGTAATCGCGCATTATCAGAATCGGCATCAGGTATTCAAACATCGTCGCCGTCCACGAAATCAAAGCGCGGCTGCCGTCAACCGGAGTCAGGGCGCGACCGAGTCGAAACCAGTGTTCCTGCGGCGCGTCGCCCTTGGCAATGGCGACAAAACTCGCCAGCCGCGATTCGGAGGCGAGCAGATCGTAAAATGAATTGTCCGGTTTTTCAGCGTCAACATTGTAGCCGATGACGAAAACTTTGCGCTTTTTATCGAGCAGAAAACCGAAATCCATCTCTTCGACCAATTGATCGCTTTTCAAAGCGATCTCGTTCAATTCGGCGAGCGTGTTGGCGGCAATGATCGCGGCGGTTCTGACGGAATTGGCGAAACTCTCAAACGCGGACAAATCAATTTGCCCGTTTTTGACCCTGATGTTTTCTTTCAAACTCATCAGCCGAATTTGTACGGCTTCGTAAATTTCAGTCAGTTCGGCGAGCGACGGGAACAGTTTGAGGAAACCGCCAATTTCGTTCCAGTCATTTTGCAAATCGGGAAAGTCGCGGCTGACGGTTTCTTCCAATTTCAAATAATCGGCATTATTCCACGGGAAAAATGTTTCGATGTCGCGCAGGTAAGCCCGTGTTTGGTACAGCAAATCCGCCGACCAAAACCGCAGTTCTTTGTAATGTAAGTCGCCGTGTTCCTGTGCCAGTGCGCTCGTCATATCCGTGATAATCAACGATTGTGTCTGGAGACTTTCGAGCATTTTCTTCCACGACTGCACCGCCGCGTCCGGCGGAGTTTTCAGGATTTCAGCGCAGTCGTCAATTTCTTTGAGCAAATCTTTGATCGTGACGGATGATGTCCGCTGGCGCACGACGTTGATTTGTGCCGCTTCCTCGCGCATCAGCAGAACGGTGTCGGTCAATCCTTCGACGATGCGGGTGTCGAAAAGGTTTTTGCCGGTAATCTCAAGCACCGACTGTTTGACGGCGAGCAGATGTCCGGCGAGATTTCCGCTGTCAACCGTCGAAATATAGCGCGGATTGAGCGGCGCGAGGTTTTGCGTGTCGTACCAGTTGTAAAATTGTCCGCGATATTTTTCTAATTTTTCGAGCGTGTCGAAGGTAAAACGCAGCCGTTCGGTCAGTTCGAGCGTGCCGAGATAACCGAAATCGTGCGCCGCGACGGTTGACAGCAAAAGCATTCCCATATTCGTCGGCGATGTGCGGTGCGCGATGACGGGTTCGGGGTCTTCCTGAAAGTTATCGGGCGGCAGCCAGTTGTCGTCATCACCGACGAAAGTTTCAAAAAATCGCCACGTTCGCCGCGCGATCAGCCGCGCCGTTTGGATTTGAACCGGCGACAACTTAACCCGCTCCGTTTTCGCCGGACGGCTGATGCGATACATTATCAGCGGCGACAAAAGCCACGCCAGCAAAAACGGCGCGGCGACGATTAACGCCGCCGGACGCAGCCACAAAATCAGCGCGAAACTGATGACGGTTAAAATTATCGCCGACCGCATCGAACGCAGAAAAG
This sequence comes from Pyrinomonadales bacterium, assembly GCA_038235165.1. Classification (GTDB taxonomy): domain Bacteria; phylum Acidobacteriota; class Blastocatellia; order Pyrinomonadales; family Pyrinomonadaceae. The sequence goes on from JBBSUG010000004.1 coordinate 140,825, forward strand.
ATGCCTGATCGTACGGGTTTTCGCGCTCGGACTGTGCGGCAGTCGTCCATTCAAGCAGATTTTTCCGCGAAATGAATTTGCGGTAGAGTGTTCGCGTGACCGCATCAGTTTTCAAATACGCCTGATGCGCGATGGACGCGCCTGCCAGCAAAACCTGCGCCGTGTTGGTGCGAATGTCGCCCCACAAACTCCAAAAATGACTCGTCCACGGAACGCCTTTCGGGTGCGTCAATAAATTGGTTGTCAGATGCGTATAAATCGGGAAAGCCAGTTCGATTAAAATGAACAGCGTCCACAAAAAAGGCGAACCGGGAATGATCGTCCACACCGCCAGCAGCCACAAAAAGATCGTCGGCGCGACCAGACTGCGGCGCAGGTTGTCGAGAATTTTCCAGCGCGCAATGAGCGGCAGATGATTTCTGACCGTTTTGCCGTCGGCGTTTTTAACATACGGGAAAATCCAGCGCGCGATCTGCCAGTCGCCGCGCACCCAGCGATGGGCGCGTTGGGCGAAACTGTCGTAAAAAGTCGGGAAATCGTCGAGCAGTTCGATGTTTGAAACCAGACCGCAGCGGGCATATAAACCTTCAAAAAGATCGTGGCTCAAAATCGAATTTTCCGGGACGCGCCCCGCCAGTGATTTCTCGAAAGCGTCAACGTCGTAAAGCCCTTTGCCGGTGAAACTGCCTTCGCCGAACAGGTCTTGGTAAACATCCGACGAAGCCGTCGTGTACGGGTCAATTCCCGTGTTGCCGGAAAAGATTTGAGCGAATCGCGAACGCGCCGCACTGGTCAAGGAAATGCTCACGCGCGGCTGCAAAATGCCGTAGCCTTCGGTGACGCGCTTTAATTTTTCGTCGAAATGCGGACGATTGAGCGGATGAACGGCAATGCCGATCAGTTTTCGCGCCGCATCGCGCGGAAGCTGCGTGTCGGAATCAAGCGTGATGACGTATTTTATTTGTTTGAGAAACTTTTTGTCCGCCGCTTCGCTGACAAAGCTCGTCTTTTTCGCGCCGCGCAGCAAAGCGTTAAATTCCTGTAATTTACCGCGTTTACGTTCCCAACCCATCCATCTGCGCTCGCTTTCGTTCCATAACCGGCGGCGCAGAAAAACGTAAAACTTCCGGTCGCTGCCTTTATTGTGTTTCTCGTTCAGGATTTCAACGCCGCGCATCGCCGCGTCGAAAATCTCGTCGTCGAGCGGCATTTCTTCGGTTGGTGCGTCCGTAAAATCGCCGAGCAGTGCAAAATACAAATTTTTGTCCTGATTGGCGAGATAGTAAACTTCCAGTTTTTCGAGCAGTTCCCGAACTGCCGCCGCGCTCGAAAAAAGAGTCGGGACAACGACCATCGTCCGCGCCTCGTCCGGCACTGCCGCCGCCGTATCCATCTGCGGCAAAACGCGCGGCGGAATAAAAATCGTAAAATCGAAATTTAGAACGCTCAACGCCAAATCGCTGACCGGAATGAGCGAAAGCACGGCGAACAAAACAAGCAGCGGCAGACCCGCCCCGAAATGCGCCGCCGCGCTGATGAGCAAAATTAAAATCAGTATTGTCAAAAACCCGGTCAAACCGAGATAAACGGCGGTCGGGTAATTTACGACAAATCGCTTGACCGATTCGGCAAGACGCGGGCGATAGCCGAATTCATTTTCGAGTTCGGTGAGTCCGTCGCCGATCAAATAATAGCCGATGTGTGAATGCCGCTGGTCTTTCGGATACGCTTTGTGCGCTTTTTTCGATAGTTCGACGACGTTGCGACCGACTTCCAATTCGTCCGATTTTGTTCGTTTAGCGACGCGTTCGATCACGTCGCGGTAACGGTCGCGGGTGACAAAATCCATTCCCGCGTAGATCTTCGCCGCGTCCCGTCTCAAAATCGGGTCAATCAAACTGACGCTCTCGAAAAAATCGCGCCAGTCGAGCGTTGAAAGCAGACGCATACTCGTGATGATATTGCCGACCGTGATCTGCATCGCCGCCTGCCGCTGGTGTTCCAATCGAACGATTTGTTCGCTGCTCTCGTTTTTCTTGGCAAGCTGCTGTTCCAGCCAGTCGAACGCCGGATTGATGGACGGGTCTTGTTCACGCAGACGGAGGGCAAGCTGCGCGATAAAAGCGTGACCGAATTTTTTGCGTTTTCCCAAATTTTCAGCCATCATCGGCATTATCTCGTCCGGCTGATTTTCGGCGAGTTTGAGCAGGTTGTCGGCGAGTGCGTCGGCTGCGTCGCGTTCGCCGCGGGCAGTGACGATGAGCTGCGCCAATCGCCGCAAATTCTCGACCAGTGCGACCCGCAGCGTAATTGCCGTCGCCCACAATTCGCCGATGGTCAGCGGCGTAACTTTTTGATACGCCGCCAGAAAGCGTTCGAGCGTTTCGGATTCCAGACGACTGTCGGTGTGCGCGATAATCGCCAGCGCGACGGCGTAAATGCGCGGATATCCGGCGAGTTCGCCGCCCGTCAGTTTCGGCAGTTCACGGTAAAAACTGCGCGGTAAATCTTCCCGAACTTCGCGTAACTGCTCTTCGACGATGTGGAAATTGTCAATCAGCCATTCCGCCGCCGGCGAAATAGCGCGTCCGCTGCGAATCGCCTCCGCCAGCGAACCATACGCCGCCACGAGAACTTTCCCGTTATCATCGAGACGCGGCAGCAGCTTGCGAAAAGTTTTCGGCTGGGCGATATTTCGGTGATCTTCGGCAAGCGGGACGGCGAACTGCTCGAGCCGTTCGACGCTGAACAATTCGCCGCGAATCGGCTCGTTGTCATTGCTCCTCGTGTTTAGAAAGGTTCTTATTTTGAGTTCTGAAAATTTTTTCATTGTTGCCTGTTTAATTCTATTTGGTCTATTTTATACATTTTCAGAGATTTAAGTAAAAAATATCGCTTTCGATTTTTGCGCCGTCCGCGCCGAGTCGCCGAGATGCTTTGAAAAAATAATCTTGATTGACAACCGATGAACGATTTCGCCGGTAGAAACTTTTGTTTTGCTTCGGCTAAATCTAATTTCACCGCGTCTAATACGGCTAGAAATATTATTTACAAAATTTCTTCAATTCGTTTAACTTTAACTTGTATTTTATGAGTGTTCTTCTGTACACTGTTTGAACAAACGTGATTAACGGTGTTTTTCCGATCTGCCGTTAAAAGTTGACTCCCTAAAAATCAAAAAAGTTTGGCAGGAAAATCTAGGAGGAAAGGGTTATGAAGAGCAGAAAACCGCGCGTCGTGTGGCAGATTTTAAGCGCAAGTTTCTTAGTGTTTCTGTTGGTATTCCCGATTTTGGCGCAGCAAGACCCGAATCCCGATTCACCGACACCAGTTTTAATCAGTGAACCGGATTCGACGCGGGCATTGACGGCTTCAGCCGACAATCTTTTGAGCGGAAGTTCGTTCGGCGGAAAAAGTCGAAAAGTCTCGCCTAATTCAAAAATCGTTTTGTATGTAACGAATTTGGATTTAATGGAAGACGAAGGAGCCGATGCTTTTCGCGTTGATATCGAAGACGCGGCGGGAAAACATTACCGCTTTCCGGTGCTGGATGTTCAGCCGGTCAAAGGGCAGGAATGGATTTACGCGTTGACCGTGCAGCTCAAGGACGAGTTCGGTTTTTGGGTGCAGCCGTCGCTGAAAAACGATGTGCTGGCAAGCGTCGAATGGCGTGGTTTGGCGAGCAACCGCGTTCATTTGGGCGGCACCGACAGCAAAAAAGGCTCTCGAATGAAGGACGACGACGGCGCGGTTCCGACTCCGCTGCCGACTTCGCCGCCGAAAAAAACGACGGGCGACGTTGAACCCAATTATGTCGGCTATCTGTATTCCGGCGACCGCACACGGTTTATGGAACAGGCGACATTTGGACCGACCGCCGATCTCGATCAAAAAATTCGGCGTTTCGGTCTGCGAACGTGGCTCGCCGGACAGTTCGACGCTTCCTACCCGACTTTTTCTTATCCGAATCTCGCGTTGATGCCGGGGAATGTTCCAACCGATTGCGATGCTACTTGTCGGCGCGATTTTTATTCGCAGTATCCGCTGCAAAATTGGTTTTACAAAGAAGCGTTTTACGGCGACGCGCAGTTAAAACACCGCGTCGCCTGGTCGCTCAGCCAGTTGTGGGTAGTTTCCGGGGTTGACACGCAGCAGGCGAGTTGGATGATCGCGTATCATCAGACGCTCTCGAAAAATGCTTTTGGCAATTACCGTAATTTGATGACCGATGTCACGCTGAATCCGGCGATGGGCAATTATTTGAATATGGCGGGCAGTACGAAAAATAACCCGAACGAAAATTTCGCCCGTGAAATTTTGCAGCTTTTCAACGTCGGTTTGTTTATGCTCAATCAAAACGGCACCTTGCAACTCGACGGCAGCGGCAACCCGGTTCCGACTTACACGCAGGATACGGTCAACAATTTCACAAAAGTTTTCACCGGCTGGACGCTTTGCGAGACGACGGCGGTTTGCCCGAACCGAACACCGGGATCGCCGAACTACAAAGACCCGATGCTGCTCAATCAGAATAACCACGATGTGACTGTAAAAACTTTGCTTGATTACCCGAGCGCGGTCAGTAAAACCATTGCGGCGGGGCAGAACGGGACGACCGATTTGGCACAGGCTTTAGACAATATTTTTAATCATCCGAATGTCGCGCCGTTCGTCAGCCGCAATCTGATTCAGCAAATGGTCACGAGCGATCCGACCCCGGCGTATGTCGGGCGCGTCGCGGCGGCTTTTAACAACAACGGTTCAAACGTGCGCGGCGATATGAAAGCCGTCATTCGGGCGATTCTGCTCGACCCGGAAGCACGCGGCAATGCTAAAACAAACGCGAACTACGGCAAACTCCGTGAACCCGTCCAATTAGCGACCAACCTTTTTCGGCAGTTCGACGTGCAGTCTGCTGCCGCCGGTGGACAGAGCGATGGTTATGTCAATCAAATAATTTCCCCGATGGGGCAGAACACATTTAATTCACCGACTGTTTTCAATTATTATTCGCCCGAATACACTGTTCCCGGAACGGCTTTAAACGGTCCCGAATTCGGTATTTTAACGACCGGAACGGCGATTGCCCGCGCCAACTTTGCGAACACGGTGGTTTTCGGCAAAGTCAATGTGGGAACCAACGCGCCGACCGGCACATCACTCGATTTGTCGGAAATGCAGGCGTTAGCCGCCGCCGACACCACCGGAAACCGGCTGGTTGATACGTTGAATACGAAAATGATGCACGGCACGATGTCGGCGCAGATGAAAAATACGATTTTAACGGCTGTTCAGGCGGTGGCAATCACGAGTCCGCTGACACGCGCTCAAACGGCTGTTTATTTGGTTGCGACATCGTCGCAGTATCAGGTGCAGAGGTAAAAATTATGACACAGAACCGACGAGAATTTTTAAGAAAATCAGGCTGCGCTCTGGGAATGACGGCACTGGCAACGCAAATCGAACATTTCGGGTTGATGAGCGCAATGGCGCAAAAGGTTGACGATCAGCAGAACGCACCGGATGCACCGAGCGATTATCGCGCCCTGGTCTGTATTTTTATGCAGGGCGGAAACGACGGCAACAATACCGTTATTCCAAATCACAGCGACACTAATTTAAGCAATTACGGCGTTTACAGCGCGGCGCGAAACGCACAGGGATTGGCTATCGCGCAGAGCGCGCTGCTGCCGATCAGCGTTCCGCGAGCAAATAATTTGACCTATGGGTTGAACCCGAATTTAGGCGCGATGACGCAAAACGGCACGTCCATCGTTAACAACGGGGTTCACGAATTGTGGGCGCAAGGGAAAATGGCGATTGCGACGAACGTCGGAACGCTGGTCGCCCCGATGACACGGGCGCAGTATCAAGCCGGTTCGATCAAACGACCGTTTCAGCTTTTTTCCCATTCCGACCAGGTTTCGCAGTATCAATCGGGGCGTTCTGATGCTTTTTCATACACGGGCTGGGGCGGCAGATTGTCCGACCGGCGCACCTTGTCCGACAATCCCTCTGGCTTGATTCCGATGATTACTTCGATCAGCGGAGCGCAGCTCTTTACCGCCGGACAAACGACGCTGCCGATGGCGATTGCCAACGCCGGAACTTCTCTGAGCAGTGTTTTAAATCCGCAGGGTTTCAGCACATCAACGCAAAATCAGGCACGGCTTGCCGCTTTCAATCAGTTGCGGGCGCAGGATTTGAATTCTGACTACATCAAGGCGGCGAGTCACATCACCGATCAGGCAATTGATGCAAATACGGCGTTAGCTACTTTTCAGGAAGTGACCGTCACATTTCCTAATTCGAGTATCGGCAGTCAGCTCAAACAAGTTGCGCGGCTGATTAAAAAACGCACCGATTTAAAAGTCAACCGGCAGATTTTCTATGTGCAGGTCGGAAGTTTCGACACGCACGAAGGACAGCTTACCGGACAGGGAAATTTGCTCTTACAATTTAGTCAGGCGGTTCGCGCATTTTATGAAGAAATGGTCGTGCAGGGCGTTTCAAACAATGTGACGGCATTCACGATGTCGGACTTTTCGCGCACCTTTAATCCGGCAAACTCCGGTGCCAATGCCGGTTCCGACCACGCGTGGGCAAACCATATGTTCGTGGTCGGCGGCGCGGTTAACGGCGGTAATTTTTACGGCATCAACACCGCCAACGGAACGCCGTATCCGACGCTGACGATGAACGGACCGGACGATGCCGACAACGGCACCAATGCCCGCGGACGCTGGATTCCAACGACTGCGGTCGAACAATATGCCGGAACATTAGCGAATTGGTACGGTTTGAGCGCGGCGGACGTACCCGTTGTCTTTCCGAACATCACCAATTTTGCGACGACCAATCTCGGATTTATGCAGCCATAGTTTATTTCGTACCGCAGCCCGTCCCGGCTGCCGTAAATTTTCAGGAAAAGCGAAAGGTGAAAAACTTTTCGCTTTTTTATTTTTTATGAATAGAGTAGAATTTTTAGAGTTAAGAAAAACATTTACCGCAAAAACGATTGATGAATTGATAGATTTGCTCTCCGATGAAGTTTTACTGACGAGATTTTTGGCGGAAATGTGTCTGCGCGACGCGACGAATACGTGACTGAACTTTAAACCGGCAGGTTCGCCGGACGAGCGGAAAAAAGCTATCGCCGAATGGCGTGAATGGTGGAAGGAAAAAGACGGAAAATTTAAGAAAAAATGGGGAAATAGGCATTTATAAAAACCATAATGCAATACAACACTTTGAAACTCTCGACTAAAATTTTGTTTCTGCTGTTAATTTTGTCCGTCTCAAATTTCGCGCAGTCGAAACTCGTCCCGAATAAAATCTCGCTCAGAGACGGCAGACAATTCAGCCTGAATTTGCCGCCGAATTACGAAATAGTTCCAGCGGCGGAGGGTTTGAACCGAGTGCGGTTTTTCGCCAAAGCACCTGACGGCAGAATTTTCGTGACCGATATGTTTGATATGAGCGACAACAGTCGGGGTTCGGTTTATATTCTTGACGATTGGAACGCAAAAACAGGCAAATTCGGTAAAGTTACGCAGTTTTTGAAAAATCTGAGAAATCCGAACAGCGTCGCTTTTTATACCGACAAACAGGGACAGGATTGGTTTTATCTGGCGGAAACAGACAAACTGACGCGCCGCAAATACACTCGTAATTCAAACGCACCGACCACCAACAAAGAGGTTTTGGCGACGTTTCCCGATTACGGGTTAAATTATAAACACGGCAGTTGGCATATGACGCGCACGATTGCTTTTTCGCCTGACGGTAAATTGTATGTATCAATCGGCACGAGCTGCGATTTATGCACGGAGCGAAAAAAAGAAATAGACATTCGCGGCGTGGTTTTAGAGATGAATCCGAACGGCGGCGGGCGGCGCGTTTACGCCAGAAACATCAAAAATGCCGTCGGTTTAAAGTGGATTGACAATAAATTTTACGCGACTAATGAAGGCGTTGACCACCTCGGTTTAGATAACCCCGACGATACGTTTTACGAACTCAAAGAAGGTGCCGATTACGGATGGTCGGGATGCTTCCAAAATCATGGAAAAGTCGAAGTCGAACCGGCGTATATCAAGAAAAATAAACCGCTGCCCGATTGCAGTTTCGTTCCTGTTTCAAAGGCTTATTTTCCGGCGCACAGTTCGGCACTCGGTTTCGATTATTTCGACGAAAAAACTTCCGACGAAAATTTGAGAAATTCTTTTCTCGTCGCGCTGCACGGTTCGACCGACCGGAATTGGGCGCGCGGCTACAAAATCGTCTCGGTGCGCGACGGCAACCGGCAGCAGGACGTTATCACCGGATTCGTGCAGGGCATCAACACTTTCGGTCGCCCGTGCGATATTATGAATCTGTCGCCCGACTCGTTTCTGTTCACCGACGACCGGGGCGGCGTTGTTTATTACGTCAGAAGAAAATCCGCTCCCGTCAAAAGACGCAAATCGAACAACCCCGAATACTAAAAAAACTTAAAATTATGTTGAAAACATTGTTTTTGCTGTTTCTGCTAACCTTTTCGACCTTCGCACAGGTCAAACTAATGCCGCATAAAATCAGTTTGCGGAACGGCAAAACTTTTAACCTGAATTTGCCCGCCGACTACGAAATAACGCCTGCCGCCGAAGGATTGAAGCGCGTCCGGTTTTTCGCCAAAGCACCCGACGGTAGAATTTTCGTGACGGATATGTATGATTTATCCGACAATGCGAAAGGTAAAATTTATATTTTGAGCGAATTTGATTTGGAAAAAGGAAAATTTACCAAAGTTACGCCGTATTTGACCAACTTGAAAAATCCGAACAGCGTGCAATTTTACAAAGACGACAGCGGGCAGAACTGGCTTTATCTGGCGGAAACCGACAAATTGACGCGCCGCAAATTTACGCTCAACGAAACGAAACCGACCGACACCAAACCGCAAACGCTGGCGACATTTCCCGACTATGGTTTGAGCTATAAATACGGCGGCTGGCACTTAACCCGCACGATTGCGTTTGCGCCGGACGGCAAACTGTATGTTTCGGTCGGTTCAAGCTGCAACGCCTGTGCGGAAAAAGAAGAAGTTCGCGCTTCGGTTTTGGAGATGAACCCGGACGGCTCAAACCAGCACACTTTCGCCAAAGGATTGCGAAATGCCGTCGGCTTAAAATGGATCGGCAATTTTTTGTTCGCCGCCAATCAAGGCGTTGACCATCTCGGTTTGCAAAAACCGGATGAAACATTTTACGCGCTCAAATCCGGCACGGATTACGGTTGGGCTTCGTGTTACCAATCGAACGGAAAAGTTTTCCGCGACGCGAAATATAATCGTTTGAAAACGTGCGCTAATGTTCCGGCTTCATACGCTTACTTTCCCGCGCACAGTTCTGCGCTCGGCTTTGATTATTTCGACGCTCCCAACACGGACGCGCCGATCAAAAATGCTTTTCTCGTCGCGCTGCACGGTTCGACCAATAAAAACATCGGACACGGCTACAAAATCGTCATTATGCGAAAAGGCGAAAAACCACAGGATTTTATCACCGGCTTTTTGCAGGGAAAAACCGTCTTCGGTCGCCCGTGCGACATTATGAAAATGGACGCAAATTCGTTTTTATTCACCGACGATTACAGCGGCGTGATTTATTATGTAAAGAAAAAAGCGTGATTTCAGGCTCCAAACTCCAAACTCCAAATTTGCAGCCAAGTTTGCACGGCTAAATCTATTCTTCGCCCGCTAAAATTTCTTGCACGCGCCCGACTTGTCCGTCGGTTAAACGAACTTTGATGCCGTGCGGATGATTGCCGGAATTAGTCAGCAAATCCTTGACGATGCCGACGGTTTTTCTGCCCGTGCGCTGATCTTGCTTCAACACGATGGCGACTTTTAATCCGGCGCGAATGTTTTTTCGTTGACGATGGGGCATTTATTTTTTCTCCAAAATTCTCATTAAAAATGCGATTTGTCCGAGATGATAAGTGTTGTGGTCGGAAATGAGCAGGGCTTCGCGGAAAAAAGTTTGTCCGTCGCCGTGCGCTATTTCGGCGAGCAAGTCAGTTTTTTCGTCGCCCACCAAATCGCGCATCTTCTGCAAATCGCGCAGAATTTGTTCGCACGATTCTTCCCATTCTTCAGGTGTCGCTTTGGTTTTATTCCAATAACCGTCAGGGAATTTCGGCGAAACGTGATCGGCGTTATAACTGAATTCGACAATATCGTGCTGCGCGATTCGCAGATGTTCGAGCAGTTCCCAAGCCGTATGCGGTGAATTTTCGATCCGCGTGTTGATTCCATCCGGCGGAAACTCGCTTAAAACCGTTTCCAGATCAATGTGTGCCGATTTTCCGGCTAATAATTCGAGCAGATGCTCGCGGATCTCTTTCTGCGTGTCCATAAAATTTGATTAAAAAAGCGTCGGATTTTTCCTTTGCGCTTCTTCGAGTTTATCCAAAAAATCTTCGCGGTCAATTTCCCTCGCGCCGAAAACTTCAAAGTGCGGAGTCATCACCTGTGTGTCGAGCCACGTCGCGCCGCGTGATTTGAGATGGTCAATTAAGAACAAAAGAGCAAGTTTTGAAGCGTTTGATGCGAGATGAAACATACTTTCGCCGCAGAACACGCCGCCCGCGTCAACGCCGTAAAGTCCGCCGACAATTTCGCCGGACTCATCCCAAACTTCCACGCTGTGCGCGCCGCCGCCGGCGTGAAAGCGGCAGTATGATTCAATAAAATCTCTCGTAATCCAAGTTCCGCTTTCGCCGGTGCGCCGAACTTTCGCGCAATTTTCGATGACCCGGCGGAAATCTTTGTCAATCGTGAACGTAAATTTTGTTTTTTGTGCTTCCTTTCGCAGAGTGCGCGGGATGTGCAGATCGGTAAACTCCAACACCGCTCGTTTTTTCGGACAAAACCAAGGCATCGGCAGACCGTCAATGTGCCACGGGAAAATGCCGTTTCGATAAGCCTTTCGCAAATTGTCAATCGTCAAATCACCGCCGAAACCAACGATGTCGCGGGCGTTGTAGTAATAATCGCCGAACAAAACCCATTCGCTGTAAGTGTGTGTGCGCGGATTTGGAAAATCTATCGAATACATAAGAAGTTTTATCACAGCCAACCGTTTACCGATTATAAATCATCTTTATTGTGATAGCATTTTAACTTAAAAAATTATAATCAGAGGTTTCCAAATGAAAAATAAATTTTTCGCGCTGTTCGCCGCTTTCGCCTTCGTGCTGAACGGCATCGGCATTGCGGTTGCCGCGCCGACTACCGATAATAAGACGAATCAGACATCGCAGCTGGTCGCGTTGCTTCCGGCTTCGGACGGGGTGATGACTTTGGATGTGCAGCGACTTTTGGGCGACGTACTGCCGCAGATTTTGTCGGGCAATCAGCCGCTGCTCGCAAAAATCGTCGGCAAAATTGACGACATCAAAACTCAAACCGGTCTTGATGTGAAACAATTTCAGCAGGTCGCCGTCGGCGTATCGTCTAAATCAATTTCGGCAAAGGAAATTGACTTCGAGCCGGTCATTCTGGCGCGGGGAACTTTCAACGCAGGCGCACTTCTGGCACTCGCCAAAGTCGCTTCAAAAGGTAAGTATCGTGAGGAGAAAATCGGCGAAAAAACGGTTTACATTTTCAAACTCGATGAAATGACCGCCAAATCTCAGACCAAACCGGCGGCAAAAGATTCGTGGTTTGATAAAGTATTAGACCGAATGTTCGCCGGTTTGAGACGCGAACTCGCCGTCACTGCTTATGACGGCAATACTTTGGCGATGGGGTCAACGGCGCGGCTTCGTGAAACTTTGCAGTCGAAAACCCGTGTGAGCAGCCAACTTTTAGACCTTGTTTATCGCAAGCAGAACGCCGTGATGAGTTTTGGTGCGAATTTGCCGAACGGTTTATCCGGTCTGATTGATTTGGACAACGACGAACTCGGCAAAAATCTTGATGCGATCCGGCAGATTTACGGAACTTTTGATGTCGCGGGCGAAAATTCAAATCTTTCGGTAACGGCGAAAACGCTTAAATCCGAACAGGCACAAAATTTGACAGACACACTGCAAGGTTTGCAGATGGTCGGCAAATCATTGCTCGGAAGTTCAAAAGGCGCGGATAAAAAAGTTTACGCGCGAATGGTCGAGAACGCCAAAATTTCGCGCACTGACAATGAAATAATGCTAAATCTGCAAGTTCCGCAAACCGACATTAATGTTTTAATCGGTGAAAAGAAATAGTACTTACATTTCTTCTTGATATGTTGCGGGCTGTCGGAAAATAATTTCCGACAGCCTTTTTTTCGTTCAGATAATATTTATTGTAAAATCAACTCGATGAGAAAAAAACCAAGCCAGATAAAAATCGCCGGATTATTCGCGTTTATCGTTATTGTTTTCAGCTTTAATTTTGCGAGTCGCGCCGTCGCGCAGCAGAGCGATCAACGCGAACGAACGGTTACAAAGCCGATAACTAAAATAACGCCGACACCGAAACCGACACCAACACCAACACCCAGCCCGACAGCATTTGTCAGTCCGACACCAACGCCGACTCCCGCGCCTGTTGTAGTGCAAACGCTGGCAGAGTTGCAGTCGCACATTCGGATAAGTTTGGCGCGTGCCGAACTTCAGCGCGGACAGGTCGGTATCAAAATTGTTTCGCTCGATTCGGGCAAAACGATTTTCGAAAATAATGCGGAAAAATATTTGATGCCCGCCTCGAATATGAAAAGTTTTACGGTCGCCGCCGCGCTCGAAAAACTTTCGCCCGATTTTCATTTCGTGACGAGCGTTTACGCGCCGGCGATCCCCGACACAAACGGGATAATTCGCGGCGATTTAACGGTTTTTGGACGCGGCGATGTTTCTTTTTCAACCGCATTTTACAGCGGCGATTATTACAAGGGTTTGGACGCTCTGGCGGAAAAAATAGTGCAGGCGGGTGTCAGGCGAATTGATGGAAATTTGGTCGGCGACGAAAGTTATTTTTCAGGCAGTCCGATTCCATCAAGCTGGGAATGGGACGATTTGCAGTGGTATTACGGCGCGGAAGTTTCGGCTCTCGTTCTCAATGACAATGCGGTTGATTTGTTCGTCAAACCGACTTCGACCAATGCGCCGTGTTCAGTGCAGATCTTACCGGCAAACTCGATTGTCAAAATCGTCAACCACTGCACGACTTCCGCGCCGGGTATCAAACGTGATTTGCAAATCGCCAAAAAACTCGATCAAAACATTCTCGAAATTACCGGCACGATGCCGCCGGACGATAAAAATTTCTCCGGTTCAGTTGCCGTTTCGCATCCGGCGGAACTTTTTGTTGAGATGCTGCGCGGACTTTTGTTGAAAAAAGGCGTTGTTATTACAGGGCTTAACAAAGTTGTGAACGCCAAAGACAAAGTTTCGTCAACTCTGTCGCCGGTTGAAATCACCAAACTGGAATCGCCGCCGTTGAGCCTGATCGCCGCAAAAACCTTAAAGCCGAGTCAAAATCTATATACGGAAACGATTCTCTGGACGCTCGGACAAAACAGCGGAACGATTCCGTTCAAAATTACCGGCGGCGCGGAGCAAAATCCGCTTGATAATCTGAAACTAAACAGTTCCGAACGCGGTTTATTGGTAGTGAAAAACTTTTTGAACGAAATCGGCATTCCGTCCGACAGCGTTGTCCAATATGACGGTTCGGGACTTTCGCGGCACAATCTCGTCACGCCCGCTTCGCTCGCCGGACTTTACACATATATGGCAAAACAGAGTCGTTACGCCGACGCATGGCGCGAAGCGTTGACCGTCGGCGGCATTGACGGGACGTTAAAAAATCGCTTCGTCGGCACTTCCGCCGCTGGAAATGTGCGCGGAAAAACCGGCACGATTGACCAAGTTTCCGCCCTCTCCGGCTATGTCAACACCGCTTCGGGCGAAAGATTGGTTTTTTCGATTATCGTTAATGGTGTAAGCAATTCCAAAATTCGACAGGCGACAATTGATGAAATCGTTGTCGCTTTAGCAAATTTCAGCGGAAAAACGAATGTAAACAGCGGCGGACAGGTTGGACAATAAAGCGCGCGTGCAAAAAAATCTCGCTTTTGCCCGCGCGTCTTTAAGAATTATTTCGAGTTCGCGCCCACTGTGGTCGAAACTTCCGTATCGAAACCCGCTTCTATCCAAGCCGCCGTGCCGCCCGTTACGTTGTAAATCTCTTTAAAACCGGCATTTTCCAGAATGCTCGTTCCGATGCTCGAACGATAACCGCCCTGGCATAAAACGTACGTCGGTTGTTCGGGGTCGAGTTTGTCAATTTCTTTCGTTAAATGATTGAGCGGCAAATTAATCGTCTGCGGCGCGTGTCCGGCAGCGTGTTCGGCGGCGCGGCGCACGTCAACGAATTGAACGTGTTCGGACAATTTACCATTGACTGCTCCGACCGAAACTTGCTCAACCGTTTTCACTCCGCCCGTGAAATCGCCCATTAAAATAAAGCCCGTGACCGATTCGATGCCGACGCGGGTCAGGCGCATAAAGGCTTCGTCAATCTGTGTGCGTGTGTCGGCGGCAATCGCCACTGGCGTTCCGATGGTGATGAGCGTTCCCGCCCACGTCGCAAATTGTCCGCCGAGTCCGATGTTTATTGAATTTGGAATGTGCGCCGCGCCAAAATCGGCAGCAGGGCGGACATCCAGAATTACGCCGTCGAATTCTTCAATTTCCCGCGTCGTCAACGCTTGCGGTTGCGGCAAGTCTTCGATGGGCAGTGAACCCTGTAAATTTTTCGCCGCGCTTTTCGGGAAATAAGCGGGAACTTCCGGCTGGTCGGCGGCGACGAGTTTGATAAATTCCTCCTTCACCATCGGCTGCAAAGCGTAATTGGATTGTTTTTGAACACCAAGCGTTGACCACGTTTCCCTGGAAAGCGATTTGCCGCACAAACTGCCCGCGCCGTGTGCCGGGTAAACTTCCGTGTCGTCGGGCAGCGGCATTATTTTTTCGTGAATCGAATCGTAAAGCATCGCGCCCATCTCTTCCGCCGTAAATCCTTTCGAGCCGATCAAATCAGGACGACCGACATCACCGATAAACAGCGTATCGCCCGTAAAAATTTTCAGTGGTGCGCCGTCATTTTCCGTGTCTTTTGCAACAATCGTAATGCCTTCGGGCGTATGTCCGGGCGTTTCGAGAAATTTTAGATTAATTTTGCCGACGCTCAATTCATCACCGTCTTTAACTTTGTGCGTCGGAAATTCCGTTTCGGCGCGGTTGCCGTAAATAATCTCCGCACCCGATTTACCGGCGAGTTCGATATGTCCGCTGACAAAATCGGCGTGCGAATGTGTTTCGATGACGTATTTAATTTTCTGCCCGTGCGCCTCCGCTTTATCCAAATACTGCTGAATGTCGCGCTGCGGATCAATCACGACGGCTTCGTTTTCCGAACCCAAATAATAAGAAGCGTGTGACAGACAGCCCAGATAAAATTGTTTGAATTGCATAATATTTATTCCCCCGAAATAAACTTAATGTTGGTTTGAACTCAATTATTAATTGAGTTCAAAATGTTTTGTGGACTTTTGAAACTGTTTTTCTCATTTGTCTAAAACATAATATACCAAAAATGCAAGTTTATTGAGAAACAAATGTTTACCCGGAAAATGTTTCCTTATGAAGAAGTGCATCATTTAGAAAATATGAGAACAGATAAAATATGAATTGCAATTCGGGCGGCAGAGGTTATGTAAAATTTATTGGCGCATCAAAGGCGCGAAAAAATCTACAAACTATTTGTGAAAAACACATTCCAAAACGCAGGCTTTAATTACTCGAAAAAACCGACATTTTAAACAGTCAATAGAGAATCGAAGTCTAATTTCTGGCTTTTCAAACTTTCCGCAAAACTAAAGCCGAGTTTTTCGAGCCGAAGCCGATACAGTTGCACAGCGCATATTTCACGTCGGTATTTTCCCGCGCCTTGTTCGGCGTATAATCCAAATCGCAGTTTTCGTCGGGCGTGTCGAGATTGATCGTCGGCGGGACAATGTTTTCGTTCATTGCAAGCAATGCCGCGCCGATTCCCGCCGCGCCGCTTGCGCCCTGCGGGTGTCCGATTTGTGATTTTGTGCCGGACATCGGAATTTTATAAGCGTGTTCGCCGAAAGCGTTTTTGACCGCCTGCGTTTCGATGCGGTCGTTTAATTGCGTTGACGTTCCGTGCAGGTTAATGTAGTCAATTTTCTTCGGCGCAATTCCCGCGTCGGCTAAGGCGATTTGCATTGCGCGTGCCGGTTCGACACCGTTTTCTTCGAGCCGAACGCGGTGATATGCGTCGCAGGTCGAACCGTAACCGGCGATTTCAGCATATATTTTCGCGTTTCTGTTTTGTGCGCTTTCCAGCGTTTCCAAAACGTAAACCCACGCGCCTTCGCCGAGAACGATGCCTGAACGGTCTTTGGAAAACGGGCGCGAAGCGCGTTCCGGCGCGTCGTTCCACTCGTCGGTGAGAACCGTCATCAGGTTGAAACCTTCTAAAATTCCGCGAGCCAGCGGCGCGTCAACACCGCCGGTCAGCATCATTTCCTCCCGTCCGAGCGCGATATGCTGCGCGGCGTAAAATATCGCATCGGTCGAACTCGTGCAGCCGGTCGAAATGATGTGCGACAGTCCGTGCAGATTAAACAGCATCGAAAGTTCGCTCGACAAACCGCCGTGGGTCGAAGAGGGAATCGTGTAAACGCTCGCTTTTGTCTTGTCCTGCGTGAACCAGAGTTTATATTGTTTTTCGGTGAATTCGAGACCGCCGCCGCCGGTGCCTAAAATCACGCCGAAGTTTTGTTTTTCGGTCAGGCTAAGATTTTCCATCGGCAGTTTTGAATCGGCGACGGCTTCCCGCGCCGCCCGCATTACGAGCGGAACGGTGCGCGGAACGTGCTTGCGGTCTTTAGTATCTAATTCGGCTTGCCAATCAAAATCCCGAACTTCCGCTGCAATTTTCACTTTTGAATCGGAAACATCGAAACTTTCGATTTTCCGCACACCGCTCACCCCGTTTCGCAGTGATTCCCAATATTTTTCGCGTCCGATGCCGATTGGGGTAACACATCCGAAACCCGTGATGACGACGCGGCGAGGCTTGATTTGATTTTTAAACATAAATTACCTAGAGAAAACCATCGTACATTTTTTGTGCGGAAGCCCGTACGAAGTAAGGGCGTAATTCGACACACGCCCTTACTTCGTGCGGGCTTCCGCATTGGGGATTTTTGCATTCTAAGCGCGTTCAAAAAATGCGTCTTCGAGTTCTTCGAGCCGAATCGGGCGAAAGTTTAATTTGTCGTTTTCCGCATAAATTTCGACGAGATTTTCGCCGCTCAATTCGCCTTGAATCAACGCTTCGGAAAGTTCGTCTTCGACATTTTTCTGCAGCGCGCGTTTCAGCGGACGTGCGCCGTAACTGCGGTCGGCGCAGGTTTTGGCGATCAGCCAGCGTTTTGCGTCTTCAGTCAGACGAATTTCCAAAGCGCGGTCGGTCAAAATTTCGTTGAGTTTGCCGATTTGTAAATCAATGATCTGCATTAAATCTTCGTCGACGAGTTCGTCAAAAATAATGATTTCGTCGAGCCGGTTGATAAATTCCGGCGCGAATGTTTTTTTGACTTCGCTCAACACCTGCTCTTCCATTTTCTGCCGCGAGGAATCCGCGCCCGTCTGAAAACCGAGCGTCGCCCTTTTTTGGATAAATCTCGCGCCGATGTTCGAGGTCATTATAAAAATCGCGTTTTTGCAGTCAATCGAATTCCCCTGCGCGTCAGTCAAAATCCCGTCTTCAAAAACTTGCAGCAAAATATTGAACAAATCGGGGTGTGCCTTTTCAACTTCGTCGAACAAAACGACCGAATAAGGCGCACGGCGAAGTTTTTCGGTCAACTGACCACCTTCTTCGTGACCGACGTATCCGGGCGGCGAACCGATAAATTTGGCGACCGTGTGTTTTTCCATAAATTCCGACATATCGAACCGAATCAGCGCACGTTCCGAACCGAACAGATATTCGGCGAGCGTTCGCGCCACTTCCGTTTTGCCGACTCCGGTCGGACCCAAAAACAGAAATGAGCCGACCGGTTTATTCGGATTTTTCAAACCGGCGCGTGACCGGCGAATCGCCCGTGCCAGTGCGGAAATCGCCGGACGCTGTGAAATAATGCGTTTGTGCAGTTCTTTTTCGATTTCCAGTAATTTTTTCGCTTCTTCCTGTTTGATTGCCTGCACCGGAATTCCCGTCCACCGCGCGATCACTTCTTCGACATCATCGCGTGTTACTTCGACCGCGAAAAACGAATCTTCGAGCGTTTTCAGTTCGTAGGAAAGAAGCTGATCTTCGCTGGCGGCGGCGCGTTTCCAATTTTCGACCGTTTCTTTCCAAGACGGTTCGGCGGAGGCGGTTTGTTCGTAGCGCAGTTTGGCGCGTGAACCGGCTTCGTCCAAAACGTCAATCGCTTTGTCAGGCAAAAAACGGTCGGGAATATAGCGATTTGTTTGATAAACAGCCGCTTCGAGGGCTTCTTTGGAATAGCGAATCTGGTGAAACGCTTCGTAACGTTCGGCTAAACCTTCGACGATTCGCAACGCTTCTTCCTCATTCGGCGGGACGACTTTAACTGATTGAAAACGGCGTTCGAGAGCGCGGTCTTTTTCGATTGATTTACGAAATTCATTCGGTGTCGTCGCGCCGACGCACTGGATTTCGCCGCGTGAAAGTGCCGGTTTCAAAATATTTGCCGCGTCGAGCGTTCCTTCTGCCGAACCCGCGCCGACTAATGTGTGAAGTTCGTCAATAAACACGATGAATTGCTTGTGTTCCTTGAGTTCGTTCATTATTTTTTTGAGCCGCTCTTCAAATTGCCCGCGATATTTCGTGCCGGCGACGATCAACGATAAATCGAGCGACAAAATGCGTTTATTTTCGAGAAAAGTCGGCACGTTGCGGTCAATGATGCGCTGCGCCAAACCTTCGATAATTGCCGTTTTGCCGACTCCGGCTTCGCCGATCAGCACCGGATTGTTTTTCGTTCGGCGGCACAAAATTTCGATGATGCGTTCGACTTCATTTTCACGTCCGATCAGCGGGTCGAGTTTTCCCGCCGCCGCGTCCGCCGTCAAATCGCGCGTAAATTCCTGTAAATGCGGCGTTTCCGATTTCTCTTTGCCGATGGCGTAAAAGTTTGTAAAACCGTTCTGGCGGGCGATTTCTTCGCGCACATCTTGGAGGCGCAAACCGTATTGAAAAAGAATTTCAGCCGCAATCGAACGTTCTTCGCGCACCAATCCCAAAAGCAAATGTTCGGGTCCGATGTGCCGGTTTTGCAGTTGGCGGCTTTCCTCGTTGGCAAACGCCAGAATACGCTTGCTTTCCTGCGCCAGATGCAGTTCGGCGGACTGCGGAATGCGGTCACGAAGAACGATGCGTTCTTCGACTTCGCGCCGCACCGCCTCGACCGTTAAATTGTTGCGAAACGGAAAAAACCGCGCCGAAAGAGTTTTATCTTCGCGCATCAGCCCCAACAAAATATGTTCCGGGGAAATATAGTGCGAACCGTATTGTAGTGCCTCGTAACGGGCAAAAAAGATCACCCGCCGCGCCTTCTCAGTGTAGCGTTCAAACATAATATAATTGCTTAGACTTTATAAAAACTAAAAAACGTATGATGCTTAAAGTCTGAACTTTATTGCTGAATTTTTCAAGTGTTAAATTTTAGAGCTAGTTGAATACAGTTTGAAAGGTCCCCCAACTCCATATTTTTCTTGACATTGAATCGAAAGAGGAACACTATTCGGAAACAAATAACTTTCACGCGATGCAACAATAAATTCACGAAGCGAATCTGACGAAAAGAGGAGATTTATGAAAAGAACTCACTTTATTTCACTGCTGATTTTAGCTTTTGCGCTCAATAATTTTTCTCAAGTTCGGAAAGAAAATACGAATTCTTCGCTCGAAAATGCGAAAATTAAAATTACGCTGCTCGATTTACCCGGAACGAATCTCGAAAAAAGTAAATGGGAATTGGCTTATGAGATAAGAATTATTACGGATAAAGAATTGTTCGCGGCGATGACGAACGGCAAATTAGACCTTGATGCCGATCACAAAATCGGTGAATTTGTCGCCAAAAACAGCATTGTTAAAACATCTCTGGCAAATAAAGAGAACCGGGAAGTTATTTTGACAATTCCGCTCGATCAGAAAATTCGGGCTAAACTCGTTGCCGACCTTGAAAATCTCACGCAATTTAACGCCGTCAAAGATAAAGTCACGCCCGAACTGCTGTCTGCGAGGCAAATGAAAACGCAGTCTTTTATAATGTACGGCAATATTTTGGTTTACGATGCCAAACTCAAAAAAAATATCATCGTTTCTTTTGATTGGGTTTTGCCATTCACACGCTTTTCTCATCTGCCCGGAGTAAATTTTGAGATGACGTTTGAAATAAAAGAAGACGGCGATTTCAGTAAGAAAGTGGTTTTGCCGGCGAGAACCGGAAATTCAAAGACAATCACAGTTAAACAATAGAGGTGAAGAATGAAAAAATTCGCAATTCTCATTATTTTATTAACATTTTCACTTTCGGTCTTCACGCAAAAACTCGTGCCGAAACCGACACCGAAAGTTTTAACCGAACAAGAACAAAAAATATTGTCGCAAAAGTTTCAAGCAGTTTCGATGGTGACGAAAACCGCCGAAGAAGCAACGTTTTGGGAAGACAAAAAAGCGGCGGTTGAAGCCTTGGCTGACGCGGCTGATTTGCTGTGGGATGAAAACGCCAATCAATCGGCAAAATGGCTGACAAAGGGCTGGAAAATGATTGATGAAGTTTCTGAATCGCCAAAAGACGCGAAAATGAGCGAATTTTTCAATCGCTCCGATAAATCGAGTTTGCAGTCGGTTGTTTTGAAGGTCGCCTACAAACGCGACACGCAGTTAGCCGAAAAATTTATCAAAGAATTAACTGACAAAGAACCGAACGAAAAAAAAGACAAAGGCGCGTTTGATGACAAATCAGCCAGAAGCGAACAGCTTTTGTCACTGGCTTTGCAGTCGGTCGAGTCGAATCCGAATCTTGCATTTTCTTTGGCGCAGAGAAGTTTGGCGGACGGCATTTCGTTTAATTTCCAAAATGTCCTGACCGAACTGCGAAAAAAGGACGTGAATCTGGCAAATCGTTTATTCGATATGGCTTTGGTGCAGCTCGCGGCGACCGATGAAGCGCAGATTTTGGGTGGTTATTTGTTCAAAGCGGGTTTTACTTTTGCCACTAATTCGAGCGGCGGAATGATTTTAACGGTTAATCCGGCGCAGCAAAATCTTCCGCCGGTCGCGCAGACCGAACCGAACCGCGCCGGGAATTTTCTAAAGGCGGCGTATCAATTGTTTTTTTCGCGCCCGATTTTGCTCGACACGCCGGAAGGTAAACTTCAGGCGCAATCAATATCGGTTTTGTCCAATTCTATTTTCAGTCAGTATCAAACTTATGCGCCGGAGTTGGTTCAGCCGGTCAGAAATTTTTTAGCCGATCTGCAAAAACAGCTCAATCCGAACGGGCAAAATCAACTCGGTGAGAAATACGAGAGTTTGAGTAATTTGTCGAAAGATGCGACTAAAAAACAGATGTACGATGCGTTGATTGACGATTTGGAGAAAAAAGCCGACAACGAAACCAATCCGATTGCCAAGAAATTGGCGTATATTCGCGCCGCGTTAAATACAAACCCGGAAGATTACAAACGCGGAAAAAATATTGCGGGAAAAATTGATGACGAAAATTTGCAGGAGGATGTCATTTCTTTCGTGCTGTATCGCGCCGCTTTGCATTTTGTCAGCGAAAAGGAAATCGAAACGGCGGAGGAACTTGCACCGCAGATAAAGGAAACTCTACGCCGGTCGGTCATCAAAATCGCCGTCGCGCAGGCTTTATTACAGCCGAAAAAGGACAAAAAAGTTGAAAAAGCGCAGCTCGATCTGGAAAAACAACGTGCCTACGTTCTGCTCAATGACGTTCAGCGCGAACTGCAAAACGAAGACGTTTCGCTGAATTCGATAAAAACATCGCTCGGCGCGACGACAATTCTGGCAAAGTTCGATAAAACACAGGCTTTAAATTTGCTCGAACAAACCGTTCAAATGATTAACAAAGCGGGCAAATTTAATTTAAAAGATAACGCTGCGCCGCAACTCGGCATTGATTTATCAAAGACTTCGAGCGCGACCGTTGACGCGCCGCGCATCGGTTTCGGCTTTAATAATGCGGTTGAAAATTTAATCGAAACGGATTTTGAACAGGTCGCTTCCATCGTCGAAAGACTTTCGGTAAAGGAGCTGCGCGGTATCGGGCGCATCGAAACGGCGCGGTTGTTTTTTCAAAAAAACAAAACTTTGCTCGCGCAAATCAGCAAGTAGCACAAAAAAATAAGTTACCCGCTTTTTATCACCAAAAACTGAAACAAATATATATTTCCTTCGTTTTTATTGAATAAAACTTTGACCGTTTTGCAATCAATAAAAATGAAGAAACATATATTTTTAATCTTTTTCGCACTTTTCGTCGGCTTAAATATTCACGCGCAGCAGCTTTATATGCCGCGCAATGTCAAAGCCGCTTTTGCGAAGGGAACTCGTGCGGCTGACGGGAAACCCGGCGTGAATTACTGGCAGAATACCGCCAGCTACAACATCAGCATCAATGTCGCGCCGCCGAACCGGACGGTGACGGGAACCGAAGAAATCATTTATAAAAACAATAGCCCGAACACACTCGATACGCTCGTTTTTCGGCTGACGCTGAATTCACACGCGCCGAACGCGCCGCGTGAAGAGGAAGTTTCGACCGATTATCTGACTTCCGGCATTCGCATTGACGAATACCGGGAAAACGGCAAAGTCAAAGATTGGCGGCAGCGCACCGGCAACACCGTGCAGGGAGTCAAGTTAGATAAAAAACTAGCGGCAGGCGATTCGGTCAAACTTTCTTTCAAGTGGCATTACGACGTTTCCGTCCAGAGCGGGCGCGAAGGGGCGATTGATCCGACGACTTTTTTTATCGCGTATTTTTATCCGCGCGTCGCCGTTTACGATGATATTGACGGCTGGGACACGGCGAATTTTACCGAGGGTCACGAATTTTATAACGATTTTTGTGATTATAATTTTGAAGTCAACGTGCCGAAAAATTACGTCGTTTGGGCGACCGGCGATTTACTGAATGCGAACGAAACGCTTCAATCGAAAATTGCCGAACGGCTGCAAAAATCAATGACGAGCGACGATGTGATGCACATTGCCACGCTTGATGAACTCAAAAAAAACGCGGTCACGGCGCAAAAAGATACGGTGACGTGGAAATGGAAAGCCGCAAACGTAACGGAAGTCGCGCTGGCGTTAAGCGATCATTATATCTGGGACGGCGGCAGCGTCGTGGTGGATAAATCAACCAACCGCCGCGCCAGTGTGCAGGCGGCTTATAACGTCGAATCGAAAGATTTTGAAAAAATGGTCGAATACGGGAAACACGCGCTTGATTGGAGTTCAAATAATTATCCCGGCGTTCCGTATCCGTATCAGAAAACCACGATGGTGCGCGGTTTTGCCGATATGGAATATCCGATGATGATCAACGACAGTTCGCAAAAAGACCCGAATTTTGCCAAATTTGTCGCTGAACACGAACTTCTGCACACCTGGTTCCCGTTTTATATGGGCATCAACGAGCGGCGTTACGGTTTTATGGACGAAGGCTGGACGACGGCGTTTGAACTTTTAATTGGAAGAAACGATTTTGGCGACGAAGCGGCGGACAATCTTTTTAAACTTTTCCGCGTTGCCGATTGGATCAAAAATCCGACCGCTGACGGCGACATTCCGATTATTACGCCCGGTGACGCGCTGACCGGACGCGGTTTTGGCAGCAATGAATACGGCAAGGCTGCGCTCGGTTATCTCGCGCTCAAAGATTTGCTGGGCGACGCGGTGTTCAAAAAATCGCTGCACGAATTTATCAGCCGCTGGCACGGCAAACATCCGCAGCCGTGGGATATGTTCAATTCCTTCAACAGCGCGTCGGGCAGAGATTTGAACTGGTTTTTTAATAATTGGTTTTTTACCAACGGTTATATTGATCTGGCGGTGGGCAATGTCGCGGCAGCAAACGGCGGATACGCGCTGACGATCAAAAACATCGGCGGCTTCGACGCGCCGGTTGACGTTCTCATCGCTTACGACGACGGCACAAAGGAAACTCTGCATCAAACGCCGGAAATCTGGTTTAAGAATCAACAGGAAGCGACGGTTGTTATCACGACGAAAAAGAAAATAAAGACCTTGAATTTGAATGGCGGAATTTTTATGGATGCCGACGAAACAAACAATAAATGGACGGCGAAATAGGTTGGAGCGCGGAAGTCTCGTCCGCCCAACACCAGCGGAGCGAAGTGTTGAAAGCGTTTCTCTGTGTAAAACTGACTGACAATGCTTTCAACATCACTACCGCTCGTCAGTCGGACGGGATTTCCGCGCTAACATCGGCGAGGTGAAATGTTGAATGCGTTTATCCATTCGGGTTACACTGACGACGTTTCCAACTTTGCTGTCGCTCGTTGGGCGGACGGGACTTCCGCGCTCCAACTTATTGCGTCCGCAAATTCTCCAGGGGTTTGATGCGGCTTGCTTTGTATGCCGGATAAATCGTCGCCGTCAGACATAATAAAAAAGAGATTAAAATAATCAGTAAGATGTTTATTAAATGCGGGCGAAACGGGATAAACGAAAGCGAATAAACTTCCGCCGAAAGGCTGATGATTTTGAAATAATTTCCTAACATACAGCCGAGCAAACCTAAAATGAGACCGGAAACTATTCCGAGAAAAGCCAATAACGTACCTTCAACCAGAAAAATAAAGAGCAAACTTTTCGTTCTTGCGCCGCACGTTCGCAAAACTGCAATATCGAGTCGGCGTTCGTTGACGAGCAGCGTGAGCGTCGTCGTGATATTTAATGCGGCGATAAAAATTATCAGCGAAATAATCGTCAGCGCGACTTTGCGCTCTAAACTGAGCGCGGCGAAAAGCGGTTGATTTGCTTCCTGCCAATCTAAAACTTTGAAATTCTCACTCAAATTAGTGCGGATTGCGGCGGCGGTTTCATTCGCACGATAAATGTCTGCGACCGCCACACTCAGAATCGTCGGCGCAAATTCACTTTGTCCGCTGAGTTTGGCAAAATCTTCCGCCGAAATGTAAATCCAGGTCGAATCGTATTCGTAAAGCCCGGTTTGAAACGTCCCGGCGATAACGACCGGCGACCGCTTCGGCTCGATTTGATTGCCGAGCGTGACGATCTCCGCTTCATCGCCGATTTTTAAGTTCGCTTTTTCGGCAAGTGTTGCGCCGAGCGAAACAGGTTCGGGTTTCAGGTTCAGGGTTTCAGGTTCGAGGTTCAATGTTTTAGATTTAAGATTTGGGGTTTCGGATTTTGCCGGTTCTGGAATTTGGAATTTGGAATTTGGAATTCGCAATATCGAATAATTAGTCGAATCTTTGCCGATCAGCAGCGTACTTTCGTAAGTCGTCGGTGTCACTTCTTTGATGTTCTCAATTGCTTCGATCTTTTTTTTAATCTCGCGCCAGTCGGAAATTTCCGTGCCGTCGTTCGTAAAAATCGTAATGTGGGAAGTATTGGCGAGAATTTTGTCGCGCATTTCGTCGCTGAAACCGTTTGCCAGTGCGTTGGCGATTAACAGGCTTGCCACGCCCGCCGCAATGCCGACGACGGCGACGAATGATGTAAAACGCGCCAAACTTTTTCGGCGGGCGCGAAAGTATTTGAAGGCGAGTTTTAATTCAAAAGACATTTTGAAATCGTCAATTACAAGTTGTTAGGTAATAACCGGATTGATGGTTTAGTTGATTATTCTAACATTGAAAAGAAAAAACGCCGGAAGCGTTTTAAGTATATCTGCGCTTCCGACGAACTTTTTTGACTGTTTACAAAATCGAAATTTTTACTGTTTTTTCGTAAAATACATTTCCGAAGTTTGAGTTCCGTTGGGAGTTTCCCGGTCGCGGGTAACTTTCAAAGTTTTGCCGCCGTCCATCAGTTCCCACGTCTCTTTGGTCGTCATCGTGATTTCGCCCTGTTGACCGTTAAAAGTGCGGCTGGTGGACAATTTCAATTTGCCGTCTTTTTCCATTTTAGCCTTCAAAGTCGCCGCCGCGCCCGGAATTCCGGGCGTTTCCAGTTTGGTTTCCTTGCCGTCAAGACTATATGATACGGTTTGCGCTCCGTCCATCATACCGCCGCCGCGTCCCATACCGCCGCGTCCCATACCGCCGCCCATCATCGCGCCGTCAGGACTTTTTTGTTCGGTCGGTGCGCCGCGTTTGGTGGTGGTTTCTACCTTCAAGTCGTTGCCGGACTGGGTGACGTTCATCGAAATTGATTCGACCCGCATCCTTTCCGGCATTTTGCTTTTAGCGGTGTCTAAATCCCAAACACCCGCGTAGCTGGTCGTTTTCATTTGTCCCGCCATTTTGTCCTGTGCAAACACGGCACTCGCCCCAAGCATTAAACAAAATAACGCCGTCAAAACTGTTGTTTTTCTCATAAAAATTTACTCCTGAAAATTAAAATTGGAATGTTTCCGCGAGTTTAGACGCTGGAGAGATTGATTTGGTTTCTTCAAATTGTAAAGTTTTGTAAATTTCCCAGATTCCAGATTCCAAATTGAAGATGTTTAGATTGAACATTTCTCTTAAAATCTGAAATCTGGAATCTGGAATCTGGAATCAAACTACATTTCCGCCGCCGCTTCTTCGCGGCTATGCAGTTTGCTGTGTTTGTAACCATAAAGGAAATAAACAACCAAACCGACGAGCAGCCAGACGGCGAAACGAATCCAATTGGTAATGCCGAGTTCGCTCATCAAATAGGTGCAGAACATAATGCCGAGAACTGGGATCAGCGAAAGTTTTTTGGCGAAAGACAAACCCGCCATAATAAGCGCGAAAATCATAAAACCGAAATACGGAATTTTATGGATGAAGGCACTTTCTTCGGTCGAAGTGTAGTCGGTGAAAAATCTGACGACCGCATCGCCGTTGAAATGAATAATTCCCCACATCACGAAAATAAATAAAATCGGGAAAATCCACTGTGAATTAATGTACGGCACATAGCGTTTTTGTCCGGCAAATTCCTTGTCTTTGACCAAGACACCGGCGCAGACAATTGTAAAAGCGAACAGTGTGCCGATAACCGACAGCTCCGTCACTTCTGATAAGTTCATAAAAAGCGCGGGAATGGCGACCACAAATCCGGTCACAATTGTCGAAAACCAGGGCGTACGAAATTTCGGATGAATCGAGGAAAAAATTTTCGGCAGCAATCCGTCGCGGCTCATCGCCATCCAAAGGCGCGGCTGACCGAGTTGGAAAACGAGCAATACGGTCGCCAGCGCAATCACCGCACTAACGGCGATGATGCCGGACACCCACGGCAGATTTGCGCCCGCCGGACCGAACACATACGCCAGCGGATCGCCAACCGCGAGTTGTGTGTAGTTGACCATCCCGGTTAAAACTAAGGCGAGAACGACGTATAAAACCGTGCAAATCAGAAGCGAATAAATCATTCCTCGCGGCAGCGTTTTATACGGATCTTTGCATTCTTCGGCAGTTGTCGAAAGCGCGTCAAAACCGATATACGCGAAGAAAACCGCCGCCACACCCGACATCACGCCGCCGAAACCGTTCGGCGCAAACGGAGTCCAGTTTTCGGTTTTAACGTAAAATGCGCCCAGAATAATGACGAGCAGAATGATGCCGAGTTTGACGGCGACCATTATGTTCGATGCGGTTTTTGATTCGCGGATGCCGACGTAAACCAGACAAGTGATGATGAAAACGATGCCGAGCGCGGGCAGATCGGCGATCAGCGGAATGCCGCCGATGTGCGGCGCGGTCGTCCACGCGCTGTAGGCTTCGATCATCGAAGGATTTATTTTGTCGGAAATTGCGGTCAATTGGGCGGCGGTCATTCGTCCGAGTGCTTCCAAAGTTTGCCCTTTCGCCAAAACTGCTTCGACCGCTCCGTGATTTTCGGCGAAACTGCGTGACGCGCTCAGGTAATCCATCGAATAATTCGCCGGCACATAAATGCCGTTTGCCGCCAGCAGGCGCGTAAAATAATCGCTCCACGAAATGGCGACGGCGATGTTGCCGATGGCGTATTCGACCAGTAAATCCCAACCGATAATCCACGCCAGCAACTCACCGAAACTGGCATAAGCATAAGTGTAAGCCGAACCCGCAATCGGGATTTTCGAGGCGAATTCCGCGTAGCATAAAGCGGAAAATCCGCAGGCGACCGCCGCGAAAATAAACAGCACAATCACCGCCGGACCGCCCGCGTGGGACGCTTCGCCGACCATCGCAAAGATGCCCGCGCCGACGATTGCGGCAATGCCGAGCATCGTTAAATCAAATGTGCCGAGCGAACGGCGCAAACCGCCGCCGTCGCCGCCCGTGCCGTCCTGGGCATGATCGCTCATCCCGGCGGCGGCATCGGCTTGAATCTGCGCGATTGATTTTTTACGAAATAATGAATCCATAGTTTTTGTCCTTCGTTATTTGTCTTTTGTCCTCTGATTTTCGTTGTTTGCCTTTTGTTCTTTAGTTTTCCATCTTTTGAGATAAGCTGAATTGTGAAACTGTATCCGGCGAACGCGGGATAAAGCAAGAAGAACAAAGGACTAATCAGCGCATTTTGACTGAAAACGATCAAAGATGCAATGGAAATTTTGCGAAATTAGCACTTTTTATTATAAAAGTGTTGAAAGCCATCTTTGAAAATTGCGATTGGTCGAGCAATTATACTAAACTTAGACGGTTCAATCCGCCGCCGCAAAAACCAATGAAAAATCATCCTGTTCACGAAAATTTAGACACATCGTTTGTCAATCTGTCGGCTTTAGTCAAATATTTACGCCGCCGTCAATTTATCGGAAGCGTCCGCATCGAACTGAGCGGTTACGATGCCGACATTGATTTAACGGCGGAACATCAAATCAAAGCGCGTGAACACGACCGCATCGCCGGACGAATCTCGGAGGGTGAAGAAGCGTTGCAGCGAATTTTGATTCGGGCGCGGGAACCCGGCGGTATCATCAATGTTTATCAAACAGACAAACAAACCGGAGACACTGACTTTGAAAAAAATGCCCAACCGGTTTTGACGAAAAAGGAAATCGTCCCGCCGCCGCCTGTCCAAACACCGACTGCGCCCGGTGAAATGCTGCCGAATAATGCGAAATCAAAAAATTTGCCGGGTGGAAATTCCACGGCATCCGAAAATATGTTGAGGTCGGGGTTGAAACTACCGAAATTTCCATTTGATTTGAGCAATAAGGTCGAAGCCAAAGCCAAACAAAACGATATTTCAACCTTTGACTGGCAGCGATTGATTGATTTGGTCAGCGAATTAGTCGGCGCGATTGACAAAAGTGTGAGCGCGGCAAATCTCGATTTTACGGCGGCTTTTGAAAAAGCGAGGCTTGAAATTTCGGAAGATTATCCTTTTATGCACCCGGTTTCAGGAACTTTTTCGTACAAAGGCGGGGAAGTTTCAATGGACGAACAAATTAGCGCTACCCTTTTCGTCGCCAGTATCAACGAAGCACTGCGCCGCATTTTGGATAAACTCGGTAATAATCCAAAATTCGCCGACGTTTATCGCACCGCCACGCAAAGTATTATTGTCCTGATTCGTCAGAGAAAACCGCTCTACGATAAATTTCTCATCACCCCGACGCTCGAAAAAGTTGTTGGAACTTAAAATTCCAGATTCTAGATTTCAAATTCCAAATTGGAAGAATTAGCTTGAACACGGAATATCTGGAATCTGGAACCTGGAATTTTATGAATCGTTTTATTGACGAGCGAAAAAATAACTGGGAGCGGTTGGAAGATTTGCTTTCGATTTTGGAAACTTCGTCACTGCGCGGACTTTCACGGCTGGAAGTGCGCGAATTCGGCGAACTCTACCGCCGTGCCGCGTCCGATTTGGCGATTGCCCGCGCCGAAACACGCGACCCAAAACTGGTTAATTATCTAAATAGTTTGGTCATTCGCGCCCACGGCAAAATCTATCGTGCCGAAGGACAGGGCGCACATCTCGTCTGGAATTTCTTCGCTAAAGATTTCCCACAGGCATTTCGCCGCAACTGGAAATTTATCGCGCTGGCTTTCGGCGTTTTCACGTTGTTCGGCATCGCCTCTTTTATTTTGTGCTACAACGATTTGAAATTTGCCGACAGTCTCGGTTTGACGCAAATTCAATACGCCGCACAGTCGGGCGAAAAATGGTGGCTCGGCTTAAACGAAGCCAACCAAATCGGGTCGAGCCAAATTTTAACGAATAATATTTTAGTGTCGCTGATGGCTTTCGCCTACGGCGCGTTCTTCGGCATCGGCACGATTTATGTGTTGATAATGAACGGTTTAAGCATCGGCGGCGTGTTGGGCGTGTGTTACAAAGTCAACCCGGCTTTTGGGGATGCGCTGGTAACTTTTATGGTCGGACACGGCGTAATCGAACTTTCGTGCATTTTCATCGCCGCCGGTGCGGGAATGCTGATCGGCTATGCGCTGATTAATCCGGGCGATTTGACCCGCAGCGAAGCGTTGAAGAAAAACGGTCTCGAAGCCGTGCGGCTCGCTATCGGTTGCGCTTGTCTGCTAGTCGTCGCCGGAATCATCGAAGGTTTTCTGTCGCCGTCCGCGCTACCGTCGTTCATCAAATTTGGCACGGGAATTTTGACCGGAATTGCGATGTACTCTTATTTATTTTTGGTTGGCAGAGATGCAGAGTTGAAGTAGCCGCGCAAACAGTTGAGGCGATTTTGAAACGAACAAATATTTGTCGAGCGAATAATTCTACTGTTCGCATTCGCCCGTTTTCAAGTCAATGCTCCGCGCCGGTGCAATCGTCACATATTGGTCATTGTTCCACTCAATTTTCACGTCATCCATAAAAATCGTGCATTCGGCGTTGGAGCCGATCTCCCAACCCCAACTATTTCTTAAAACAATTGCCGAATTGTGCGAACCGGCACCACCGCCTCCGGGCATCGCGCCGAACATCGGTTCCGAGTAAACATCAACCCGGTATTTTTTGTCGGGGCTGACGCTCGAATAATGATATGAAGCCAAAAAAGGCGGTCCCAATTTTTTGTAAAGAAAAAAGACGGCGGCAAAAACAATCGCGGCAGAGATTATTTTTATTTTCATACATCAGGTTTTGGGAGTTTTGCTTTCGAGTAACTGCACAAATTTCTTCGCGGCAATCGAAAGCGTCCGGTCGGTGCGGTAAACCACGCCGACCGGACGAACCCAGTCTTTTTCGGCAAGTTCGATGACGGAGAGCTGGTTGTTTTTTTCTTCATCCATCACGCTCGGATGCGGCACGATTGCCAGTCCGAAACCGACTTCGACCGAGCGTTTAATCGTTTCGATATTGTCGAATTCAGCGACTTTGTGAACGTCAACGCCGTAAGATTTCAAAATTTTATCGGTCGCTTTGCGCGTTGGAATGTCGCGCTCGAACATCACGAAATCGCGTCCCTGAATTTCCTTTACTTTAATCTGTGTTCGTTCGGCAAATTCGTGGTCGGGCGGGCAAATCAAAACGAGCCGGTCGCTCGCCATCAGCACGATGGTCAGCCCGCGTTTTTGTTCGGGAAAAGCGACCACGCCGAGTTCGACCGTGCCGTTTAAAACGTCGCGGACGACGCGCGTGGTGCGCGAATATTCGAGATCAATTTTGGCGGCGGGGAATTTCGTCATAAATTCGCGCACCTTCGGCGGAAGTTCGTGCAGACCGACGCTGTACACGGTGGCGACCTTGACTGTTCCGCTGATTTTCCCGACCAGTCCGCTCATACTTTCGTTGAGTTGATCGTAACTCTCCAGAACATTTTTACATTCGCGGTAAAAAACCTCGCCCGAAGGTGTCAGGCGAACTTCGCGCCGCCCGCGCACGCGTTCGAGCAGGCGGCGTTTGAATTTATCTTCCAGCGTGCGAATCTGCTGGCTGACGGCAGACTGCGTGACAAAATTACGCTCCGCCGCCAGCGAAAAACTCTGCATCTCGACCAAATCGCAAAATACCTTCAATGTTTCTATGTGCATTACCTTAGTCCTTAGTCCTCAGTCATCTATTTGGAATAAATGCGTTCCAATCCAATCAATAAAGGACTCAGGACTGACTACAATTATAAGTATTTCTGAACAACTTTTGCAAGAGAATTCATTTTATCTTATTAAGAAAAAAAGATATGATGTTAATTAAATGATTGACGATTGCCGATTTGCAAATTTGAATTTAGAATTAACAAAATCAAATATCTAAAATCTAAAATTCTTTTGAGGCTCAAAAAATGGCGATAAAATTAAGCAAAACATTTCTGCTCCGAAAACTGCACCAACTAACCGGAATTGTTCCGCTGGGCGGATTTTTCCTCGTTCATATCTACACAAATTCAGCGGCAATGGGCGGCAGAGAAAGTTTCAACGAACACGTTAAAGGCATTCACGACATCCCGTATTTGCTGTTCGCCGAAGTTTTCGGCATCTTTCTGCCGCTTTTGTATCATTCGGTTTACGGAATTTTTATTTCGGCGGAGACGCGCCCGAATGTGGTGAATTACGGTTACGGACGCAATTGGTTTTATCTTTTTCAGCGCATCACGGGAATTTTTCTGTTTTTCTTTCTGACGTTTCACATTTTTAATTTCCGGTTCGGGATGATTCCCGGATTAAATACAACGCCGGTTGCCGGACACGCCGGAGAAGCCTTTCAAATCGTGTCGCGGGAATTTCAAAACATCGGTATTTTGATCTTATACATTGTAGGCGTAGCGGCAACGGCGTGGCATCTCGGTTACGGATTATTTTTGTTCGCCGTTGATTGGGGAATCGTGATCGGCGAAAAGGCACAAAAATACGCGCTTTATGCCTGCGTCGGAATCTCGGCACTGCTGTTTGCCGTCGGCACAAACGCGGCAGTCTCCTTTGTCCGCCCGTGCGGACTGTTGCCGCAGTCGTTTTGTAGTGAAGTTAAGAAAAGCGAGATCATCGAGCCGCAGAAGTTTTGACAGTGATTTTTCGAAAGCGGGTTTGTTGGTAAAAAGAAAATTATGGCACAGAGTAACGGATTAAAAATAGCGATTGTTGGCGGCGGACTCGCCGGATTAGCGGCAGCAATGAAAATTGCGGAAGCTGGACACGCAGTAGATTTGCTGTCGGTTGTACCGGTCAAGCGTTCGCATTCGGTGTGCGCTCAGGGCGGCATCAACGGCGCGGTCAATACGAAAGGCGAAGGCGATTCGCCGTGGAAGCATTTTGACGATACGGTTTACGGCGGCGATTTTCTGGTCAATCAACCGCCGGTCAAAGCGATGTGCGAAATGGCTCCGCAGATTATTCATCTGTTTGACCGGATGGGCGTTCCGTTTTCGCGGACGAAGGAAGGTTTGCTCGATTTTCGGCGGTTTGGCGGAACGCTGCATCACCGCACGGCGTTTGCCGGCGCGTCAACCGGACAGCAATTGCTTTACGCGCTCGACGAACAGGTTCGCAAATTTGAAGTTGACGGCAAAGTCAATAAATTTGAAGGCTGGGAAATGTTGTCGCTCGTTCTGGACGATCATCAGGTTTGTCGCGGTCTGATTGCGATGAATCTTCAAACGCTCGAATTAAAAGCGTTTGAAGCCGACGCGGTGATTATGGCGACCGGCGGACCCGGTTTAATTTGGGGCAAATCAACCAATTCGCAGGTTTGCACGGGCAGCGCGGTTTCGGCGTGTTATCAGCAGGGAGCGAAATACGCCAACGGCGAATTTATACAAGTTCATCCGACTTCGATTCCGGGCGAAGACAAATTGCGCCTTATGTCGGAATCGGCGCGCGGCGAAGGCGGACGAGTTTGGGTGCCGAAAAATCAAGGCGATAAACGCGCCCCGCAGAGTATTCCGGCGAACGAACGCTGGTATTTTCTCGAAGAAAAATATCCGGCTTACGGAAACTTAGTGCCGCGCGACATTGCGACGCGGGAAATTTTTCAGGTTTGTCTGGACGGTTTCGGAGTCGGCGGCGAAAATCAGGTTTTTCTTGATTTAACGCATATTCCGAAAGAAACTTTGGACGCGAAACTCGGCGCGATTTTGGAAATTTATGAAATGTTCGTCGGCGACGATCCGCGTTATGTGCCGATGCGAATTTTCCCCGGCGTTCATTATTCGATGGGCGGTTTGTGGGTTGATTTCGAGCAAAAAACAAATGTTCCCGGACTTTTCGCCGCCGGTGAATGCGATTATTCTATTCACGGCGCGAACCGTCTAGGCGCGAACTCGCTTCTTTCGTGCGTTTACGCCGGATTTACCGCCGCTCCTTCGGCGATCAATTACGCCAAAAACGTCGAGCGCGGAAATACCGAAACAAACGGGATTTATGATGCCGAATTGCGGAAACAGCAGGCGATCAATACGCAGATTATTAAAAACGAGGGTACGGAAAACCAGTATAAACTCCACGAAGAACTTGGCAAAGTGATGACCGATAACGTAACCGTCGTGCGTTACAACGACCGTTTGCAGGCGACCGATGACAAAATCGTCGAGTTGATGGACAGATACCAAAGAATTTCGATCAACGATTCAAATTTGTGGGCGACGCAAGCCGTTCCGCAGGCACGGCAATTGAAAAATATGCTCGAACTGGCGCGTGTCATTACGCTCGGCGCGTTAAATCGTGACGAATCGCGCGGCGCACATTATAAACCCGATTTCCCCGAACGAAATGACGACGAATGGCTGAAAACGACGATTGCCGAATACTCCGGCGAAGGACCAGTTTTGTCTTATGAAGCCGTTGACATCGGTTTGCTCGAACCGCGCAAACGCGATTATTCGAGCGGCAACAAAGCAAAAGCAGCGGGCGCGGCGGAAGCGAAAAAAGAAGGTTTACCGTTAAAAGAAAACGGCGCGTCGCAAATCGTGCCGGAAGGTTTTGAAGACAAACCGGCGAATACCGACCGACAATATACGGTCAACGAAGAAGACGCGCAAGTCAAAGACGGCAAATCTTTCGAGGAAATCGCTGAGAAAAACATCAAAGAAAACGAAGAAAAACCGGGTGAATAATAGTTTCACCATCATTGCGCAGAATCACATTTTTGACTTTTGCTGATGAATTTGGAAGTTAGATAATAAATGACGGCATTACTGAAGGAAAGAAAATATACGTCCGAAGAATACTTAGCTTTAGAGGAAAAAGCCGAGTATCGAAGCGAATATGAAAACGGCGATATCGTCACAATGGCGGGCGGTTCGCTAAATCACGCCCGAATTACTTCAAACATTGACCGTTTATTCGGTAATAAACTCGACAAGAAATGCGAGTCATTGACGACGGATGTTAAAGTTCGGATTGAAAGTTACCGGAAATTCTATTATCCAGATGTATTGGTAATTTGCGGAAAGATCGATTTTTACCAAAAACGCACTGATACAATTACGAACCCGATTTTGATTGTCGAAGTTTTATCCGACAGCACGGAAGCTAAAGACCGAGGCGAGAAATTTGCCGCTTATCAAACTTTGGAAACTTTGCAGGAATATATTTTGGTTTCGCAGGACAAAGCGAAAGTCGAACAATTTAAGCGTGAAAATGATGGAATTTGGAAATATCAGGCGACAATCGGTTTAACAAGTCGCGTGAAATTCTCTTCAATCGAAGTTGAACTGGAATTAGACGAAATTTATCAGCGAGTAGAAATTAAATAAATTTATGAGCGAAACAAACGGACACGGTGAGAAAAAAAGACTGACGAATCCGCCGCAAAATCTAGAGATAAAAATTCAGCGGCGCGAAAAACTCGGAGCGGATGCTTACACGGAAACTTTTGAAATTCCGTATCGCAAAAACCTGAACGTGATTTCTGCGCTGATGGACATTCGCAAAAATCCCGTGACCAAAGAAGGCAAACAAACTACGCCGCCGGTTTGGGATATGAATTGTCTGGAACAAGTTTGCGGAATTTGCACGATGGTCATCAACGGGCGCGTTCGTCAAAGCTGTTCGGCTTTGGTTGACGATCTGTTGGTCGTGTCCGGCGGAAATACGATCACGCTCGAACCGATGTCGAAATTTCCGAACGTCCGCGATTTGGTCGTTGACCGAACACCGATGTTCAATCACCTCAAGCAGGTTCACGCTTGGGTCGAACTCGACGGCAGTTACGATTTGGGTCCGGGACCGCAAACTTCGCAGGCGACACAAGCCGAACGCTATGCTTATTCGCGCTGTATGACGTGCGGCTGCTGTCTCGAAGCGTGTCCGCAGTACCACGATGACAACTACATCGGACCGCAGGCGATTGCTCAGGCGCGGCTGTTTAATATGCACCCGACCGGCAAAATCACGATTGACGAACGGCTCGAAGGCTTGACTCAGGACGACGGAATAGCCAATTGCGGCAACGCGCAAAATTGTATTCAGGTTTGTCCGATGGGGATTCCGCTGACCCGCGCAATTTACGAAACAAATCGAGACATCACGGTCAACGCACTGTTCGGCTGGCTGAGAAAATAAATAACGGAAAAAGGAGAAAGCCTGTTTTTACAAAAATTCCCGTTTGAATTGCTTTTGGAATTTGATGGTTACAGTCAAATTCCAAAAGACAATCTCTTCATATTTCTCTCTTTTTTTGATCACTGAACGGTTAGAACAACTGCCACCTCGCCGAACTTCGGTTCGGGAACAATTTGTTCGCCGAACGATTGGTCGGCGAGAAATCGCTCGGTGTCCTCAAAACACATCGGTTTTGAGAAAAGATAACCCTGCGCGCCTTCACATTTCAATTTTTTGAGTTGTTTTAGCTGAACTTTGCTTTCGACACCTTCAGCGATAACCTTCATTCCCATATTTCGCGCCAACATCATAATTATTTTAACAATTTCGACATTTTCGCCGACTTCGTTGATCGGGCTGATAAAGGAACGGTCAATTTTCAGGGTCGTGACCGGCAGCTGGAGCAAATAACTCAGATTGGAGTAACCCGTGCCGAAATCGTCAATATTTATCTCAATGCCGAGTTCACGCATTTGGTGAAGCATTTCCACCGCTTTTTCCTTGTGTTCGAAAAATACCGACTCGGTTATTTCGAGTTTGAGCAGGTGCGGCGGAAGTTTTGTTTCTATAAGAATTTTTTTTATGCGCTCGACCAAATCAGGTTGTGCAAACTGTTTGCACGAAAGATTAACGCTGACGAAATAAGGGGTTTCGTCAGTTAAATTTTTGTTGATGGATTCCATTTGCGAACACGCACGGCGTAAAATCTGCTCGCCGAGCGTGTCAATTAAACCGATTTCCTCCGCCAGAGCGATGAATTTTCCGGGTGTCAGCAAACCCAGTTCTTTATGTTCCCAGCGGGCGAGAGCCTCAAAACCTTCAATCTTTTCCGTTATCAGAGAGTAAATCGGCTGGTAATAAACGGTCAGTTCGTCGCGGTCAACCGCCCGCCGCAAATCGGTTTCAATCTGCAAACTCGCTTTGACGGCTTCGTGCATATTTTGGTCGAAAACTTCGTGACGGGATTTACCTGCACGTTTTGCCTGGTACATTGCCGTATCTGCGTCGCGCATCATATCTTCGGAGGTCAAATGATTGTCCGAACGATGCAGGATTCCGATACTCGCTGAACTGTAAATTTCGTGTCCGCTCAAATTAAACGGCATCGCAAATTTGTCTAACAGACGTTCGGCAATGCCGATAACTTCTTCTGTCTGATAACTTCCTTCAACCAAAATAGTAAATTCATCGCCGCCGAGCCGCGCGACAATATCATTTGGTCGCAAACATTCGCGCAGTCTTCCGGCAATGCCGATCAGAAGCTGATCGCCGATTAAATGTCCCAAACTGTCATTGACAACCTTGAACCGGTCGAGATCAATAAACAAAATGCTGACTTTATAATCGAGATTATGCTCGTTTTTTTGGAGTGCCTGTTCAAGCCGCGCGAGAAAATACGCCCGGTTCGGCAGCCCGGTTAAAGCGTCGTGGCGAGCTTCGTACTGAAGTTTTTCCTCGGCTGATTTTTTCTCCGTGATGTCCTGTATTTGGAAAATTAAATTCGGATGTTCCGAATCCTCGCCGCCGTCGATGGAGACGCTCCAGGAACCCCAGACGGTCTTGTTGTCTTTGTGAAGATAGCGCTGCTCCATCTGGCAGGTCGGCTTTTTGCCGGTTCGCAATTCGTTGATTCTAATGAGCGTGTCGCCCAAATCTTCGGGAAAAAGCATTGATTGAAAATTCGTTGATAGGAAATCTTCCTCCGTGTAACCCAAAATCTCACACAGAGCGCAATTTACTTTGAGCCAGTTTCCCGAAGCCGAAACCAGCGCAATGCCAATCGGCGCGTAATCGAACGCACTGCGAAAACGGGCTTCGGATTCGCGCAGTGCGTTTGATTGTGCCTGTGCCGTTGCCGCGTGCATTTCGGCAGTTTCGGCTTGCTGCGTCGCCATCTCCACATTTTTCATATACATCCGGTAGGTCAAGTACATAAAAAAGATGATCGGAAAAACCGCTATGACCACGCCGAAACCAATTAGATCGGTTAATTGCAGCAGAACACCGGCACCGACTGCGCCGACAAAATAAGTGATAAACAGCCAGACATATTTAGTTTTCCAGGTTTCCCAAAGCGGTTTGTCGCCTTTCAGCCCGCCGTAAATCGAAGCGAAAGTGGTGCTGACGATAAATTGTGTCAGAGCCATTACCGACAGCGCAACGATGAAATTATCTAAATCTTCGCCCTGCCCGTGTAGTTGTTTTTCGGTGTAAAGACCGAATAATTTGAGCATCCAGACGACAGAGGTCGTCGAAAATGCCATCGCTGCAACATTAAAAAAGACAGTAATTTTTTTCTTGCAGAAACGCCGCGACGAGAAAAATGCTTCGACCGCTGCCAGCACGACGGCAACTTCGCCGCCGTATATCAGCAGCGCGAGAAAAATAAATGTATCCGAAAGGGCAATGTGTGATTTGTATCTCGGAATCTCAAGTGTGATGCGTGAGCCTAAACCAATCGTAAGACCGAACAGGATGAGAAATTTGAGGTCGAGTTTTTCAAGCGGCAAGCTGTACAGCGCACTCGCTAAACACGCAAAACCCGCTGCGAGAATGACCAGCATATAGTTTTTGGTTCTCGATGGCGTGTTCATAGAAAGAGAAATACGGAGAAACACTGAAGAGTTTTCAGCGATTTGAAAGGTAAGGAGGTAAAATTAGTTTTGAGAGTAAAAACCGTCATCTATATTCTCAAAAAACCATTGTAAATCACAAAATGAAAAAGAGGATTTCCGCAAATCCTTTTTAATTATGAATGATAAAAATTTGTTTGTCTATTGTTTTTTTTGGCTAAACAAAAATAGTTTTACAACTGTCGGTATTTCTATAAACGGCTTTTTCAAAACTGCGGTGTGCGTTTTTGAAATCTGCGTTAGATAGAAGACAAATATTTTGTTTATGTTTCAATAATTCCGCGCTGAGTTTTGCCAGACAATTTGACCCGGCACCCTGACCGCGAATTTCCGGGGCAACGTAAATTCCTTTTCCCTTTCTAAAATCCTAGTTATCGCCGTAAATTGAACCGCCGCTCGTAGTTGCCATCGTGCTGTCGCTGATCAAAACGCCGTCGCTGACGAGAACGCCGTCACTGATCAGAACGCCGTCGCCGAACATTTGCCCGTCGCTGATCAAAACACCGTCGCTGATCAAAGCGCTGGACGCGCAGAAAGTGGAACCGCTGTCTAAAACAGTGCCGTCGCTCGTCAAAACATTATCGATAATACTGAGACCGGTCGAGAGAAAATTGCTGTTGAATACGAAATTGCCTGACGCGTTGCTGATGACACCTTTATCAAACCACGAATCATTTCGATAAGCCGGATGAAAATTACCGGCTAACTGCTGTCCTTTCAAAAGCGTGTAGTTTGTCAAAATGCCTTGCGCCCAAGCGAAAGTCGTGCCGTTCAGCGTTGTTTGAACCGCCGGAAAAGCCGTGCCGTTCGCCAGCAGACTCATTCCCGAAGTTGCCGACGTGTTGAAATTGATGTCTGTCCGATACGCTTTGGCGAGCCGCACCGCACCTTCGATATTTAACTGTCCCGCGCCCTGTTCGAGCATATTGTAACCGTTCAAAGGCTGGGCAGTATATTCAAAAATCATTTTTACCATCTGCGGTGTCAGATTCGGATTGACCTGAAAAAGCAGAGCCGCCGCGCCCGTCACGACCGGTGTCGCCATCGAAGTTCCGCTCATATAAAGCATACTGTCGTCGGCAGTCGAATCAAGCGACGAATCGGACAAATTCGGGTAATGCGTAACTAAATAGCTCGATGATTTGGCTTTCGCCGAGATGATTTTGTTGCCGGGGGCGACGACATCGGGTTTAATCGCGTTGTCGAATACTTTGTCGCCGTTTGAGTTAGTGTAGAAACTGCGTGTCGGACCGTGCGAACTGAACGTCGCCATCAAGTCGTCGGTGCGCGAATCGGTATCTTTTGTGTTGACTGCGCCGACCGTCAAAACCGACGGATCATTTCCCGGCGAATGAATGTGTCCGTAAAGCTTATTTCCATCCGAATCTTTGCCTTCGTTACCGGCAGCAGCGATTACCAAAACGCCGAGTGCCGTTAATTCCTGCACCTTGCGGTTGACCGGATCGTTCGTGTAAGAATCAATTGCCAAACCGCCGAGACTCAAATTAACGACGCGAATGTTGTAGGTCGTGCGGTTGGCGATCAGCCATTGCAGCGCGTCGAGCAGCCATGACGATTTGCCCTTACCTTCGCCGTCCAAAACTTTCAGATTGATGAGATTGGCATTCGGGGCAATTCCGCGATACGCGCCGCTGTTTCTCTCGGAGTTTCCAGCGACGATGCCGGCGACGTGTGTGCCGTGACCGTAATCGTCATCGGTTGAATTTGTTGAAGTGACGAAATTTTTATTAAAGACAATGCGGCTCGCGGTTGCGGTCTTAAAATTTTTGTGCGAGACGAGCATCCCGGAATCAACAATCGCTACGCCGATTCCGCTGCCGTCGAGAGTATATGCCGGACGACCGGCGATTGCGGGTTGGCTGCGCGTCGTATTTACGCCGGTCGCATTTTCCAGATGACCAAGCGAATTGAGAGTTCTGTCAGGCGACAAATAATTAATCGTGCCGCTCTGGGCGATGGCTTCGATTGCCGAAACCGGCAGATTGACGAGCAGCGTATCGGTGTCGCCCACGCGGTCTTGCAAATGCACATTGTTTTGCGCCAAAATTGTCCGCAGCGTTTGATCGTCAGCGTCTTTGGCTTGAATAATTACATCAGCGCGTTTTTTGCCCGTCGGGTCATTTTGCATCATTTCGCGCAAATCCGGCGAAACAATATCGCCGCGAAAACCTTCGCCGGAAGCAGATTTCCCCGCTGTATTTTCCGCATCGCCGCTTTGTGTTTCGCCGATGGTCAGCGTTTCAAACAGAGACGAAATTTCGGCGGTGACGGCAATCTTTTCAGCGTAGGCGGTATTTGAAGTTCCGCCGATGATGCGAAACTTATTCTGCCGCAAAGCGTCGGTCAAAACATCATTAACCTGCGAACTGCCGATAAAATTGGTCAGTTCGTCAATAAACAAAATAACTTCACCGTTTGAAGCGGCGAGTTCGTTGAAAATTCTTTCGATGCTCTGCGAAACATTCTTTCTATTTTCAGCATTCGAGAAAAGCGTCGCGGTTTCGAGTTTGAGAATACGTTTGCCGCGCAGACTTGCCGGAACATCGCCTTTGGCGATTCTCAGCGCGAGTTGCTCAACGACAAGTTCCTGACTTTTACCTTTATCGTCCAGAATCACCGGCTGTTTCAAACTGTCGCCCGCCAACATTTTTATCAAACGATTTGTTTCGCCTTCAAAATTTGCCAGACCGCGCACCCTGCCGCTGCGTGAAAGCTGCGTCAAATCGCTCGTCAAACCGTTCAGTGCCGGGGTATCAACCGTTTTTCGATTTGTCGTGCCGGCGAATATGCCGAC
Source organism: Pyrinomonadales bacterium (assembly GCA_038235165.1). Classification (GTDB taxonomy): domain Bacteria; phylum Acidobacteriota; class Blastocatellia; order Pyrinomonadales; family Pyrinomonadaceae. The sequence goes on from JBBSUG010000004.1 coordinate 183,008, forward strand.
TGTAAAAATGTTCGTAAAAATAAACGAACACAAAATTGCAAAACCGAATGTTTTTGTCAAGAAGGAGTTTTTTTGTTTGTTATACTGCATAATTATTGTTTCGGTAAAAGTTCCGGCAAAACGATATTTGCCGCTGTTGCTTTTGCAACGCTTATGCCAAATAGTTAAACCAACGAATGATTGGGTTTAAGTGATTATATCGGATGTTTTAGAAATAAATACTCGGTCAAATTGACGGTACAAATCGTTCAATATGACCGAATTTTTACAAATAAAAAAGGGAAAGTCCGCCAAGACTTTCCCTTAAAACTTGAATTATTAGATCAGTTAAACGCCGAGAATATCAACTAATTCCTGTACTGCGCCCGCCGATTTTTGCAGAGCGGCGCGTTCGTCGCTGGTCAGCGAGATTTCGATGATTTGCTCAACGCCGTCTTTGCCGAGTTTGCACGGCACACCGACGAACAAATTGTTGATGCCGTATTCGCCTTCGAGATAAACGGCGCACGGCAGAATTTTCTTTTTGTCTTTTAAGATCGCTTCCGCCATTTCGACCGCGCCCAAACTCGGAGCGTAATAAGCCGAGCCGGTTTTGAGTAATCCGACGATTTCCGCGCCGCCGTTTGCAGTGCGCTTGAGAATTTCGTCAATTTGTTCTTTCGGCAGGAGTTCGGTGACGGGAATCCCGGCGCACGTCGAATAGCGTGGCAGCGGAACCATCGTGTCGCCGTGTCCGCCGAGAACGAACGCCGTCACATTTTCAACCGAAACATTTAACGCTTCCGCCAAAAAACAGCGCATTCGTGCCGAATCCAAAACGCCCGCCATTCCCATTACGCGGTTTTTCGGGAAGCCCGAACGCTTAAACGCCACTTGCGCCATCGCGTCGAGCGGATTTGAAACGATAATTAGAAAAGCGTCGAGCGAATACTTCGCTACTTCTTCGGTTACTTTGCCAACGATGTCGGAGTTGGTTTTGAGCAAATCGTCACGGCTCATTCCCGGTTTGCGCGGCAGTCCGGCGGTGATAATGACGACATCCGAATCCTTTGTTTCCTCGTAAGAATTTGCTCCGACGACTTTGACATCAAACCCGTCAATCGGTGCAGCTTGCATCAAATCGAGCGATTTGCCCTGCGGCGTTCCTTCGACAATATCTACCAAAACGACATCTGCCAATTCTTTGCTGGCGATCCAGTGCGCGGCGGTCGCGCCGACATTGCCCGCGCCGACGACCGTAATTTTATTGCGTCTAATCATAATTTTTAAGTCCTCTCTTTTAATAATTGTGTTTGATAAAAGAATTTATTTTGTCATAATTGAGGGCAAACGGCAAAAGAGCCGAAATTTTTGGAGGAAAAAGTTACGACCGCGTTGCCGAAACATAAATACAGTTTGACGGAATACTTTGAAATTGAGCGGGATTCAGCGGAAAAGTTTGAATGTTGTGACGGGAATATTTGGGCAATGGCAGGCGCGAGTCCGGTTCACGAGAGAATTGTTTCAAATGCGATTTTTCATTTGCGAACAGTTCTTACCCGGAAATGTTCAGTTTTCGGCTCGAACTCAAAGGTCAAAGTTCCGGTTTATCCGCCGTATCGTTATCCCGATCTGTCGGTTTACTGCGGCGAAGGAATTTATGAAACGATGGCCGGTTTGGACGTTTTAACCAATCCGCAAATGCTCATCGAAGTTCTTTCACCTTCGACCGAAGCCTTTGATCGCGGCGACAAGTTCAGATATTACAAATCAATTCCGAGTTTTACCGAATATTTGTTGATTGCGGCAACTCGTCCGTATGTTATGCAGTATATCAAACAGAATGAACACGAATGGGTTCAGCGCGAGGCAATTGGTTTGGACGGGAAATTGTTCTTGCCGGCTTTTGAAGTTGAAATTTTGCTCTCGGAAATTTATCTGGACGTGGGTTTTCCGCCCGAAGAGAAAAAATTGTTCAGCATTTGATAATTAAAATACAGTGGCTCATACGAAGTGAAAAACATTTTCCTGCAAAAAAGCGGCGTGTTCATAAACTATGAACACGCCGCTTTTTCTGTTTCGGATGACGGCAATTGCACCTGCGATGCTGAATTAGCCCTTGTTGTCAGTGGCAATATACGCTTTTTCTTCTTCCATCAGCGGAGTCGAATCGTCATCGGCGGCAGCGTAATACTCATAAGTCGAACCGTAACCGTAGTAACCGTATTCGACCGAATCGGGTTTAATGCCGTTCAGAACGACGCCGTAAATTCTCGCTCCCATCGTACCTAAACGCTGTTTGAAGCGGCGCATCAGGTGAATCGAACTTTTGCCCGCTAATGCGACCAGAATAACACCGTCAACGACCGTCGAAAGGATCGCCGCGTCGGTAAAGGAAATTGCCGGCGGCGAGTCAATAACGATGTGCTTGAAATTGCCCTTTAGATACTGCAAAAGGTTTTTCATTTCGTTTGAGCTGAGCAGTTCCGCCGGATTCGGCGGCAGCGGTCCGCTGGTGATAATTTTCAGATTCGGCATTCCCGAAAAGTTTTTGATCAAATTAGCCGGATTTTTCTCGCCGGACAGATAGTTTGTCAAACCGCTGACGTTATCTACTCCGAAATGGCTGTGCAAACGCGGACGACGTAAATCGCAGTCAATAATAACGACTTCCGCGCCGGATTGAGCGAGCGTAATCGCCGAATTAATGGCGGTCGTCGTTTTTCCCTCAGCCGGTTGCGAAGATGTGACGAGAATCGTTTGCGGCGGTTTTCCGGCGGACGAAAACAACAGCGATGTTCGCAGATGGCGGTAGGCTTCTGCCATCGCCGAGCGGTTGTCTTCAAGAGAAATCAGCGCGAGCGAAGTACCGCTGCCGTTTCCGTTTCCGTTTTTAGCCGACATTCGCGCCAGTTTTCGTTTGTCAACCGTATTTTGATGCGGAATCAGTGCCAGCGTCGGCAAACCGAGAAGTCTGCCGATGTCGTCGGATGATTTAACCGAATCGTCGAGATAATCAAGCAAAAATGCCAGTCCGATGCCCGCTGCGAGCGACATCAGCAGTGCGACGAAAATGTTGCGGCTGCGGTTCGGTCCGATGGGCGAAGTCGGAGTCTGCGCTTTGGACGAAATTTTGATGTTGTCCGGGCGCGAACTCGCAATTGCCAGTTCCTGTTCTTTCTGCCGCTGCGTATAGGTGTCGAGAAGCTGCCGCTGCGTTTCGATGCCGCGCGTCAGCGTCGTCAAACGGGTTTCGGCGATGCCCTGCCGGTTGGATGACGCGACTTCCGCGTTAAAAGCATTTTGTAGCTGCACCTCACGGATTTGCGCCTGCGTCAACTGCGCTCTCATTCCGGTTAAATATTCTTTGGCGACATCTGCTTTTACTTTTGTTTCATCCTGTTCAATACTCTTTTGGCTTTCCGCCTGCGTTTTGGCAAGAATATCCTGACGTTTTTTGATTTCTTCGTTGACCGCTATTACATCCCGATACTCATCAGTGTACTTTGATCTTAACTGACTTCTCTTCGCTTCTAAGTCCTGAAGCTCCTTGGTTAATTGCTGAACTCGGTCATTCAGTTTTTCTTTTCTTGAAGCGAGCGTCTGACGCACATTCTGAATCGCCTGATTATCGCCGGCTACGGAAAAAATTTCTCCTTTTGAATTTGATTCAACGGCGGCGTTATACGCTCCTTCTATTTTTCTGCGGTCTTCTTTTGCCGACAGTAATTGACCACTCAGTGTTTGCAAAGTCGTTGCGTTGACATCCTGTCCTTTGCCGTTGTTCAATGCCAGCCCGCTTCCTCTTTGCTCATTAATCAGAGCCTGTTGCTGTGTTTCAATGGCGGCATTCAAGTCGCCAATAGATTTGGTTAAATCTTCATAAGCCTTTTTCGCGCCCTGTGTTTCGCGGTCAATGTCCTGTTGAATAAACACGTTGACAACTTCGTCGGCGACCCGCGCCGCCAGTTCCGGGCGGGTGCTTCTGACTGAAACGTGAATGAGATTGGTGCGTTCTTCCGGTTCGACCGTCAAGCCGCTCAAAAAAGTGCTGGCGTAAACTTCGGCACGATCTTTTTCTTCGGGAGTCAGAGCCGCCTGCTTTAAACTGCCGTCTTCGCTTGACGCTTCGGTTAAAACCGGTAGGGAACTTTTAGCCGAATCATCTTTTCCGCCCGAAAATATCGCCCGGATAGTTCCGACGACGCTTTTTTGCTGTGCGCTGAAAAGATTCGGGTCGCGCTGCAAACCTAAACTGACGATTACATTCTGCATCAAATCAGGACTTTTGAGAAGCAGCAACTGCGTATTGGCGTAGTTCAAATCATCGCCGTAATTGTTAATGATGACGGAATCCTTCGAGGTCAGTTTCGGTTTGCGCGGTTCGATAATCATATCGGTCGTCGCCTGAAACATCGAAGGCTGTTTATACATATAAAAAGCAACGACGGCGGTCGTCAAAATCGTCAGAGCCAGAATGATCGGCAGACGTTTGTAAACGACGTTAAAATATTCACGAATCGAACGCTTTTCGCTAAATGTGTCGTCGTCGTAAAAAGGCGCGTAAGCTGCCGGAAAATCTGGATTTACCGTCTGTAAATCGTTTTTGTTAGGAGAAGGCAACAACCTTTCATCTCTTTCCATACTTCTAAGAATAAATACTGATAAAATTAATAATTTATTGGTAAATTTAACTATACAAACTTGTTTTATAACACATCGAACGCAAAACTTCCCGTATACTTCGGCGCAGCCGTCAAATTTTTCGTCAGACGTAACAAGCAATATACATTCTTTTCGACTTCAAATCAAAGATTTCTACGCGCCCGACCTGATCGTTTTTGGTTGAGCGGCACCGAAAATGATATAATTATCACATATAGAATTCTTATTTTAACTTTTATATAAGCAGACTAATTATGATTGGAATTTCCGAAAATAAACAAACTTTTGCAAACGAGTCAACAAACCACAATTTCAATTTAGGTATCGTCGGCTTTAATTATTCCGACCTTTATGATGCGGAAAAACTTCGAGAGTTGGCAGAAAAATTTTACGCCGAAGTCAAAGAAAAAGAGCCGGTTTTGGGCGACGCGCTGAAAAAATATATCGAACGGCGCGGCGCAGGATATGAAAAAAAGGTCGAATCAAAGATTTTGACCGATGCCGCCCCGTTCCTGTCGGAGTTCGTCGCGCGAATGTTCGGCATCAATCACGAACGCGCGGAATTGCAGCGCGTTATCAATGAGCAGGACCCGATTTGGAAATACAAATTTTTCGTGCAGCGACGGGCGATCAAAAAATATAAAGCTGAAGATTTAGCCGCGTTCAACGAAGCAGAATTGACGACTGCACTGCGCGAATTCAAATTCGCCGCGTTTGACGAAACTTTAATTTACGACGAAGAACTCGCCATCGCGTATATCACCGAAAAATTGGTCGAAGCCGAAGAAATTTTGACGAAAAATCTTGAAGTGACGGCGGAAATCCAGGAAACCGTCAACAAAGTTCAAAAGGCTTACGATAAATTAAAAGATAAGACATTCGGTAAAGTTTTCACGCAATTCGTGCTGGAAAGCGAAGCGGCGGGCGATCTTCTGCAAATTGAAGCCGCACTGAAACTGCTCGAAGCGTGGTCGGCGGTCGCTTTTTTCAAAAAAGAAAAAAAGTGGTACAGCTTCAAAACGCCGCACGGACTCGATTACCAAAATCTCGTTCATCTTATTCATCCGAACCCGGAACTGCCGAACCTTTTGCGCGGCGCGGAGACGGAAATGCGGCGGCGTGACGGATTTACGCTGACCGACGAACGCGGCACGATGCGCGACTCTTTATACGAGATTGATTACTGCTTGATTTGCCACGAACGCGAAAAGGATTCGTGTTCGACCGGACTGCACGAAAAAGACGGCGGCGCGAAGCGAAACCCGCTTGGCATCAAAACGGAAGGCTGTCCGCTCGACGAAAAAATTTCGGAAATGCACCTGCTCAAAAAACAGGGCGATTCGATTGCGTCGCTCGCGTTGGTGACGATTGACAATCCGATGTGCGCCGGAACCGGACACCGCATCTGCAACGACTGTATGAAGGGCTGTATTTTCCAAAAACAGGAGCCGGTCAATATTCCGCTGGCGGAAACTGCAACGCTGACCGACGTTTTGGATTTGCCCTACGGTTTTGAAATTTACAGTCTGCTGACGCGCTGGAATCCGCTCAACGCCAAACGCCCGTACTCACTGCCGTACAACGGGAAAAACATAATGGTCGTCGGGATGGGACCGGCGGGTTACACGCTGGCGCATTATCTTTTGAACGAGGGTTTCGGCGTGGTTGGAATGGACGGGCTGAAGATCGAACCGCTGCCGGACGAGTGGACGGGGGCAAACGGGACGAAAACGCCGAAACCGATCAAATATATCGAAGAAATCAAAGACCCGCTCGACGAACGGATTTTGTCAGGTTTCGGCGGCGTTTCCGAATACGGCATCACCGTTCGCTGGGACAAAAATTTCTTGACGATGCTGCAATTAATTTTGTCACGCCGCAATCGTTTCCGCGCTTACGGCGGCATCCGGTTTGGCGGAACCTTGACGATTGAAGATGCCTGGGAATTCGGTTTCGACCATATTGCCATTGCCACCGGCGCGGGTCGCCCGACGATTGTCAAAATGAAAAACAATCTGATTCGCGGCATTCGCCAAGCGTCCGATTTTTTGATGGCTCTGCAATTGACCGGCGCGTTCAAACGGGAAACGCTCTCGAATTTACAGGTGCGGCTGCCGGCAGTCGTCATCGGCGGCGGTTTGACCGGCGTTGATACGTCAACCGAAATTTTCGCTTACTATCCGGTGCAGGTCGAAAAAATGCTTGAGAAATTTGAGCAGATTACGGCGGAAATCGGCGAAGAAGCGGCGTGGGATAAATTTGACGAGGAAGAACTTTACGTCGTCCAGGAATTTCTCGACCACGGCAGGGAGATTCGCGCCGAAAGGAAACGCGCTTACGAAGCTGATGAAGAACCGAATTTCGTGCCGCTCGTCCAAAGTTGGGGCGGTGTGTCGCTGATTTACCGCAAGCGTTTGCAGGATTCGCCCGCTTATCGTCTCAACCACGAAGAAGTTCAGAAGGCACTCGAAGAAGGAATCAATTTCGTTGAATGTATGAATCCGACCGAAGCCGTCCCGGACGAATTCGGCGCAATCAAGGCGTTGATTTTCGAGCGGTTAAATCACAACCCCGAAACCGGAAAATTTGAAAATACGGGCGAAATGACTGAATTTCCGGCACGCACCGTCTGCGTCGCGGCGGGAACTTCGCCGAATGTCATTTACGAAAAAGAAAAACCCGGAACCTTCAAACTCGACGAGTGGAAACAATTTTTCCAACCGTTCAAACTGGAAAAAAACGGCGACGGAGAATTTCACGCCGTCGAAGCCGCCAAGGGCGAAACCGGATTTTTTACGTCTTACGAACACGACGGGAAATTTATTTCCTACTACGGCGACAATCACCCGGTTTACGCCGGAAACGTCGTCAAAGCGATGGCTTCCGCAAAAAACGGTTATCCGAAAGTAGTCGAACTTTTTGCTGATGATCTCGCCGAACGCGGCAAACTGCCGCAAGTTGAAAGAAATGAGATTTTTGACCGGCTCGTTAAAACTTTGGACGAACAGCTTCGCGCTTACGTCGTCAAAGTCGAACGGCTCACGCCGACGATTGTTGATGTCGTCGTCAAAGCCCCGCTACAAGCCAAAAAGTTTGAGCCGGGACAGTTTTATCGGCTGCAAAACTTTGAAACGTCCGCGCCCGTGATCAACGGAATGCGAATGATGATGGAAGGTCTCGCGCTGACCGGCGCGTGGGTTGATGAAGAAAAAGGTTTGCTTTCGATGATCGTTCTGGAGATGGGAACGTCGTCGCGGCTCTGTTCGCTGCTCAAAGAGGGTGAAGAAGTCGTCGTCATGGGACCGACCGGAACGCCGACGGAAATTCCCGAAAATGAAACGGTGCTGCTCGCCGGCGGCGGTTTGGGCAACGCGGTTCTGTTTTCGATTGCCAAAGCGATGCGCGAAAAAAACAACGAGGTAATTTATTTTGCGGGCTACAAAAACGGCGCGGATTTGTTCAAACGCGAAGAAATCGAAGATGCCGTTGACAAAGTTGTCTGGGCGACCGATTTCGGCGATGAAATCAAGCCGGAAAGACCGCAGGACGCGCACTTTCGCGGCAACATCGTGCAGGCGATGATCGCTTACGCCGAAGGCAAACTCGGCGACCGAAATGTTGATTTGAAAGATGTTGACCGCATCATCGCCATCGGTTCCGACCGGATGATGAACGGTGTCAAAGAATCGCGTTTCGGGGCGTTGGAGCCGTATTTGAAAAAACAGCATACCGCCATCGGTTCAATCAACAGTCCGATGCAGTGTATGATGAAGGAAGTTTGCGCCCAATGTTTGCAGCGGCACGTCAACCCGCACACGGGCGAGGAATTTTTTGTTTTCTCGTGTTTCAATCAGGATCAAAATCTCGATTTCGTTGATTTCAAAAACTTGAATGACAGGCTAAGAGCAAACTCGATTCAGGAAAAACTGACGAATATGTGGCTCGATACGATCTTCAATGATGCCGCATTGCCGGTGTAAAGCTATTCCTTGATTTTTGTGGAAACCCGTATGGAGTAATGGCGACATTCAAGCCGTCACCCTGCTTCGTGCGGGTTTTAATCTTTATCATTTTACGAACTAATTGAATATAATTGAAACAAATTACCTGACTACGGTTTCGTGACAAAACAAAATTATGAAAACTGAAAAACAAAATCGCCGTGAGTTTTTGAAAATGAGTGCAGCCGGTATTGCCGCATTAAGTTTGGTGAAAAACACGAAAGCAAATGAAGCATCGCTTTTGGAAACGGATTTTGAACTGACTGAAACAACCGTCGCCGAACTGCAAGCCAAAATGAAAGCGGGCAAACTTTCTTCGCGCAAACTGACGGAAATGTATTTGCAGCGGATCAAAGACGTTGACTCGAAGATAAATTCCATCATTGAAGTCAATCCCGACGCGCTGAAAATCGCCGACGAAATGGACAAAGAACGTAAAAGAGGGAAGTCGCGCGGGATGATGCACGGCATTCCCGTTCTGATCAAAGACAATATTGATACCGCCGACAAAATGAAAACGACCGCCGGAAGTTTCGCGCTGCTCGACGCGCCGACTCCGAAAAATGATGCTTTTATCGCGGCGCAGCTTCGCAAATCGGGCGCAGTTATTTTAGGCAAAACAAATTTGAGCGAGTGGGCAAACTTTCGTTCGACGAAATCAATCAGCGGCTGGTCGGGACGCGGCGGACAAACCAATAATCCGTACGTTTTGGACAAAAATCCGTGCGGTTCGAGCGCAGGAACGGGCGCGGCGATTTCCGCCAATCTCGCGGCGGTCGGCATCGGCACGGAAACCAACGGTTCGATCATCTGTCCGGCGACCAGAAACGGCATCGTCGGCATTAAACCGACGCTCGGTTTAGTTTCGCGCAGCGGCATTATTCCCATCGCGCATACACAGGACACCGCCGGACCAATGACGCGCACTGTTTCCGACGCGGCGATTTTATTGAGCGCAATTACCGGACGCGACAAAGCGGACGCGATAACTTCACAAGCCGCCAAGGGTGAAAAAGATTACACGAAATTTCTCGACAAAAACGGTTTGCGCGGCGCGAGAATCGGCGTGGCGCGGCAGTTTTTCGGCAAAGATGCGAAAGTCATTGCCATCGTTGAAGCGCACTTACAAACCTTAAAAGACGGCGGCGCGACATTGATTGAAGTTACTTTCCCGACCGTCGCCGATTTCGGAAAGGACGAAACGACGGTTTTGCAATACGAATTCAAAACCGATTTGAACAAATATCTCGCCGCCCGAAACGCCAAATACAAGACGCTCGCCGATTTAATTAAATACAACGAAGACAACAGTGACCGCGAACTGCCGCTGTTCGGGCAGGAACTTTTTATCGAATCGGAAAAGCGCGGCGATTTGACCGATAAAGAATACGTCGAAGCACTGCAAAGAATAAAAAGCGCGACGCAAACCGGCGGCATTGATGCGATAATCAACAAAGACAAACTCGACGCGATTGTTTCGGTCGCCGGCGGCGGAACGTGGTCGCTGGCGGCAGTCGCCGGTTATCCGTATATCACTGTTCCCGCCGGTTTCATTGACGAAATGCCGCTCGGCATCGGCTTTTTCGGACGCGCCTTCACCGAACCGCAGCTAATTAAAATCGCTTATGCCTTTGAGCAAAAATCAAAAGCCCGCCGCGCCCCAAAATTTTTGCCGACTTTTAAATAAATCGAAATTTTGATCTATGTTTTTCTTTTCGAATACAAATTTTTCTATTCCGGCTCGAAACAAAATAAAAGTTTCCGGCATTGCTGAAAGATTGATTTGGCGCGGGGTGAAACCGCCAAAGTTAACGTAACATTTAACCGAAGACCGTTTTAAGAAAGTAGCTGTTTCGCTCTCACCTCTAATGGTTTACCGGGTGACGTGTTACGGAAAAACGACAACCGCATTTTGAATTGGAATTTCCATTTGCCTCTTGCTCTCCGCGTTCGTATCGGGCTTAAAACCGTTTTTGATAAATTCCGCATCTACTTTTGTGATGCCCTGCATTTCAAAAGATTTAAGGACATACGGAATACCTTCGGCGGCGAGCGGTGAAGCGGCGTTGACGATGTGAAAGTGCAGATGCGGTAAATCCGAGTTGCCGGAATTGCCGACTAAGCCGAGAATTTGTCCGGTTTTTACTTTGTCGCCGACTTTTACTTTCAAACTGTTCGGCTGCAAATGCGCGTACAAAGCGTAATGCCCGCCGCCGATGTCGAGCAAAACATAATTGCCCGCGATGGCTTCGAGCGTAATCGGCACGGCGCGTTTTTTTATCTGCGGAATGTTTTCGGGAATGCCGTCTTTGACATCAACAACAGTTGCATTGGCGACTGCTGAAACTTCCGCGCCATAGCCGTAATAGTTGGCGTTTTGCGACATATCGCCGTTTCGCGCCAGTCGTCCGTCATCTCCTAATTTTACCCAATCGGTCGCAAATCTCTGGGCAATTTGCGCGTGTCCGCCAATCGCTTTTATCGAGCGGCGATGCCCCGTATCATTGGATAAACCGTTGCCTGCAAGCCATCTTCCGCGTAACGGCGGCGCGACGACGAGCGGCGCACCTGTTTGAACCGCAACGCGCATATCTTCGACAATTTGTTCTTTAGCCGACTCTTTGTTGTTGGCATCAGTCGGTTTGTCGGCTGATTTGAAAAAAAGACGATGGCGCAAAACCGTCGGCATTTTTGCCGCGTCCACGCTAATCATCAAAAATACGACGGCACTTTGTCCGCCGCCGATGACGTTTTTTTCCTGTTTGTCGTTTGAAAAATTGAGAACAGCCAGACGCTTGACGACTTCTTCGTCCCGATAAATTGCCAGCGATGCCGAATTTGCATCGTTGAGAACCTCAACGCCCATCAACGCAATATCTAACGGACTGAAATTTGTGATATGAAGTTCATACACCAAATTCATCTTGTCCATCGCTTTAACCGGAATCGGAGCGAACGTAACTCTGAGATCAACCGGAACGGGCAATACTTGCGGGGGGTTCACTTGCGCCGAAATTGTTGAACTCCAAACGAATGTTGTGACAAAAAAAATTAAAACTATGATTTGTACTTTGATTGATTTCGTGAATTCACATTTCATAAAAACCTTCTGAAAGAAAATTACCGCTCATCTAACAAAGCCGCCTAACGATTGAGACGAGGTGTGGCGAAACCGCCAAAACATAAGTTAAAAGAAACCAAAGAATGTTGACAACAAATTTGCTGTTTCGCCCTCACGTCCATCTAATTGTTCGGCGTGTCCTGCACTAAAACACCAACCGTAAAAAGGTCAACCGTCTATTAAAATAATGTCCCAACCGAGTAACAATTCTCCCGCACCGATTTCTTTGGTCGGCGGAACTTGTTTGGCGAGGACAGCATTCTTGTCCAAATAGATACCATTAAAAACAACGTCTTTCGCATTGAGCGACTCATCGGGGAAGAACATTTGCGTCGTTAGACGGTTGGTTTTGCCCGTTATATCAAAGTGAATATGCGGCGCACGCTGTTCTGTCGGCGTAACCGGATATGAGCCGGGCTTGATCGTTTTGAAACGATAGCGACCTTCCGCATCGGTTTTCAAAATGGCAGAGCCTTGAAAATTCGGGTCAGGCGGAGCGGGATTCGGGTCTGACTTGTGGACATAACGACCGTGCGTATTCGCCTGCCAAATTTCGATTTTCGCACCTTTAACAGGCTCGCCTTTCAAGTTTAAGACTCGTCCCGCAACGTGAATGATTTGACCTTCGGCTCGCGCTTTATGTCCTTTGATGATGGTCAAATCCGCATCTTCGTCAAGCGGTTTCAAAACCGGATAAAACGGTCCGATTTCCACCCATGGCGTAAATGCGGGTTTAGCTTGTTGTCCGAAAACAGAATTGCCCAATGCTGTCAGACTGCCCAACCCGACAGCCATTTCCAACATTTGACGACGCGAAAAAAGTTTTTCTTGTTCATTCATATTTGACACCTTCGAGAAAAGAAGAAAACTCCGAACGATTGAATTGATGTATGGCGAAACCGGCAGCACGCGACTTTGAGTCTAACGAAATATGTTTTTAGAGAGAGGCTGCTCGCGCCCTTACGTCCATCAATTTGTTTGATTATCCTTTCGGGTCAAACACACCCTGCTTAATCGGCGACAAGTTTTGGTCGAAGAGCAACTTGACGCTCACGCCTGCACCACCACCAAATTCTTTTCACGGTCGGCGGCAAACGCCAAACAAGCCATAACGTCATCGTGTGTCAAATACGGAAGATCATCAAGCATCTCCTGCGTCGTCATTCCCGAAGCTAAATATTCAAGCACGTCATAAACCGTCATTCTCATACCGCGAATACAGAGCTTGCCGCCGTGCTTGCCCGGTTCAATAGTGATAATGTCGTGATAATTCACACAGCGATGATAAATCTTTGCCCGTCGGCAAGCAAGTTATTCGTCAAAATCAATAATTCAGCTGACGATTGAGTTGACGTGGCGGCAAACCGACTACTGACAATCTGAAATGAAACCACGCAAAATTATAAGAAAGCAACTGGTTGCCGCTTACGTCTATTAAATTGTTCGTCTCGTCTTTCTATTTAAACGGTTCTTTTCCTTCGCCTAAAATCTTTAAGTCTTCAGTTTTAGTCAATACTCTCGTCCTCGTGCAAGCGTACGTTCGCAATTCGCCGTCTTTACCGTAAGCATACACCAAATAACTTTCGCCCTCTTTGAAATGATAATCGCAACTCGAACCGCTTCCTGTTCCGTCAGAATTTTTTATTTCATCCGTTATCAGAAAAATCTCTTTTGCTGCCTCGCCTTTCCACCATCGTTCAACTTGGAACTTGACAATGAGTGTTTCATAATCAATTTGGGTGTCCGCATCTTTATCGCGTGACACCATATAATGTTTGGGAATTCCTTTGCGAAATTCAAAACCAATAACCTTTCCGGCAAAAACCATCGTTGATTGTTTGACTGCATTGTTAACTGCATCGCTGATAACTTCATCCGGCAGGTAAATGCAGCCGCAAGCAGAAACTTTTGCTGCGCTCAGAAATAGGCAAATAACAAATGAGATTAAAATTTTTTGTTTATTTTGATGAAACATAATTTTTACCACGACGTGCCGAACGATTGAGATGGCGCGGGGCGAAACCGCTGCGCGCAACGCAAAAATATACGGAAAATGTAGATAACAAAGCGGCTGCTTCGCCCTCAAATCTATGGGCAGCAGTCCGCTGAACCGGATGATTAGAGGTGACTGCCTAGTCCTTTCGTGTGATCGTTTCGTGCAGGTGACCTATTGTAATTCCCAGAAACTTGATTTTGTCCACGTTGTCAATCGTCTTTCCATCAGGCAGGAGTTCAAGTTTTTGGTGCATAATCAAAGGTCCCTTGACTCGATATTTCAATCGCAAACGTGAGCCGTTCGTCAGCCCGGTGACGCGCCCTGGCGCATCACTCAGTGTGCCGGTGTAATGATTTTGACTGCTGGTTTTGAGCAGCCAGAATCGCTTCCGGCTCGCGTCGCCTTCAAAAGTGACGGTTTGATCGAGTCGGAAAGTGCCGTCAGGCTGGTCATAGCCGTTACTCTCAACGTGGAAATGACGACGCTTGCCAAAAAAAAACTTGAGCGTTCCATTTCCCTCGCTGTGACCGCTGAACCCATTTTGCGGAGTGAACTCTAACGCTCCCTCTTCTGCCTGCGCTGAAACGCTGACGACTGAAATGCCTAGAACAAGAACCAGTATTGCTAAAATTTTCATAATCGCCTTTAACGACTGCATTGACGTGGGACGAAGCCGAATCCGCGCAACTCAGAGTTTAACAAAGCAAGTTGTTAAAGAGAAGCTGTTTCGCCCCCACGTCCATCAATTTAGTTAGGTGTGTTTTGATAAGCCAAGCACAATTGAAAAAGCGCATATAAAATTCCGCTTTGTTATCTCTTGTCTTTCAGATATTTCAAAGGACTTTCAACATTGTAGAAATCCGATTCTTTTGCTAATTGATTCAGAAGTTTATTGTGTCCCGCCCCGTAAATTATGAGGATTCGGTCATTCGGCGAATCGGTGATTCTGATAATGTTGGTCAGAATTTTCATATTTCTGCCATACCACCACGAAAGATAATTTGCGCCGACATATTCCGCCCCGCGCCCGATTCGCATTATGTCAAAATAGTCCTGGTGGTCTTTCTCGATGCGGTCGGGTTGATTGAGAAGAACAAGCTGGTCGGTAACTGACAGTTTGGACAACTTTTCACTTTCCGCACTAATTCTTTCTTTTATCTTTTGAAAAACTCCTTTTAGAAATTTGTCTAACTCGGCATCTTTGGCGGCATATTTTCCGTAATTGTATAGAGGATCGTCCGGGAATATGCCCCAATCAACACAGTAAACCTTTTTATGATCTAAATTTTTCGCCAGACGAAAACCTATCTGGTTGGTTTCGTTTTTTGTGAGTTCGTATCTCCCCGACAAGTATTTATCGTAAATTTCCTGAGTTTTCGCGTCATCTTCGACATCACATTCAACCGCAATTTTAGTCGGCTTAAATTTTTTCAGCTTTTCAACGAGTTCGACTATCTGCTTTTGTCGTTCGGGCGTTGAAATATCGTCAACTTTGCCATTGATAACATTGTTTCCGGGAGTTCCCATATGATAAGTCCCTAAAACAACCAGCGTCGGTTTCGTCCCGGCATCCCGCTCAACAATGCCGACTTGAGCATTCGCACTAAAAGTCGAGAGAAAAAGAAAGCAAAAGCCGAACAGTAAAAAATTTCCGTGCAATTTCATAAAATGTTCCTCCAAATTAAAACTACCGTATGGAGAACACCGCGAGAGTTATTTTTGTGACAGTCTGAACTTTTACCAAGAAACGATTGAGATGACGTTGGGCGAAACCGACTACGCGTAAGTTTAGGGTAATGGACAAGTCAACAAACAAAGTCGCTGTTTCGCCCTCACGTCCATTGATTAGAGAATCAAACCACTGCCTCTGGCAGTGGTTTCTGCTACAAGGCAGTGAGGGCGAAACACAGACCGACTAAAATATATCTCCCTAGAGGTGTCAGCAACTAAGGAGATATAAAATGAGTAAAC
>JBBSUG010000005.1:0-186872 GCA_038235165.1 Pyrinomonadales bacterium
GAAAAGTGCCGTAACTGACTCCGACCAGTCGAGTAAATTGAGCAGGCTTTTTCATCTTGTATTTTTCATACACACTCATTCTTGCAAGTTTAGCAGAATGAATACTTATTTAGGAAAGTTGTCTATTATTAAATTAGCCAGCAACAAAGTCGGTTCGACGGTGACTGTTTTGGCGGCAACCGCAGGGAATAACGGAACATTACTCCGTTCAACCGACGGCGGCGTGACTTTTCCGACCACTTTGACGGCGGCAAGCGGATTTTGCGTCGGTCAGTGTGATTACGATATTGCCGTCGGCATTGATCCGGCGTACGCAGCAAAAATGTATATTGCCGGAAACGTGACGAGCGGCGCGGCTAAATTGTTCGCCCGCTCAACCGACGGCGGCGCAAGTTTTCAGGCAATTGACACGGGGTTACACGCCGATGCTCACGCTTTCACGCTGGCTCCGTCAAATTCGGCAGTCGCTTATTTCGGCAGCGACGGCGGTATTTGGCGTTCGGATAACGTAACGACTGCGACGGCAGGTAATGTGGCGTGGTTTGACGGCAACACGGCAACTTTCAGCGCGACCCAATTTCAATCAATCGCCGTTCATCCGATTGATCCGAAATTTACCATCGGCGGAACGCAGGACAACGGCACGAATTTTTATCAACCGGGTGGACTGTGGAAACGAGCCGATTACGGCGACGGCGGGAGTTCTTTAATTGACCAAAACGCCGCCGATAACAGCAATGTGCGAATGTATCTACCTATTTCAACAACAGCCGGCTACAGGGTTACGCGACCGTCGGTAATGTTCCTTCTGCGACAGATGATGGCTGGGATTTTCGCGGCTGCTCCAGTGCAGGGACTACCACCAACGGAATTACCTGCAGCGGAGCGACATAATTTTACGCTCCGCTCGAACAGGGTCCGGACAATCCGAATAACATCTATTTTGGTACCGACCGACTTAATCGCTCGACCGATACGGGAGTCACACACACCGTTGTCAGCCAGAACCCGATTGTCTCCGGCGTTCCGCTCAGCTCAATCGGAATTTCGCCGCAAAACGATAATGTCCGCATCGTCGGTTTACAAAACGGGGCGATTTACGGAACGACCACGGGCGCAGCAGCCTTGGTTAATCTTGACCCGGGTAATATCGTCCCTGACAGGTTCGTTGCCCGTGCCGTCATTGATCCGCAAAATGTCAACACGGCGTATGTCACGCTTTCAGATTTTGGTGTCGTTAATATTTGGAAATCCACCAACATCAACACTGCGTCGCCGACGTGGACTGCCGTTGCCGGTTCCGGCGCGACGGGAGTGCCGCAAATTCCGGTCAATGCCTTTTTAGTTGATCCGCTCGACCCGAACCGGCTCTATGGCGGAACCGACATTGGCGTTTATACGACCGGCGACGGCGGCGCGACATGGACTCCGTTCGGCACCGGACTGCCGCGCGTCGCCGTTTTCGATATGGCGATTCAGCCGACATCCATAACTTTGCGAATCGCTACGCACGGACGCGGAATGTTCGAGATCGCCGCTATTGCCCCGTCGTTTGAATCAGACGTGACTCCGCGCCCGAAAGGAGACGGATTTGTTGATGCCGACGACGTGCAGTTAGCCCGTAATTTCAGCATCGGATTAGACCAGCCGTATCAAGACAACGAGTTTCAGCGGGCGGATTCATCGCCGCGTTCGATGTTGGGCGACGGCGTGGTGGATGCCGACGACGTGGTGCAGGCACGACGTTATTCAATCGGCACCGATGCCAAACGAAACGCCGCCGGACCGAATTCGCCGTCACCAATTCCGCCGCCTGTTTTATCATACATTTCAAGCGGCGCGATCAAGGGCAAAGCGACCTTTATCACCAAAGACGGAGCGCAGGTGGCACCGGCGGCGTTTAGAATTGACGCGCAAAATACCAGTGCCGGTGCAACTTTAGTTGTTCCGATTCGCGTGGATACCGTCGGCAATGAGGCGGGCTACACCTTCTCCATCGCTTTTGATTCGACCAAACTGACTAATCCGCAGGTGGTTATCGGCGACAGCGGCGGTGATGTTCTCTTTAACGCGAACAATCTTGGTCAGATTGGTTTCTCGGTGACGACATTTATGGGCGGAACTATTGCTGCAGGAACAACAAAACACTGGTCACCGTCACGTTTGCAGTGACGGCAGGTGCTTCGGCGAGAACAACACCAATCACTTTCACCGATCAACCGGCACGGCGGAAAGCCTCGCCGGTTGACCCGAACTTTCCGATCACGCAGCCGACTTATACGGGCGGCACGATCACGATTGGCGGAGCGACGGCAGCAGGTGCGAGTCTGAGCGGACGGATTCTCTCAGCTAAAGGCAGAGGCGTTGCCAACGCACGGGTAGTTATCACAAACAACGTGGGCGGCGTGGTAGCGATGGCGCGAACTAACGTATTCGGTTACTACCGAATCGCGGAAGTCGAAGCGGGAGCGGCATACATCGTGAGAGTGGAATCGAAGCAGTACAAATTCGAGGTGAGAACTATTAACATCGCGCAGGACTTGGACGGAATAGATTCCACGGCACAACCGCGCTAGATAATCCGGGCGGAAGCGAAACCCGGCAATGTAAAAAAGAGAAGAGCCGATAAAATAATTTGTCGGCTCTTCTCTTTTTCGGTCACTTGAATATTCGATGATAAAAAATATTTTTGGAGTGAATAAAACGATTCGTAGTAGTAATTATAAATGCGGTTTATAATAGTCAGCTAATAAATTTTCAATTCCCTTTCTTAATAAACACATTTTGAGAAAAATATTCATCAAGGATTTTTGGATAAAAATTTCGACAAAAATATGAACAAATCATTGGTTACTGTGTTGCACATACTTATTTCTATATTTTCAATTTCTGCTCAAAGTTTCATCCAAACAAGAATTTCGGGTGTGGTCAAAGATCAAAATGAGGCAGTAGTCATCGGTGCGCGTGTTTTCCTGCTTAATTCGCAAACGCGAATGGAAAAGACGGGCGTGACAAACTCTGCCGGTATTTTCTCCTTTGAAAATATTTCAGCCGGAGATTATGAAATACGAGTCGCGGCTAACGGTTTTGCTCAAAGCATCACGCCGGTTCAAATTACGGATGCCGGTCTCGGCAATTTGGAAATTTCACTGGCAATCGGAGAAAGTCATTTGACCGTGACGGCGGAGATCGGGCGTGCCGAATCTACCAAAAATGTTCCGCAAGCGGTCAGTGTTATTTCTCAGGAGAACATTTTAGAGCGCAGTCCGGCGGCTCTCGCGCAGGTCGGCAAAGAAGAAGCCGGGTTGAACGTTCAGAAAACGAGTCCGACTCTCGGCGCGGTTGTCGTGCGCGGTTTAACTGGAAAAAATGTCGTCAATTTTGTTGACGGAGTTCGCTATACCAATTCGGCACAGCGCGGCGGCATTAACACTTTCTTTAACTTGAACGAGCCGAGCAGTTTGCAGGCAGTCGAAGTTCTGCGGGGTCCAAACTCGGCGCAATATGGCTCGGATTCATTGGGCGGAACGGTTAATCTAATCACTAAAACGCCGGTTTTCGGAATTGGTAAAAATGATTTTCACGGTGAATTAAATCCGTTTTTTAATAGTGCGGACAGAAGTTTCGGCAGTAATGTGCTACTCAGTTACGGAACGGAACGCTTCGGCGGCTACGTTAACATCAACGGGCGGCGCATCAATACTTTGCGAACGGCAAACGGTCTCGACTCGCATTCGGCAATTACACGGTTTCTCGGTCTGCCGTCAAATATTTTGTACGACCGAAATCCGAACACGGAATTCACTCAATACGGCGGCGCGGTGCGGTTAAATTACGCGCCGAGAGACGATCAACAGTTCAGTTTTTTCTATCAGCGAAGTCATCAGGATGAAGGTAAACGCTTTGACCAATTGATCGGCGGCGACGGCAATTTGCTCGCCGACCTGCGAAATTTGATGCTGGATTTCGGCTACTTACGATACAGCAAACAAAATCTCGGCATTTTTGACAGCGGTTCTTTTACCGTTTCCTACAACAACCAGCGCGAAGAACGCGTTAACCAGGGCGGGCAGGGAAATCCGTTTGCGGGCATTACCCACCAACCGGAACGCACGACTTCCACTGGCTTTAGTTTCTTTTTGGACAAAAAATTACCGTTTCGGAATTCGTTTTTATTCGGCGGCGATTTTTATCACGAACGATTCAGGTCACGCGCTTTTACTTTTGATCCGGTCACCAATGTTTCGACGCTTTCGCGTCCTCGAATTCCCGACAACACCGGGTTTAATTCCGGTGGTTTATACATTCAGAATGCGTGGCAGGCAATTCCCGACCGTTTGCGAATTACCGGCGCACTTCGTTACGGCGTGGCAACTTATAAAGTCAGAGCCGAAGACAGCCCGGTGGTTGGCGGAAACAGGTTGTTTCAATCGGATAGTTTGCGTTTTGCGGATTTTTCGGGAAGAATTGGCGCAGTCGTCCGCGTCGTTGATAATTTGCGGTTCGCGTTTAATTACAGTCGCGGCTTTCGGTATCCGAGCGCGACCGATTTGGGAACGCTCGGACTGACCGGCGACGGTTACGAAATTGATTACCTGACGGCGATAAATTTGGGCGGCACCATCGGCACGACCGCCGATTCGAGTGCGATTTCAACCGGGCTGCCGGTTGCCAAACAAAGTTCGGAATACAGTAACAATTTCGATGCCGGTGTGCGCTGGTCAAACAAACGGATTGACACCGAATTGACTGTTTTTCGGCTCGACATCAACGATACGATTACTAAACAGGCATTAATCCTGCCGCAGGGCGCAGTCGGGCGCTTTTTGGGCGATCAGCCGATTGTCAATCAGTTGCCGAACGGTGTGGTCTTCGTGCCGCTCTCAACCGCACCGGTGCTGGTGCGATCAAATTTTACGGCGGCTAAACTTTTCGGAGTCGAATATACACTAAACACGCAAATTACACGGGATGTTAGCTTCAAAGGCAATTTTACCTATATTCGTGCCGAAGATAAGGTTACAGGCTTGCCGCCGAATATCGAAGGCGGAACGCCGCCGCCGACCGGGTTTTTAAGTTTGAAATATGCTCCCGTCGGCAAAAGATTTTGGATTGAAGGTTATTCAACTTTAGCTTCGCGGCAATCCCGTTTTTCGAGTCTCGATTTGAGCGACCGCCGCACCGCCGCACCGCGTTCACGAACACAAATCGAAAATTATTTCCGGCGCGGCGCGTGTGTCAACGGCTTGACGCGCAATGCCGCCGGAACCTGTAACGGAAACGTCAGCGGTTACACTCTTTTAGCTACCGGCGAAAATATCACACAGGTTTTAACGCGGGTGTTGGGTCCCGGTTTCCAGTCGAACACTTTGTTCACATCACTGCCAAGTTACGCGCTGTTTAATCTGCGCGGCGGAATCACGCTCAGCGAAAATTCAAAAGTGTTCGTCGCGTTTGAAAATATTTTCGACTCATTTCACCGTAATCCGAGTTGGGGAATTGACGGTGCGGGCAGAAGTTTGCTTTTGCAATATCGTTATAAGTTCTAGTGAGACGGGAGAAGGAGTAATTATTCAATTTGAGTGTTCGCACATTCTGCATACAAAATAAAAGAGGCTTTCCAAGTATAAACTGGAAAGCCTCTTTTATTTTTGTGGTCGGGGCGAGATGATTTGAACATCCGACCTCTCGGTCCCGAACCGAGCGCGCTACCGTGCTGCGCTACGCCCCGTCAAAGTGAATATCAAATTCTATGTTACTGCGGCGGTTAAGTCAAACCGTCGCGCCTTGTTCTTTTTTTCCGAATCTTGATTTCGCAAATTCGATAAGCGGCGGAAGAAGCGAAAGAAATACGACTACAATAACTACTTTTTCGATATGGTCTTCAAGTTTGATGTTAAATGCGCTTTCAATAACACCGCCCAAAAAGTAACCGGCTAAAACCATCGTCATAATCCACAGCAAACTGCCCAAGACGCTGAAAGTTAGAAATTTTAGATAAGGCATTTCAGTCGCGCCGACGACAAGGGGCGCAAATGTGCGGACAATCGGCACGAAACGAGCCAAAATTACTGTTTTAACTCCGTATTTGTCAAAAAACGACTTGGCTTTTTCGACTCTGCTCGGTTTGAAAATTAAGGACTTTTCGCGGTTGAAAAGAGTTTTCCCCATTACTCTGCCCGTCCAGTAACCGGTGCTGTCGCCGATCACCGAACCGAGAAAAAACGCGGCTAACACCAACGCGATGTTAAGTTTGCCCGCCGCTGCAAATAATCCGGAAACGACCAACAGCGAATCGCCGGGGAGAAAAAATCCGACTGCCAAACCCGTTTCTGCAAAAATAATAAAAAATAGCGCGAAATAAACGTAATTGCCGAAAGTCGCCAGCAAATTGTCAATCAAAAGTTTCGGGTTAAGAAAATCTTTAACGGCGTATAAAAAATCAAGAAGTGACTGCATAAAATCGTAGATCGTAAAATATTAATTTGTTAATTTTCGATGGTAAAATCCATCGGTACCCGCGATGATAACAGATTTTCGGCGGCGACCAAACCGACCCACAGCAGAAGTGAAATGATGGAAACCGTCCATCCGGCGTTGGCGATCAAGCTGTCCTCGAGCATCACGCCGAAGATAATCGCGGGAAATCCGATCATTCCGATTTTGAGAGCCGTTTTTTTGGTGCGCTCAACGCCTTCTAAAAAATTGATGCGGCTGACTTCCATTTCCATATAATCTTCATCATTATTGAGCCGCGCAAAATAATCGCTTTCAGCCTGTGTCCAGCGGCGCAAAGCGGCATTTTCAGCCAGACGGTTAGCTGTCGAAAATTGATGAATGACGTGGGCGATTTTGCCTTCACGAAGAGCGATTTCCGCTAATCCGCGGACAGCTCGAAAATTCATATCGGAAATATCCAAAGCCTTTTGAAATGCTGTTCGCGCCCGCTGCCATTCGCCGTATTGAAAATAACTTTCGCCCAGCTGCCCTAAAAACTGTTCGTCTTTCTGTCCGCGTTTTTCTGCCAGCCGAAGCGCGGCTGATGCTTTTCGCTTCAATTTACGATCGTTTTCCGAACCGGCAAAGGAATGCAGACAGCGGGCGAAATCAAAAAGCAGCCGTGCATTTTGCGGACTCAAAACCAGGGCGCGGCGAAATGCTTCCAAAGACTGTAAAAGATAACCCGAAAGCCGGAGTTCATTGGCTAATTGATGCAGGTAAACTGCCTTTTCCGCTTGTTCGCCGGTGACCACTCCGATTTTTGCCTTCGATTTGATACTTTTGCCTTTTCTATATTGATGCAAAGAACTTTCCAGAACATCAGCGGAAGGGATTTTGGCAAACTCGGCTTTCATCAAAGTTTCTTTCGGTTCACTCAGGTAGTCACGCAGTTCAATCGAACGGTTGTCGAGTATATTTTCCGGCAGGGCAGAAAATATCTTGTGCGACATTTGACGATATTCTTCGCCGCCGGAGGCGAACGCCAGTTTTAAGTTTTTTCCTTTAATTGATGTGCGGTAGCGATAAAAAACATTTCCGCCCCGTTTGAGTGCGCGAATCGCCTGAGTTTCAACCTGTTCGACCTCGGTAATTTTCAAACGGTATTTAGTCTTGTTGAGCGATGCCCAAAATCTGGGAAGAAGTCCGGTGCGGGTTAATTTTTTGCCGTCAAACGTGATGCGGTCACTCCAAGCCAGATAAATGACCGTCAGCCAGCTTAAAATGAAAAGTAGAATGCCGAATAAATCGCGTTCGAGATAGATGAAAAAACCGGAGAAAAAAGTCGTTAGGAAAAGGACGATAAAATAGCTGTTCGGTGACACGCGAATGCTGATCGGCTGTTCTGAATATTTTACAGCGGCGGAAGTTTGAAGACGGGAAACCTCCGCCGCTCCTGCTGTTAATATATCGCTCACATTTGCTCCCTAGTCGAATGTTTGTTTCTATAAATAACCAATTCGTCGGAGTTCTACAAATTTTACGCGTTTTTTATTTCTCAATCTTAAACTAAGGACAATGAACCGGTCGGTCGTCAGACATTCGCATTAACCGCCGAAAGGCATACCGGTCGGCGGTGCCGTTACCGGTTCAACGATCTCTTTGGCTTTTTCAGGATTGATTGCTTCTAATTTCTGCTTTGCCTCACGCGCCATTGCTGACATCGGAATCGGTTTGCTGTCGGCATCTTTCGCTTCGCTGGCTGTTTTAGCGATGTCGTAATAAATATCGGCAGCTTCATTCTTTTTGTTCTGCTTTTCGTATATTTTGGCAAGTTCGAAATTCAAAGTTTCCTTTGCCAGAATCGGATTTTTCTGTTCGACGAGCGTTTTGTACAAAGCCGCCGCTTCGTCCAATTTACCGTCGTCATTCGAGGCTTGCGCCAAAGCAAATTTTGACATCGTGCCGACTTCATCGTCTGATTTGGACAGGGCATCGAGTTCCTGAACGGCGGTCGGGCGATCAGTCGTCAGCCGGTTGACTGCAATAAAATATTTTGCCTTTTCCTGCACCGGGTTGCCGTATTTGTCGGCAACTGCCTGAAATTCGTTGATGGCGGCTTCCGCCCGTTCTTGGTCGGTGGCAAACGTTTTGGAAATCGAACCCGGCGGCGGGGAACTCGTCACCTGCGCTTCCGAAGTTTCAATCGCCTTGCCGAGCGCAGTTTGAGCCGCGTTGTTGGTACGACGATTCCACGCGAAAAATATTCCGATCAATATCGCTAAAACGGCGACTGCCGCCAGCGCATAAAGGATATTTTTACCTTTTCCTTCAAATTGTTTCCCGAATTCCCTGACTTTTCCGCCGACATTTTTTTGAAAATCGTCTCTATAAACTACTTTCTTTTTGTCATTTTCGACGACCGGTGCCTGAAATTGTTGTGGTAAACTTCTTTTCTTTCTAGCCATTTTAAAATTTATTGCAATCCTTTTGGTGGTTGTGCGTTATATAATTGGATGTTTGAATTTTTCTTTTTTTTACGAAACAGTAAATTTATCGCAAAATGCCGCAGAGAGCAAGTAAGATAAGGAAAAAGTGGTAAATTTGGAAGAAAAATCCAATAAACAAAAAAATATTATTTTTCGGGAACAATTTCAAAAATGTGGTGTCTAATAGTTTAGTTCGCAAGAAAGTCGGCGAATAAACAATTTGTAATTGGAATTTTTGAAATGTAGAAAAGGCAGAAAATGTTCTTCGGTAAATCGCTGACATTTAATGATGAAGAGATTACAAGCGTTGCATTGGCGACGGGGCTGACTTCTGCCGTTTCGCCAATCGAGAACGAATTTATCGAACGATTAAAAGCCGGTGACGCGGCGGCATTCGATACATTGGTGACGCGCTACACCAACGATATTTTCGGTTTGCTGTTCCGCATCACGGAAGATGCCGAAGAAGCCGGTGATTTGACGCAGGAAACATTTTTGAGTGTTTTTAAGGCGGTCAAAAATTTTCGCGGCGAGGCGGATTTGAAAACTTGGCTTTTTCGCATCGCGGTTAACAAATCGCGCAATCGCTTTCGCTGGTGGAAACGCCGCAAACGCGATAAAACGATTTCACTCGACGCGCCCTACGGTGACGGCGACACGCCGATTCACGAAACGCTGTCCGGCAGTCAGGCGAACCCGGAAGAGAAAATTCTTCAGCGTGAACGCGAAAAAACCTTGATGAGGGCTTTAAACGGTCTGGCTGATATTTTTAGAGAAGCCGTCGTCTTGTGCGACATCGAAGGTTTAAGTTACGAAGAAATCGCCTCGGTTCTGGAAATAAACATCGGAACCGTCAAATCACGAATCGCCCGCGGACGTGAGGAACTGAGAAAAAAGTTAGTTGATATTTGATAGATATTCCAGATTCCAGATTGCGGAATTAAATAATTTGGCATCTGCAATTGAAAGAATGAATAATTGACCCGCCCCGGTATCACTTTAATAACCAAAAATCGGTGCCAACGAGAGGTCAGGGTGAACGAAAAGTTCGAGTGAAATGTGTGATTTCGATATATTTTGAAAACGCGACCAGCAACATCCGTTAGAAAACGATTATCGAAAAAATGCAGAAAATTTGAACAAATCCGTTTGTTTTCATAATAACTATGAAAACAGCCGGGGTCGGTCAGTTATTCACAAGATGAGTGTCATTCATCTTTCATCGTTTGTCCTTAGCCGGAAGACCACGAAATCCTTTCCGGCAAGGGACGAATGATGAAAGATAAAGGACTAAAAATAATGAAATGTCAAGATTTACAATTTAATTTGCCGGTTTATTTCGACAATGTTTTGACGGGTGATGAACTTGCGGCGGCTGACGAGCATTTGTTGTGCTGTCCGCTGTGCCGTCAGAAATTGTCGGAATATCAAACGCTGCGGCACGATTTGATGGTGCTGCCGCATTCCGCAATACCGAATGAATTAATGTCGGCGGTGCGAAATCGCGTCGCGCAGAAAGCAAAAGCTAATCAATCTTCGATATTTACCGAAGATTCTCGCCGATGGCTGCAAATGCGCTTGATGCCTTACAGTGTCGGCACGGCTGCCTCGCTGCTCATCGGTTTTTCCGTTTTATGGGTGCTGCTTTTCAGTCCAAATTATTCGCGGGAGTCTGAAACGGCTAAAAATATGCCGAACGAACAGACAACGACAATGCTGACAGATGCCGATCCATTGATGCCGGCAGGCGACATTGAACTCAGCGCGGCTGATTTTGCCGCCGCCCGAATTTCGGTGTCCGGCGATTCGCCTTCGCTCAACCCGCAGGGCGCGTTGGTCGCGCTGACCAAATCAATCGTGCGCGGCAAAATGAAGGACGATGAGGTCGTCGTCGTCGCCGACGTTTTCGGCAGCGGTCTGGCAAAAATCGCCGCCGTCGTCGAACCTTCAAAAGATATTAACGCCGTCCGTGAACTCGAAAAAGCGTTAAGAACAAACCCCGACTATGCGCCGCCGTTCGTTCCCGCCAAACTCGACCAGCGTTCGGACACCGTGCGGGTAATTTTCAAAATCCAAAGCGTCAATGTTGACACTCATCTCAATAAATAAATGCTTCTGCTGTGAAATTAATCATTCCTCACCTCAATTAAAATTTATCTTCAAAATGAAGCCCATCACCGGCATCCTAAAATGAGATATGTTTCGATTTTTACAGATACAATTGAAACCCACAAAAAATTGCTTGTTATTAGTTAGCTTTTATCGTTGATTAACAACTTTAGATTATCTCAAACTTGCCACCGACCGCCCAAAATTGTTATAGCTTTAAACATAGAATTTACAAGTAAGGACAAATATCAATGGGTGAACAAAATACATTTCAGGATAATTTTCAGGACATATTAACCAAATTAGAGCAGAACGCGACTGATTTCTTTGAAGGAATCGCGGATTCTTTCGTCGGGAAAGCCGAAACGCTGCGCGACGGGACGGAATTTGAACCGGTTTCGCTGCCGCGTGATTTGGCAGCGCATAAAAATTCGCAGACCGAATGGTGGTATTACACCGGACACGGCGAAACGGTTTCGGGCAAGCGATTCGGTTTTGAACTCGTGTTTTTCAAACGGCGCACCGATTTAGACAAATTTTCGCTCGTGCCGCTCAGACTTTTCGGCAATCCGATTTATTTCGCGCATTTTGCGCTGACCGATGTCGGTGACAAAAAATTTCGCTACGCCCACCGCAAAAGTGCGAACGGATTTTTTGACGAACCGGCTTCTGCCAGTGAGGAACATTATCATCTGCGGCTCGGCGACTGGTCGGTCAGGGAGTCGAACGGTGAACACATTCTGCGGGCGACCATCGGCAGCGATGTCGTTTTTGAAGCGACGCTGAAACCGACGAAAAAACCGATTATGAACGGCATCGCCAAAGACGGCGTTTCGTTTAAGGACGAGGGACAGGCTTCGCGTTATTTTACATATTCGCGGATGGCGGCGGAAGGCGACATCGTGTTGGACGGCGAAACCGAACATTTTCACGGTTCGGCGTGGATGGATCGGGAATTCGGAACGTGGACACCGACTGAAAATCAAAAGGGCTGGGATTGGTTTTCGATTCAACTGACCAACGACACCGAACTGATGTGTTACCAGCTTCGCAACGGCGCGGGCGGCGTGTCGGAGTTTTCAAGCGGCACGTTCGTCGCTAAAGACGGAGAATTTACGCCGCTTTCTCACACTGACTTTAAAATCGAACCGACCGGCTTCTGGAAAAGTCCAAACACAAAGGCAACGTATCCGAGCGGTTGGAAAGTCAAAGTTCCCAAGTTTGATCTAGATTTAATAATCACACCGGTAATGGAAAATCAAGAACTCGACACGCGCGGAACGACGATGATTATTTATTGGGAAGGAGCGTGTGAAGTGACCGGAAAAGCGAACGGCGAAGACATCAGGGGGCGTGCATACGTCGAACTCGTCGGTTACGACCGTTCGCACGACAGCCCGAATCTGGCATATTTTTTGATGGGCAATCATTTTGAATTCCCGTCGAGATCAATTTTCGGCTGATTAGTATTCAAACGCAAAAGCCGCTCAAATCATTGATGATTTGAGCGGCTGTTTATGTTAAAAAGTTGAATCCTATTTATCGAAAATCACTTTTTATCAATCACCTGCTTTAATTTCTCCGCTAATTTCGCGTCAATTTTGAGCAGCGCATCATATTGGGCGCGGGCAGAAGGCATATCCTGCGATAAAAAATAAGTATAGCCGAGATTGTAATAAGCCTTGGCTAATTTCGGATTGAGTTCCAAACTCTTTCTGAATGCCGTAATCGCTTTGTCCGGCTGCGAATCTGCCAGATAGGCGTTTGCCAGCAAATA
Organism: Pyrinomonadales bacterium; assembly: GCA_038235165.1. Classification (GTDB taxonomy): domain Bacteria; phylum Acidobacteriota; class Blastocatellia; order Pyrinomonadales; family Pyrinomonadaceae. The sequence goes on from JBBSUG010000005.1 coordinate 12,814, forward strand.
AAATCCGTTGGCATCATCGGGATTGTCAGCGGAGAATTTTGTCAAATTCTCGACCGCTTTTTTATAGTAAGGGGCTGCCTTTTCCGTGTTGTTTTTATTCGTTAATGAATAAGCGCGGGCGAGATAAAAGTTCATTTCTCCATCGTCAGGGTTAATATTCAAACCATCCGTGCAGTATTTGATAGATTCGGCATACTGCGCCGTGTCATTGTAAGCGCGGCACAAAACGGTGAAGGCTTCCGGTTTGTCTTTGAGATATTCAGTGGCTTTGACTGCATTGTTGATTGCCTCGAAATTACGATTTTGAACTGAATAATATATACTCAAATTTGTGTACAAATAACCATTTTCAGGAAACAGTTTGACACCTTTGCCGGCGATGTCTATGGCATCCTTCAAGCGATTCTGACTGTAATAAATATTGGAAAGTTTGACATATACGTCAGCCATCTCCGGTTTAACGTTCAACGCCCGCTGATAAGCCTTGATCGCTTCATCTTTTTTATCGTCTTTCAACTGGGCATCTCCAACCAAGGCAAATGTTTCGCCCACAAAGTTCGTATTATACTTAATCGCTTCCAAAGCCGACTCAAGCTGTTTTTGATTGTCGTTCAGTTGAGCATAATCAACCGCCATATAATAATAAGCGTCGCCATTTTTCGGGTCGAGCAGCAGGGCTTTCTTGTAAGCGTCAATTGATTTCTGATATTCACCCTTAGCGTGATAAATATCCGCGACCCCTAAACTGAAAGTTGGATTGTTCGGGTCTAAAATTATGCCTTTTTGAACATCACTTAACGCCGCATCATAATTCTTGAGGTTAAAGTTGACGAACCAGCGTAATTTATAAATTTGCAGCGGCTGAAAACCTTGCTCAAACGCCTTATTAAGTTCAGCGGCGGATAATTCATAGTCGTTTAGATAAAAATGGGCGTAGCCCTTCCAAAAATGGGCGTAACCATAATCAGGCGAGATTTCAATCGCTTCGGCATACTTGCTGACGGCATTACGGTAATCTTTGCGACCGAACAGACTGTCGCCCAGAGCAGCGGCTTTTTTCGCTTTTTCGGTCGGTTTCTTCTGGGCTTGAATTTCGACTGACAGACCGAACAAACAAATTAATATTAAAAAGGAACCGATTATTTTTGTAACTTTATTTTTAATCATTTTTATAATCTCCCGAATCACGGAATAACTTTTGTCGGATCGTATTTAAAGGGTGTCTTTTTCGGCTCAGGAGTTTTTTTCACTATGGGCGAAGATGTCGGGGTCGTCGTCCCTGCTGACGATGATTGTTTGACACTGTTATCTCTGCCCGATGGCGGCGGCGGAACTGTCTCCCGTTCTCTTCTGGGATTTGGGTCACTCGTCTGACCGCCCGGAATCTTCAGTACCGGATCATCTGCTTTTACCGAAGCTGTATTTTTATCGTCGCTGGTATTTGCATTAACATCGTCGGTCAACCCGGAAGTGCTGCTGTTTGCATTGTCTTGAGTGACGGCTTCCAAAGTCGGTTCCGGGGTCGGAGAAATTTCCATTGTCGCCTGCGGAACTGCCGCCGGAACATTGTCTTTGACGGTTGTGTCTGCACCGCTAAACATATACCAACCGACGGCGACCGCCCCAATTACCAACAACAAAAATGCGCCAACCCCGCCCGCAATCGCCATTCCGTTACCCGAAGGTTTTTGTTTATTGATTGGTGGCACCAATTTATTATCTTTCTTAAAATCGGTCGGCGAAGAAAAACTTTGCTGCGGAACATAGGTTGCCGCCGATGCTGCAGCGCCCGCCGAAAAACTGTCGGGTCCCGAAGCGTTCGATGTCATTTCATCTTTCCGGTCGTCCAAAGTGAACAGCGGAACAGTCGCACCCGGCGTAAAATTACCGTCCCCGAAATTTTCAAAATCATTGAACGCGGCAGAATCATTGTTTTGCTCGAAACTTTCGCTGTCGTCATCAAAATTATGAACGTTCGCCGGCGCGTCTTCCTCATCATAATGACCGTTTTGAGCCGCCGTGATTTCCGGCGACGAACCGGCGATAAAAACCTCGGTCTGAATATTGGACTGTTTCGGAGCCGACCCGTGTAAATCTTCATCGTAACGGAGAGTAGCGTCAAAGTCCTGCGCCGGTTCCGCATCAACAGGCAGCGATACCGAATACGTATCAAAATTTTGTTCACCCGAAGCCGTTGCAGCTTCAACCGGCTGAGACACCGGAGCCTGCGTCTGGACGGGAGCCGGTTCAATCGGCACCGGCGAGGGAACGGGAACTACCTCGGTAACCATTTGCGATGACTGAACTTCCTCTTCGACTTTTTGCGAAGGCTGAGTTTCCGCCTTAACTTCATTGAGCGAAGCCGTTTGCGACGGAACATCATTTTTGGTTCTTGAATATGCGTCGCGCAGTGCTTTCTGCATATCGCGGGCAGTGCTAAACCGTCTATCCTGACTAATGCCCATTCCCCTGATTATGACCTCTGAAACCGCTTCCGAAACTTCCGGGTTAATTTCGTTCAGCGGTTTGATCGGATCAGTCATTCCGTTAATGATCGCATCGGCGCGGGTCAGCGCGTCAGCCGGAACGACATTGGTTAAAATCTGGTAAAGAGTTGCCGAAAGTGCGTAAATATCGCTGCGTCCGTCAGTTCCGGTACCGCGAATTTGTTCCATCGGAGCGTAGTGCGGCGTGTAGCCGACGATGCTTCCCGATGTTGAAATTCGCGTTTCGCCGCCGGAACTTTTTGAAAGTCCGAAGTCGAGCAGAACGATATTGTTTTCATCGGTCAGTTTTAAATTTTGCGGTTTGATGTCACGGTGAACAATCGGCGGCTCGTGCGTATGCAGATAAGTCAGCGAATCAAGCAGATGATCCGCCCAAAACAAGACCCAACTGAGCGGAAAAGGTTTTTTGTTTGATTCGAGTCGTTTCGAAATGTCTTCGCCCGAAATATGCTCCATCACTAAATACTGCGTCCCCTGCTCGGTGAAATGGTCGCTGACTTTCGGCAGAACAGGGTGCCGGAGACGTGCCAGCGTTCGCGCCTCACGTTCAAACGCATTGCCGAGCTGCTCGTCGTCAGAAAAAAAAGTTCGCTTGAGCGCAACGGCACTTCCAAGCCGCTGATCAACTGCAAGATAAACTTCTCCCATTCCGCCCTTACCGATCAAATGGACGACGAGATAACGATTCTGTATTAAAGTATTCGGTGCAATCGGTTTCATATTAATATCCTACCAACTTTTTTGATGATTTCTATTTCAAAAACGTAAATTTTAACAAAAAGTTCAATTATCTGAAAATCAGAAACTTTCGCGATAAATAAAATTCTAAACTTCTCATTGGACGATCAGCAGTTTTTCCTGAGCGACTATCGCCGGTTGTCCGGTGTGCTGCCAGCATCGTCCGCCGCCTTTGACTTTGTGGGTACACGCCGAACCTTTTTTGGTTTGTGCGCCGCAGTAATAAATCTTTTCAAGCGGCGGTTCGACAGCGGCACCGGTCAACTTTTGTTTCTCGCTTTTCATGGCGAAAGGTGCAGTCGGCGTTTTTACGTCGCCGGTTACGGAGTCAGGCGGCTGTCCTAAAACCGGAACGATGTTGTTGGTCGAAACTTGCGCGGCAATCGCCCGTTGAGAATTGTTTTTATTTGCCGACGGTGAGATGGCGGCTAATTGTTTCGGCACCGTTTCAAGTGATTTTCCGGACTGCCCCCAATATGTCCCGAACCCCAGGATACCGAATAAAATTCCGGTTACTATGACGATACGCGGCAGGAAATCGTAAATTTTGTACTCGGTTTCACAAAGTTCGCAAAATCTCCGGCTGGTCGTCAGCTTCCACTCAACTCTTTCAATTTTGTCCGCGCATTGACAGCAATACTTGGGCTTGTAAGGCATAAATTATTCCTTTTTGACTTGAAGTTTACAATTTGAATGTAAATTGTAAATTTGTGTCGGCTGTAAAATATTATAAAGCAAAAACCGGTTTATGTTAAGAAAAAAATGCAAACAATGTAGATGCAACCGAACTTCGCCTTAAAGCGTCTCAAAGGTTAATATTTTATTATGAAATTTCCAAAGTCAATTTTATTATTCTTTGTTATTATTTTGAGTTTTACGGTTGTTTCGGCGCAGGTTGACGAAATTATCAAAGTAGATTCGTCCGTCGTGCGCTTGAATATCGGGGTGGTTGATGAGAAAGGGCGACCGATTACAAAACTCGGTAAAGAAAACTTCGCGGTTTATGAAGACGGCGTGAAGCAGCAAATAGCGCAGTTCGAGCCGACCATTGCGCCGTTCAGCGTCGTGATGCTGCTCGATATGAGCGGTTCGACGCTCGGTTTTCGTGAAACCATCAAACAGTCGGCGAGTCGTTTTGTAGATGCGCTCGCGCCGGACGACCGCGTTTCGGTTGTCGAATTTTACGACAAAGTTAATTTGCGGAACGACTTTACAACCGACCGGCGGATTATCTTAAACTCTATCAACGTCGCCAATGGGCGCGGCAAAACGCAGCTTTACAAAGCGATTGACTTCGCGCTCGTCAAATTAGCCAAAGAGGGAAAACGGCGCAAGGCAATCATCGTTTTAACCGACGGTGTTGATTCCTCCTTGCAAAACGATGATCGTAATTCTCTGGAAAAAGTTAATCAATCGGAAATTTCAACCGCTCTCAAACCGGCGGACAGCAGTGCGCTCGTTGAAGTTTTGAATAAAACCGACGCGCAGGGCATCACCATTTACCCGCTCGCACTGCCGACCGGCGATCCGACCAAACTCGCCGACCCGACCCCGACTCAGGTGGCTATGTTTTCCGCTGCCCGCAGTCGTTTGGAAATTCTGGCGAAACGTTCCGGCGGAACTCTTAATACTATTAACAGACTGGAAGAAATGGGCAAACTATACGCGGCGGTCGCGGCGGATTTGCGAACGCTGTACACGGTCGAATACCAATCGTCCAACGATAAACGCGACGGCAAATGGCGCGAAATAAGGGTTGATGTCAACAATCCCGAACTGATCTCAAGAACGCGGCAGGGTTATTATGCAAAATGAGATATTGAGAGCTTAAAACCAAACTTTCACGGTTTACATAAAATTTAAATAAACTAGATTTTTTTTCCTCGATAAAAATCTTTACCTTTCTGGAAATAAGATTTATTATTGGATTGAAAAAATGAAAACCGTAGTGAGCGATAATTTGCCGTAAGAAAATTGGCTTTTTCACTTTTAGTTCACTCAATCGAATTTCTGACATTTTTCTCCAATGTGAACAATTCATTTTAGGAGAATTCCAACACAATTCACATCAATTGGAGAAGAAAATAAATGCCCGCAAAAAAACAAAAAAAATCTTTATCACCACTATTTAAATTTCTCGCTTTCACCGTACTTTTAATTCTGTCTTTCGGAGCGTTAAAAACTGCTAACGCTCAAACTAACAAAGGCACATATTTAGATTTTACAGGCGACGGCAAAACCGATTGGGTTGTAATCCGCACGGCTCTTCATTCATCGGATGACAATTACAGGTGGAAAATTCTTGGCAATCCGGCGAGTCCCGTCCCGAATCAGGCATTTATTCGTATTTTCGATTACGGCAGCCTTCCAGATGTTATTCTGCCGGGTGATTACGTCGGCGACCGCAAAACCGATTTGACTGTTTGGCGAAAAGATCCGCAGGGCGTTTTTTATACGGCTGAATTTCCGACCGGCAGCAGAGGAATCACGCTTGCTCGAACAGCATCTTGGGGGACAAATGCCGATAACGCGAAAGTTCAAGGCGATTATGACGGTGACGGCAAGTTGGATTACACCGTCATTCGCTATAATGCCGATAACAGTCTGACTTGGTATATTCTCAGCAGCAGCACCAATATTATGAAAGCTGTCAACTTCGGCTTTCGCGGAGGCGAACCTTTATTCGGGGCGGATTTTACCGGAGACGGAAAAGACGAGCTTGTTTTTACCAATAAATACGATACGAATGAAGCTCTCACTTATTATATCGGCGATGTGGAAACCGGAAAGTTGGTTTTAACCCGTCAATGGGGACACAAAAATGATTATTCTCTTCAGCCAGCCGATTACACCGGAGACGGCAAAGCCGATTTTGTCGCGGTTCGTCCGAATATCACTCCGATGGTTTGGTATATTCTCGATCCGGCAAGTAACAATTCGAAAGCCGTCGGATTCGGTTACGGCTTGAGAAGCGAAGGAAATGATCAGCCGATCAGAGGCGATTATGATGGAGATGGAATACAAGATATAAGCGTTTACAGGAAAATCAATCACACATTTTATGTTCTGAGAAGTTCGGACGGCGGACTGACGACGCAAATGTGGGGCGAGAACGGAGATTCGGCACTTGATGTCGGACATTTAGTTTTTTCGATTGATTGAGTTTTATAATTATGCGCTCTAATTAAAGCTTAAAAAGCTAATTGCCAATTCATAATTGTTTAACTTGACACAATCGCACAACCTTTGTAGTCTAATTATTCGCTTTATGCACCCGTAGCTCAGCTGGATAGAGTACTTGACTACGAATCAAGGAGTCGCATGTTCGAATCATGCCGGGTGCATTTCATAATATTTTCCGAAATCGAAGACCAGTGAGAATTTTAATCAGTTCTCACTGGTTTTTTTATTTTGTGTATTTAGTGATTCTCTATTCTATATTTATTGGTGCAAAGAACAAAAAGACATTGAACGGCGAAAAAAAAATCCTATAAAAAATAGCGAAAGAAGAAAAGGTGTTTGAGTTTATCAGTTCAACGACCAATAATCGTTTGTTTGATTGAAGGCTTAATTTTGAAATGCCTTTTCGCCGATGTTAAAATCGGAAATGATAAATCTGGGTTTTCCAAATGTCTCGTCGAGTTTCCCATCAGACGAGTATCGTCCAACTACAAATCTGGTTTCGGTCGGGTCTTTGAGACTAATCGCATAGTCAGCCGCCAGAATTTTCCCGTCTGTTTGAAGCATTAAAGGCGTAATATTTGATTGATAAAATTTCGGAAAGTAAATCAATTTGTCCCGTTTGACGGCAAGCTGAAGCGAGAGTCAGGATCAATGCGGGCAGCAATAGAAATATCCCGGCAGTTCTTTTCAGTTTCATAATGCTGTTTAGGTAAAATCGCAGATTGACGAAATTATGGTTGAAATTATTTATTTAACAAACAAATACACAGCCCTGCTTCAAATTTCAGCTCTTCAAGGATAAGAATTAGAGCAGGACTGTTACCTGAACTTTTTTCTTTTGCAAGATCAAAACCAACTTTGCGTTCAACTAATTGATGGTATTATCTTGCATAAAACGCATCTGGTTTGCCGCCGCAATGTGGATTATGATGAGAGCGCGACACAACCATTTTCCGGCTCGGACGCTCAAACCCCGTTACGTGAGGATTTAGTTTATGATGAAACAATTGATTTCAAGTGTGTTGGTTTTAACAATTTATCTCGGTGCGATTGCGCCGTTCTCGCTCAGGGCGCAGGCGGTTCGCGGAAAGTCGGCGCAGACAAATATGAATCAAACAAAGAACGGACTGCAATTTCGGCTTTCCCAAGGTGCGGAAGGCGCGGAAGCGCGACAGGTTACGCCGCCCGCCAAAACCGATCCGCTCTCGGTCGGTGAAACGTCGGATTTGTTGAAACGTATTCCGCCGATCAAAGAACAAACCGACGATAAAACCGATTTTGCGAAACGGATGGGAAGTTTGCCTCCGCCGAAAACGGGCAAACAAATTCCCGTAAAATTTCCGTCCGACGAACAGCGCGGCACACCGAAGATTTCCAACAATCAAAATTTAGAAGTTTTGCGATTTTCGCCCGAAGGTGCGGTCAAACTCGCGCCGGATTTGTCGGTTACATTTTCACAGCCGATGATCGCCGTCACTTCGCAGGAACAAGCCGCACAGACAGTTCCGGTTGAAGTTTCGTCTTTGCCGGAAGGAAATTGGCGTTGGCTCGGAACGAAAACTTTGATGTTCGACACCAAAACGCGCTTTCCGATGGCGACGAAATTCACCGCACGAATTCCCGCCGGAACGAAATCAATCAATGGACAAACTTTGAATAAAGATGTCGTTTGGACATTTACGACACCGCCGCCGAAAGTCGAAACGATGATTCCATCAAACAATCAGACGACACGACGCGACGCGCTGATGTTTGTTTCGTTTGACCAGCAAATCAATCCGAACGAAGTTATCAAAACGATTTCCGTTGCTTCAAACGGCAGAAAAATTTCGATTCGCCTTGCCACAGAAGATGAAATCAGCAAAAACGAAAGTATTTCTTACTATGTAAAACAAGCGCAGCCGAATCGCTGGCTGGCTTTTCGCGCAGTGAATTCCGACGGTTTAATCGAAAATGCGTTGCCTGCCGATTCACAAATTACGGTGACGATTCAAAAAGGAACGCCGTCTGCCGAAGGACCTTTGACGACGACCGAAGCGCAGAGTTTTTCGTTTAAAACTTACGGCGCAATGAAGTTTGTCAAAAGTTTTTGCGGTTACAATCAGAGCGAAACGACTTGTGCGCCTTATGACAGTTGGCGTTTGGAGTTTTCAAATCCGATTGATACGGAAAGTTTTGATAAATCGCAGGTAAAAATCGAGCCGAATATTGAAAATTTAAATATTTATCCGAGCGGCAATTCGATAATAATTGACGGCTTAAAACCGGCGCGAAAGACTTTCACCGTAACAGTCAGCGGCGCGTTGAAAGACGATTTTGGGCAAACGCTCGGACAAGACGTAAAAACAGTTTTCAAAACCGGCGCGATGCCGCAGTCTTTATATTCGCAGGGCGGAAATTTTGTCGTGCTTGACCCGAATTCAAAACCGGCGTTTTCGGTTTATTCGACAAATTTCAAGCAGTTAAAGGTAAGAATCTACAAAGTTCAGCCGAATGATTGGACGCAGTTTCAGGAATATGTCAGGCGCATAAATTATGATGACAAAGTTAAAAAGCCAACGATTCCGAGCAATTTGGTTTCCGAAAAAACGGTTTCGCTAAAAAATCAGCCGGACGAATTGATTGAAACGCGACTTGATTTGACAGAATTTTTAGACGGCAATTTCGGCAATTTGATTTTAGATGTCGAGCCCGTCGAAGATTCGAGCAAAACTGTTGAAGTCCGCGCTTACAATCGCCGCGTTTTCGCGTGGGCGGAAGCGACGAATATCGGGCTTGATGCTTTTGTTGATAATCAGGAACTCGTCGGTTTTGCGACGGATTTGAAAACCGGCAAACCATTGAGCGACGTTGATTTGACGATTTATCCGAATGGCGGCGCGGCGCAAGTTCAAAGTTCAAAGTTCAAAGTTCAAAGTTCGGAAGTTGAAAATCAAAGCACCGTTTCGAGTTGGTGGAATTGGGCGATGAGTTTTGTCGCGCCGGAAAATCCGGTTGATTCGGAGAAATTTGCCGAAATCGAAACAATCGAAGCAGCGCAGACGAATCAGACGGGTGCGAATGGAATTTTGCGTCTGTCTTTGCCGAAAAATCAGGCGAAACAGCAGAATATTTTGATTGCAAAACGCGGAAAAGATGTCGCGTTTTTGCCGGAAAATACCGATTATTATTATCAACAGCAGGGAAATTGGTTTCAGAAACCGCAAAATGATTCGCTGCGCTGGTTTGTTTTTACCGACCGCAATATGTATCGCCCGAAGGAAGAAGTCGCGGTCAAAGGTTATATTCGCGTTTTTCAAGGCGGTAAATTGGGCGACATCGCGCAAATCGGCGACAAAGCGAGCGGTTTGAATTACAAAATTTACGATTCGCGCGGCAACGAAATCGGCAATGGAACAACAAATCTAAATGCTTTCGGCGCGTTTGATTTCAAGTTTAAACTGCCCGACAACGCCAATCTCGGTTATTCGCGCATCGAACTTTCGACGAACAGCAGTTTAGAAGGAAAACAAACGCAGGAAGGTTTTCAGATTCAGGAATTTCGACGACCGGAATTTGAAGTTACGGCAAAAGCGGAAACCGAAGCACCGTTTTTCGTAAAAGGTTCGGCAAACGTCGCCGTCGAAGCGAAATATTACGCGGGCGGCAGTTTGGCGAACGCCGATGTTAATTGGACGGTAACTTCTACACCGACGAATTACACGCCGCCGAACCGCGACGATTACACATTCGGAACTTGGATTCCGTGGTGGCGTTCTTACAACGGAAATTACAACGAAACGACAACCGAAAATTTCAAAGGCGTAACCGACGCAAGCGGCAAGCACGTTTTGAAGATTGATTTTGAATTGGCAAATCCGCCGCGCCCGTATAATGTTTCGGCTTCGGCTTCGGTGCAGGACGTTAATCGGCAGACATTTGCGGGCGCGACAAATTTGCTCGTACATCCGTCGTCGCTTTATGTGGGCATCAAAACGCCGCGAAATTTTGTGCGAAAAGGCGAAAATATTGTTGTCGAATCAATCGTTACCGATATTGACGGCAATCTTTTCGCCAACCGTGATCTCAACATCAAAGCCGAATTGAAAGATTGGCGTTTTGACAAAGGCGAATGGAAAGAAGTTGCGATTGACGAGCAGAATTGTCAAATAAAATCCGCCGACAAAGCAAACAAATGCACATTTACGGCGAAACAAGGCGGACGTTACACAATTACGGCGCGTGTTTTGGATGATAGAGAACTCCCGAATGAAAGCGAATTGACGGTTTGGATTCCGGGCGGACAAACCGAGCCGAAACGCACTGTCGAACAGGAAGAAGCGCAGATTATTCCCGACAAAAAAGATTATGCGGCGGGAGATGTCGCGGAACTGCTGGTGATTTCGCCGTTTCCGAATGCCGAAGGCGTTCTGACTTTGCGGCGCGACGGAATCGTTAAAACCGAGCGTTTTTCGATGAAGGAAACTTCGACGATTTTGCGGATTCCGCTCGAAGAAAAATATCTGCCGAATATTTACGCGCAAATTGATTTGACGGGCGCAACTGTCCGCACCAACGACAAAGGAGAAGTTGACGAAAAATTGGCGAAACGTCCGGCTTTTGCGACGGGCGCGATAAATCTTTCGATTTCAACCGATTCACGCAAATTAAATGTTTCCGCCGATCCGCTTGAAAAAACTCTTGCGCCCGGCGACGCGACAAAAGTTGCGGTTACGGTCAAAGACAACGCCGGCAAACCCGTCGCCGATTCGGAAGTCGCCGTTGTCATTGTTGACGAATCAATTTTGGCACTGTCGAATTACGATATTTCAAATCCGCTCGGCACTTTTTACACCGAACGCGAAGAAGGCGTAACCGATTATCATTCGCGGAAAGATGTCGTTTTGGGAAATCCTGAAGATGTTAATCAATTATCGATGAATAAAAGAGAAACTGCGCCAAGTTTTGGATTGTATGAAATTTCAACATCCGCCAGTGTTGTTGGAAATGCTAAAATGAGATCATCTGCTGACTCGCGTAATTCGACACCAACAATTGGAGAATCGCAACCACAAATAAATCTCCGCCAAAACTTCGACGCGCTTGCGGTTTTCGCGCCGAATGTCAAAACCGATGCGAACGGCAAAGCGACGGTTGATGTCAAACTGCCCGACAATCTGACGCGCTATCGCGTGATGGCGGTGGCGGTTACAAAAGCGAAATCGTTCGGCAAAGGTGAATCGAATATCACGGCGCGACAGCCTTTGATGGTGCGTCCGTCTGCGCCGCGCTTTATGAATTTCGGCGACAAAGTTGAACTTCCGGTTGTCGTTCAAAATCAAACCGACAAAGATTTGACGGTTGATGTCGCAATTCGTGCGACGAATGCCGAATTGATCGGCGAAAACGGCAAGCGTGTTTTGATAAAAGCTAATGACCGCGCCGAAGTTCGTTTTCCGGTTTCGGCGGACAAAGCTGGAACGGCGCGTTTCCAATTCGCCGCAACTTCGGGCAATTTTTCCGACGCGGCGGAAATTGAACTGCCCGTTTGGACTCCTGCAACGAGCGAAGCGTTTGCGACTTACGGCACAACCGACGAAAACGGCGCGATTGTCCAGCCGATTCAAGCTCCAAACGACGTTTATCCGCAATTCGGCGGTTTGGAAGTTACGACTTCATCAACGCAATTGCAGGAATTGACCGATGCGTTTATTTATCTGCAAACTTATCCGTTTGAATGCACCGAACAAGTCGCCTCGCGGATGATTTCGATTGCCGCTTTGCAGGACGTTTTGAAAGCGTTCAAGGCAAAGGAATTGCCAAGTGATGCGGATTTAAAAGCGCGTTTTGCCAAAGATGTCGAGATTTTGCAATCGCGCCAGAACGACAACGGCTATTTCGGAATGTGGAAAAAAGACGGCGAGCGTTACAAATTCCCGTTTGTAACCGTTCACGCCGCGCACGCTTTGGTTTTGGCAAAGGCGAAAGGCTATCAAGTTCCCGAAGAAATGTTGACGAAGGTTAAGCCGTATTTGAAAAACATCGAATCGCATTATGAAGAATATTATCCGCAGCAAGTTCGTTGGACGATTTCGGCTTACGCGCTCTATGTCCGCGATTTGATGAATGACAAAGACGCGGCAAAAGCCAAGAAATTATTGGCGGAAGCCACAATTGAAAAAATGCCGTTTGAAGCGTTGGGCTGGATTATGTCGGTTTTGGCGGATGATAAAGATTCTGCATCGGAAGTCGAAAATATCAAACGATTTTTGATGAACCGCACAACCGAAACGGCGGCAGCCGCAAATTTCGTTACCGATTACGGCGATAATGCGTGGCTGATTATGTATTCAAACCGCCGCGCCGACGGTGTTTTGCTCGAAGCACTTTTGAAAGCCGATCCGAATAATGATTTGATTCCCAAATTAGTTCGCGGACTTCTTGATCATCGAACAAAAGGACGTTGGGCAAACACGCAGGAAAATGTCTTTATTTTATTGGCTTTGGATAAATATTTTGAAACTTACGAAAAAGTTACGCCCGATTTCGTGACGAAAGTTTGGCTCGGACAAACTTACGCGGGAGAACAAACCTTCAAAGGTCGTTCGGTTGATTCAAATCTTTTGAATATTCCGATGAATTATCTGCTCGAACAAAGCGGAACGCCGAATCTGATTTTAGATAAACAAGGCGCGGGACGGCTTTACTATCGCATTGGTCTGAAATACGCGCCGAAAAATCTGAATCTCGCTCCCGCCGATTACGGTTTTACGGTATTGAGGAAATACGAAGCGATAGACAACGCTGACGATGTGAAACAAAACACCGACGGAACTTGGACATTCAAATCCGGCGCAAGAGTTCGCGTCCGTCTGACGATGGTTGCACAGGCGCGGCGTTATCACGTCGCTTTGGTTGATCCGCTTCCCGCAGGTTTGGAAATTCTAAATCCCGATTTAGCCGTTACCGAAGTCGTTCCGCAAGATAATGAAAACAAATCCGTTATCGAATACGGCTCACAAAGTTACGGGCGCGGCTTTTACAATTGGCGCGGTCAGTGGTTTGAACACCAAAACTTTCGTGACGAACGCGCTGAAGCCTTTAGTTCATTACTTTGGGAAGGCGTTTATAATTATTCTTATGTTGCGAGAGCGACCACGCCCGGACAATTCGTCGTGCCGCCCGCGAAAGCCGAAGAGATGTATCATCCCGAAACCTTCGGTCGAACGGGAACGGATTTCGTGAATGTGGAATAAGAAATTTTAGCCGCAGATTTGCGCGGATGAACACGAGATAAAGAAAAGATAGGAATTTTATGTGTTTAGTCTTATCTTCTTTTCATCTGAGTTTATCTGTGAGGATCTGTGATAAATTTCTTGCTCTTACTAATTGTGAATAAAGCCTATGCTAAATATTTTTATGCGGTAATTCTTTAATTCAAACGCATTTTCGCCAATAATTCACGAAAGCGTGGCTCGTTTCTGATGTTCTCAAAACGTGGTTCGACGGAAACCCAAAGCATTCTTTGTTCGTGGACTTCATAACATTTTTCGAGCGCGGTAACCGCTTCTTCGGTGTGTCCGAGTTCAACGTAATTCATCGCCAATGAATATAAAGCCTTTTTGTCGGTGTGCGATTGGATTTCGAGTTTTTTCAGCATTTTGTCGGCTTTTTGCGGCTGTCCCGTTTTTGTGTATGCCGCCGCCAGCAGGGAAAACCACGCATAATTATGTTTTTTCGATCCTCCAAGTGCGATTTCGCCGTTTTCGATCACTTTGGCGTAATCGCCGGTGTGGTATTGAAATGTACTCAAAGCGCGTCGGGTGAACGGATTTTTGCTGTTGGTTTGCAGATGTTTTTCAGCCAATTTTAACCCTTCATCGTATTGTCCGGCACTTTCGAGCAGCGGAAAATATCCGCTGATAATCCTTTCCGAAAACGGATCGAGCGCGACGGCTTTGTTTATTTCGGCGATGGCTTCGGAATGTCTGCCGATGCCCGCAAGCAGTTGCGAATAACGATAATGCGCCATTCCACTGTCGGGTTTGAGTTCGATTGCACGGTGTAAATCGGTTTCTGCGCCGCTCCAATCCCAATCCTTATTACGTTTTAACCAACCTCTGACCAGAAACGCTTCAAACAAATTATCGTCGAGCGCGAAGGCTTTTTCCGTCGCCGCTTTTGCTCCGACATAAAATTCAGGACTTTCGTTATTCGGCATCGAAACTGCTTTCGAGAGAAATGCTTCCGCAAGTCCGGTGTAAGCGAGCGCGGAAGTCGGGTCTAATGTAACCGCCTGCTGAAATTCGTCGAGAGCTTTTTGAGCGCGGTTATCAACGTCTTTATCGTCTAAAATCATTTTTCCGCGTTTATACGCCTGCAAAGATTCTTCCGCCTGTGATGAAATTTCCCGTATTTTTCCGCCGGAAGATTCGCTCTTCCACGCAAAAATGAAAACTCCCAAAAGCAAAATACTTGTAATTGTTAAGGCTAAAAACACCGGACTTTTTTTTAATTTTTGAGTTTCGAGAATTGTTTGCGGTTCGGCAACAGAAACTTTTTCGTCTTTGCTGATTTGTTCGACATCTGCGACAAAACGATAACCCCGGCGTGGAACTGTCTGAATCAAATCCTTGTTTCCGAGCGTTTTTCTCAAAAGCGAGATCGTGTAGTTGATGTTGCTTTCTTCAACATAAGTATCTTTCCAGATAGTGTCGAGCAATTCATCACGCGAAACAGTTTCACCTTTTTTTTCGACCAGCAAAATTAAAGTTTCGAGTGCCTTGGGCGTAATTGAAACGAGTTTTCCGTCGCGCCGCAGAGTCGGGTTTTCCGCGTCGAGACGAAAATTTTCAAATTCATATAAATAGTTGAGTTTATTAGACATTAGGTAAAACTTATAAAAACCTCACAAAAACCAAATGACTTATTTTCTTCAATGAAGATACAATTTTTAATGCGGCAAAGCAAAAAATCAGGAGAAAAAAATAATGCGATAAATCATCATTTTAATAAACAGATTTATTCTCATACTATTACATTTTTTTCATCGTCGGCACTCTGCAACCGGCGGCGTTTTCGGTTAATTCGATAGCAGACACTTCGGACGCAAATAGTGGCGACGGCGACCGATTGGACGACCAACGACACTTCAGGATTTTCCGGCAGCAAACTTTTAGTTAGCGAAGAAATTATGAGCATAAAAACTCTAAAGATTTTTACGGCTGCTGCCGTATTAGTTTTTATCGGTTTGATTAATGTCAACGGTCAAACTTCGCCAAATGACGAAGACTTTAAAATACGTTGCGGCTGGTTTGAAAATCCGACACCGGCGAATTATTGGCTTTACGACCGCGATGACGAATGGATTTTCGGTGTGCAGGGCGGTTATCAATTGGATGATTTCGCGTTTCCGAAATTCAAAAAAGGGCAATGGGTCGAGGGACCGAACGGCAGTTACGGTCACGGTTGCGCGTGTTTTGAAGTGCGCGTTGACGCGGAAACGAAATACGTTTTGGAAGTCAGGAAATCATATTCAAAACCGCTTTCGGGGTGCCGCAAAGACAAGGCTTTGAAAAAGAAATGGGGTTTTGATCTTTAATAAAAAGCGTCGAAAACGCGGATCGGATTCGCATCGGGAGAAAAATTATGTATTCAAAGAAAATTATTTTGACAGCGATTTTTATTATCGTCGCGGCGTTTTCCGCGTCGGCACAAAAACGAATGGCGGACGATTGGAGCATCGCCGACTACATTAAGAATCTGCCTGAAAAATACATCACTGCGACGGGCGATTTTCCGAAGCCGACGGCGAAAAACATCACTGTTGACGAGAAAAACGGTTACGCGGCGGCTTTCACGGATTATCCGGTAACGCCGGAACAGTTTGAGGCGGCATTTCCGGTTTTTCAGGCGGCTCTTTTTAAAAGTCAGACGAAGCCGCCGCTACTTGTCGTTTTCAATTTGAAAAGCGATTCGGTCTGCGAGGAATACGAAACTTTTTTTCTGCGGCGCGTCGGTAATCGTTGGACGGAAGTTAGACGAGAAGTTATGCCCGCGATGAATTTGAAAATGTTCTGGGACGCGCCGCAATCCGCCGAACGGCTTTTGAAAATCATTAAAGAAAACTCGATTTCTTATCATTTCGAGCCGCCGCGAAACGGAACGCGGATGAAAGTTTCTTTGGAAATCTGCGATTATCTCGAAGACGACGCGGCAGAAACAGTTGGCGACGAACTGCAAAAACTTATCGAGTCGGCGCGACCGATTTATCTCGATTGGGACAAACAAAACGGGAAATTTATTCGTGCAAAATAGGAGAAAAATCAAATGAAAAACAAAATTACAATGAAAAGAAAACTTATGTTCGTCGCACTCTTGATGTTTGCACTGGCAATCGGCGCGGCGGCGCAATCTGTAACCCTTGGACTAGGCGATACGGTTGTTACGCCCGACGGAAGGAAAGGCTATATCGGAGAGATTAAATATGAAGATACGGCGACGGTGCGATTTAGCGAAAGACCCGGCGATTCAAAGAATTATATGTTGAAAGACCTGAAATTATTCGAGCCGCCGAAACCGCCCGGAACCACGCCGATTGAAACTTTTCGCGTCGGTGATGTTGTCATTAATCCTAAAGACCCGAATAAACAGCTCAGAATTGATTCGATTAGCGGCGATTCGGCGGTTGTTCGTTACGGCGCGGGCAATTACAATGTTTATAAGGCAAAGCTCGAAGAACTTATCAGCCTGAAAACGTGGGAACGGATGCAGGACGATGACAACGGGCAGAAACTCCTTCGCGCCGACTTCGCGGACGAAGCGGAACCGTATATGAGAACGGTCAAGATACTTGCCAATGCCTACAACCCGCAGTTTTACGATCACGGCGATTCTTTTACGGGCAGTGCCGCAGATCAGGAAGCGTGGCGAAAAGATTTGGAAGCTCTCGCCGCCGTTTGCCGAAAATATCCGAACCTCACCAATGAAAACTCTTCCGCGCAACAATCAATCGAGAATTTTCCCACCGACGTATGCAAGTTGGCGGAGCAGCGGGTGAGTGTTATCGAAAAAACCAATAACAAACTCGGCAATCTGTCCGCCGATCAGGAAGTCCGCAGTTGGTCTATGAAACTCGATGAAGCGGCGAAGGATTCCGAAGGCTTAATTGAAGACGAGCTGCAAATGTTGCTCTATGAACGCGCCGCGTGGGAGCAGACGTATTTGAAAAATCTCAAAAAGAAATACACGGAGCGAGGAGCGCAGATGCCGCCGGAAGTTTTCAAGCCGCTCGACGAATTTGCCGCCGGGATAAAAGCGAAGATTGAAAGCGACGCGGAACAGCGCGTATGGGAAAAGCCTAATTTTACAGATGCCGCGCTCGAAGCCTTGGCGAAACGCCGTTTTGCTGTGGACTTTCCCGACATACAAGTTCTCAAAACCGGAATGACTTTCACGACCTGGAAAGAGATGGACAAAACATCCCTTATCGGCAGCGACAGCAACGGAAAATACTACAAAATAACGCCGGGAGCCTATCGCTACAAACTCGGTCTCGCACTTATTAAGATGCCGAACCGTCCAATGTGCCAAATCCGCGGATTTCAATTAACGCAGCACAAAGCCGGTGCGGGCTACGGCACGGCAAAAGCATCGGTCGCCGAAGCGGGAATTTTTGTGAAATGTCCGTAAGTGGAAATCGTTTGTCGAGAAGCTGCAATGTTTTTCAGCTTTTCGACACTCTTATTAAGGAAATATAAAAATATGAAAATTTTACTACCTGTTTTAATTTTAATTTGTGCCGCCGGAGTTTTCGCGCAGGCGCAGACGAAATGTTTTCGGAATGACGGTTTGCGGGATAACCATATTGTCCGTTTTGAAGCGGACGGCGGCGACGTTGCCGGTTCGTATTTTGTCGAGACCGACGGCGACGCGGAGCAGACGCAGACTTTTGATTTTAGCGGAACGCGCAGTGGAAACACGCTGACCGTTAAATTTGCGGGCGACGCGCCGCCCGGAGTTGCGCCGTCGAAAACGAAAAGTTTAATTTGGACGCTCGCGCAGACGGCGGACGGCGAAATTTTGCGAATCAAGTTTTACGGCAAAAACTACGAAACAAACAAATACGCCGATTATTCAGCCGATTTCGTTTCGTGCGAGCCGAGTTATGCGACGCTCGCTAAACAGGCGAAGCGCGTTTCGTTTGCCAAAGGTGCAAAATCCGCCGCCTTTGCTCTTACCTTCAAAACTCAGTTGGAACGGAAAGCATTTTTGCTAGGAGCGCGAAAAGGTCAGACAATTTCGGTAATGTCGCCCGGTTGCGGAATCTCGGTTTATTACCCGGACAAAACCGCCGACAAAGAAGGCGGAATTGACACATTCAGTCTGGAAAACTTGCCGCAATCCGGCGATTACCTGTTCGTCATCAGTCCTGCCGGCGAGCCGGGAAACTGCGCGACGACTTTTGAAATTAACAAATGACAATCAGTTTATTAAAACACGCGCTCATTTTTTTCGCTCTGTCGGGCTTTTCGGTAAATTGCGCGAACGCGCAGAAGATAAATCTTTCTACCGACAAAGCCGTGCTTGCGGAGTTGCAAAAAAAGGCGGACGAAATGCGCGAGGCAATCGGGACGACGGGCAATGAAAAATTCGATGCGGCAATGAAGAAACCGCTTGATGCAAAATCTGTCTGCATCAAAAGAATTAAGGAGTCGGAAAAAATTATTGTCATCGGTTTGAAAGAATTCGGCGACGATTCTTTTAGTTTCCACGGCGCGTTCGTGGATTCTCGATTTTATTACAGCGATGAAAAAACCTTGTCGAAAAACGCACTTGACGCGCTCGGCTGGCAAAAGGCAACGCAGGCGCAGCGTGAAAAGCTGGCGAAACTCTGGGTTGAAAAAGGACTGCTCGCGTTTTACACGGTGCTTTATACAGAAGACGTGGATTTCCTGAAAGATTTTCAGTCGAAAAGCGAAGTAACCTATAAAGGCGGAAAACCGCCGTCGCCGCCGGAGTTTCATCCGCCGCAAGTCGTTTCAAATGAAGGCGGAGAAACAGTCGTTACGCTGTGGACAAGCGTTATGAAAACAAAGAAAGAGTTTGAACATCATCAATTTAGATTCGTTGCCGATGCAAGTCTTTTAAAAGATTAAAACTTAAAATGGGGAGAATATGAAAAGAAATTTTATTACAACTTTGAACGGCAAAATTATTTATTCTTTGCTTTTGGGGATTTTTACAACGCTCATTTGGACGAATTCCGCATACTCGCAAACCGAAAAGGAAATTATAAAAATCCGCGCTGAGGTCGCGGCGATTAATAAAGGCGGGGCAAAATATACGAAAACGAAGAAAGATGTCGAAGGCATTTCGCTCGAAGGTGCGGAAGCGACGTATTTTTATTCGGGCAGCGATTTGAAGAAAATCACGACGAAAATGTATGGCGAAACTTACAAAGCGACCGGAGAATTTTATTACGAGAACGGCGAATTAATTTTCGCTTTTAAAAAACATCATCAATATGATACGCAAATCGGAGTGGGCAATCCGCCGAAAGTCGTTCGCTCGGAAGAACAAAGATTTTATTTCGCAAATGGTAAATTGATTCGGCTGTTGGTCGGGAAAAAAGAATTGAAATCAAGCGACGAAAGATACGCCGAATTGAAAGACGACATCGTTGATGATTCGAGCAAAATAAAAGGTTCTTTTTAAGTATAAAATAGAAAAAGATGAAATTTTTAATAAGTTTCTTAATTTTAATCACGGCGAGTTTTGCCTTCGCGCAAACTGAATCGAAATGTTTCCAAAACCAATAATTACAAGGCGAAAACTCGGTGATATTTGAAACAAACGGAAACAAAATCGCGGGGACGTTTGCCGTTGAAAATAGCGGCGACAGCGAATTGTCTAAAACTTATGAGTTTGCCGGAACGCGTGCAGGCAATGTTTTGACGGTGAAATTCCACAAAAACGAACTGCCCAATGTCGCGCCGTCCGAGATGAAAAGTCTTATTCCGAGATGAAAAGTCTTATTTGGACGGTCGTCAAAACGGCGGACAAGGAAATTTTGCGAATCAAGTTTTACGGCAAAAACTACGACACAAACAAATACGCCGATTATTTCGCCGATTTTGAATCGTGTGAGCCGGGTTATGCGACATTAACGTAACAAGCGAAAGCCGTTCAATTTGCCAAAGGCAAAACTTTGGCAACTGTGCCGGTTTCTTTTAAAGACATGGACGAACGAAAAGTCTTTTCAATCAACATTCGCAAAGGTCAAACGCTTGAAATTGACGCGGCAAACTGCAAAATTTCGGTCTATCAGCCGAACGGAAAAATTTACGATTTTGTCGAATGGGAAAACGAAGACGACAGTGAAAAGACGTTTATAAGTTCGACGATTGACCGAATGACGGTTAAACCAATTCCGCAGACGGGAAACTATCTGGTCGTGCTAAGAAAAAACGCGGAAAGCGCACAACCCGAATCGGCAACCTTAAAAATTACAAACTAAAAATAAAAAAGAAAAAATCGAATCAAACTTTATCGTCAGAGATTTCATTCAACACCGCGATTGCCGCTCGTTTCGACTACTCCTCGTAATTACTCACGCACAGCTCGATTAGCTTCTGGTTCGATCAGGCGAAAATGTTTATTTGCAAGTTTCAGCGTCGCCGTTCCGCTTGTTACGGCGACGGCATTCGAAGCGTTTAGTTTACTGCTTTGAGAAGGCGTTTATAATTATAATTACGTTTACAAGAGCGACAACGCCGTGACAATTCGTCGTGCCGCCCGCGAAAGCCGAGGAAATGTATCATCCCGAAAATTTCGGGCGCACGGGAAATGATTTTGTGCGAGTTGAGCAATAACAAACATAAAAATTCGCACGAGGAAAGAATAATAAAAAACTTGCTTCGTGCGGATTTTATATTTGACGCACAGATTCAAACTTCAAATGTTCGCGCGTTAGCGGCTCGCCACGCCTCGCCCGCCGTCCAGATTGCCGCGCCGAGCAGAATTATGTCTTTTGCCAGAAATTGTCCCGGCATCGGCGACGGAAACGGGAAACCGTAACCCGGCTGCCAAACGCCCGGAGTCGTTAATGTGAAACTCAGCGTAGTCAGAAACATAATAATCGCGCCCATGCTGCCGATTGCAGAAATCTGCGGCGCGAAAGATCGCAGCGCGATCATAATTCCCAGAACAATTTCGATAACCCCGAGTATTGACGCAACCGCATAAATGCTCATTATATTAAGCATCCACGACATCAGCGGGGAATTTTCGACTAATCCCTTGATGCCTTCCGCCTCGTAAGCAGTGAATTTCAAACTGCCGACCCATAATAAAATTATGACCAGACCGTAACGCAGAACATTTGTTCCGATATTTTCCAGCGTGTAACCTAAACCGTCCGTATTTGTATTATTTATTGTTGTTTCCATTTTTTGCCTCTTTTTTTTCAAAAATATTCGATGTCTTTTATTTTCTAAAGCCAGCCAACCATTATTCTAAAAAGCGGCAAGACCGGAGGCACCGTTGGCAACCGGAAGACCGCCTGTTGTTAAGCCTAAAGGGATTAAAGTTCCGTCGCCGACCACACGAAATGAAGCGACTGCGCCCGTACCTCTCAAGAGTTGATAAATAAAACGTCCGTCGCGGCTGAAAACTAGATCAACCGGCTGGCTCATCGCTCCCGTCGAAGCTGCAATGCCTTGAACTAAAGTCAGTGAACCGTCGGAAGCTATCCGATAGCTGGAAATCGTGCCGCTGCCGAAGTTAGCCGTATAAGCGTATTGTCCGTCATTAGAAATTGTTACCCAACAAATATCGGTCTGGGCGTTTCCCACCGAACCGCTGATGGGCGTAATTGTTCCATTTGCCGTATTTACACTGTAAGAAGACGCGGCGGAAAGATTCGGCGAGGCGTTGAACGATTCGACGACGATTAATTTGCCGTCGCTGCGAAAATCCAAAGAAAACGGTCGCAGTCCGAATGAAGCGTTTCGAATCGGCTTTTCCGAGGCGTACCCGTTTGAATCAATTGTAAATGCGTCTATCGCATTCTCCGTTCCCGGAAATAGTGTGTTCGTCGTCTTTTGCGTAACGAGAATCGTGCGTCCGTCGGGGCTGAATTTAACTTCGCCGGGAACGGCAATCGGCGAACTCAACATTCTGAACGAATCCGGCAGCGTCTGCAAAGTGCCGTTCGGCATAATTCTGAAACCGCGAATTCCGTTTCCGGCGACCGAACCGTCCATCGAATAGAGAAAATTATTGTTCAGAGTCAGACTCAAGGGCTGATCGCCCGCGTCTATTACCTGAATTAATCTGAGAAATACTCCAAACACCTGAAAAACGCTGATGTTGTCGCTGCCGGGATTAACCGCATACAGAAAACGATTATCCGCACTGAGTCTGAGCGGTCCCTGTGTATCCGTATCAACGCCGATGCCGAGACCGTGTGTGCTGACGTTACCGCGAAGCCTGAGCAAATTTCCGTTCTTCAAACGAATGTATCTGACGACTGCATTACCTTCAGCGGCGTTGGTCATTGCGAAAACCGCGCCAAAGCCTAAACCGTTATAATATTGTGATTCTTGATCTATCTGAACTTTCGAGTTTTTTTCGATTTGCTCGGTAATCATCTCCGACTTCGATTTCGGCTCTTTCTCGACTTTCTGTGCGAACGTCGCCGTCGTGCCGAAAGCAATAATCGCCAATGTGAAAATCGCTAAAACTCGTTTTAAATTTACCGCTGCGTCACTTTTTATATTTATATTCATTTTTTCTTTCCTCGCTGCTTCCTTGTTTATTAAGCCGTAAAGTTTTTAGAAATGCGGGCTTATGTGGTTATAAGTCAATTGGAAAGAAAAAAGTTCCAGCCGGAACAAAAAAAGTTATTTTTATTTGTAGAGGAAGTCCGCGCATCAGTAAAGACGCAGACTGAAATTCTTCTGCGGGCTTGTCAATTTGCGGGCTTCCGCCGTAGTTAGAAAATTATGGGTGTCGGGAAATCGGTGAAATTATTTATTGTCCGGCTCGAAACATTCGGTCTCTTTCAAAACAGACGAGATTTTTTCGCGCAGACTCGGCGGAACGGCAGTGTGTTGTAATTTGTTGCGGACTTCGCGCCAAACGCCCGATTCAAAATTAAATTCTCTGGCGCAAATCGCGCAAATTTCGAGATGCTGTTGGACGAG
The DNA here is from genome assembly GCA_038235165.1 of Pyrinomonadales bacterium. GTDB lineage: Bacteria > Acidobacteriota > Blastocatellia > Pyrinomonadales > Pyrinomonadaceae. Next base: position 36,428 of record JBBSUG010000005.1, read on the forward strand.
ACGGCAATCTTCTGCGCTCAACTCGTGGTCAATAAAATCATCGAGCCGGCGGAATGTTTCTTCACAGGTCAGTTGGTCTATCATTTTCATTTCGCCTCCGTTTTTTCGCCGACGATGCCCTGCTCTTCAGCGACTTGCCACAGCGATTTTTGCAGTAATTTTCTGCCGCGATGCAGCCGCGAACGCACCGTGCCGACCGGACAATCAACCATTGCGGCGATTTCCTGATAAGAAAATCCGTCCATAAAATAAAATGCCGCGACGACGCGATATTCGACTGCCAGTTCTGAAATCGCCGCCGCAATTCTTTCCGCATCCATTTTGCGAAGAAAAACTTCGCCCGGATTTTCGATTGTTTCGTGAAATCCGGCATCGTAAGTTTTATTATACAAATAAAGCGTCAAATCATCTTCGACATCAATCATTTCCAGCTCGCACTGTTTTTTTCGGTATTTTTTGTAAAAAGCATTGGTCATAATCCGCAAAAACCACGCTTTGAAATTCGTTCCCGTCTCAAAGGTGTGAAAATTGCAAAAGGATTTAACCGCCGCTTCCTGTACCAAATCTTCGGCATCCGGCGCATTGCGCGTCATACGCAAAGCTACACCGTAGGCGATGCCGAGAATCGGTTCTAAATCTGCTTCAAATTGTTCCGCCGTCGTAGCTTCCAAGATATTTGTTTCTCCTGCCAGCCAAAACGCAGACAAATCAGCAGATCCTCCGGCGACTGGCGGTTATAAATCAAAATCAGTTAAAAATTTAATCTTCATAAAAAGAAATGTTTCTTAGAAAGCAAATTATTCCTTGCTCATCTAAAATCGCGGATTTTGACTGTGTTGAAAAACTCCTGCCCTCAAAAATTCTCGACAATTTTCAAATTTCGATGTCGCCGAGGGAACTTTCAAAAGCAGAGCAGATGTGCCGAAGCATTAATTCTGGTGCAGTTAAGAAAGAAATATATTTGACATTTTTTCGACGGCTTTCTTTAAATTATCCAGCGAAGTAGCGTAAGAAAAGCGCAAAAAGCCGTCCGCGCCAAACCCTGCGCCGTCGGTGCTGGCGATGTGCGCTTCATTCAAAAGGAAATCCGAAATGTCACTGGAAGTTTTGAATCTCTCGCCGAGCATTTCGCGCACGTCAACGAAAGCGTAAAACGCACCTTCGGGCATCGCACATTTGAAGCCGTTGATTTGCTGCAAAGCCGGAATCAGCCAATCGCGGCGAATTTTATATTGTTCGAGCATCGAACTAACCGCGTTTAGTGACTTTTCCGGAGTTTCGAGCGCGCGGGCGCAGGCGTATTGGACGAATGAAGTCGGATGCGAAGTCGAATGACTTTGCAATTTTGTCATTGCCCCTGACCATTCGGGAGAAGAGATCGTATATCCGATGCGCCAGCCGGTCATCGCGTAGGTTTTGGAAAACGAACCGGCGACGCAGACGTATTTCCGCAGTTCGTCCGGCAGACTCGCCGATGTGAAAACTTCGGCGGGCGGATAGGCGAAAAACAAATAACATTCGTCGGTTAAAACGTAAACTTCGTTTTCCGCACAAACTTCGACGATTTTTCTCATTTCGAGCGGCGGAATGACGCACCCGGTCGGGTTGTTCGGCGAATTGATAATGATCAGCTTCGTTTTGTCCGTAATCGCCGCCTTAACTTGTTCGGCGGTCAGGATGAAGTCGGTTTCTTCCGTTTCGATATAAACTTGCTTCGCGCCGACGAAATTGATGATTTCCGGGAATGTCACCCAGTACGGTTTCGGAATCAAAACCTCGTCCGACGGGTTGATTAACGTGCAAATCGCATTGAAAAGTGCTTGCTTGCCGCCGTCCGTGGCGATCACTTCCTGCGGCGTAAAACTCGTCTTGAACTGCTGCGCGTAAAACTCGGCGATTGATTCCTGAAAAGTTTTCAGCCCCGCCGTCGGCGTGTATTTCGTCAGCCCTTTCTGTAGCCCTTCCCAGGCGAATTCTTTAATAAATTCGGGCGTTTGAAAGTCGGGTTCGCCGACTGTCAAATCAATGATATCAAAACCCTGTTCGCGCAGATTGGCGGCGATTTGTCCGGCTTTGAGCGTTGAAGAAGGCTGCATTTTGGCGACGTTTGCGGAGACAGGGAAAGAAGTCATAATGAATCAATGGTAAATGGAAAACCGTAAATCGTAAATGGTGAAGACACGATTAATTACCGGCAATTCACAACTTTTCGAGAAATTCGACACGATTGCCGAACGGATCGCGGAACTCAAATCTCGAATAATCGGGAATCGGCACACCGTCAAGAATTTTGATGCCGCGATGTGCCAGTTTTCCGCGCCACTCCTCCAAATCGTTCACTTCGTAGGCGATGTGTACTTTCGTTTTCGTGCGGTCAAAATCTGCTTCGGTACCGATGTGAACCGGAAAACCGCCCAGTTCAAGCCAAAAACCGCCGCGATTTTTACAGCGATTCCGATTTGGAACAGTGCTTGAACTGCAATGGTAAAAATGCAGAACATCAAACATAAGTTGTAAATTTTCATCTGATTTTGTCTCTCATTTTAGCTTCGACCAATTCGGGCACCAGTCCTTCGACGCGCCCGCCGAGCGTGAACACTTGTTTCATCAAATTTGACGAAACGTAGGAATATTCTTCCGCCGCCATCAAAAAAACCGTTTCGATGTTTGGTTCCAAACGACGATTCATCAATGCCATCCGCAATTCATATTCGTAGTCTGAAACGGCGCGAATGCCGCGGACGATTGCCTGGGCGTTTTTGCGGCGGGCAAAATCCGCCGTCAAACCCGAAAAACTGTCCACGACCAATTCGCATTTGTCGTTTTGCAAGGCAGGCAGTATTTCTTTGATCATTTCGCATCTTTCAGCGACGGTGAACATCGGTTTTTTGTCGGGATTATTGAGAACCGCGATGATAATTTCATCAAAAAGCGGCAGACTGCGTTTGATAATGTCGAGATGCCCGTTGGTCAGCGGGTCGAATGAACCGGGAAAAATGGCGCGTCGCATAATTTTTGTCGTGGTTTAATTCAAATTGAAAAGAATCTAGAAATGTAAAATCTTGATGAAGCTAATATAATTGAAAAATCGGAATTCCGAAACCTGCAACATTTAAAAATCGGGTTCACTGTGGCATCATTGTCAAAAAAAGATAAGAGGAAAACAGCTTTTGAAAAAATATCAATACAAACAATTTGCAGCGACGCGGCTTTTTTTTCCGGTCGTGCGTTATTCTCCTGACGGTCAATCCGTCGGTCATATCGTCAACACGACGGGACAGTATAATTTGTGGACGGTCAAATCGGGCGGCGGTTTTGCACGGCAGTTGACCGCTTACAGTGATAACACCGTGCGCGACTTTCAGTGGTCGCCCGACGGTCAAAAAATCACGCTGCAGGTTGATCAAAACGGCGACGAATTTCACCAAATATCAATTCTACCGGCACAGGGCGGATGGGCGGAAAACATCACTGACGCTCCGCAGGCGCAGCATTCGCTCGCCGATTGGTCGCCCGATGGAAAGTTTTTGGCATTCGCGGCGAATGACCGCAACCCGGTGGAAATGGATGTCATTATTTACGACACGGCGACGGCTGAAACGCGCCGTCCGATGCCGACTGGAGCGCGGTTTTACCCGGCTTCGTGGTCGCCAGACGGTCGGCTGTTGCTGGTCGCCGAATTTATTAGCAATACCGCCCAAAAAGTTCATATTTTGAATGTTCAAAGCGGCGAAATAATCAATGCCACACCGGACGAAGGCTTATTTTCGCCGGGACCATGGTCGGCGGACGGCGGCGGTTTCTACATTTTTACCAGTTTCGAGCGCGAATACATCGGGTTGGCGTTTTACGATTTGGAAACTAACCAACGGGATTGGGTGGAAACGCCGGAACACGACATAGAAAACGCAGTCATTTCAAGAAACAACGTCTTGGTGTGGAGCGTCAACGACAACGGCGCGTCGAAACTTTACGGGCGCGATTTAAATTCCAAAAGGGAATTGACGATGCCCGATTTGCCGTTGTGCGTCGTCGCCGGAATGGACATCGCGCCGGACGGAACGCGGCTCGCTTTCACATTGACGCGACCGACCGAAGCGTCGAATCTTTACGAACTCGAACTGGCGACCGCCAAAATCAAAGCGTTGAGCCAGAGTATGCTCGGCGGCATCACGCCCGAAGACTTGATCGAACCGTCAGCCGTTTTTTACCCGTCGTTTGACGAACGCCAAATTCCGGCGTGGCTGTATCGTCCCGAAGGCGCGGGCAAATTTCCGGTCGTGCTGTCAATTCACGGCGGACCCGAAGCGCAGGAACGAACGCAGTATAATTACAACGGTTTGTATCAATTTTTGCTCAGTCGCGGCATCGGTATTCTCGCGCCGAATATTCGCGGTTCGACGGGGTATGGTTTGAGTTATCAAAAACTGATTCACCGCGATTGGGGCGGCGACGAATTGAAAGACATCGAAGGTGCGGCGAAATATCTCGACTCGCTCGATTGGGTTGATCCCGAACGGCTCGCCGTATTCGGCGGCAGTTTCGGCGGATTTGCGGCATTGAGCGCGGCGGCGCGGCTGCCGCAATATTGGGCGTGTGCCGTGGATATTGTCGGTCCGGCAAATTTACTGACATTCGTGCAGTCCGTTCCCCCCCATTGGCGACCGATGATAAAAAGCTGGGTCGGCGATTATGAAGAAGACCGCGATTTTTTAATCGAGCGTTCGCCGATCACTTACGTCGAGCAAATCCGCGCCCCGCTGCTCGTCATTCAGGGTGCCAAAGACCCGCGTGTCGTCAAGGCGGAGAGCGACCAGATGGTTGAACTCATCCGGCAGAACGGCGGCGATGTCGAATATTACGTTGATGAAAACGAAGGTCACGGCGCGACAAGACGCGAAAATTCGATCAAGTGGATGGAACTAGTTGCAGATTTTTTAGTGGCGCAGCTTCTCAATGCAGGAACCCGCACGGAATAAAGGTGTGAGAAATGCGGAAACCCGCACGGAGTAAGGGTGAGACGTTCGACATCCTTACTCCGTGCGGGTTCCTGCATTAAAAGAAAATCTAATTTTTATTCTCAATTTCGTCAACCTTCGAGTCTTTAACTTCAGTGTTAAATTTACGATAATTTGACGATTTGACAATTTGGTTGACGTTGATGCCTTTGACGAGCAGCACTTTGACAGATAAGTTGATGTCGGCGGTAGATGGTAGCCAGATTTCGTCGCCGACGCGCTCTTGTTCGAGCGTGAACGATGCTCCTTTTTTCAAATTAGCGAGCAGTCCGCCGCCGATTTTGAAGTTGTCGAACAGAACGGCTTCGATGCGGGCGGCTTGTTTGTCTTTTTCGTCAATCCACATCACGCCGCCGACTTTGCCGAAAAATTTGAGGAAACTTTTCGCGTTTTTAAAATCGAAATTCGGATTCGGCTCAAAATCGAAAACGATCACGTCGCGTCCGCGAAATCGTTCACGGCGCGGATTGATCAAACTCGATGCCCGCAGCAGTTCGGCGGTCGAGATGCGGCGGTTTTCATCGTTCGGCGTGTCATTTTCCGGTGATTTGGCGGCTTTTGCTTCGCGTTTGGCAATGTCTTTTTCGATTTCGGCGACGCGCTTCTGGACGTTTTTGTCCTCGTCTTTCTGGTCGTTTTCGTTCAGCGGTTTGCCGTTTTTTTCGACCAGACGGCGGATACGGTTGCCTTTGTAAAACGAAAGCTGAAATGTTTCCGATTCGGTTTCGCGCAAAATGCCGTCTTTGCCGAGTTCGCGGCTGATGATTTTTTGCGTGTAAGAATAATTGTCCAGAATCGCATCAACTTTATCTTCATTCGCCTGCACATCGCCCAAAAGTTTGGCGATGTCGGGCAGCGGTTCACCGGAAACTTTCGGGAAATCGAAATTTGAATCGGCGATTTGCAGATTGTGTTTGATTTCGTCGAGTTTTATTTCATAACGGTCTTCGCCGATTTTTTCGTTGATCGTAAAAGGTTCGCTGATGCCGTCCACCACACGGTAATCGCTGTAATCAAAAATTTTGCTCACTTCACCGGCGGGAATTTCTTCACGAACAAGCAGATTCGCCGCCGCGTCGAAATATAATTTTATTCGGACGTTTTTGGCAGTCGTCAAAATAACCGCATTCGTCGGTTTCCCGTTGATATTGACCTGACCGCCGGAAGTAATTTTCGATTTGTCCTTTTTGTAATTGAGCCAGAGATTGTTGCGATAATAAGTTTCCGCTTGAAAATCGCGGCTTGCGTCGCCGGTCAGCGTTCGCAAACCGTCACGCGAATCGCGCCGCCAGCCGGATTTCCCATTGTAGCCCGTCTCGGTTTCAAAACCCTCAATATCAAATTTGACGTTATAAAAATTAGGCGTTTCCGTTTGCGTCTGATAACGTCCAACAGTGTTATCCTTCAAACGGGTAATTGTGCCGGTTTTTTGGAAAGATTTATAGTTTCGCAAAATCTTTTCGCCACCCAACGCTTTATTCGCCTGCGCCAAAACTTTACCCGGCGACTGTGCCGCGCCGTAGGTCGCAAATACGAGAAAAGCGAAAAATACAATTGATAAAACTCTTTTGTAGCCCATAGTTTGAAAAATGCTTCTTTTTTACCATTAACGATTTACAAACCATCATCTACGGAATTATTTCCTGAATCGCCGCTTCGAAAATTTCAACTTTTCGCTTTGCCTGTTTTACTTCCGTCCGGTCGTCGGTATATTTATTTTGTAGATTTGCAAATTCAAGCTGCAATTCGACTTTCCGCAGCACTAATTTTCCCAACGCTTCCGATAATTTTGATGCTTCGGCGGGACTGACCGACAAAATTCTGTTCGTTTCCTTTTTCAAAAAAACGAGTTCGGCGCGAAGCTGCTTGATCTTTGGAAATTCCTCTTTGTATTCGATCAATAAATCTTCGAGTTCGGCGGTCGCTTCGGTTCGCCGCAGCAGAATGGCGGCGTAGGCGGGCGATGACTTTATCACCTGAGCAACTACTCTGGTCGGCAGCGGGTCGGGCTTCGGGTTGGTTTGCGCTAAATCGGCGACGGTTACAAACAAAAGCAGGACAAATATTGAAGCGAATTTTTTTAATGACATAAAGGCAAATTAATTTATTTCGGCATCGAATGTAGAATCGGCGATTTTTTGGTCAAAAGCGAATTCGTTCAAATCGAAAGTCCATTTGATTTCGTTGGAACCGTTTTGTCCGTTGACCGAATACAAGATGCGATATTTGTGCGGCAGTATCAGCCCTTTTTCGGCTTTAAAGTCGGCAAAATCTTCCGTTACTTTTATCCTCGTTTCGCTGAATCTGCTTGACTGGTCGGGACTCGTGCCGATCCCGGCGGAAGATGTGCGTTTATATTCGGTGCGAACGTGCCGGAAAGTTTCCGCGTCGAAATAAAGCGTGATGGCGACATCGCTTTTCGCCGCGTAACCGAGCGCATATACATCTTTTCCGTCAATTTTTTTCCTTCCCTCGGAAGTCAGTTTAACCTTTTTATCTTTTAAATCGAGCAACGCCCAAGAAGTTGAAAGCGTTCCCCCGAATAAGCTCTCCTGAAGCACCACGTCATTAGTCACGACGAAATTACCGAGAATCGAACGAACGCCGTTGCGAACAAAAGCGACTTTTGCCTTGCTGCCGTCAAAGCTGAATTTTTCCTGTGAATAATCGAGCGCGTTCAAATTCAATCCCCAAAACATTTTATTGTCAGCGGAAGCCAGCACTATTCTGCCCTGTGACGGAAGATTTTTGGGCGTAATGAATTCGACATCGGCATTGCCGACGATGATACGGCTGGTGTTTTTTGCCCGGGCTGCCGCCGTGCCGATTGACTCCAGATGTTTTGCCAAAATATCTTCCGGGGTCATTTTTTGCGAGAATGCCGATGATGCAAGTGCCAGAAACGCCAGCAGCGTGAAGATTTGTAATTTTTTCATTTGTTAGTTCCTATTGTCTCAAAAAAATTTAACTGAAGTTTGCCGCCATAACCGGGTTTTGTTCGGGAGCGCAACTTAAATCTTCAGTCTCCCCGACATCACACGAATTAAATTCCAGGTCTTGGTCGGCTTCGATTGTGCCGTCGCCGAAAGTTTCGCTTTCGGTCAGCGTTGCAAAATAAATGCCGATGTTGTCAAGAATTTCCTGCGGCGAATGCGAATGATAAAGCGTTTGGCGAAACTGCGCGCCGCCGACCAAACCCTTGGTAAATTGTCCGGCGAGCTGCTTCATTTTACCGAGTGCGGGCAGTTCCGGCATATCTTCGCGCAGAAGGTCGAAAAATTCGAGCAGCACGGCTTGTTTGTCGGTAAATGACGGCTGAAACGGTTTGCGTCCTTCGATCACATCATTAATCTGCCGAAAAATCCACGGGTTCTGCATCGCGCCGCGCCCAATCAAAATGCCGTCGCATTTTGTTTCATTAAATTTTTCGAGCGCAAATTTAATCGTCGTGACATCACCGTTGCCGGAGACGGGAATCGAAACAGCATCTTTGACGGCGGCGATAATATCCCAATTCGCCTCGCCTTTGTAACCCTGATCGCGGGTTCTGCCGTGAACCTGAATGTGTTCTACGCCGCACTGTTCCGCCATTTTCGCCACCTCGACCGCGTTGATCGTCGCTTCGGTATAACCCGTGCGAATTTTCAAAGTCAGCGGAATCGAGATTGATTTTTTAATCTCTTTCAGTATAGTTTCCAGATTCGGTAAATCTTTTAGCAATCCCGAACCGCCGCCTTTTTTGACAACCTTCGGCGCGGGACAACCGCAGTTAACGTCAAGAATATCCGCGCCGATTTCTTCCGCCATCTCCGCGCCCAATGCCATTCTGGTCACTTCGCCGCCGAAAATCTGCACGGCATACGGGCGTTCTTCCTCGTCAAACCGCATCTGCCGTTTGGCTTTCGGATTGTGACGTGTCAAACCTTCGACCGAAATAAATTCGGATACGGACAAACCGACACCTCCGCGCCGCTTGATCAGACGGCGAAATGTGTAATCCGTCACTCCCGCCATCGGCGATAAAATTAACGGCGGATTGATTTCGATATTTCTAATTGCAAAAGGTTTCATCTGTTGAAATTTATTTTACAGATTTTTACAAAATAACGAAATCACGGGAGAGTAAGCATTCCTGTCTGCTCATAAAAAATTAACTAACTACAAGTCATTGAAATAGTGCAAACAAGAATGATGACACTCCTTTTTTGCTGACACTCCCTTTTACTCTCCCGTTTTTATAATTTCCATCGCCTTGACCGACACCGTACAAACTCTCATTAACAAATCAATAACAAATCAATGATCTGTTTTTTCTGAATTTGCAGCGGTTCGAATTCGATAAATCCGGTGAGAAGTTCGTCGAGTTGCGCGTCATTTTCAAGCGGAACACCCAAAACCTTTTGATTTTCTTGATACAGCACGACGCGGTTTGAATATTCAAAAAGAATATTGACGAGCGGATGACCTTCATCAATTTTTAGAAGCTGATTATAATAGTTGTTGATGAGTTGTTTGGACACAAACTTTAACCAAATTGGAGCGCGGAAGTCTCATCCGCTTCAACGAGCGAAGCAAAGTTGAACACGTTGTCAGTGTAGTTTAAATGGATGAACGCCTTCAATATCTCGCCGCATCTTGCGTTATCAGTTAATTTCAAATAGAGAACGCATTCAACGGCTTGCTGCGCCGTGATATCAGTTAAGTTCACATAAGAGGACGTATTCAACGCCTCGCTGCGCTGGCGTTGAAGCGGACGGGACTTCCGCGCTCCGACGGAAGCTAAAAATCGAACATATCTTCCAGCCGAATGTTGAAAATGTCTCTATTTTTCAATTGTTGACGGGCGGTGCGAAGGATTTCCTTTAATTTCTTGAGACTCGATTTGCCTTTTAACTCTTCGATGTCCGCCGCCATTAATTCGATTTTCGATTCCAGAGTTTTCTTTTCCTGCTTTAAATTCACGCCTTCGATGCCGAAGAAACGGGCGTATTTTTGGAGCGGGAAATAGCGCGGATGCTGCACCGTCATATAAATTTCGGCTTCGAGTTCCTCGGTTTGTTCCTTTAACGCCCGGTTGTAGATTTCCAGTTTTTCGTCGCTTAATTTATCGAGATTATCCTCTTCCTTTTGCAGCCATTCGAGTTCGAGCCGCAGCAGCGTGTGTAAATCATTGTCTTTGTAGGCGGCGGTCAGTTGTTTCATTAACGCTTCTTTTTCGTGACGGCGGTTTTCGTCGCGCTCTAAATCGGGATGAAATACCTTTGCCAAACTTTTATAAATACCGGCGATGTTCTTGCTTTTCGCCGCTTCGATTTGCTTTTCGTGTTCTTCTTTTTCAAGCTGTTTTTTCGTTTTTTTACGCTGCGGTTCGGCGGCGGCTTTCGCTTCGGCTTGTTCATTGACATCGCCGAGCATTTCAAACATTTTCCGCATCATTTCTTCTTCCGTCAAATCCGAGTTAAAATCGCCCAAATCAACCTCGAAACCCATCTCTTTGAAGGTTTCCGACATATCGTCCTTCATCGCCTGAAAATCGGATTCCGCCGCTTCGTCGAAACTTTCACCTTCGATCAATTCAAAAATTTCTTTTAGTTCAGCGTCCGGTTCTCCGTTGCCGAATTGTGAAAATTGATTGAGCTGTGCCGCCATCATATCCATCAAAATTTCACCGTCCGATTTTGAAAGCGACTTTTTCTCGCGGTAAAATTTGTAGAAAATCTTTGCCGACTCTTTATGCAGTGCGGCAATCTTTAACTCTAACGGGCTGATGTATTTACCGTAATAATTTAACTTTTCACTCAATTCGGCGGCGGTTTCTTTTTTTTCCGTCCGCAGTTTTTCTAATTTTTTAATCAGGCGGTTAAATGTGCGCTGTTTCGGGTTTAGTTTTTGTTTAGTTTTCTTTCCGATTATTAAATCAGTCTTTTTTTTCATCATCTGTAAATTGTGTCGAATGATTAATGTATTTGTTCTGATTTTATATCAACAATGAGGCAACCTTTCAAACCACTGAATGCATCTTGAACAAATAAGAAATTCTGTCTAAAATCAAACAAGCAAAAAATTTACCGGAAAATAAAGTTAAGTAATTATTAACAGCGGCGATAGCGAGGAGTTTTTACCTTTATGTCTAAAAAAATATTTTTATGTAAGGCGGCGTTGGCGGCATCAATATTGACGGCGAGCGTTTCAATCGGTTTTGCCCAGGAGCAGCCGAGTCAAGACCCTAATTCAAAGGCGCGTAATGTGAAAGAGGAAGTCAAGGAAGTTTATAAAAAATGGCTTTCCAATGATGTAGTTTATATTATCACCGGCGATGAGAAAAAGGCTTTCAAGGCACTGAAAACAGACGATGAGCGTGAAAATTTTATCGAAAATTTCTGGCGCAGACGTGACCCGAATCCGGACACCGAAGAAAACGAGTACCGCGAAGAATATTACGAACGCATTGCGTATTCGAACGAGCATTACGCGTCCGGGATTCCCGGGTGGAGAACCGACCGCGGGCGCACCTATATCGCCTGGGGCAAGCCCGATTCGGTCGAATCGCACCCTTCCGGCGGCTCCTACGACCGTCCGAGTTATGAAGGCGGCGGGCAAACGACCACGTACCCGTTTGAAACTTGGTTCTACCGGCATTTAGATAACGTCGGCGACGGCATTGAAATCGAATTTGTTGACCCGACCGGCACCGGCGAATATCGCATCGCCCGCAACGCTTACGAAAAAGACGCGCTGGCAAACGTCCCCGGCGGTGGGTTGACGACCGCCGAACAACTCGGCATCAGTTCGAAAGCCGACCGGCAGTTAGGCGGAGGACAAACTTATTACGGACGCGAGCAGGATAATCCGTTTCGTAAATTGGAAATTCAAACCGCTTTGCAGCGTCCGCCGCAAGTCAAATTCGGAGATTTGCAAGCCACGTTGGGTGATTCCGGTGTGATTGACAATAACCCGCTCGATTTTGACATGCGCGTTGACTTTTTCCGCCAGTCGGATGACCGCGTAATTACCACGTTCACCGTGCAGTCGAGCAACAAAGAACTTGTTTTTGAAAAAGTCGGCGGCTTTGAAACCGCGCGAATGAATATTTTCGGTCGCGTCACTGCCGTTTCGGGTAAGCGTTCGGGTATTTTTGAAGATTCCGTTTCAACTTCGGCGACGGCGGAAGAATTAGCCGAAGCGAAAGACCGCAAATCCGTTTACCAAAAAGCGATTGCCTTAACGCCCGGAACATATAAAGTTGACGTCATCGTCCGCGACGTCGTGTCGGGAAATCGCGGTATTCGCAATCTCGGCTTTACCGTCCCGCGCTACGACGATGCCAAACTTTCGACCTCGACGCTGATTTTAGCTTCGACGCTTCGCAGCACGACCGAACGCGACATCGGCAGCAGTTTCGTGATCGGCACGGCAAAAGTCATCCCGAATCTTGCCGGAACTTACCGCAAAGGTCAGGATGTCGGCGTTTACCTGCAAGTCTATAATGCCGGAATTGATCAAACGACACTTCGACCGGCGGTTGATGTGCAGTATATTCTGATGAAAGGCGGCAAGGAAGTGTTTAATCAAAATGAAACGTGGGAAGGGTTAAGCGATGCCGGACAACGGTTGACACTCGCCAGACTACTGCCGACCGATAAGATGCAGCCAGGTGATTATGAACTGAAAATCAAAATTCGTGACCGTATTCCAGGCAGCGACGGCAAACTTCAAACACTCGAACCGACCGCCAAGTTCACTGTTACACAGTAGTCAGTTTTTATTTAATTTTTCCTGCCGACGTATTCATTATTGAAAACGTCGGCTTTTTTTGTCGTTGGTTGACCGATGATGAAGTATGTCGGCGACGGCTTGATAACGATCAAATAAGCAGAAGTGTTTTGGCTCAGATTTTTTGAAAAACTTTGTTCGCAGAATCGAGTTTGTTTGTGCCAAATATAAAAAACAGGGAAGTGATCCGGTTTATGCAGAAATGAGGGGCTTGTTAAATTGTAAAAACAAGCACTTGCAATTTCTCGTCAACATCTCTATAATCATTAATTACAGGGGGTGATAATTTTATGATTATAGATATACAATCAAAATTTCACACTGGAAACGGTGATAACACCTAACTTTTGGTGAAATGTAATATAAGAGAAAAGAGACACAAACCGTGCCTCTTTTCTTTTTTTAAATCGAATTTTGTATAAATTGATTTCAGGAGCGAACTTCTGCCGCATTATCTCCGATGAGAACTTTATAAAATCTCACTCAAGAAACTATCTCCGTCATTCAATTCCAAACCAAAATTCTCTGCAATCGTCTGCCCGATGTCCGCTAAGGTTTGCCGGATGCCCAAATCAACGCCGCCTCCGGCATTTGCATTAAAAACGAGAAGCGGCGCATATTCGCGGGTGTGATCCGAACCGCGAAAGGTCGGGTCGTTGCCGTGGTCGGCGGTGATGATGAACAATTCGTCGTCTTTTAATGCTCTCAATATTTCGGGTAGACGCTCGTCAAAGTGTTCCAACGCTTTGGCGTAGCCTTCCGCGTCGCGGCGGTGTCCGTAAAGCATATCGAAATCAACCAGATTACTGAAAATCAACCCGTGCGAATCCGCTTTTAATGCGTTGATCGTTTGGTCAATTGACTGGTCGTTATTTTTTGCGGTCAGCTCTTCGGTGACACCGCAGGAATCGTAAATCGAAGCGATTTTGCCGATGCACACTACGTCTAAACCTTTATTTTTCAATAACGGCAGCAGATTATCATTCGGCGGCGCGACAGCGTAATCGTGACGGTTTTCGGTCCGCTTGAAATTTGCCGCCGTATCGCCGACGAACGGGCGCGCAATCACACGCCCGACCTGATCTGCACCGTCGAGAATTTTACGCGCCGTTTCGCAAATCTCGTATAGCCTTTCAATCGGAATAACCTCTTCGTGCGCGGCAATTTGAAAAACGGAATCAGCCGATGTGTAAATTATCGGCTTGCCGGTTTGGATGTGTTCCGCTCCGTATTGTTTGATGATTTCCGTTCCCGAAGCCGCCACATTTGCCAGCACGCCCGGAATATTTGTCTCGCTGATAAATTTATCAATCACACGCGGCGGAAAACCGCCGGGAAACGTCGGAAACGCTTTCTCCATAACGATTCCAGCCATTTCCCAGTGTCCGGTCGTTGTATCCTTGCCGTTCGATTTCAGAGCGCATTTGCCGTAACTGCCGGACGGATTTTCGACCGCCGGTAAATGCTCCAGCGGTTTGATATTTCCCAAACCCATCTGTTGCAGATTCGGCAAAATAACTCTGCGCGTCTTCAGAATATTCCCCAAAGTGTCCGCGCCGGTGTCGCCCCAACTTTCCGCGTCCGGCATCGCGCCGATTCCCGCGCTGTCCAAAACCATCAAAACTACACGATTAAAATTTTTATGTGTCATAACTGTTTCACCATCTTCACAGATAGATTATCACTAATCGAAAGTCAAATCAGGCGAGGACATTCAACTAACAAAAAAAGCCGCACCGCTTTACAGCGTTGCGACTTTGTTTTTAATTGAAGATTAAATTATTTGGGACCGCCGGCAAGTTTTCCGATTAAAGTGAACAGCGGCAGATACATCGAGATGACGATTGAGCCGATTGTAATACCGAGAAAACCGATCAGCGCGGGTTCAATCATCGCCAGTAAATCAGCGATTGCCGAGTCAACTTCGTCTTCGTAGAAGTCGGCAATTTTGCCGAGCATCGCGTCGAGTGCGCCTGTTTGTTCGCCGACACCGACCATTTGCCCGACCATATGCGGGAAAACTTCGGTGGCTTTGAGCGGTTCGACAAAACTTTCGCCGCGTTCGACACCGGCGCGAACTTTTAAGATAGCGTCTTCGATGATGACATTCCCGGCAGTTTTCGCCGTAATTTCGAGCGACTGTAAAATCGGTACACCCGAAGAAAGCAGCGTCGAAAGAATTCGCGCAAACCGGGCGACCCCGATTTTACGGAGAATTCCGCCCAAAATCGGTGCTTTCAGCAGAAGTTTGTCAATCACATATCTGCCGTTCGGGGTTTTATAGTAAAACTTAATGCCGATAGAACTTCCAATTAATCCGACGAGCAGAGTCAGTCCGCCCCATCCGGCGAGAAATTCACTGATCGCCATCACGATGCGGGTCGGCAGCGGCAGGGCTTCGCCGGGTCCGAGCAAACCGAGGAAGATTTGTTGAAACTGCGGAATGACGACGACCATAATGATCGCCACCGCCGCGATTGCGACGAAAACGACCGCCGCCGGATAAATCGAAGCCGAGATAATACTGCGTTTCAATTTAACGATCTTTTCGATTAACGTCGATAATCGCTGTAAAATCAAATCAAGAACACCGCCCGCTTCACCGGCTTCGACCATATGGGTATAAAGCTGATCGAAAACTTTCGGGTGCTGCTGAAGCGAAGCGGCGAGCGTCGCCCCTTCTTCGACATTTTGCCTGACTTGGTGCAGAACTTCTTTGAAAAAGGCGTTTTGTTGCTGTTCGGCTAAAATGTCGATGCACGACACGAGCGGCAGACCGGCATCAATCATTACGGAGAACTGCCGCGTAAAGATAGCCAATTCTTTGGCTTTAACTTTTTTATTTCTGCCAAGTTTCGGAATGGCGATTTCGCGCCCTTTTTCCGAAGCCTGCGTCATTATAATTTGTTCGCGTCGCAGCAGTGCGCGAAGCTCATCCTGGCTGGCGGCAGATTTTTCGCCGGAAACCATTTCGTTCAGCCGATTGCGACCTTTATAAGCGAATGTTGGCATTTCTTTTGTTTATTCTCCTGATTTGATATGTCCTAGAAAGTCTCGGAAGTCTCGGAAGTCTTGACTTTTTCTGCTTTCGGGACTTCTAACGGATGGGCGGTCTTTGTCCGACGGGGCGACCCTCGGCATATGGGCTGCCCTTGCCGTTCGGCGGCATTGCGGGTTTGCCCTGTCCGGCGTAGCCTTGGTTAAGCCCCGAACCGCGTTCGATTAAGTCTTTAAGTTCATCGGCGTTCGACGAACGCTGCATCGCGGCATCAAGAGAGATCAGCCGTTTCTGATAAAGCGACGCGAGTGCCTGATTGAACGTCTGCATCCCGAATTTGTCCTGCCCGGTCTGCATCGTCGAATAAATTTGGTGAATTTTATCTTCGCGGATCAGGTTGCGGATGGCGGCATTCGGGATTAATATTTCGAGTGCCATCACGCGTCCGTCTCCGGTCGCTTTCGGCAGCAGAGCCTGACATAAAACTCCTTCTAAAACGAGCGAAAGCTGTGTTCTGATTTGCGATTGCTGACCGGACGGGAAAACGTCAATAATACGGTTGATCGTCGAAGCGGCGGAATTCGTATGCAGCGTGGCGAAAGTTAAATGTCCGGTTTCAGCGACGCGCAAAGCCATTTCAATCGTTTCGAGGTCACGAAGTTCGCCGACGAGAACGACATCGGGGTCTTGGCGAAGCGCAGTGCGGAGTGCTTCGGAAAAGCCGTGCGTGTCGGAATTTACTTCGCGCTGATTAACGACGCAGTTTTTATGATTGTGCAGAAATTCTATCGGGTCTTCAATCGTCAAAATATGTTCGTGACGTTCAATGTTAATTTTATCAATCATCGAAGCGAGCGTCGTTGATTTACCCGAACCGGTCGGACCCGTCACGAGAATCAACCCGCGCGGCTTTTTGCACATATCCAATACGACAGGCGGTAATCCGAGTGCTTCAAACGATTTTATTTCATACGGAATCGCCCGAAAAACCGCGCCGACCGCGCCTTTTTGATTAAAAAGATTGGCACGGAAACGAGACATTCCCTTTAATCCGAACGAGAAATCGAGTTCGAGATTTTCCTCAAAACGATGTTTTTGCGCGTCGGTCAAAACCGAATAAGCGAGCCGTTTCGTGTCGGCAGGCGAAAACGACGGGAAACCGTCAAGCGGTTTGAGATGCCCGTGAACGCGCACCTGCGGCGGCGAATTAGTCGTTAAATGCAAATCCGAACCGCCCAAATCCGTCATCTTGCGAAGCAGATCGGGAAGTGTTAGTTGCGTTGCGATATTTTCCTGTTGATCAAAATTCATTTTTTTAGTCCGGGAAGTTTGGAAAGTCTGGGAAGTCTGGGAAGTCTAAAAAGTTTGGAAAGTCTGGAAAGTCGAAGAGAGAGAAAGTCTCAACTTCTAAGACTTCCAAGACTTTCCAGACTTCTACAGTTATCTAAGATCAGCCTGTTGGGAACCGTTGCGGTGTTGAAGGGAATTGACGACTCTTTCGGACTCCTGCTCGAGCTTTGTCGAATTACCAGCCGGGGCGTTGGTCGCCACGCTGTAAATTTTGCCGTCAACTTCGGTGAAATAGAACAAGCGCGACTGCACGACACTGCCTGCACCTGGCGATTGGGCGACGACGACGTACACGTTTTTGCCGCCGATTTCTTTTTGAAAATCGTTGACCACCCACCCTTCTTCGCCGACCATTTTGTCAATTACCGTGCGGCGCAGGGAACTGGTCGCCACTCCGCCGACCGTTTTGCTGCGCGAAGTGTCGGACTGTCCGCCGAGTGCCGGACCGACGACCGCAATTGATGCGGAACCAATTTGTGAACCGTTGTTGCTTTCAACCTGATACTGCACCTCGCTGCCGTTCATTTGTCCGCGTTTCCAGTCCTTCGGTGCAGATTGACCGGATGGTAAAACTGCCGTTGACGAATCAGTTTTGTTGGGGCGCGGATTCGACCGAACGTAATTGTCGCCGTTTTCACGAGTGTTTCGAGCGTTGGCGAGTCGAATTTGACGCAGACGCAGCGCGCGTCGTGATTGGGCGCGGGCTTTTTTGCGGCGTTCCTGACGGCGATACAACTGCCACCAACGTTTGGAGTATTTTTTCACTCCATTCCACTCGCGCTTTTTCTTGTGTCGTTTATATTTCTGACCGGCTTCGGCGTAATTGGTCGCTAGCGGGATAATCGTCCCGATTCCGACCAGTAAAGCTAATGACAATGCTATTGCTCGCAACATAATTTTCTCCAAGTTTATAAAACAGTTTCTTTGACAACCTCTTCAATCGTCGTAATTCCTTCGCGCAATTTATACAGCCCCGAACCGCGCAGCGTGATCATACCGAGTTCAATCGCTTTCTTTCTCAATTCGATGGCACTCGCGCCGATAATAATTAATTCGCGCAATTCGTCGGTTACTTCCATAACTTCATAAAGCCCAATTCTGCCTTTGTAACCCGTGCCGTTGCAAACGTCACAGCCTCTGCCCTTGTATGATTTGAGACTCGGTGCTTCTTCAGCGGAAAAGCCGATTTCGGTGAACGCTTCGACGGGAACTTTTTGTTCTTCCTTGCAATTGCTGCAAACGCGCCGAATCAGCCGCTGCGCCTGAATAATGTTGACCGATGTGGCAACCAGAAAAGGTTCGATGCCCATATTGACCATTCGGGAAATGGTCGAAGGCGCATCGTTCGTGTGCAGAGTTGATAAAACGAGATGTCCGGTCAGTGCGGCTTTGATGGCGATTTCCGCCGTTTCAAAGTCACGGATTTCGCCGACCAGCACGATATTCGGATCCTGGCGAAGAAACGAACGCAGTGCGGCGGCGAAATTCAGCCCGATTTGTTCCTTCATCTGCACCTGATTGATTCCCGGCAGATTAAATTCAACCGGGTCTTCCGCCGTCATAATATTTGTTTCGGTCGTATTCAGCGATTGCAGCGCGGAATAAAGCGTGTTGGTTTTACCCGAACCCGTCGGACCCGTCACGAGAACCATCCCGTAAGGTTTAGCAATGTTGCGCTGAAAAATCTCCAAACTTTCCTGCTCGAAACCGAGTTTCGTCATATCGAGCATCAGTTTGTCTTTGTCGAGCAGACGAAGCACGATTTTTTCGCCGAACAGCGTCGGCAGCGTCGAAACACGAAAGTCCAATTCACGCGAACGATTGTCAATTCTAACTTTAATCTTGATGCGTCCGTCCTGCGGCAGGCGTTTCTCGGAAATGTCGAGTTTCGCCATAATTTTAAGACGCGAAAGCAGTGCGTCGCGCATTCGCATCGGCGGGTGCATCACGTCATACAAAATACCGTCAATTCTAAACCTGATGCGAAAATCTTTTTCGTAAGGTTCGATGTGAATGTCGGACGCGCCGCGCCGCAGGGAATCAACCAGCAAAACATTGACGAGACGCACGACCGGCGCGTCTTCGCTGGCGCGGGCGAGTTCCGCCAAATCAATTTCGTCGTTATCTTCGACAATCTCTAAATCGCCGGTGTCCTGTTCGTTAAACTGAAATCGGTCGAGCGAAACGGTCAAATCCGATTCGACCAGTCTTTCTTCGACGACCGAACCGTTTTTCGCGGCACCGTTATGACCGTTACCGCCGTTGCCGTTACTGACGACGGGCGTAAATCCTGCTCTTTCAAAGTTTTCGAGTGCGGCGGCATCGAAAACGTCAATTTGTTTAGAATTACTAAAGTATTTGCCGATGGCGATTTGGAGCGAGGTTTCGGACGCGATGACCGGTTCGACGTTCAAACCGGTCATAAATTTGATGTCGTCCATCGCAAAAACATTGGTCGGGTCAGCCATCGCCAATGTTAAAGTCGCGCCGACTTTGGAAATTGGCAAAACCGAATACTTCAGGGCGACTTCCTGCGAAATCAATTTGATCGTGTCTTCTTCAATTTGAAAAAGCTCTAAATTGATGGACGGAACGCCGTACTGCCGCGATAAAACGGCGGTAATCACATCGTCGGAAACGATACCGAGTTTGACCAGATTGGAACCGAGCCGTCCGCCGCTGCCGCGCTGGTATTCCAACGCTTCACGCAGCTGCTGCGACGAAATTAGATTTTCACGAACAAGAATTTCCCCAAGTTTTGCTGACATCTATTTATGAAAAAGCTCTCAATCGGATCAACACACCGAGAGAATTTGAAGTTATGTAATGTAGAATTTACAGTTTGAGCAGATGTTATCAACAGCGTTTATCGGTGTTGATAATTAATAATAAATGTTAATTCAAATTGTGTCAAGATTTCTTTTAAAGAAAGTATTTCGGTCAAATTGATTTAAAAAAGGAGCGCGGAAGTCTCGTCAGTTGGAGCGCGGACGGCTCGTCCGCCCAACGAGCGATAGCAAAGTTGCAAGCGTTGTCACGCAAAGTTTAAGTGGATAAACGCCTTGCTTCGCCGGCGTTGAAGCGGATGAGCCATCCGCGCTCCTAGACGAATATCGAGAATACTTCGTTGGAATATAAAAATCCTTTCGGCGTGAGTTTTAGATAGTGTTCGTTAACTTCAATTAACCCGTCTTCGATCAAATTGTTAAAATCATCGGCATATTCATCAGTCAAATACGCCTTAAATTTTGATTGATAGGCGCGAAGATTGATTCCTTCATTGAGACGCAAACCTAAAAAAAGATATTCCGATTTAATATTAATATCTGTTTTTTCGACGATTGACGAAATACCTTCCTCAAGCAGCGAAACATATTTCAAAGTGTCGCGTTCATTTGACCAACGACTGTTTACGCCGTCAAATGAGTGAGCCGAACACCCGAAACCGAAAACCGGGTCGAGCGTCCAGTATTTTGAATTATGTTCGGACTCAAATCCGGGCAGACAAAAATTTGAGATTTCATACTGCCGATAGCCCTGATTTGAAACTTTTCCAAGCATCAGTTCATACATTTCAGCAGCAAGTTCGGGGTCGGGCAGCGGTTGTCGTCCGCTTCTGACCTGTTCGGCAAGCGGAGTGGATTCGTGAATTTCCAGTAAATAAAGCGACAGATGTTCAGGTTTTAACTTTAATGCTTCGTCCAAGTTTCGTTCCCACTCGCCGAGAGTTTGGCGCGGCAAACCGGCGATCAAATCAAAACTGACGTTATCAAAACCGGCATCGCGCAGCATTCCAATCGTTTCGCGGACATCCTGCGCCGTGTGTTTTCTGCCGAGGCGTTTCAGTTCCGTATCGTCAAAAGTTTGCGCCCCAAAACTGGCGCGATTGATGCGGAGTTTTCGATATTCGCGTAGTGAATCCGGCGAAACGGTCGTTGGATTCATCTCCATTGTGATTTCGGCAGAACTATCAATCGCAAATTTGCCGTCAATCGCCTCGATAATTTTCTCCAGTTGCACGGGACTCAAAAGCGACGGTGTTCCCCCGCCAAAATAAATCGTGTCAATCGGAATTTTTGACTGCGAAATCTTGAATCTGGAATCTGGAATCTGGAATCTGCAAATCTCCTCGACCAGCGCATTGACATAACGATCAACAGCTTTCTCGGATTTGTAAACGTCCGTCGCAAAATCGCAGTATGAACAGCGCGAACGACAGAACGGGATGTGCAGATAAACACCGGTGTTTTCCATAAACTATTGAGTTGGCTTTCTTGTTACTTGTCCACTAATTTGTAAACGTTGCGGTTGGCAAATGATTTTTCTTTGCGAACAGCTAAGATAACTTGACTTTGCTTAATTCGCACTAGATTACGATACAGAAAATCGTTTCGTTTGATCAAATTTTTCAATCCGGCGGATGTCTTTTCATTTTCTTGAACGTTATTTTCACCGTGCCATTTTTCTACGTAATCGCTCTGCTGCGGTGCGTTTAAAAACGGCGTGACGCAGGCGGTTTTCTCAGCTAAAACCATCAAATAAGTCGGTTTGTCGTTGATTAATTCGACGCGCCCCCTGATAATTTTCGGGTCGGCGACCTCATACCAATTGCCGCCTACCTCCGCCGCAATCATCCGGTTGACGGTGAATCCGTTTTCATCGCTGAACGTCCGGTAAAAAAGTTCGGGCGAAAATTGGTAAAAACCGTGTCCGAGAAAATTATTGCCGCCCGTGATAATCATTAAATGACCGCCGACTTCGACCATTTTCATCGCATTGGCGAGCGCAGTCGGGAAATTAAAGACGTGTTCGAGCGTTCCGCCATCAAGCACGAACGTAAATTTTTCGTGCAAATCTTCACTGATCGGCTGATTCAGATCGTGAAGAATCGCCGCATTTTCATAATCTGAAATATCCATTGCGGAAATTTCCACCGCCCCGAGAAAACGAAAAAAATCGCCGCCGGTTTTCACGTTCGGAAAATTTCTGGAGCCAAAAATTTCAGTTAAATTTCCAAAATCCGTCGGTGATACATCAAATTTTTGATTGCCGAGCATCAGCGATTTCTGGAAATTAACTTTTTTCTCTTTCGCCGCCAGTAAAAATTTAGCGACATCTTTATCTATTCCCATTTTCCCTTGCCTAAATTGTCAACAGTCGTTATTCATTGAGTCTGCTTTCGAGCGAATCTTTCCAAATGTTTTCCAGTTCCGCAATTTTTTCGGAGACAACGTCCGTGCCGTTCAAGTTGATTTCCAAATTTTCACCACCTACGGTTCCGATAATTTCAAACGGACAATTTTCAATCATTTCCTTTACTTTTTCCGCATTGTCGGGCGTATAACTGATGACGATTCTTGATGGCGACTCGCCAAAGAGAATTGCTTCCGTTGATAACGATTTATTATGAATATCAATTTTCGCCCCGATCTCGTGACGATTTAATGACGAAAAGCAGCTTTCCGCAATTGTCACCGCCAAACCGCCGTCGGAACAGTCGTGGGCGGATTTCAATAAATATTCCCCGGATAATTTCAAGCAAATGTCCTGAACTAATTTTTCCAAACTCAAATCAAGCTGCGGAACTCTGCCGTTTTCAATCAGTTCTTCCATCGAATAACCCATTATTGTTTGCGCGAATTCGCTGACTGACAAATCGTCTTTCGTTTCGCCTAAAACTGCAATAATATCACCTTCGTTCTTAAAACCCTGGGTGACAATTGTGCGCGTATTTTCGATCAAGCCGATCATCCCGATCACCGGTGTCGGCAAAATTCCGCGCCCGTCGGTTTCATTATAAAAAGAAACATTGCCCGACACGACGGGCGTTTCAAAAATCTCGCAAGCCTCTTTCATCCCGTCAATTACGTCAGAAAAAGAGCGCATTACTTCCGGGCGTTCGGGCGACGCGAAATTTAAACAGTTCGTCACCGCAATTGGTTTTGCGCCGACACAGACGACGTTTCGCGCTCCTTCAGCGACTGCTAGTTTCGCGCCTTCTAATGCGTTGACGGCGACAAACCGCGCATTTCCGTCGAGACACATCGCAATCGCCCGCCGCGTTTCCTTGACCCGCACGACCGCCGCATCCGCCCCCGGCAAAACCGCCGTATTGGTTCGAACCATCGTATCGTATTGCTGATAAACCCAATGCTTTGAACAAATATTCGGCGCGGCGAGCAACTTTTTCAACACCTCACTATGTTCGATTCCAGATTCCAGATTCCAGATTCCAGATTTTTCCGAGAATTTGGAATTTGAAGCCTGGAATTTAGAATCTGACATCGGGCGAGAGTAGCCCGGTGCTTCGTCCGTCAGTTTGTCAACCGGCAGATCGGCGACCATTTCGCCGTTGTGAAAAATCTTTAACCGGTTGCCCTCAACGACGCGCCCGACGACCACCGCGTCTAAATCCCATTTGTTGAAAATTTCGACGATCTGTTTTTCACGTCCGCTGTGGGCGACGATAATCATTCGTTCCTGTGATTCCGACAAAAGCATTTCATACGCCGTCATCCCGGTTTCGCGCTGCGGCACGAGCGTCAAATCCAGTTCCAATCCGGTTCCGGCACGCGCCGCCATTTCGACCGATGAAGAAGTCAGCCCCGCTGCGCCCATATCCTGAATGCCGGCAATGGCGCCCGATCGCATCGCTTCGAGACACGCTTCGAGCAGTAATTTTTCTAAAAAGGGGTCGCCGACCTGTACCGTCGGACGTTTTTCCAGCGCGGCATCGTCAAATTCTGCCGAAGCCATCGTCGCGCCGTGAATCCCGTCGCGTCCGGTTTTCGCCCCGACATACAAAACCGGGTTGCCGATGCCCTCCGCTTTCCCAAAAAAAATCTGGTCTTTGCGAACGATGCCGAGCGCAAAAGCGTTGACCAGCGGATTCAAACTGTAAGCCTCATCAAACACGACTTCGCCGCCGACCGTCGCCGTCCCGAAGCAATTTCCGTAATGAGCGATACCGTCAACGCAACCTTTAAGAATTGATTTGTTTCGATTCCCATTTTTTTTGTCATTAGGATGTCCGAATCTCAGCGAATTCATCAGCGCAATCGGACGCGCGCCCATCGTAAAAACATCGCGCAAAATACCGCCGACCCCGGTCGCCGCACCTTGAAACGGTTCGATAAACGACGGATGATTGTGCGATTCGACTTTAAACGCAACGCACCAATCGTCGCCAATGTCCACCACACCCGCATTTTCTCCAGGCGGCACGACTACACGCTCGCCCGTTGTCGGCAGCCGCTTTAAATGAATGCGTGAAGATTTGTAACTGCAATGTTCCGACCACATTACCGAAAAAACGCCGAGTTCGGTGTAATTCGGTTCACGTTCTAAAATCTGTTTGATTTTTTCGTATTCATCCGGCGAAAGTCCGTGTTGGGCGATAATTTCGGGCGTGATTGCGGTATTGTTCATTTATAAATGCTCTCTGCTGAGTAAATCTCGTTTAAAACAAAAAAGAGAGTTTATGTTTTTCAGACTCGTTTTTCAAATCCGATTCAATAAACTCTCTAATAAAAAATAAATCTTTTCAGTTATAAATTAAGCCAAATTGTAAACTGAAAGTTTGTCTTCCACTCTGATATGCTTTTTTCTGTAAATTATAAAACCGACCACCACATCAGTTAATGAACCGATTATTAATGAAATATGTGTAAGTCTAACCCATCTTTGTCCATAAACTCCTGATATTGACGTATCATAACTTGTTTGAACAGATTCTGGATACAGTTTATTTGCTCTATCATATTCGAGTCCAATCGCGTAAATTCCAATAATTAAAATGAACACAATAAAATTTATCAATAAAAAGTAAAGAATCGTTTTCCACATTTTGATTTTTATCAAATATCTATTTTATAGCTACAACAGGCAAAACCTTATCAATTTCACTTCTCACCGTTTCCGGTTTAATTTTCCCCTGTCTGACATAAACAATCTCGCCTTTTTCGTTGAGCAAAACTGTAAAGGGAAGTCCGCCCTGCCAATCTTTAGACACGGTGGCGATTGCCGCTTCTTCATCGTCGGTTTTTAGTAAATAAGCAGGCATTTGCGCTTTCATATTTGCCAAGAACTGCGGCACCTCGCGTTTAATTTCCGCCAAATCATCGAGTGAAATCGTAACAAAATCAATTTTTCCTTTGTAATCCGTATCAATCTTGACGAGTTCGGGAAATTCCTCGCGGCACGGATCACACCACGTCGCCCAAAAATTTATCAATAAAGGTTTGGGATTTTCACCGGTGCGCTGTAAAAGATTTTTGAGCGCGGCATCGTCAATTTGCGTGACATTCGGCAATTTGGCGGCGGCGGCTGTTTTGGACAGCGGCTTTTTGGCGGACATTTTAGCTTTTTGCCCGTAAGTTTCCGCCGCGAAAAGTTGGGCAAAAATGATAATAAGTCCGAACGAAATAACCAAATATTTCATTTTCGCTAATTTGACTGAAATTTTCATAATACTTTATTAAATAGAGAGCGGACGGTTATGGGAGCGCGGAAGTCTCGTCCGCTTCAACGCCAGCGCAGCGAGGCGTCGAATGCGTTCATCCATTTAAACTTTCGTGACAACGCTTCCAACATCGCTATCGCTCGTTGGGCGGACGAGCCGTCCGCGCTCCGACTTTGCTGACGAGAATTCCGCGCTCCGACTTTGCGCTATTCTTTTCTTTTAATCGAACAGCCGAACGCTTTCGTGTTGTTCATGGCAATCGCTTTTCCGCTCAACGACGAATCGAACGCGGCGGTTAAAAAATTGTCGGAGACGTTGCTGCCCGAACGGTCGTTATCAATCGCACCGTGATACACCAAAATATTTTTGCCGCTGAAATAAAATACTTCTGGCGTGGCGGTTGCACCGAATTGATCGGCTAAAACATTGTCTTTGTCAATTAAAACGGGAAATTTGTAGTGTTCGGCGGCGTGTTTTTTTACTTCGTCAGGCGATTCCGTTGAATTGGAGTTGATGCCGATAAAATTAATCCCTTTCGCCTGATAATCGGCGGCGATTTTGTTGATGCGGTATTCGTAGCCGCGCACGACGGGACAGTGTACCGAAAGAAAAACGACGACCGCGCCGTTTTTACCCTTCAAACCCTCAAATGACTGCGCTTTACCGGCAGTGTCGGGCAAGGTAAAATTTTCCAATGTTTTGCCGACGGCAAAACCATCTTTCGCACTGCTCACGTCAGCGAATGAAATAAATGCGATTAACGCGAATAATGCGACAAATAATAAATTTTTTCTTCTCATTATTTTTACTCCCGTGTTTAAAGATTACGGATTTGAAATTCCAAATTGTCTCTGCAAATTTTGATATTCGATTTTTTTATGAATTATCTTTTATTACAATGTTTCTTTTGTTTGAAAATATTCCGCTGTCTTGGATGTTTGAAATGGGGTTTACTGGACAAATTTGTTTTGGTCAGCCGAATAATCGCGGTACGCGCTTATTCAAATTCTTCGGCAGCAGAATTTCCATCGCATCATCAACCGTGACAATCCCGGCAATTTCGCCCAAGTCATCAACTATCGGCAACGCCAACAAATTATATTCTGCAATAGTTTGGGCGACATCTTCCGCGTCATCGTTCGGGTGCGCGAACTGAAATTTATCGCGCATCACCTGTGAAAGCCGGAAACCCGGATCGGCTAAAATCAAACTTCGCAGCGAAATTAAACCGACTAATTTCCACGAATTTTCCTCATCTACGATATACAGATAATAAATCATATTCGGCGTTTCCGCCATTTCACGCAGTCGCGCAATCGCCTGCGAGACAGTCAAATCTTTGTGAAAAGTAACAAATTCGGTGGTCATCAGTCCGCCCGCCGTATCATGTTCAAACGGCATTAATTCGGCGACATCGGCACGTTCTTCGTCCTCCATCAAATCGAAAAGTTCCTGCGCCCGCTCTTCGTCCATTTCGCCCAGCACGTCAACCGCATCGTCGGGCGACATTTCTTCGAGCAGATCGGCGGCGCGTCCGCGTTCCATCACTTCCAAAATTCGCGCCTGATTTTCCGTAGACATTTCTTCGAGCGTGTCGGCGGCGATTTCGTTGTCGAGCGATTCGACGATTTCCGTGCGGTGAACCGGCGACAGCGTTTCGGCGAGCTGCGCGATTTCGACCGGGTGAAGCCGCGAAAGTTTGTCTTTCGATGATTTTAACTGCACCGCAACGCTCGATTTATCGGTTGCCAAATAACCGACATCCGCCCAATCGAGAACTTCAACGACGCGGCTGCTGCCGTAGAAACCGACCGGCATCAAGCGGCGCAAAAATCCCTGCAAACTGACATCCGCCCCGCTGACGCGCCAGCGCGTTCCGACTTCGATAATCTGCACGTCGTTGACGCGCACGACGCGCTTGCCGTCAACGTCAATCAACTGATTGTCAAGCACGTCTTTTGCCAGCAAAACTTCGCCCGCACGCCGCGTGAACGGCTGCAAATCAAGCACGACCGAGTTCATTTTTGCACCGTTTTTATTGAGCGCGGTAATTTTCGACTGCGGCATAAAAAAATTGCGGCGGCGATAACGCGCAACGATCCCGATCAGCGGCGGATAATCTTCTTCACCGTAACGCACGAGAACGTCCTTGATGACCGCGACTTTTTCGCCCCCTGCATCGAAAATCGGGCGACCGAGTATTTGCGACAAATACAACATAATTTAAGGATAAACGATGTCGGGTAAAGTTTGAAGTTCAAAAATGAAAGTTAAAAAGTTAAACTGCAAAAAAATGTTTAAATTTGTTCAAAAAGCTGGAATTGTTATCTTTTTCAAACTTTCTATTAGATATGAACGCTCCACACAGCAAGTGGAATGTTTCAAACGGTATTCATCCAGACACGAATTAGTTATCGCTCTAACGCCTGACTTTAACTAAGCAATTCCAAGAAAATTGAGATATGAACAAACTTTTTCTAACGAGCCTTTTTCTTTGCCTATCAATCGTTCCGACCGCCGCTCAAAACCGTTCCAGAGTTTTTGATAACTTTGACACGAAAAAGGGGGTTGATGTTTTAACCCCGACGGTTAAACCGTTGGTCGAATATAACAGCGGCAAATACAACAGCGGCAAAAAATTAGTTAAAAAAACAGTCCAGAGTATGGCAGTTAACGAAGGTGTCAGTTCTAAAAATCGAAATTCGGTTAATTCCGTCGGCAAAATATCAATGGCGTTCGAGCGAAGTATGGGCAATTTCACGACCGGCGACGGTAAGATTGATTCTTACATCGTGGATTCCAGTCAGCGTTACAATATTGATCCGCTGCTGATTTACGCGCAGATGCACCAGGAATCTTCATTCAAATTAAAAGCCACTTCATATAAAGGTGCCAGCGGATTGATGCAGTTGATGCCGGGAACGGCGCGGCGATTTGGCGTGACGGATATTTATAATCCCAAGCAAAATATCGAAGCGGGCGTAAAATATATGCGCTGGCTGCTCGACACCTTCGGTGGTGATGTCGCGCTGGCACTTGCCGGTTACAATGCGGGCGAAGGCGCGGTAATGAAATATCGCAATCAGATTCCGCCGTATCGTGAAACACAGGAATATGTGCGCCGGATTTCGGAACGCTATGTGACGATAAAAAACCCAAATTCGCCGCTGATGGCAGTCAAAGTTTCAAACAAACTTGCCGATAAACTGGAAAAAATAGAATCAGCCCCGCTGACCGCTTATGAACCGAACGCGCTGACCATTCGCACCCCGGACGGCAGACTGCGGCTCGTCAATCAATAATTTTCGAAAAAGTTGTTTCTCTCCTTTGGTCTGTAATGACTTGCGGCTGGACTTTTCCAGCCGCGTTTTTTATTTAAATCTGAAAATCTTGTATGATTGTCTTAGGTTCAAGGTTTCAGGTTTCAGGTTTAAGATTTAAAAAGCATTTCTCGAGTATACATTTGAAACCTTGAACTTTGAACCTTAAACATTGAACCCAAATATATGTTTTGCACGAAATGCGGCTCAAATAATTCGGATACGGCGGCTTACTGTCAGAAGTGCGGCACGATGCTCGACGCTGAAGAAGAAACGCGGATTGCGCGACCGGCGGCGATTCAGATTAATAATCACAACGATGATGACGAACCGCAAATATTTTCGATTCGCCCGACGCTGTTGTTTGTGAAGATCGGCTACGGTTTGGCAGCGGCGGGCGGAATATTGCTGGTCGCTTTGTTTGCTTTGTTGATCAAATCGGTAAGTCCTTGGTACGCGGTCTTCGCAGGACTATCACTGCTTCTAATTCCGGCATATTTTCATCTCAAACAAAAACTGGTGCGCTATACTTTGACCGACGCGAAAATTGAAATAGATGAAGGTTTGATTTCTCACACGACGAAAAATGTTCCGCTTCGCACGATTCAGGATGTAACAGTGTCAGCGACGATGACCCAGAGAATGCTCGGCTTCGGCAATTTGGTCATCGAAAACGCGGGCGAAAATAACAGTCAAATCATTTTAAAAAATATTAATACGCCGCGAAAATACGCCGACGTACTGCTCAAACAAATGCGGCGGCTAAATCGGTAAAATCCGTAAACCGTTGAAAAAGCGAATGTTGAATTATAAACCGTTAAAAATTATAAATCCCGACTTTGGACTTTAGACTTTAAACTTTAGACTTTAACGCTATGAAGACTATTTTTGTAACCGGGGGAGCCGGTTTTATCGGGTCGGCATTTGTGCGACTTGTTTTAGAAGAATCAACAGATATTGAAATTATCAATTTCGACGCGCTGACGTATGCGGGAAATCTGGATAATTTGCAGGGTCTAGACGAAAAGCGACACAAATTTGTCAAAGGCAACATTTGCACTAAAGATGAAATTCTAAATGCTTTGCCCGAAAATGCAGACGCGATATTTAATTTCGCCGCCGAGTCTCACGTTGACCGGAGCATCAGTTCGGCGAGCGAATTTGTGCTGACTAATGTTCTCGGCACGCAAAATCTGCTTGACGCGGCGCGGGCGAAAAACGTCCGCCGTTTCGTGCAGATTTCGACCGACGAAGTGCAGGGAAGTCTGCCCGATGACAGCAATCTGTTTTTTACTGAAACGTCGCCGATTCAGCCGAATTCGCCTTATGCCGCCTCGAAAGCCGCCGCCGAGCATTTCGTCCGTGCCGCCTTTGAAACTTTTGGCGTTGACACGATCACGACCCGTTGCGGCAACAATTACGGGCAGCGGCAATTTCCCGAAAAACTGATTCCGCTGATGATTTCCAACGCGCTCAACGACGAACCGCTGCCCGTATACGGCGACGGCAAAAACGTCCGCGACTGGATTTACGTCGAAGATCACTGCCGCGCAATTTGGGCGGCGTATCAAAAAGGGAAGTCGGGCGAAAGCTATAACATCGGGGCGCGAAACGAGCGGCAAAACATTGAAGTCGTCAAATCAATTCTCGACGCGCTCGGCAAACCGCATTCCCTGATAAAATACGTTGACGACCGGCTCGGACATGACCGCCGTTACGCGATTGACGCGGCAAAAGTCGAAACCAAACTCGGCTGGCAGCCGCAAACGACGTGGGCGGACGGGTTACAGAAAACGATTCGCTGGTATCAGGAAAATCAGGGTTGGGTCAACAACATCAGAAACGGCGCGTATCGTGATTATTATAAAAACCAATACGGGATGGAAGTCAGAGCCGGATGAAAATTTTAATTACGGGCGCGAATGGAATGGTCGCCAAAGCCGCAATCAATTACTGCACGTCAATCGGCGATGAAATCATTGCCCTGACGCGGCAGGAACTCGACATCGCCGACACCAAACAAGTCGGCGAAATCTTCTCGCGCGAAAAACCGGATGCCGTTATTAATTGCGCTGCTTACACAAATGTTGACGGCGCGGAAACGAAACAAGAAATTTGCTATTTGGCAAATGCCGTCGGGGTTGAAAATCTCGCGTTGGCAGCGAAGAAAATTGACTGCGCGTTTATCACCATTTCAACCGATTTTGTGTTCGACGGAACGAAAAAAGATTTCTACACGCAGCGCGACACGCCGAATCCGCAAAGTGTTTATGCAAAATCAAAACTAGACGGCGAAATTCGCGCCCGCAACGCTTACGCCCGTTCAGTCATCGTTCGTTCCGGTTGGATTTACGGCGACGACGGCACGAATTTTCTGAGCGTAATGCCGCAGCTTTTAGCAGACGGCAAACACATCAAAGCGATTGCCGATTCATACGGAACGCCGACCTTCGCCGGTGATTTGGCGAAACGGCTGCGCGAACTCGCTGAACTCGATTTACCGGCAATTTACCACGTTACCAATGCCGGTGAAGGTACGACTTACGCCGACTTTGCGCGGAAAGTCTGCGAACTTAAAGGTTTTGATGAAAATTTGGTTGAAAATGTGTTGACGGAAAACTTAAACCGCCCCGCCCCGCGTCCGCAGTATTCGCGGCTGGCTTGCCTTTTCAGTCAAAAATTCGGACTCGCCCCGTTGCCGGATTGGGAAAATTCACTCGCCGCATTTGTTTCGTTGTAAAAATTAAATACTTTTGAGAGGGTTAATGCCGTTCTGTTTGGCTGAAGTTAAAGAGTAGATAATCATATTACAGACAAATCTGACGTTGAAACTCAATCAAAATAACAGACTTTATCCCTTTTAGCAACGGACAATAGAGCCGCGCAGCAATTGGTCATAGGTGTCGGTAACCCGACTGATTAAGAAGGGTTTATAAGATGATGAATAAAGCCATTCTTAACAGTCGGGCTACCAGACACAGCCTATTTCACAAGATAAAAACATAACCTCCAACAATTTAAAACGGGAAAAATTACCACCTGATTAAGAAGTTCACACGGTCTAAACAATTACGATTTTTAAGTTTGAGATTAAGGAAAATTGAATGGAGGCGGCGATCAGAATCGAACTGATGAATAAAGCTTTTGCAGAGCTCTGCCTTACCACTTGGCTACGCCGCCGTTTTTTAAGGATTAAAGGCTAAGGGATAAAGGTGAAAATTTTTTGTCCTTTATCCCTTAGCCTTTGAAAAGTATGGAGCGGGAGACGAGATTTGAACTCGCGACTTCGACCTTGGCAAGGTCGCGCTCTACCACTGAGCTACTCCCGCGCATCCGTAAATGATAATTCTACAAATTGAGCGAACTTTGTCAAGTTCAGTCGGGAATTATTATTTATTTTCAGCCGTGATATTTCTGATAAAACTCCAGTCGCCGCTCGCGCCGACCTCAATATTGCCGATGCGTTTATTGGCGACGACCATATTTGCCGGATACCAGAGCGGGAACAGCGGAACTTCGGTGTTGACGATTTCCTGCGCTTTGAAATAATATTCTTTTGCCTGCTCGCGGTCGGTCGCTTCGATAGCGGCGGCGATGATTTTGTCGAATTCAGGATTGCTGTAGCGACTGCGGTTGCAGCATTTTACTTTTTCACCGGGAATCGCACCGGTCGAAAACAAATCTTTGAGAAAGATCGGGTCTTGATTGCCGCCGATCCATCTGCCCGTGTTCATTTGAAATTGACCGAGGGCGAGCTGTGAACGCAGCGTGTTCGGGTCGAGCGTTTCGATTTCGACGTTTAACCCGACTTCTTTAAGCGAACTTTGAATGACCTGCGCGTATTGGTTGACCGCTTGATTTCCGGCGGAATATTTGAATTTGATCGGCTCGTTTTTGTATCCCGCTTCCTGCAAAAGCTGTTTGGCGCGGGCGGGGTCGTAATTGTATTTAGCGGCGTTCGGATTATACGCCCACGATTCTTCCGGCAAAACGGAATGAGCGAGAACCGCTTGACCGAAGAGCAAGTCATTGATGATTTTTTCGCGGTTGATGCCGTAAGCAATCGCCTGCCGCACTTTGACGTTGTTGAGCGGCGGCTCCGCCGTGTTCAAACCGAGATAATCGATGTTCGAGCCTTTGAACGGTTTGACTTCCAAACTCGGATTTTGTCCGAGCGTTTTCAGCGTGTCGGGCGATAGATTTGTCGGCAACGGGGCGATGTCCACACTTCCGCTTTGCAGTTCTGCTTGCAGGGAATTTGCATCGGTAACGGTTTTGACGCGAAGTTTAGCGACTTTCGGCGCGCCTTCCCAATATTCCGGGAACGTGGCGAGCTCGACGATGTTTTGCGATTGGTCGAAATTGACGAATTTGAACGGTCCCGAACCAATTGGCTGCGCCGCCTGTTGCGATGCCGTGCCTTCGGGGATAATCGGAATGGCGACGAAATTTGATAAAAGCTGATTTTGCAGTGAAGCGCGGCTCAACGTGACGACAACCGTTTTCGCATCGGGCGTGTCGAGCGAGACGATATGCGGCGTTTTCTGCCCGTCAACCGTGTCGTAAAACGCGCCCGCTTTGTAGCTATTGCTTTTAAATAGTTCATCGAACGTATATTTCACGTCGGCTGAAGTAAAATCTTTGCCGTTGTGAAATTTCACACCATCTCGCAAAATGAAAGTGATGACTTTGCCGTCTTCGGAAGGTTTGATCTCCTTCGCCAATTCGCCGACATACTCGAATTTCTCGTTTTTTCTAATCAACGAGTTGAACATCAGGGAACGCACTCGCTCCGCCGCCGCATCCGACGCAGTGGTTGTTAAGGTGTCCAGGGTGGAAAATTTTTCAGAAAGTGCAACCGTCACATATTCGCCGCTTCTCGTGCGGCAGGAAAAAGATAAAGTAATACAAATAATAAAAATTAAACTTATAAATAATTGACGCAAAACATTAGCCTCCGTAACTGTAATTTAACTGTGTATTTAATTCTGTGATTTTTTCGCTGATAAGCCGTATGCGCTCCATCTCAAATTCAAGGGGCGGCTTTATAAGACTTTTGATATGAGCGATACGGGCGAGCGATTGATGAAGCCGTTCTTCGGAAATCTCGCCGGTTTCGACTGCTTTCAAAATCGCCGCAAAACCTTCGCGTACGGCATCGGCATCAGCACAAATCGCCAACATATCCGCCCCGGCATTAATCGCCATTTTACACGCTTCGCCGATACCGTGATTTTTTACAATCGCGCCCATTTCCAGATCGTCGGTGATAATCACGCCGCCGAAACCGAGTTCTTCTCGCAACAATTTCGTCACAAAATTGTAACTCAGCGACGAGGGCAAAAGTTTACCGTCTGCGCCTGTTTCCTGCAAATCAATTTTCGGATAAACGGCGTGTCCGACCATCACGGCGTGAACTTTTCCGGTTTTAATTAACTCTCGATACGGAAACAAATCGTTTTCGTAAAGTTCATTGCGCGTAAGATTAATCGTCGGCAATTCTTCGTGCGAATCGGCATCGCTCGCCCCCAAACCGGGAAAATGTTTGAGACAGGCGAGACAGCCGCCATTCTGCAAAACCGATAAATATTCACCGCTTAAACTGACGATGTCCTCTTTTGAATTGCCGAAGGTGCGCGAATAAAGCCCATTGAAAAATTGCCGCCGCGCTTCGTCAACCACATCAACTACCGGGGCAAAGTTCATATTAAAACCTAATATCCGCACAATTTCGCAAGTGATTTTTGCCAATATTCGCGCTTGTTCGAACGTTTTAATCGCACTGGCAGACGGCATCGGCACGGTGATTCGGCGCAGACGGTCAACGAGACCGCCTTCCTGATCGAGGCTGAGCAGCGGCTCGACGGCGGAAACGTTCCGCAAATCGTTGAGCAGCTTTTTAACACCTTCCGCTGTTTTAATATTTCGGGCGAACAGACAAACGCCTCCCGGCGAGATTTCGCCAAGCAGCGCGGCGGTTTTAGAGTCAATTTCGGTCCCTAAAACACCGATAAAAAACAATTGTCCGATTTTTTGCTTTAAAGAAAGAGAAAGTAAATTTTGCGGTGTCATAAACTTTTGCGAATTGTAACAAAGTTAAAGTGAATTATAAAGCGTCAGTTTCCCGACCGTTAAAGTGTAGCTTTAGGAAATTTGAATTTGATATGTAAATTTATGCTTATCAAAACAGAAATACGTGCGTGAGCAGGGGCGGACATTCGAGCAAGTCTCCCTTGCTCACGGCGCGGGCTTCCGCCGGGTTTTACTTTTACAATCAACTTCAAGACTGACGTTAAATGATTCTCTTTTTCCACTCAGCTAAAATACCTTTAGCTTCTTCCGGTGAAATTTTTTCCGGCGCAAGTTCGCGCAGTTCGTCAATAATGTCTTCGTTGGAAACCGCGAACAGTGAAAATTGGGAAACAGCACTTTTTCGCGGTGTGCCGCCTGCCGCAGTGTCGAGATATGCGGAGTTTTGTTTAGCTTCGGAAAAAACGGCTAATTCATATTGTTCGAGTTTTTCTAGCACATTCTGCGCTCGCAAAATCGTTTGCTGGGGCAAACCGGCGAGACGGGCGACGGCGATACCGTAGGATTTTGAGGCTTTGCCTTTGACAAGTTTGTGCAGAAAAACAATGTCGCCGTCTTTTTCGGTCGCCGTCACCTGATAATTTTTCGCGCCCGGAAGTTTTTCGGCGAGTTCGGTCAGTTCGTGATAATGCGTGGCGAACAATGTTTTGGCAGAATGTTCAGGCGAGTTGTGCAGATATTCGGCAACCGCCCACGCAATGGAAAGACCGTCGAAAGTTGATGTGCCGCGCCCGATTTCGTCAAGCAGAATCAGCGAACGCGGCGTGGCATTGTGCAGAATCGTCGCCGTTTCGGTCATTTCGACCATAAACGTCGAACGCCCGCCCGCCAAATCGTCAGATGCACCGACGCGCGTCCAAATCCTGTCGAGAATCGGCAGTTTGGCGGATGTGGCGGGAACGAACGAACCGATCTGCGCGAGAATCTGAATTAGCGCGATTTGCCGCATTAATGTTGACTTTCCGCCCATATTCGCGCCCGTGATTATGAGCATCCGGTCGGTTGAATTGTTCATCTTCAAATCGTTTGGAATAAATGCCGTCGTGGTGAACGCTTCGACAATCGGGTGTCTGCCGTCTTTTATTTCGATTTCGTCGCCGTCGTGCAGAGTCGGCGCGAAATAGTTAAACCGGGCGGCGGTTTCCGCGAGACTCGCCAGCGCGTCGAGCGTCGCTAAAGCGCGGGCGGTAGACTGTAAACTTTGGGTTTGTTCGGTGACTGTGCGACGCACTTGCTGGAAAATCTGCGCTTCGAGTTCTTTGATCTGGTCGTCTGCGCCGAGAACTTTTTGCTCCCATTCTTTAAGCTGCGGCGTGGAATAGCGTTCGGCGTTGGTCAGCGTTTGGCGGCGTTCATAATCGTCGGGAACGCGCGAAACATTGCCTTTGGAAATTTCGATGTAGTAGCCGAAGACGTTATTAAAACGCACTTTCAAATTGGAAATGCCGGTGCGTTGTTTCTCCTGCGTTTCAAAACTCGCAATCGTTTGTTTGGCGGAGCGCGAAATATCGCGCAGTTCGTCGAGTTCCGCGTTGTAGCCGTCACGAATCACACCGCCGTCGGCGATATTCGGCGGCGGTTCATCCGCCATTGAACTTTCGATTAAAGTGCGGATTTCCGGCAGTTCGTAAATATTTTCGCTGAGAACTTGCAATAACAGACTTTGCGCGTCTGATAACGTCTGGTTGATGGTCGGTGTTTGCGACAGGGAACGATTGAGCGCGATCAAATCACGCGGCGAGGCGGTGCCGAGATTTAAACGCCCGACCAATCTTTCCAAATCGGTTACCTCTTTTAAAAGGAATCGGATTTTGTCGCGGAGCATCGAATCGGTCAATTCGCTGACGGCGGCGAGTCTGGTTTGAATTTCACTGCGTTTAAGCGACGGGCGCAGCAGCCACGAGCGGAGCAATCGTGCGCCCATCCCGGTAATCGTCCGGTCAATCACCTTAAGCAGCGTCCGTTTGCTGTTTTCGCTGCGCGATTCGACGACTTCGAGATTTTTGAGCGTTACCGCGTCCAAAACCATAAAATCGAGTGCTTCAAAGTAACTGATTTCGGAGATGTGTTCGGCGGAAGTTTTCTGCGTTTCTTTGGCGTAATTGAGACACGAACCGGCGGCGCGGACGGCTTCGGATTTGCAGTCGAACCCGAACCCGTTCAAATCTTTGACCTTTAAATGAGTCGTCAAAAGTTTTTCGCAGTCTTCCTGATGGAACAGCCAATCGTCGAGCGGTGTCAGCGCGGCGGAAAATTTATTGGAATCGCGCGGCGCAATCGAAACGACGTTCAGCGAATTATTGCGTTTTTCGTCCAGAGTGCTGCCGAAGTTACTTTCGACGAGTTTTTGCAGCGATTCAGGAAAGAGAATTTCACGCGGTGCGAAATTTTCGATGTCGGAACAAATATTTCTCCAAGCATTCGCGCCGTTCGTCTGCGTCGCAAAAAACTCGCCGGTCGAAAGTTCGAGAAAAGCCGCTCCGAAGGTTTCGCCCGCCCCGCAGACGGCACTAAGGTAAACCGTCACTTTCGATTCGACCAATTGCGGGTCAATCGCCGTTCCGGGCGTAATCACGCGGACGACTTCGCGTTTGACCAATTTGATTCCTTGACCGGCTTCTTCGGTCTGTTCGCACACGGCGACGCGATAGCCTTTTTTGACGAGTTTCGAGATGTAATTTGCTGCCGCGTGGTGCGGAACGCCGCACATCGGCACCGGATTTTTCGAATCTTTGTGGCGGGCAGTCAATGTGATTTCCATTTCACGCGACGCGATGACGGCATCTTCGTTAAATAATTCGTAGAAATCGCCGAGTCGAAAAAAGAGCAGTGTGCCGGGATATTGTTTTTTTATTTCGAGATACTGCCGGAGCATCGGTGTCGAATTTTGCATAATTTTCACAATTTATAATGGATTATCAGGGAAAAGGGAAGTGTTAAAATATTGTGTCGTATAACATTCGGAAACGTGCAAGAAATAATCTTTGCGAAACCGACGGCTTATTTTAATGTCGTTAAGCGGCGGTTTTTCACTGTAATCCTCATTAAACAACATAATACACCGTAAATTAAATTCCGGTATTCGTCAGAGTCCAAACATTGGCTCTGATTCTGAACACTCAAAAACTCATTTTATAATCAACTTTTTAATCAACACCTTTTATGATTTGGGGTGTTTTATTGTAATATAACCCATTGAATTATTTAACCGGCGGGAAATAAATTATTTTGTGATAAACTATTTTCCTGTTAATGCTGTCAAAGGTTCTGACTCATCAGTAACAAATTAAAGGAAAAAACTATGAAAGCAGTAAGAATATCAACGGTATTGTGTTTCGCCATTGTTCTAAGCATTTTTTCGGCGCAGCCTGTTTCGGCTCAAACCGCGCCGGAGCAAAAAAATCCTGTTCAAACTTCGCCGAACCGTGATGAAAGCCCGGACGCGGATAATTCGTCCGCCGATCAGGATGTCGGCAGAAACAAGAACAACGAACGCTACCGCATCGGATTTCAGGACACTTTGGAAATTGTCGTGTCTAAACACGCCGAACTTTCGCAGGTCGCCAGCGTCAATTCCGACGGCACAATCAATATGCCCCGGATTGATATGCCGATTGTCGCGGTCTGCAAAACGGAAAGGGAACTTAAACAAACAATTGAAAG
Organism: Pyrinomonadales bacterium; assembly: GCA_038235165.1. Classification (GTDB taxonomy): domain Bacteria; phylum Acidobacteriota; class Blastocatellia; order Pyrinomonadales; family Pyrinomonadaceae. The sequence goes on from JBBSUG010000005.1 coordinate 75,101, forward strand.
TTTATACAAATCGTTTCTGAGAACCCCGTATGTTACTGTTCGCACGGTTGACCAAAAATCGCAGCAGTTCGGCGTTGTCGGCGCGGTCGTCAAACCCGGAAGTTTTTATTTGAGCCAGAGAATTCAGCTTTTGGGTTTAATTTCACTGGCGGGCGGACCTGATGTCGAGAAAGCCGGTTCCAAAGTTCGCATTGCCCGCATCGGCAACTTTTCAGCCTGTAACGAAAGCCCGAATTCCGCCGACAGTGGTGAGAAAGTCGAGTTTATTACTTACAATTTGAAGGATGTGCAGGATGGAAAGCAAAATCCGTGGATGCAGCCGGGCGATGTCGTCTCTGTTCTGACTGCAGACGAAGCGTATGTGGTCGGAAATGTCGTTAAACCGACCACTATTACTTTGCAGGAGCCAAAAACTTTAACTCAGGCAATTGCTAAGGCGAGCGGTCTCGATTCAACCGCCCGAACCGATAAAGTTACCATCCAGCGACAAATACCGGGCGATCTTAATAAAACTGAATTAGTATTTAATCTGAAGGACATTACCAATAAAAAAATTCCCGACCCGCAATTACAGGCAAACGATATTATCGTCGTCTCGAATGATAACGTAAAATCAGTCCGCAACGGGTTTTTGAAGGCTATATCCGGAGGAATCGGAAACATCTTTTTGAGACTTCCCGCCCCCTAAATCGTAAAGAGTATGAGAGACAGTCGAGAAATAATACATAAACAGGGTGAGCCTGTTGAAATAGAACGCCCGTTCGAGATGCCGACCGCTAACGGTGGTTACGGTGCTTATCGTGATGCCCAAACGCAGCAGGGTTTTCAGCTTGTCACTTACTGGCGCATTATCCGCAAAAGGCTTTGGCTGGTCGTCGGCATTGCAGTTTTGCTGACGACGGCGGCGGCAATTTATATGGTGCGGAAGCCGGATATTTTTCAGGCGGCGGCGCGGGTGCAGGTTGACTCGGAACAGGTCAAACAGGATTTGGTGAGTAATGAACGGCGGCTGCCCGTGAGCAACCAGGATGCGGCTTATTTTAATACGCAATTGCAGCTTCTGAGCAGTGAAAGTTTGCTGCGAAGAGTGGTCAAAGATTTCAGCCTTGATACCAATCCCGAATTTCTCAAAGCGAAAAAGGAAACTTCTGTTTCACCTCTGACATCAATTCTAAGGGCGGCGGGACTCGCCGGCGGCTCGACCAAAAAGGATAGTGAAGGAGTTGATGAAATTGCTGTTTCGCCGAGCAGTTCGGTCGCTACTTCCGAAGAAATTGCCGAAGCCGTTCGGCTCGCCCCGTTTGTTGACATAATTAAAAAGAGTTTACAGGTGGAACCGATTAGGGAAGGGCGCGGAACGACCAAAGAGACGCGGCTGATTGAAATTACGTTCAGAAACACCAATCCCGATCTCGCCGCGCTAATCGTTAACGGCGTGAGCGAGGTTTTCGCCAAAGTAAATCAGGAAAAACGCACCGGTAACAATAAAGAAACCAACGAATTTTTGGAAAAAAGAATTGCCGATCTGCAAACCGATATAAAAAACGGCGAAAATAAATTAGTTCAGGAAACGAAAAACGAAGGAATTCTGAAAACCGGCGAGAATGACACGATTGTGCTGAATCGCCTGTCGGGACTGAACAAACAACTGCTTGACGCAGAAAACGAACGGAAAAACGCGCAGGCTGAATATGATGCGGTCAGTAACTCGAAAGACCGTTTGCAATCGCTGGCTGATGCCGAAATTCTGCGTTACACGACCGAGCGGGATACGGCAATTCAGTCGTTAATCAATAAAACGCAGGAAAAAATAACCGATCTCAATGCCCGCAAAGTGCAGCTTTTAGAAGAATATCTCGAAAATGCACCGGAGGTTAAGGAAGTTGATAAACAAATCGCCTCGCTGAAAAAAGATGTCGGCGAAGCGACTCGCGGCAATAGAGAAAATCTGGATTCGTTTCGCAAAAAAACGACACAGGACATCATCAACAACTTAAAAACCAAGTTTATCAAGGCGAAAACACAGGAAGACAGCATCAAAGCCGCTTACGAAGCGCAGTATAATGAAGCCCAGGGACAAAACCAATCGGCTGTTTCACTGCGTTTGCTCGAACAGGAAATCGAAACTAAGAAAGGATTTGTCAAAAACCTGATTGACCAACAGCGCGAAAACGACGTTTTGGCAGCCGGAACCGACAATAATATTACGGTCGCCGAAATTGCGCTTCCGCCGGATGTTCCGGTGGCTCCGCGCAGATTGACAACTGTCGTCGGTGCATTGTTTTTGTCAACTCTGTTCGGAATGGGGTTGGCACTATTCCTCGAATATCTCGACGACACGGTGAGAACAACCGAAGAAGTCGAAACTCTTTTGCAACTTCCCGCACTGGCGGCGATTCCGCGAATTGACTCACTGCCGAAACGCAAACTGCTGCTGGTCGGCGGGAGCGATGAAAAGGGACCGAAAGGCACTACCGATTTGTTGATTCATAATGATTCGCGCTCGTCGCTGGCAGAAGCGTATCGTCAGCTCAGAACTTCAATTCTGCTGTCAACTGCCGGACGTGCGCCGAAATCACTGCTGATTACATCGAGTCTGCCTGCCGAAGGGAAAACGACGACCGCCGTCAACACGGCGATCAGTTTGGCGCAAACCGGGGCAAAAGTTTTAATTATTGATGCCGATATGCGCCGTCCGCGTCTTCATTCTATTTTTAACATCAGCAATGCTAGCGGGTTAAGCACACTGCTGTCAACCGAATTGACCGACGAAAATTTGATTGACGTGATCTCGTATGATGAAGAATCCAAATTAAATTTACTGACATCGGGACCCGTGCCGCCGAATCCGGCGGAACTGATCGGTTCGGAGCAAATGGCAAATCTGCTCAAGAAATTACAGACTCATTTCACACACGTCGTCGTTGATTCGCCCCCGATTGCCTCGTTCACCGACGGCGTTTTGATCGCTTCGATGGTTGACGGCGTAATTTTAGTGGTCAATTCCGGCAGAAGTTCGCGTCAGATTGTTCGCCGTTCCAAGCAGCTTTTGCAGGACATCGGCGTTAAAATTTTTGGCGTTGTTTTGAATAACGTTGATCTGAAATCAAAAGATAATTATTATTACTATCAGAGTTATCACCACCGGGACAATTACCGGCAGGATGAGGAATAATCGAAAAGTTATCAGGTTCAAAGTTCATTCTTATCTTGACCTGAAGCCTGATAACTTAAATTTTGAGTTTTTATGGAAACACAGACAAAGGTATTAGTGACCGGGGCAGGCGGATTTATCGGCAGTCATTTGGTCAGCTATTTGAAAGAAAAAGGTTATTGGGTGCGCGGCGTTGATTTGAAATATCCCGAATTCGGGCAGACCGACGCTGATGAATTCGAGATTTTGGACTTGCGGCGGTGGGATGGTTGTTTACAGGCGACCCGCAATATTGATGAAGTTTACGCCCTCGCCGCCGATATGGGCGGAATGGGTTTCATCTCCGCCAATCACGCGAAGATTCTTTACAACAATTCATTAATCAATCTGCATACGCTCGATGCCGCGAAAACAAACGGTGTCAAGCGATATTTATACACTTCGAGCGCGTGTATCTACCCGGAATATTTGCAGGAAGAAACCGATGCCCCGGCGTTGAAAGAAGAAATGGCGTATCCGGCGCAGCCGCAGGACGCTTACGGCTGGGAAAAACTGGTTTCGGAAATCCTCTGTATGCACTACCGCAACGATTACGGAATCGAAACGCGGACGGTACGTTTTCACAATATCTTCGGCGAAGAAGGAACGTGGGAAGGCGGGCGCGAAAAAGCACCGGCGGCGATGTGCCGCAAAATCGCCGAAGCCAAACTGACCGGAAACACCGAGATCGAAATTTGGGGCGACGGCGAACAAACCCGTTCATTTTGTTACATTGAAGATTGCGTCGAAGGTATCTATCGCTTGATGCGTTCGGATTTTTATGAACCGCTCAATCTCGGACAAGACCGGATGGTTACGATTAATCAACTCGCCGATATTGTCGCCGAAGCCGCCGGAATTAAAATTACCAAAAAACATATTGATGGACCGCAGGGAGTTCGCGGCAGAAATTCCGACAATACCAAACTGCGCGAAGTTCTTGATTGGGAACCGAAAATATCACTTGAAGATGGTTTGCAAACCACTTACAATTGGATTGAACAACAGGTCAGAGAAAAAACCGGTGCGGAAGAAAAGGGGACTTTAGCGGCTCAGGTCTAATTTAACAGTATTTGTTTTGACTCATAAAGATTTACAAAATAAAGATTATGCCGCCTGGTTGAAGTTTTTGCGTGAAGCGGATAGCTGGAGTTCGGGTCAAATTAAAGAATACGAATTAAGCGAGATAAAACGAGTAACCAAACACGCTTACGAAAACACCGGTGGTTATCGAAAGTTATTTGAACAGGTCGGCATAAATCCCGAAGAGATTGATTCGATTGAAACTTTCCGTAAAATTCCGTTGACCACCAAGGAAATGTTTCAAAATTCACTCGATGAATTTTCCTGTGATTTTCCCGGCAGATACTATGTAACAACCGGTGGAAGCACCGGAATTCCAATGGGAATGTATCGTGATCCGGTTTCGTTTGCAAAAGAATTAGCTTCGAAAGCCCATCAATATTATCGAATCGGCTGGAATGAGGAAGATCGGCAGATGGTTCTTCGCGGTTTGCCGATAAATACGTTCGATCACACTGAATTTGTTGCTGATTTTAATGAACTTCGTTGCTCGACCTATCAATTTGTTCCTGAGATAATGGAACAATATCTCCAAAAAGCATTTGAATACAAACCTGACTGGCTGAGATGTTATCCTTCGGCAGGATATTTGTTTGCAGGTTTTTTGGAAGAACGAAAACTCGATTTTCCAAAATTAAAAGGTGTTTTATGCGCTTCGGAGATGCTTTTCGATTCTCAAAAACAGCGGTTGGAAGAAGTTTTTAAGTGCCGGGTTTTCAGCCATTACGGGCATTATGAAATGGCGGCACTAGCCGGGTTTTGCGAGTTCACTGACGATTATCACGTTTTGCCGCAATACGGCTTTGTCGAATTAATAAATGATAACGGCAATTTGGTGACTGAAGCGGGCGAGACGGGCGAAATTGTCGCAACCTCGTTTATAATGAACGCGACACCTTTTATCCGTTATAAAACCGGAGATTTGGCGAAGCTGAAAGGGTGGGAATGTGAAAGTTGCCGTCGTCCGTATCAAATTTGGGAAAAAGTTATCGGGCGCAGACAGGAGATGATTGTCTCGCGTAATGATCGTTTGATTTCGATGACGATGCTTAATATGCACGACGATATTTACGATCATTTGCGCCAATATCAATTTTATCAAAGTGAGAAGGGCAAAGTTGAATTTCGTTTTGAGCCGAAAGACACTTTAACGAACGCGATGATCGAAGACATTCAAAAGCGTCTGTACTTGAAGCTCGGCACGGATATCGAACTCAGGATGATGCCCGTTAAACAAATCGAGCTGACAAAACGCGGCAAACATCGAACTTTAGTGCAGAAATTAGAATTAAATTTCGATAACGAAGAAAGAACAAATGGTTGACGTAGCAGTTGTCAAAACTCAAAAAGCGGAGTACCCGGAAAACGCGCCCTATCATCCGTCCGAAAGATTTCCCGAATACCCGTTTCAAGAAATTTCCGACGCGCCGAACTACGTTTATGAAAGTGTGCGAAGTTTGTTTGTTGAATTAAAATACGACTTTAAAAATTTCGGAACGTCAGGGTGGAATCCGTTAGGCTGGCTGATAAAGCCCGGAATGACCGTGGTTTTGAAACCGAATTTTGTTTTGAGCCGTCATTCTAAAAAAAAGGAAACTTACGCCATTGTTACAAATCCCTCGGTTTTACGCGCCATTGCTGATTATTGTTGGATTGCGCTCGGTGAAAGCGGAAAAATTATTATCGCCGACGCGCCGCAGTATAACTGCAACTGGGAAGAATTGATGTCGCTTACCCGGCTTAAAGAAGTCTCCGGCTTTTTTAATTCCGAACGCGAAGATTCGTTTGAGCTGAGAGATTTACGAAACTATTGGTCACGCGGTAAACATTTCCCGTCAATGCGTGAAAATTTGGCGGGCGATCCACAGGGAACTTTGAAGGTTAATCTCGGAAAAGAGAGTGCGGTTAGAAATATTCGTGATCCGAAAAGAATTTACGGCGCAGTTTACCACCGGCAGGAAACGATTGAAAATCACACGGAAAATAATCAGGCTTATGCGTTGTCACGGACAATTATGGAAGCCGACGTTTTAATTTCTGTGCCGAAACTAAAAGTTCATAAAAAAGTCGGTGTGACGATGAATATCAAAGGTTTGGTCGGTATCAATACCAACAAAAATTTGATTGTTCATTACAGTCTCGGTTCGGTTGCCGAAGGCGGCGACCAATATCCGCCGAACCATTTTACCACGCTGGAAGAACGTTTGATAAAAACCGAACGCTGGATGTATGATACATTTTTAGCCAGACAAAGTGTTCCGCTCGAATATGTGCATCGTTCCGTTTATTGGCTGCACGGCAAATTTATTAAGCCTTTCGGCATCGGGGTCGAAAAAAAGAAAAGACTTTTGGACGTTGGAAATTGGTATGGCAACGATTCAGCTTGGCGGATGTCGGTAGATTTGCTCAAACTTCTTAATTTTGCAGACAAAGACGGTGTTTTACGGAATACTCCGCAAAGACGATTATTTACCGTCATTGACGGAATAATCGGCGGCGAAAATGAAGGTCCGCTTGATCCTGACCCGCATTATTCGGGGATTTTGCTGGCGAGCGAAAATCTTTTGGCAGCCGATGTCGTTGGAACTCGTTTGATGGGATTTGACCCGTTAAAAGTGAAAATGTTCACATATCTCTTGAATGAAAACGATTGGGATTACGGCATAAGAAAAATTGAAGATATTCAAGTAAAAACGTCCGTTGAAGATTGGAAAAATTGTCTGGCGGACAAAGAAAATAAATTTTTAAATTACAAACCTTATCCGGGATGGATTGGACAATTGGAAGTTGGATAAGAAATTTATGAGTGAAAAAGTTTCAGTAGTCGGTTTAGGAAAACTTGGTTTGGGGTTGGCATTATGTTTTGCCGACAGCGGCATCGAAACGCTCGGTGTTGATGTCAACGAAAATACCGTGGATGCGATAAACAACGGCAAAACGCCGATAATCGAGCCGCAGTATCAAGAATTGATTGAAAAACATCAGGGAAATTTTCGCGCTACTCTGAGCCACGCGGAAGCGATTGAAAAAACCGATATTACCTTTATTTTAGTGGCTACACCGAGCATTGGCGACGGCAGATTTTCCAATCGTTTTGTAAAATCGGCTCTTAAATCTCTGGCGGAAGCCTTTGGGAAAAGTAGTAAAAAGAATCATTTATTTGTCATCAGCAGCACTGTCGTGCCGGGTTCGACGGATAAAACTTTTATTCCTTTAATCGAGCAATTTTCCGGCAAAAAATACAAAAAAGATTTCGATGTCTGTTTCGACCCGGATTTTGTTGCGCTCGGTTCGGTTATCAAAGATTTCAAGAACCCCGATTTGGTGATAATCGGTGAAAGTTCGCCGGAAGCGGGAGCAAGAATCGAGGCTTTGCACAAAATAATGTGCGAAAATGAGCCGGTAATGGCGCGAATGTCCGTCATCAGCGGCGAAGTTGCTAAAGTCAGTCTCAATGCGTACATCACGATGAAAATCAGTTTTGCCAACACGGTGGCGAATCTTTGCGAGCGGATCGAAGGCACCAATGTTGATGTTATTACAAGCGCAATCGGTCAGGATAAACGGATTTCACCGTATTATTTTCGCGGTGGTCTCGCCTTCGGCGGAACTTGTTTTCCGCGAGACACCAAAGCCTTTATGACGATTTCTCGGCAGTACGGACTCGACCCGATTTTGTTGTCGGCGGTTGAAGATGTTAATGTCGAACAAAACAAACATCTTGCCGAAATGGTCGAGGCACATCTCGGATCAGAAAATAAAGTTTCGATTTTAGGGCTGGCGTTCAAGGATAAAACACCCGTCATCGAAGAATCACCGGCAATCCGTTTAATTCAGGAATTAGTAATTAATGACGTTTTCGTCACGGCTTTCGATCCGTTAGCGATGGAAGACACCCGGGTTTTATTCGGCGATGAAATAAATTATGCAAATTCTGTCGAAGAATGTTTGGGTAGTTCACCGGTTTGTGTCGTGACGTTGATGTCGAAAGATTATAAAAATGCAATTGAAAATTACCATCCTGAAAAGCCATTAACAATTGTTGATTGTTGGCGGCAGCTCGACAAAAATAATCTCCACAACAATATCCGGCTTGTTGCGGTCGGGCAATATAACGAAGTATAAAATTTTATTTAGAAGATTAAGAGCAAATGAGTGATAATTTAAACACAACATGGTTTTCTACGGAAAACGAAAATAAAATGCGCGGAGGATTTTTTGAATTGTTCCGCGATTGCCCGATTCCGCCGCCGGAAATGCTGGCAAATCTAGGTTTATTTATGAACGGACAGGCACTGACACGCCTGCTTTTTATGAATGAACTTTACCAACTTCAATTGCCTGTTCACGGAAATATTATGGAATTTGGTGTCCGCTGGGGACAAAATCTAGCTCTCTGGTCGGAATGCCGCGCTCTTTACGAACCGTATAATCACAACCGCAAAATTATTGGTTTTGATACTTGGGAGGGATTTCCTTCCGTTCACGAAAAAGATTACGGCATCGTCGAAAAAGGCGGTTGGAACGTCGTTCCCGGTTATGAAGATTATCTCCGGCAAATCATGGAATATCACCAGCAGGAAAATCCGGTTTCGCACATCAAAAAATATGAATTGGTGAAAGGCGACGCGACCGTGCAGCTCGAAAAATATCTTGAAGAACATCCCGAAACGATGATCTCAATGGCATATTTCGACTTTGATATTTACGAACCGACTAAAGTTTGTCTGGAACTCATCAGAGAACGTCTGACACGCGGAAGTGTAATCGGTTTTGACGAACTGAATCACTCAATGTTTCCGGGCGAAACTCTGGCGGTGATGGAAGTTTTCGGTTTGAGCAAATATAAAATACAGCGAAGTCAATACAGTCGTGTTAATTCTTATTTAATTATTGATTAAACGATTTTGTTATTTTGGTATTAATGACTAGAACAAAGCGAATTGAAATAGTATTTCCTTGTCATAACCGTAGGAAAATTACTTTGCAGTGTTTGAAAAGTATTTCCCGTTTAAACGCGGAAGCTCTGGACATCCACACCATTGTCGTGGATGACGGTTCGTCTGACGGAACATCGGACGCAGTTAAAAGGGCATTTCCCGACGTTGAAATCGTTCAGGGCGATGGCAATTTGTGGTTCACCGAAGGTACTAACGTCGGAGTGCGCGCCGCATTAAAACACAGTCCCGACTATGTTTTGATGATTAACGACGACCAAGTGTTCGATTCGAAATCGCTTTTGTATATGGTTGAAACGGCGGAAAAATATCCGCGTTCGGTTATCGGTTCGCTGCTGCTGTTGTGGGACGTGCCGCATAAACTTTTTCAGGTTGCGCCGGTCTGGAACACTTGGCAGGGCGGTTGGCAGCACTGGAATAACCAAACAATTTGGACGATTCCCGACCGACCCTGGAATGTTGATTTGATTGTCGGAAACTGTTTGTTGGTTCCGGTGGATGCGATTAACGAGGCAGGTCTGATGAATGCCGCCAGATATCCGAACTTCGGCGATGCCGAATATACACCCAGATTAAAAAAGAAAGGCTGGCGGCTTTTAATTGAACCGCGAGCGAGAGTTTTCTGCCAACCGAACACGCTTCCGCCGCGCATAACCAAGATGCCCTTGCGAAAAAAGTTCAGCGCACTGTTCACCGACCTCGGTCATAATCATAATTTAAGGCGAAGATTATACGCCTACCTCGATGGTGCGCCGACAAAATTACACGGTCTGACGGCTTTTGCTCTCTTTCTGGGACGCGCCGCATTGCAAAAAGGTTACGGCAAAACCGAAATAGAAGACGAAAAAACAATGAGTGAGGCTTTTCAGAAACATACAGTAATGGATTGATTATTGGCTGTAAACTAAGTAAATTAACTATTTAGCTAACTATTCACGCTTTACATTAGCTGTCTGGCAACCGACCTTTGAGATTCAACTTGAACAAAAATCCTGGCAATTTAATGAAAAATAACTCACCGAAAAATTTTTACTATGTGTGGAACTACGTCGAGTGGGGCGGCGCACAAGTTTTGTTTTTCGGTTTGATGAAAGAAGCTAAAAAAATCGGAAATGTCATTGCTGTTCTGCCGAAAGATTCTAACAGACAATTGCTGAATTTTTTGGATAGTATACAGGTGAAATACCAATTTGTTGATTCACAGACCGACGGTCAACCGGCTGTCACGCTGAAACGAAAACTCGAACGCCATCGCAACAAACTATCCAGCGAGTTCGTTTATTTTCGCTATCTCAGCAAATTGGGTTTGAAAAACAGCATACTGCACACGGAGTTTGCACCGTGGCACTCGTTTTTGGTGTTGTGGCTGCTCGCCTTCAAAACACAAGTTTTTGTCACCATTCACAATTCGCTACCGCCCGTTCCGAAGTGGCGGTTTTGGCTGTGGAAAGTGAAATTTTGGCTGTTGACCCGACAGAAAAATTTTCATATTTTTACCGCCAACAAAGACGCGAAACAAAATCTCCAAACTTTGGTGCCGCCGGATGCTTTCGATAAAATCGTCGTCACCTACGCCAATGTCAACCCGTTTGAAATTGAGGAAGCGTTGAATTTTAATATTAACCGGAAGGCAATGTGCGGGAATTACGGTATTCCCAATAACAAATTCTTGGTTTTTTGTGTCGGACAGTTTATTGACAGAAAGGGACGCTGGATATTTCTGGAAGCGGCAAAAAGTCTGACGGCAAATAATAAAGACATCGCCTTCGTTTGGATTTCAAATTCCAAACCGACCGAAAAAGAACTTAAACAGGCTGAGAGTTACGGGTTGGGCGATGATTTTAGATTGATAACTTCGGATCAAATCGGCACCGAACATATTGAATTATTCAAATTGATGAGGTTGGCGGATATTTTTGCACTGCCGAGTTATGTGGAGGGACTGCCGATTTCAATCGTCGAGGCGATGGCACTCGGCATCCCGACGATTTCGACAAACATCAACGCCATTCCCGAAGCGGTCAAACATCTCGAAACCGGTTGGCTGATCGAACCCGGCAGCAGTTCTGAGTTGACGGCGGCAATTCAAACATTAAAAGACGATACGAAACTCAGAAATGTTATCGCGGCACAAGGTCGGGATTATGTCTTAAGTGAGTTTAACGAAAAAGTCGTCGCCCACCTTGCCGTCGAAAATTATCTCAAAGCATTTCGCGCAAAATAATGAATACAGTCAATCGCGCCGAAACCGGTAAAAGTATTTTTCGCAATGTTCTCTATGGCTTATCAACCTGGATGATCCCGTTCGTGCTGAGTTTCTTTGCCACCCAAATAATCGTCAAATCTCTCGGACTCAATGATTACGGCATCTACGCGTTGGTTTTAGGTTTTATCGGCTACTCTTTTAACTTTAGTTTCGGGCGGGCAATCACCAAATATATTGCCGAATACCGCGCCCGGGGCGAAAATGAACATATCAACGACGTGATTTCAGCCACGTTTTTTATTAATTTGATCGTTGGCGTATTCGGCATTTCGCTGATCGTCGGGTTGGCGAAATGGCTGGTCGTTAGTGTTTATCAGGTCAAAGAAGTCAATCAGGCGAAAACGGTGACGGCGTTGTATCTTGCGGCGGCGATTGTTTTTTTTCTGATGTCGAGCCAGATTTTCAATGCGATTTTGCAGGGCATTCATCGTTTCGACGTTTATTCCAACATTTTCAACGTCAACACCGTCGTGATGCTGGGGGGCAATATTCTGTTAGTCCTAAACGGTTACGGTCTGATCGGATTGTTAGTTTGGAATTTGATCGTCACTAGTCTGACGTGTCTCGCCGCCGCTGTCGGCGCGAAGCGTCTGCTCCCGGAATTTACCATAAAATTCAGAGTAAAGCCGGAAGTCGTCAGGCTGGTTCTGATTTACAGCAGCGGAATTATCGGTTATCAGGTGCTGGCAAACCTACTGCTTTTGTTTGAAAGAGGATGGATTACGCGCCGGTTGGGCGAAGAAAATCTAACTTATTACGTTATTCCGATGATGCTGGCGATTTATATTCAGGCGTTTATCAGCAGTATCGTGCTGGTCGTTTTTCCGCTCGCCAGCGAACTCAAAGACAACCCCGAAAAGCTGCTGCGGCTTTATTCGAAAGCGACTAAAATCGTCTGTTTTTTTGTTTTTTTTATGGCGGTTACACTGATGACGGGTAGCAAATTGTTTTTGTCGCTGTGGATGGGAGCGGCATTTGCCGAACAAACTTACTTGCTTTTGATTATTCATACCGTTACATTTAGTTTGGTGGCGATTCAGTCGGTTTCCTGGCAGATGACGGAAGGCTTGGGACATCCGGGCTATAATCTTTTGATTTTCATGATATGTTTAGTAATAAACGTTGCCGTAATTTTAAGTTTAACTCAAAGCCACGGTAATATCGGGATTGCCCTCGGCAGATTTGCCGGCTTTGGAACGATGTTTCTATCAGTTTATTATGTTGAGAAATGGATGTTCGGACGGGTGCAAACATCATTTTGGTTAAAACTCGTCGGTATTTTGGGAGTTGCGGCGGTGTGTGCCGTCGCTGTCGAAAAAATCATCATCGGATATTTTAATACATCGTGGCTTACTTTCGGTTCGGCGGTTTTTACCGGGGGCATCATTTATTGTCTGATCGTCTGGATGCTGGGGTTCATTTCTGATGAAGAGAAACTTCTTGTCAGAAATATTATTAAACGCAAAAAATAAAAATGAGTAAGAAATTTGAACTGGTCCAGCGAGTCGAGTTTATCAAAAAAGCGTGTGTAGGAAAAAAGGTTCTCCATCTCGGCTGCACCGATTTTCCGTTCACGAAAAAAGTGATTGAAAATGAAATGCTGCTGCACTTCGAGCTTGAAAAGGTGGCTGACGAGGTTTACGGCTTCGATTACGATCAGGAAGGCATTGATATTTTGACCGAAGCGGGCGGAAAAAATCTTTATCGCGCCGATTTGGAAAAACTGGACGATGTTCCGCTCGACGAAACCTTCGATGTCATCATCGCTGGTGAAATGATCGAGCATCTCTCGAATCCCGGTCTTTTCTTGCGGGGCATTCAGCGGTTTATGAAACCGGACACCGAACTTATTATCACCACAATCAATGCTTATTCGGGAATGCGGTTCATCATTTACGGACTGCGCGGGCGCGGCGGGGCAGAGGAACCCGTCCATCCCGACCATGTGGCATATTATTCTTACAAAACATTAAGACTGGTGCTGGAGCGGGAGCAGATGAAATTAAAAGACTTTGTTTTTTACGACGTGGGACCCGAACATCGCCAGTTTAACCGCTGGTTTTATAATTTATTCAACGATGTCTGTGTCGCTTTTTCGCCCCAGTTGAGTGACGGTGTGATTGCCGTCTGCCAGCTCAACGGTTCGGCTGTTTCGTCATAAAACGATTTAAAGACAGGGCGGCGATTGAAATTGCTGTTTTACAATGATTTAAGCAATGGAAAAATTCAGAACACAAAATTACGGAACCGCGCCGAAAGAAGTCGGTTTGTTGCTTCCTTTATTGATTATCGGGGCGGTCGTCATCGGCGGATTGTTTTCGTTGATCCTGCTGACGGACGACACTATCAATCCTTTCAAGGATATGTATTTGATGCCGTGGGTGCTGCTGCTCGGCGTGGTCATCGCGGTACCGAACTTTTGTTTAATCTATAAAAAACAGTTTCATCTTTTCAACCCGATAGTTTTCGCCGCCTGGTCATATTTTGTACCGGCGTTCTTCCTCGGCGGATTAATCTTGGCGAGCGGGCTGTCGCAGCCCTATTTTCTGGTGTTCGTTGAAGATGAAAGATATAATCTGCCGCTGACACTGGTTTATGTGGCACTCGGTTACGGCGGCTTGTCACTTGGTTATTTTTTTCCGTTCAGCAAAACTCTCGGCGATAAGATCAGCGTCAGCTTCCCGAAATGGAAATGGAAGCCGGAAAATGTGTTTCTGCCGGCACTGCTGCTGCTGCTGGTCGGTCTGGCAAACAACGTCCTCGCATTCACCTACGGTATTTTCGGTTATCAGAAAGTTGATGTCGTCGGGGCTTACGACGGGTTGATTTTTCTGACCACTCTTTTTTGGCTGGAAGCGAGCTTTTTGATGTGGCTCAGTATTTTTAAGGTTAAAACTCTAAATTTCAATCATTTTTTGATTATCGGTCTCCTGATTGTGACCTCGGTCACTAAGTCTGTTTTTCAGGGCAATCGCGGCAGTCTGTTTCAGGTATTTATTCTAGTCTCCTGTGCGTTTATGTTTTCCGGCAGAGTCATTGAAGCGAGACACCGTGTTTACGGCGGCATTTTGTTGGTTTTAGTGCTGGTCGTCGGAATGATTTACGGGACGACTTTTCGCAGTATCAAACAAACCGAAACAAGGGTCAGTTTTGAAGAGTACAGCGAATTCGTCGGAGTTGCTCTGGATAAATTGTTCGATCAAGATTTGGCGGAAAATTTATCACAGGGTATCTCGGCACTGACCGAACGAATCGAAGGAGTCAGCTCACTGGCGGTCGTCGTCTCCAATTATGAAAAACTAGAACCGTACGAAGAGAGTTACGGGTTGAAAAATAATATTATCAACGACAGTATTTATTTCTTTATTCCGCGTCCGCTATGGCAGAACAAACCGGTCGGATCGGAACCGCGCAAATACGCCGATTTGTATTTCAACTACAGCGAAAATTCCTTTACCGTCACACCGATTGGCGATTTGCTACGAAACTTCGGACCCATCGGAATTCCGCTCGGAATGATGCTGCTCGGCTTTGTTTTGAGAGTAATTTACGCATCGCTCATCGAAAATAAAGAATCTTCCATTTGGCGGGTGACTATTTACTTTATGCTGCTGACGGGCGTTTCTTACGAGGGATTTTTCGGAACAATTCTCCCGTATCTGGTCAAATACGGGCTGATCGCCATTATCGGAATTCTTTTTATTTTGATGTTTCAAATAAAATTTGACCAACCGGTTTTAAAGAATTGAAATTAAAATTAACGGACAATGACTTATAATGGATAAAATAGTTTTTACCAACGGGTGTTTTGATTTGATTCACCCGGGACACATCGAACTGCTCGAAAAAGCCCGCCGGTTGGGAACCAGATTAATCGTCGGCATCAACAGCGACGATTCGGTCAGAAAAATTAAGGGCGAAGCGAAACCGGTTCAGCCGCAGGAAGCTCGAGCCGCTGTTTTAAAAGGTTTGCGGGCGGTTGATGAAGTGAGAATTTTTGATGATCTGACACCCGAAAACTTGATTAAAGAGATCAAACCGGACGTGCTGGTGAAAGGCGGCGATTGGAAGGAATCTGAAATTATTGGAGCTGATTTTGTCAAAAAGAACGGCGGGGCGGTTTTTTCGATTCCGCTCAAGGAAGGTTTTTCTTCGAGCAGCATCGTCGAAAAAATCAAAAATGACGATCAAATTCACCGCACCGATGAAACGGCAAAAATGATTACTTCAACAGATTTCGCCGTTTCATCACTATCAGAACATCTCGAAGTCTTCCAGAGGGTGCTGGAAAATCAACTGGCGGTGATTAACGAATGTGCGGAAATAATCACGGAAACACTATTGAGCGGCAAAAAAATTCTGTTGTGCGGAAATGGGGGAAGTGCGGCGGACGCGCAGCATCTGGCGGCTGAATTCGTCGGTCGGTACGAAACGGAAAGACGTGCTTTTCCCGCCCTCGCTCTGACCACCGACACGTCGGCATTGACGGCGATTGCCAATGATTACGGTTTCGAGAAGGTTTTTGCACGTCAGGTTGAAGCTCTCGCCGTCGAAGGCGATTGTTTGATCGCGCTCAGTACCAGCGGCAATTCACCGAATGTCATCGAAGCCGTAATGCGGGCGAGAAATTTGGGCTGCCGGGTTATTGGGATGACGGGGGCAAAGGGGAAAAAGTTAGCGTCGTTATGTGATGCCTGTTTTCTGGTTCCGTCCGAACGCACCGCCCGCATTCAGGAAGCACATATTACCGTCGGTCATATCTGGTGCGAAATTTTCGATCACCGGGTAAAAAATCTACAATTTTGAACTTTCTTGCAATTGATTAAATTTGTGAAAGAAAATATAACAGCAGAGACGGATTTCAGCCGGATCAATGTTTTAATCGTCGGCGATGTGATGCTCGACCGCTATTGGTGGGGCAGCGTCAGCCGTATCTCGCCGGAAGCTCCGGTGCCGGTAGTAAATTTGGAAAACACCAGTTTGGCGGCGGGCGGTGCCGCCAATGTCGCCGCCAATGTCGCCGGACTCGGCGCGAATCCGTATCTGATCGGTCTGATCGGCGAAGATGCCGAAGCCGAACTTTTTCCGAATATTTTGGACAGTCATAATATTTCAGCCGAATATTTGGTGAAATCACCGATTCGCGGCACGACCATCAAAACGCGTGTCGTCGCGCACAGCCAACAGGTCGTGCGGATTGACCAGGAAACAAAAGCCAATTTGAACGAACGGGAAGAGGAATTAGTATGGAACAAAATCTCTGAATGTTTAACCGACGCTCAAATTATCATCGTTTCTGATTACGGCAAAGGCGTAGTGACGGAAAATATTATGTCGCGTCTGATAACGACTGGAAAAAGCGAAAATAAAAAAATAATAATTGATCCGAAGGGAAAAAACTACGGCAAGTATCGCGGGGCGACAATGCTCACCCCGAATCGTTATGAAGTCGCGGAAGCGTATAAGTTGGAAGATTTCGAGCAATCCACCATCGAACGCGCCGGTGAGCAGATGATTTCCGATTTCGATTTGGACGCGATGCTCATCACTCAGGGCGAAGCCGGAATGACTTTATTTGAAAAAGATAGTCTGACAACACATCTGCCGGTGACGGCAAGAAATGTTTACGATGTTACCGGCGCGGGCGATACGGTAATTGCGTGTTTGGCAACCGCTCTCGGAGTTGGGGCGGATTTGTTAGAGTCGGCAAAATTTGCCAATGTTGCGGCGGGATTAGTCGTCCGACAGGTCGGGACAACGGCTATTACACTGGAAATGCTTGAAAACAACCGCGCGAATTGAAGTTTTTTATCATCGCATTATTCATCATAATTTTTTCTTGAAAATTTGTTAAGCGCGACGTTTTACTTTTTTTATCCTTCCGGTGCATCAATCAAAACGGGAATTGACAAAAAAATGAACCGCCCGGTCAGCGTCCGGCTGGGTCGGCTGGCGAACAAATCCGAGTTTCTCGATGGCGGGCAAAATTTCTTCGGCACGTCGCCCGTCGCGTTCGTGAATTTCGATAATCAGATAGCGGCACTGACGAAGCGATTGATGGGCTGGTTGTAAAAAAACGTCAAATTCCGCTCCCTCAATATCCATCTTGCAGAGGTCAACCGTTTCGCCGCTAAAATACTGCTGCCAAACGTCGTCCAGGGTCAAACCTTCGATTTCATAAACTTGCGAGTCGTCACCGGAAACCTTTTCATAAATACTGTCCCCGACACTGCCTGCACCGAGTGAAACCTTTAGAACGCCCGCCTGCCCGCAGAGAGCGGCGTTCAGCGCGTTCACTTGACAGGATAAGTTTCGTTCGAGGTTAAACCGCAAACGCGAAAAGGTTTTCGGATTTAGTTCGAGGCTGACGACTTTTTTAAGATTGATACCGCCTGCCTGCAACAGCAGCGGAAAACCGCCGTTGTTGGCTCCCAAATCCAGCACATTTACTTCGCCGCCGAGTTTCATCAGGGGAAGAAATCGCCGGTACATCGGCGATGTGAGAATTTCACGCGCACCATTCGCATCCCCGGCAGCGTGATCAATCAAAATGTCCATCCCCCGGTATTGATAAATGTGTAGTTTTTCGCGTGGAAAAAATGTCTTTGTAAAGATCAGCCAGAACCGGTTGTCGAACTGCCAAACTTCTTTGATGCCTCTAATTTTGCTTTGAAAACTCATTTTTACGTTGCTGCAGATGCAGAATGTTTTTTTATTTGAAGCCCACCGGGAAATCAGACGGCAATAATTTTGGTCGGCGCAACAGTCAAATCGTCCACGTTCGACATAAAATCCGTCAGGTGCTGCCAAACTGCTTCTGTGGAAATGCCGCTCATACAGGGATGCTGCGGAACGGGGCAGACTGCCAGTCGACACCCGGCACATTCGACCGGATGAAAAATAATAGAATGCCCGCCGCCCATCGGAAACCAGTGTCCCGGGTTGTCGCGTCCGTGAAAGATAGCGAAACAGCGCGTTCCGACAGCGGCGGCGAGATGAGTCGTGCCGGTGTCCAAACCGAAATGGAAATCACACAGCGACAAAATCGCCCCGGCTTCACGAACGGAAAACGCCCCGGCTGAATTGATTCCGCCACCCCACGCGGAAATTAATTTCTGGGCGAGTTCCTGTTCGGCTTTTCCGCCGGTAATCAGTAACTCGCAATTTCCTTTTTCAAGCAGTCGCCGACCGATCTTGACAAAATTAGCCGTTGACCAGACATTCGCCTCGGTTTTACACCCGGGAGCGATTGAAATCAAACGAACTCCAGGTTTTTTTCGGCGAAGTGCCAACCAATTTTCGGCATTTTGGATTTCTGAACGCGAAAAAGTCAGAAACGGTCGGCGAAAATCATCATCCGACCATTTGATCCCGTCTTTTTCCAACCGCATTATTTTGCGGACGGCTTCGCTGTCAGTCGCCGCCGGTAAGCCGTTTTCATTAACCGGATAAAGTTCGTCTTTCGAGAACGGATGAAACCCGTAAAGCTCGGAAATGCCGCCGGCGCGAAAAAATAATTTATCGCGCGTAACGGAACGCGTCTGCCGTTCGCTGATAACTAAATAAACCGCCGCCTGAAAACCGCCGCTCCGCAGCAGCCGCGACAAATGGTAGAAATCGGAAAACTTACTGATTTTTCCGGGACGATTGGCGTATTCCAAAAAACCGTCAATTAAATTTTCGGGAACCACTTCCGAAGCGCGAACAATATTTCCGTCCGCCGGAATATTTTGAAGCAAAACCAACTCGGCATTCTTAAAATGGCGGCGGACGGCACGCAGAGCCGGGATCGCCACCAGTGTATCGCCCAACGAACCGATTAAGTAAATCAAAATTTTCGGCGGATGAAGTGAGACCTCCGAATTGTTCGTTTCATTAAATTCCCGCATACAAATAAAAGATTAAATTGTATTAGATAAAATTTTGAACCGCAAACTGCCTTTCTCCGACTGTGACTGCGGCTCCCGACATTTTGTCCAAGAAACAAATTCGCCGGATCGAGTGATTTTCGACAGACGGTTTTAATTTGGTATAATATAGTTCTTAAAAATGCCGGACCGCGTGCCGGGAAATTTATCAGCCGATGGCTTTATTTCGGTTTTGCTGCTTAATAAAAAAAACAGAATTAAGAAATATCGTAAAATTGAAGAATAAACCTAAAATACTTATAATTTGTAATTACTATCTGCCCGGTTTCGAAGGCGGCGGAAGTTTGCGGACAGTCGTCAATATGGTCGAGCGTCTCCACGATAAATTTGATTTTCGGATTATCACGCGTGACCACGACGGCGACCACATTCAATACAAAAATGTCAAAATTAATCAATGGAACACTTTAACTAATTGCCAAGTGCTTTATTTATCACAGGATAAAGTGCAAATCTCGAAACTGCGTCAACTTATTTCAGAAGTTAAACCAAATTCTATCTATATCAACAGTGTCTTCGCCACTCTTTCAATTTACGTGCTGTTGTTGAGAAAATTCGGAATGTTGCCGGGGCTGAAAATTATTCTCGCCCCGGAGGGGGAAATTTCAGAAGGAGCTTTGAAGCTGAAGGCGGGTAAGAAGAAGGTATTTTTGAAGACGGCGAAATTGCTGGGGCTTCACAAAAACTTAATTTGGAAAACCACTTCGGAATACGAAAAAAGCGAGGCTGAACTCATAAAAGGTAAAGGCGGAACGTTATTTATTGCACCGAATTTGACTGCCCGCACCTTGCTGCCGGAATACCGGCAGCAATTAAAACCCGTAAAAAGTGTCGGTTCGGCGAAAATGATATTTCTTTCGCGTTTCGTCCCGAAAAAAAACTTTAACTGGCTGTTTCAGATTCTTGATGACATCACCGGGGATTTAAGAATTGATATTTACGGTAATTTGGAAGATAAATCGTACTGGTCTGAAACCGAACGGGAAGTTGATAAACTGCCCCCGAATGTGACCGTCAATTATTGCGGTTCGATTCCGCACGAACAAGTAACTCGAACAATATTTAACTATCACTTTTTTTTGCTCCCGACGCTGGGAGAAAACTTCGGTCACGTTTTTGTTGAAGCTCTGGCGGCAGGCTGTCCGTTAATCATCAGCGACCGGACACCGTGGCGTGAGTTAGACGAAAAAATGATCGGCTGGGATATGTCATTGGAAAATTCTAAAATTTGGATTGAGAACATTAATAAATGTCTGTCTTTAGATGACAAAACTTACAGTAATTTATCAGGTAATGCGCGGAACTTTGCGGTTGAATGGCTGAGTGACGCGCAGCTCGAAGAAAGCACCTTACGGGTGTTAAATGAAAGTTTGTAATTTCATCGCCATTTCTGTCATAAGTGTTATATATTATAGATTTAACAGTCTATAAATGACATTAGCAGTCGTCGCACAGACTCTTGACGAATGACTTTAACCAAGCAATATTATGAAAGTTTTGATTTTGGGCGGCAGCGGTATGCTCGGACACAAATTAGTGCAGCGGCTGGGCGCAAGATTTGAAGTTTGGGCGACGCTCAGAGACAATCCGGGCAAATATCAACACTTTAATTTGTATGATACTGCCCGTATTTTTGACAAAATAGATGTCGCAGATATTGAAGCGGTCGAAAATGTTATCGAGACCGTCAAGCCGCAGGTGGTCGTCAATGCCGTCGGGGTGATAAAACAGTTGGAGACTTCCAGAGATGTTGTCAAAACTTTAATGATAAATTCGATTTTTCCGCACAGATTGGCGGAAATTACGCAACGCGGCAACATCCGTCTGATTACGATCAGCACGGATTGTGTGTTCCTCGGCGACAAGGGCAGCTACACCGAGGCGGATACGCCCGACGCACTCGACCTGTACGGTCAAAGCAAACACCTGGGCGAGGTCGGCGGTGAAAATTGTTTGACACTGCGAACGTCAATTATCGGCAGGGAACTGCAAACGGCGCACAGTTTGGTCGAATGGTTTTTGAGCAATCGGGGCGGATCTGTCAAAGGTTTTACAAATGCCGTCTTTTCGGGTTTTCCGACCGTGGTCTTAACCGATATTATCGCCGATTTAATCAGCGAGCATAAAAATTTGAACGGTTTGTACCACGTCTCCAGTGAACCGATCAACAAATACAAATTATTGCAGCTCATCAGACAGGCGTACCAATCCGAAATCGAGATCGAAGCGTCCGCCGACTTTAAGATTGACCGCAGTCTCGATTCTTCGAAGTTTAGAAAAGCGACCGGTTTTCAATCTCCTTCCTGGGAGGAAATGATCAATATGATGGCGGATGATTCAATCGGGTATGAGTAGATTGCAGATTGAAGATTTCAAATTTCAAGTTGAATGATTTTCCTGTTTGAAATATCACCGAAATCGAAGACAGCATAAAATTTATGAAAATAATGACAATTTTCGGGACGCGCCCCGAAATCATCAGATTGAGTCCCTTGATGAAAATGCTCGATCAATACTGTGAACAGATCACGGTTCACACCGGGCAGAATTACGTCGAGAGTTTGAGCGATATTTTTTTAAGAGATTTAAATGTTCGTCCGCCGGACGTGCATTTCGGAATTAAGTCGAGCAGTTTGGGCGACCAAATCGGGCAGATTTTATCGAAAACCGATGAAGTGCTGGAACAGTGCAAACCGGATAAAATTTTAATTCTCGGCGATACCAACAGCGCCCTGTCGGCGATTATCGCGGCGCGGCGCGGGATTCCAGTTTTTCATATGGAGGCGGGAAACCGGTGTTTCGACAACCGGGTGCCGGAGGAAGTCAACCGACGCATTATTGATCATTCGAGTACGATTCTGCTGCCCTACACCGAACGCAGCAAGGAAAATCTGGTCAGCGAAGGAATCGAACGCGAGAGAATTTACGTGACCGGCAACCCGATCAAAGAGGTTTTAGATATTCATTCCGACGAAATTGAAAATAGTCAGGCACTGGAAAAATTCGGGGTCAAGCCGTATGACTACTTTCTGGTGACGATTCACCGTTCCGAAAATGTTGATGCGGAGCCGCGCCTGCGGCAGATGTTCGACGGTTTTCAAAAAGTGGTTGAAAAATTTGACAAACAAATGCTGGTCAGCGTTCACCCGCGCACGGCTGAAAAGCTGAAAACTTTTAATTTTAGCGTCGCCTCCGACAAAATAAAACTTTTCGAACCGCTCGGTTTTTTCGACTTTGTGAAACTGGAAAAAAATGCTTTAGCCGTTTTGACCGACAGCGGGACGGTGCAGGAGGAATGCGCGATTTTCGGGATTCCGAACATTACGATCAGAGATGTCACGGAGCGACCGGAAACGCTCGAAGCGGGCAGCAACATTCTCAGCGGGGCGGATACCGAATCAATTTTGCGGGCGGTGACGATGGCGATTTCGCAGCCGTCGGACTGGACGGCTCCGCGCGAATATCTGGCGCAGAATGTCGCGCAGACGGTTTGTAAAATCATTTTGGGCTACACCAGCGTCAGGAAACACACCGCCTAAACGGTCGCGGGAAAACAGACGGCAGCCAAAAGAACAAAAGAACAAATGGGCAAAAGTGTCAGACAAACGGAAGAGAAAACGAAACACATCTGGGTCGTGACCGAGCTTTACTATCCCGAAAACAATCAAACCGGATATTATATGACCGGGATCGCCGAAGGATTGTCGGAAAAATACCGGGTCAGCGTCATTTGCGGTCAGCCGAACTACGCCGCCCGCGGGACCCGCGCACCGAAAAAAGACCGGCACCGGGGAGTCGAAATACTTCGGGTCTGGAGTACGACGCTCGATAAAAACGTGTTGGCGTTCCGGCTGCTGAATATGCTCACACAGGGAACTTCGATGTTTCTTAAATCGCTGGTCAAGTTCAGCCGGGGTGAAGATGTTCTCGTCGTCTCCGCGCCGCCGACGCTGCCCTTTGTGACCGCACTGGCGGCGAAACTGCGCCGCGCCGAGTATATTCTGATCATTCAGGATAAATACCCGGAAACACTAGTCGCCGTCGGGAAGTTAAAAAAAAATGCCTCATTCACGAAAGTATTGAATTATCTTAATGTCAGGCTTTACCGCGGAGCAAAAAAAATCATCGTCGTCGGGCGTGATATGGGCGAGATGGTCGCGGCACAGGCGGGCGGCGGGACGGTCGTGACACCGGTTGAAGTGATCCAGAACTGGGCTTCTCTAGAAGAAGTCGAACCCCTGCCGCGAGCGGATAATCAAATTCTGCGGGAACACGGACTGCTCGATAAATTCGTTTTTTTATATGCCGGAAATATGGGGCATCCGCAGGACATCGAAAGCATCGTCGAATGTATCAAGCGGCTCAAAACGGACGACAATTTTCATTTTTTATTTATCGGTTCGGGAGTCAAACGGAAGTGGCTGGAAAAGGAAATCCGGGAGCATTACTTGAAAAATATAACGCTGCTCGCACCGCGTCCGCGCGAAGAACAGAATATGTTTCTCAACGCGTGCGATGTCGGGCTGGTTCCGCTGATCGAAGGGATGCGCGGAGTGGCGATGCCGAGCCGCACCTACAATATTCTGGCAGCCGGAAAGCCGGTGCTGGCGTTGACCGAAGACGGTTCCGAAGTCGCCCGGGTGATCGAAGACGAAGAGGTCGGGTGGTATGTTCCGCCGGGTCAGCCGAACAAGTTACTGCAGATGATTTATAAAATTTACAACAGCCGTGACCAAATTCCCGCAATGCAGATCAGAGCTAGAAATGCCGCTCTGACCAAACATTCGGTCACGACAGCAGTGGAAAAGTACAAAAAAATCATTTAGCTTTGCGTCCGATAACGAATTAAGCAAATCAATATTTTCCGTATGTTTTTATGAGAGTAATTGTCACCGGCGCGACCGGTTTTATCGGCAGGGAAATCGTCAACGGTCTCGCCGAAGCGGGCGAGACCGTTTTTCAGGTTGGCAGAAATCCCCAAGATACGGCGGATAACAACTTATCGTCAGCGAAAGGACGGTTTTTCAGAGCTGATATTGTTGACTACGCCAATTTCGAGGAAATAAGAAAATTGGAAAATATTGAGGCGGTCATCCACTCCGCCGGTCTCGCGCATCAATTCGGCGCAACCTCGAAAAAACAGTTTGACGCGGTGAATGTAACGGGGACGGAAAATGTTCTCAAACTGGCAGCCGATTTGAACGTCAAACAATTTATCCTGATCAGTTCGACCGCCGTTTACGGGATCAAGCCGTCCACGCAGTCTGACAACAGCGGGAGGGAGCCGGTTATCATTGACGAAGAGACCGAATGTCAGCCGGAAACTTTGTATGCCGAAAGCAAACTGGCGGCGGAAAAACTGGCAATTGGCGTGTGTCGGAAGCTGGGATTGCCGCTGACTATTCTGCGGCTGGCACCCGTCATCGGTGAGGGCAGTGCCGGCAATGCGGCGCGGCTCGTCGAAGCAGTCGGTCGGCGGCGATTCGTCTGGATCGGTACCGGTCAAAACTTAAAATCGCTGATTTATAAAAAAGACGTTGCCAAAGCCGTACAGATGATTCTCAATAATAAAAATATGGAGCAGGCAGTGCAGCCGGAGATTTTTAATCTGGCAGCACCGCCGCTGACGATGAGCGATCTGGTCGGCGAGATAAAAAAATGTCTGCGCCGGGAAGTGCCGAACCTGCACGTTCCGCCGGGTCTGCTGCAAATTATGTTCACGGTAAACGATAAAACGATCAAATTAAACAAAATCAAAAAAGTCTCCGTCACGGTCGAAAAATGGCTTTCAGATGATGTTTATGACAATCGGAAAATAAAACGGGTTTACAATTTCGAGCCGCCGACGACCATTGCGGAAGCGATTGAAAAACAGGTCGCCGGGTATTCGAAGGAAAAAGGCAAAAGTTAATAAAGCTAATTTAATAAAGCTAATAAGGAAAAAGGCAAAAGCTAATTTTGTATTTATTTTGTGTTTGAAATAATAATTTTCACTTTAGTTTTTATCGTTTCTTACGCCGGGGTCGGAATTCTGCGGCGCTGGAGTTTGCGGCGCGGATTTCTCGATGTGCCGAACGAGCGAAGTTCACATACTGCGCCGACACCGAGCGGGGGCGGCGCAGTAATCGCTGCGGTTTGTCTGATTTTTTACCTTTTCTATATGCTTTTCACAGCCCACACCGTTTCGTGGGCGTTTCTGCTCGGGGGAGGTTTGATCGCCGGAGTGAGCTGGCTCGACGACGCAGCCGAACTTTCTTTCATCTGGCGCATCGCGGCACATTCGGCGGCGGCATTGCTGATTATCCTGACGCTTGGCTCTTTCAATCAAATTTATCTGCCGTTTTTTCACTCGGTCGAACTTGGCAAACTCGGTATTATCGTCACTTTTTTGTGGATCGTCGGATTGACCAACGCCTACAACTTTATGGACGGCATTGACGGACTTGCCGGGACGCAGGCGGTGACTGCCGGAATCGGCTGGCTGCTGATCGGAAAAATGCTCGGATTTGAAGATATTTCGTTTTTGGGCGGGGTGACGGCTTTTTCCGCTCTCGGTTTTCTGCTGCACAACTGGCAGCCCGCCCAAATTTTTATGGGCGATGTTGGGAGTGCTTTTCTTGGTTTCACGTTCGCCGTTATTCCGTTGCTGGCTGAAAGCACCAACAATGCCGATGATCCGTCTCTGCCGACGGTCGCGGCGGGGCTGGTTGCTCTTTTTGTTCTCGATACCGGGGCGACGCTGGTGCGCCGCCTCTTCAATCGGGAAAAGATTTGGCGGGCGCACCGCAGTCATTTCTACCAGCGGCTGGTCATTAAAGGTTACTCGCACCAATCGGTGACGCTTATCTACGGAACGGTGTCCGCATTGATCGTCGGAGTTTTAATATTCTGGCTGCATTATAAAAGTTGACATGGAAGACCTAAAAGGAGTAACTTAGCGTATCAGTTTATTTTAGTGTGGTCTGATCATAAACAAACGAAAATTGATTTTTCAAATTTAAGCGGCGAGCCGGTTTTTTATCATTTCAATCGAATCAATCGAAGATGATGAAAACCGGGTGCTTTTCGTTACGAAATATTTTTTGAGTATTTATAAATATACCTCTTGAATAAATTTAAGTTTCGTGCCATACTTTTGCAGAGTAAATGGATAGGTTGTAACATTTATCCAATTTGCTTTTAAAAAAACTGATATTTTTCTAAAATATAAAAAAACCTGTTTTTAATGAATCGGAGGAGAAAATATGAATAACCCGCAAATGCCAGTCGCCCGTAAGGAAGGATTAGTAATCCAGGAAATGCCGGACGAAGTATTGGTATATGATATGGAAACGAATCAAGCCCACTGTTTGAACCAAACGGCGGCATCGGTCTGGAAGTCCTGTGATGGCGTAAATTCCGTAGCGGACATCACCAAAAAACTCGAAAAAGAATTTAACACGAGCATTCCCGAAGATTTTGTCTGGCTGGCGATTGATCAGCTTTCCAAAGACAAACTTCTGGAACAGGAAATTGAAACGAAGATCAGCGGTTTATCGCGCCGCGAAGTAATTAAACGCATCGGATTCGCTTCGATGGCGGCACTGCCGGTCGTGGCAATGCTCAGTTTCCCGCAGTCGGCTCTGGCGGTTGCCTGTCCGAATTCAATTTGCAGCGAAGCGGCGGGAAGCGGCGGCTGTGCCGGTGCCACACACTGCTGTCGCGGCAATTGTACGGCGGCTGGCGTTCCTTGTAGTCCGGCATGTGCAGCACCATAGTCTTGAAGTATTTAATTGATTGATAACAAATATCTTTTCAAAAAATATAGAGATAAATTCTACGGAGTTTATCTCTATATTTTTTTCAAATCAAATAACTGGCATCTGAGTACCTATGACGAAAAACTCGAGTACGGATCGGCGGACAACATCAGATCACTTTGAAAGTTACCGGGATATGGAAATTTTCAACCTCGAATGTTACGGGTCGGTCGTCAACATCAGCACCGATTATCCTTCACTGCCGTTAATTTTGAAGAAACATCTGCCGCCGTTCAAATTGAGTTCCGCAATGACTGGTGTGACCGCCAATATCTCGCTGGTGACGCAGGGCGGCGCACAGGCGAACGGCTTATATTCCAATGGTGAAATCGCGCTGAAATTTGAAACCTTCGAAGAATCGCTGAACGAGTTTATCGCCGATAAAATTTTAATGATTTTGGCGAAAATCTCCCTGCCCGCAAAAATTTACCTGCATGCCGGCGGAGTAGTGTGGAACGGGATGGGAATTTTGATACCCGGTACCAGCTACGCGGGTAAAACGTCGCTTATTAAAGAACTAATTAAAGCCGGGGCGGAATACTACTCCGACGACTGTCTGATTTTAGATGCCGACGGTAATATGTTGCCGTTTCCGAGGGATTTAGCCGTCCGTACAGAGAGCGGCAGAATATTTCGGAATGCCGCCTTCTTCGGAGCGCAAACCGGAACTGATAAAGTACGAATTGATCTCATTCTGTTCACGCAGTTTTCCGCAAACGCCGTCTGGAAACCGGAAAAGATCACTCCGGGGTCGTGCGTTTTGAGATTGATGGACAATTTTTATTACCGTCCCGCGATCTCCGACGCGCCGCAGGCAATATTTAAAATACTTACTGCTCTGACGAGCCGCGCCGAAATTTACGCCGGTCAGCGGGGGGAAGCCGAACAGGTAGTTGAATGGATCGGCGGAAAATTCAAAAATGGGTGATTACAACTTCGGCACGCCGGTTAAGAATCAAGCTGAAAAGCTGCAAATAATTACTTTCAAGGTTTGTGAGAGAAGACTTCAGGAGTTGTGGAGCCTCTTTCAAACCGGTCCGGTCGAACCGATTCTGATTAAAGGCTGGGCTGCCGCCCGTAATTATCCGCAGCCGTATCTGCGGCGGCTCGGAGATTTTGATTTGGCAGTTGAACCGGCACTGTTGAAAACTGCAAGGGAACTGACCTCGAATCAGAAAATGGGTGATATTGACTGGCATCGCGGCTTGCGTCGTCTGGATACCGTCGAATGGAACGATCTGTCGGCAAATTCGATAATGGTTGAGTGTGGCGATTCACAGATCAGAATTTTGCGACCGGAAGATCATCTACGGATTCTGTGCGTCCATTGGCTCGGAGACGGCGGCAGAGACCGGGAAAAACTGTGGGACATTTATCACGCCGTCGCCAATCGTCCGGCGAATTTTGATTGGGACCGGTGTCTGCTGACGGTTAGTGAAAAACGCCGCCGGTGGATTAGCTGTGCCGTCGGTTTAGCCGCCAAATATCTCGGTCTCAATGTGGAGAAGACACCGCTCGCCGACTCTGTGAATCGTCTGCCGCCGTGGGTCATTAAAACGGTCGAAGAGGAATGGAACAGCCCGGTCGAATATAGATATTTGTTGAGTTGTCTGCGCGACCGGCGAGAATTATTCAAACAGTTAAAAAAAAGATTTCCGCCGAATGCAATTCAGGCGACCGTCGAGACGGATGGTGAATTTGACGAGGGCGCACGGATCTTCTATCAAATTCGCAATGCTGCCGGAAGAACGATTCCTTCATTAAAAAGAATTCTGGGATTCGGTACTGCCGACACCTGAAACGACAAAATATATTCGATGTCCGACAATAATAAAAAATTTTATCAACTGGCGATTGAAACCGCCGTCTCCGGCGGAAGTTTAACTCTGTCGGAAAACGAAAAAGAAATAGATTGCTGGATCGGCGACGGGCGGGTTTCCAAAGTTGAAGATGTTCTGAGGCAGATCGAGTATTTGTTTGAAAAAAACGATATTTCAAAAAATACGCTCAACGCCATTCGTGTTTCGAGAGGACCGGGCAGTTATACGGGCGCGCGAATCGGTATTGCGACCGCGCTCGGTCTGCAAAAGGCCTTACGCTGCCATCTCGACGGAGTGTCTGTGTTGGAGGCGATGTCATCTCTCAATCCTGAATTACTGCCGGGTATCGCTGCCGTTCCGGTCGGGACCCGCCGCGCGGCGTGGCAGTTAACCGGCGGGGAAGGCTCGAATTTTGAAATACCAGTCGAACCGGCCGCGCCGCATCTGACCAGTGTGGAAGAACTCATCTCACTCTTATGCGCCGACCGATCGCCCGCCTCAAAAAGATTAATCATTCATCGGGATTTATATGAGACTGTGGTCGAGGATTTTTACAATATCCGCCACGAAACAAATTTCGAATTGATAAAAGTTGACAATCTTTCTTCATTATTAAATGTATACTGCCAGTCTCTCGAACAGAGTAAAAATCCGACAGCAAGTTATGCGTCTGATAATGTTTCAGCGATCTACCTAGTTAATAAACAAACTGAATTACCGTAGGCGATGGGATCCTTCTGTTGCGTCTGATAATGGCTTACTAAAACACCAACCGCTATTTCTTTTGTTTCATTGCCAAATTGTGAAGGTATATTGTCCCAAAAAAATCTGCCGGAGAAAAAAAACTATTGAAAATCTGTCGGGAAATGAGGTCGTGGTGTCGAACCGGGTAAATTTTTTTGGAAACTTGATTCGTGGTAATTTCTGATATAACATCTTCATAATGTCTTTCCGCAATCTGTGGACAAAAGGCTTAAATACATCGAACGGTCATATTCTTGAAGCAAGACAGGCAGGCAGAATACTCGAGTTACAACATCATCTACTAAGGAAAGGAGCAAAAAAATATGGATATAGCAACGGTTGATACGGTGAAAGAAGAGTTGATAAAAGAAAATCCGGCATTCAAAAGTTTAGTGCAGCAGCATCATAAATACGAATCAAGACTAACGGAATTGGCGGAATTAACTTACCCTAATGATGAAGAACTACTGGAAGAAGCGATGTTAAAAAAGAAAAAGTTATTAATTAAGGACGAAATGTACTCGATGATGGAAGGACGTTCATCCGTTTAAAGTTTAAACAACATTGTCAACGACCCCGACAATCAATTTATCTAAAAAGCAGAATGCCGGACATTCTGCTTTTTGTTTTTACGAGCAGAGATTCAATATTTGACTGAAACCGAAGATACCCTTGAGAGTGGGGAAAATGATTATTCCTTTCATCGAATAAGCGGGTCCATTAAAATAATTTTCTTCGGCGAGAGAAATAGTATTGAAAAGTTTCCCATCCGATAAATCGAGAATAGATACTCTCGAAGTGCCGACAGTTGTTACCACCACCGCGTCATCGATGACTAGCGGGTCACCGGCTGATCTGCCTTCCATTCTTTTTTTCCAGATTATCTTACCGTTGAGCGGAGAGACCAAATATATGAAGTTATCGTAAGAAGTAATGACCAATCCGCGCGGACTGTTAACAATACTCGATATTTCACCGCCGGTACGCAATTTCCAGATTCTTTTGGCACTCTGAACATATTGTGCCGCGACTTCACCTTTTTTATTCCCTAAAATTAGCCGGTTTCCGTCTCCGATATAAATCGCAGTGTAAGGAGAATTTAACCGCAATTTTCGGACGGTTTTCCCGGTTGCGGCAGAGATTTCAAAGATATTGTTGAAACTGCCTATTGTGTAAATATTATTATTCGAGAGTTTGGGGACGGCAGAGAGTTTGTTACCTATTGTCTCGGTCCAATTTATATTGCTGCTGGTTGTGTTGACGGATAGGAGTTTTCCGCCGCTCAAACTCAAAATGAGATTTTGACCGTTCACAAACAGATATCCTTTATCATTTGCGTTCAACCCCTTTTCTTCATCATCGGCTGCAGCAGCACCATCTGCAACAATAATCTGCCAGTTAATCAAACCGGCGGCACTATTCAACGACCACAATTTTACCGAGTAATTTTGTCTGTTTTTGCTGTTTTCTTTGCCGTTTTTGGTTTCTTCTGAATTAACGGTATATTTTATTTTTGTAACAACATATAGGTTTTTCGTTTCTCCATCCGGAATTAAATTTGAAATTATGGTGCCGCCGAGGTCAGTCTGCCAGATTTTTTCGCCGCTCCTTATATTGACGGCGGTTAATCCGCCCGTGAAATTCGAAATATAAATGATTCCTCCATTATCAGACGCGATGTGTTCGGCGTTTACTTGTTCAGCCGGAAATGACCAGCAGAGTCGGTAAGGGAGATCAAAAGGCGGCGGAGCGCTCCGTTCGGGTGAATTACCCTGAGCTGAAGCCGCAATTGGCAAGAAAATTTCCGGTGCAAAAAAAATCAATGTCAGAAGAATCGTGAGAACACCAAAAATATGCGTTTTAGAGCAAAATTTTGTGCCGGAGTCCATCGGTCTGTTCTGAGATTTGAAGAGCATCTGTGATATTATGATAATACAAAAAAACTGAACAAAATTACTTGGCGGCTATTCCGCCGCAATATTAAAGATGGCGTTAGCACCGGGTAAAGTTTGCCGGAAAGAAATTTGCAGTATTATATAACTTTAAAATCACGCAACTGGAGAAAAAATAAATGTCTTTTAATAAAATCACGATAATCGGAAATTTAGGGCGCGATCCTGAACTCCGATACACGCCGCAGGGAATTGCGGTCTGCGACTTTTCGGTCGCTGTCAATGATCGCAAGCGCGACAAAGCCGGTGAGTTTCAGGATGTCACAACCTGGTTCAAAGTAACTTTTTGGCGCAATCAGGCGGAAAACGCTTCAAAGTATTTGACCAAGGGGCGGCAGATTTACGTCGAAGGTCGTCTGGAAGTCGAGGAATGGACTGACCGCGACGGAAAAAGCCGTCAGACGCTGGTCATACAAGGATCGGAATTACAATTTCTCGGCGAAAAAGGCGGGGGCGATGAGTATTCATCAGCTTCGAGCGGTGCGGAATCATCTTCAAACAGCGGGTACACCGCCGATAATACGACGTCCGGCAGCAATGATTTCGGCGGAGCCGACAATCAGCCGACACCGACCGATGACGATATTCCTTTTTAAGATGACGGTTACGGCTTTGATGTCCGGCAGATTAATATCTGTCTGAATTTTAAAATATTGAAAGCGGTGAACTGCTCAGATCTGAGCAGTTCACCGCTTTTCCCGCTTTCGACTGGAAAATTTCCGCCTACAGCTCCGGGGCAATTCAGCAAACTAGGCGGAAATCCACTCGCCCATCCGGCGAAACTTGCCGTATCTCAACTTCATCCTCTCGGCTGGGTTCAAAGCCGAGAGTTCCTGCAAATGACGCTGTAAAATACCTTTCAGATTTTCCGCAATAACCTGATATGATTCGTTTGTTTCCGCCCCCTTAGTCCCGTTTTCAGGCGAAGGCATTTTCCAGTCAACTTTTTCCGCAACGATCTCGTCAATCAGACCGAATTTTTTCAAACTGGTCGCCGTCAGCCGCAGTTCTTCCGCCGCCCGGTCTGATTTGCCCGCATCCTTCCACAAAATCGCCGCACAGCCTTCGGGCGTAATGACCGAGTAAACGGCGTTTTCCAACATCAGCACCCGGTCGCCGACCCCAATCGCCAACGCGCCGCCAGAACCGCCTTCGGCGAGAACGACGACGATGGTCGGCACTTTTAAATTCGCCATTTCGCGCAGGTTAAAGGCGATGGCTTCCGCCTGCCCGCGTTCCTCGGCATCAATACCGGGGTAGGCTCCCGGAGTGTCAATAAAAGTGATTAGCGGGCGATTGAATTTCTCCGCCGTTTTCATCAGCCGCAGAGCTTTCCGGTATCCTTCCGGTTTGGGCATCCCGAAATTGCGAAACCGGCGCTGATTCATATCACGTCCCTTCTGCTGTCCGATGACGGCGACCTCCGCTCCATCCAGTTTGGCGAACCCGCAGACCATCGCCGCATCGTCCGCATACCGGCGATCACCGTGGATTTCAATGAAATCGGTAAATATCGTTTCCAGTAAATCCAGCGTATAAGGTCGCTCCGGGTGCCGCGCCGCCTGCACCCGCTCAAATGCATTCCGTTTCTTTTTATCGCTCATATTTTTATTTAGTTTATTTTCAAACCGAATCCCGGCACTCCGCACTCCGTCACTGATTATCCGGCATTCGGCACGCTTAAAGCGTCCACTGCACCTGACAGCCCTTTTCCTTCAAATCGTCCTCCAGACGGCTCGAACCCTGAATCCGCAGCGGCGGTGACTGCACCCGCAGAACGACATCGGGGTCGAGCCGGAAATTTAGAAAAACTTCGCAGTTGCCGCGGTGACTGCTGAGAACCGTGAAAATATCTTCGAAATATTTTTCGTCGAGAATTTTATGCGGCAGCGTGATCGAAACCTGCTGCGCTTTGTGTGTCACGGCATCGGCAATTTTTTTTCCCTCCTCTAAAATGAGAGTTATTTCCATCCCTTCGACCGATTCGACTTTGCCGAAAACGATCAGCAGTTCGTCGTCTTTCAAACAATCGGCGTATTTGGCGGCAGCCTCCGACCACGCCAGACATTTGACCCCGACCGACTGGTCTTCGAGCCGAAAAATGCAGAACCGGTTGCCTTTTTTGCTGTGTTTGATCTGCAGCCCCGACACGATGCCGGCGATGGTAATCTTATCGCCGGGTTTCAAGTCTTCGTAATCGGCGATGTTCTGAATTTTCAAGTCGTTTAAAATCTGCCCGTATTCGTCAAGCGGATGAGTTGACAGATAAAAACCGACCGAATTTTTTTCCTGTTTGGACAGCTCCGCCGGCGACCACGCTTTGACATCCGGCAATTGAATCCCCGCGTCGGTTTTCGAGGTTTCCTGACTGCCGAACAACGCGTTCTGCCCCCTGATCTTGTCCTGCCAAACTTTCTGCCCGTGCGCGAGGGAACTTTCGATGGCGGCGAAATGCTGCGCCCGCCATAAATTTACCGTCGGTTCCGCCGTTTTCAGCGAATCGAACGCCCCGGCGGTAATCAAACTTTCCAGTCCGCGCCGGTTGACCGCTCCCTGGTCGAGCCGGGAGGTAAAATCATACAGAGATGTGAAATTTTCCGATTTTCTGGCTTCGATGATTGACTGGACGCTCACTCCGCCGATCCCCTTAATCGCGCTCAGACCGAACCGGACGGCGCCCTCGAGCGGCGTGAAATCCGCGTCGCTCTCGTTGATGTCGGGCGGGAGCAGTTTTAACCCGGACGAACGCAGTTCGGTCGAATATTTGTACACTTTGGTCGTGTCGCCGGCTTCGTTCGATAAAACAGCCGCATAAAAATAAGGCGAATAATGCGCTTTAAGATAAGCGGTCTGATACGCCAGATAAGCATAGGCGACGCTGTGGCTGCGGTTGAAACCGTAGTCGGCGAACTGTGCCATCAGCCGAAAAACTTCCTCGGCTTTTTCACGTTTGATATTTCGCTGCACGGCACCCTCAATGAACTTTTCCTCGTGCAGTGCCATCTCCTCGCGTTTCTTTTTGCCCATCGCCCGCCGCATCATATCCGCTTCGCCCAATGTGTAGCCGGCGAGAACCTGGGCGAGCTGCATAATCTGTTCCTGATAAACTAAAATACCGTAAGTATTGCTCAGAATATCCTTCATCTGCGGCACGATATACTGCACTTTTTTCTCGCCGCGATGTCTGGCGATAAAATCATCAACCATTCCGCCGTCGAGCGGACCGGGGCGGTAGAGAGCATTTAATGCCGCCAAATCTTCCAATTCCTTCGGCTTTAAGCGGCGGCAGATTTCCTGCATACCCGAGGATTCGAACTGGAAGATCGCCTCGGTTTTACCGTCCCCGAACAAGCCCATCGCCTTTTCGTCGTCGAGCGGAATGCGGCTCCAGTCAATCTCAATATTTTTCTTCTGCTTAATCGAAATTAAGCAGTCGCTTATAATCGTTAAGGTGGTTAAAGCAAGAAAATCCATCTTAAGCATTCCGACTTTTTCGAGGTCGTTCATCGTGTACTGACTGGTCAGTTCGCCCTTCGACGACAGCGAAACCGGCACGAGTTCGTGCAGCGGCTGCGGCGAGATGACCACCCCGGCGGCGTGAACGGACGAGTGCCGCGAACAGCCTTCGAGCCGCCGCGCCATCTCGATCAAATCCCTGACCTGCGAATCGGTTTCGACCGCCTTTCGCAGTTCCGCCACCTGTTCGAGAGCCTGTGTAATGCTGATATTGCGCCCTCTGACCGGCGGCGGCATCAATTTGGCGATTTTTTCGACATCGCCGTAAGGCATATTCAGTGCGCGACCGACATCTTTGATTGCCGCTTTCGAGGCGAGCGTCCCGAACGTGATGATCTGACAGACCGCTTCGCGCCCGTAAAATTCGGTGACGTGATTGATCACTTCCGCCCGTCCGCGGACGCAGAAATCAATGTCGATATCCGGCATCGAAACGCGCTCCGGGTTGAGAAAGCGTTCGAACAAAAGATCATACTGGAGCGGGTCTACATCCGTGATGTCCAGACAGTAGGCGACCAGCGAACCGGCGGCGGAACCGCGCCCCGGACCGACCGGAATGCCTTTTTCGCGGGCATAGCGGATGAACTCCCAGACGATCAGAAAATAACCGGGAAATTTCATATTTTCGATGGTCTCGATCTCCTTGTTAATCCGGTCGTGATAATCGTTGAGCGTGTATTTGAGTTTACCGTCCGCCCGCATCGGCTCCCACACCTGTGCGCGACGGTTTTCGAAACCGTCCATCACCACCCGCTTAAAATATTCGTCGGTCGTCCGGCAGTCAACATCCGCCGGAATCGGAAAATCGGGCAGCGTCAAATCGCTTTTGTCGGGAAAGGCGATTTGACACATTTCGGCGATTTTCATCGTGTTTCGCAGGGCGTCGGGCAGTTCGCCGCCGAAAATTTCCCACATCTCCTCCGCCGAACGCAGATAAAAACCGTCGCTCTCCGCCCGCGTCCCTTCGCCGATAGTTTTCTGTTCGCCGATGGCGATCAGAATTTCCTGCGCCCGCGCGTCTTCGCGGGTCAAATAATGAGCGTCGTTGGTGGCGACGAGCGGAAGTCCCGATTTTTTCGACAGTTCGACGAGCCGCCCCCGAATCTTCTGCTCATCCCGCAGACCGTGTTCCTGAACTTCGAGAAAAAAATTACCCGCCCCGAAAATATCTTCTAAAAGTTTGGCGTTTTCGAGTGCTTTCGCATCGTTATCGCCTTTCAAAAAATGCCAGACCGCGCCGTCGAAACCCGCCGACAGCCCGATCAAGCCGCGGCTTTTTTCGGCGAGCAGTTCAACGTCGATCCGCGGTTTGTGATAAAGCCCTTCGGTATATGCCTTCGATGCCAGAAACGCCAGATTTTGATATCCCTCCATATCTTTGGCGAGCAAAATTAGGTTGTAATAAGGTCGCTCGCCGCCCTCGAGCCGGGATTCGCGGTCGAAGCGGCTGCCAAACGTGAGAAACGCTTCGCAGCCGATGATCGGGTGAATTTCATTGGCTTTCATCGCCTTGTAAAACGAAATCGCGCCGAACATATTGCCGTAATCGGTCATCGCGCACGCCTTCATTTCCAACTCTTTTAAACGTTTTGCCAACGGCTTGAGTTGGATTGCGCTCTGCAAAAGGCTATAATCCGTATGTAAATGCAAATGGACGAAATCCTGCGGTTTGAAATTTGGATTCATAATTTGATATTAAATAATTGATGTCATTATAATTTATAAGTTCGCGCCGACAGCTTTTTTCCGACAATATCTTTAGAATTAATACCAGTGGTCATAATAGTAGTCATATGAAAAAAGTTTATCTCGAAACTTTCGGCTGTCAAATGAACGTCTCCGACTCGGAGCGGGTCGCGACCCGGCTCGTCTCCGACGGCTACCGCATCACTTCCGACGAAGCGGCGGCGGATGTCATTTTGTTAAATACCTGTTCGGTCAGAGAGAAGGCTGAACACAAACTTTATACGAGAGTCGGTCAAATTCGCAACTCAGTAAGAGAGAATCGGCAGCTCGTCGGCGTTCTCGGCTGCGTCGCCCAGCTCGAGGGCGAAACCTTGTTCGCCGGCAGGAACGAAATTGATTTTGTGATCGGCACCAAAGCGGTCGGACGGGTCGCCGAAGCCATCGAAAAGGTGATCGGCGGACAAAAAAATTATGCCGATCTGGGCGAACGCGAAACGGATTACGACTGGACGGTCGCCGAACCGCAGCGTCATTCGCCCTCCGTCGCCTTTGTTCCGATCATCGAAGGCTGCAACAAATTCTGCACGTATTGCATCGTTCCGTTTTCGCGCGGCAGAGAGAAAAGTCTGCCCGCCTCCGAGATTATCAGGGAAGTTCTCCGGTTCCGCCGTCAGGGAGTCAAAGAAGTCCATCTGATCGGGCAGAACGTCAACAGCTATCGCCCGGCAACCGAGAGCGGTTTGGAACATTTTCGCGGCGCGACCGCTTTTTCGAGACTGCTGCGGGCGGTTGCGGCGACCGGCATCGAACGGATAAAATTTAACACGTCATTTCCGAGAGATTTTCACGCCGACATCGTTGACGCGCTCAACGAACACGAAAATCTGTGCAACTGGGTGCATCTGCCCGTCCAGTCCGGCAGCAATAGTATTTTAAAGGCAATGCGGCGCGGTCACACCGTCGAGAGTTATTTCGAGCGGATTGACAAAATCAAAAATTCGCCGCGCCGCCTGTCCCTGACGACCGACATCATCATTGGTTTTCCGAACGAGACGGATTTCGATTTTCGGGAAACACTAAAGATGGCTGATTACTGCAAATTCGATGCGGCTTATATTTTTAAATATTCACCGCGTCCCGGAACCCCGGCATTCGGAATGGAAGATGATGTCTCGGGTGAAGAAAAAACGGCGCGGTTTCTGGAACTTGAAGACTTGATTAGGTCACATCAAATCAATATTTTCGGAGAATATATTAATCAAACGGTTGAAGTTTTAGCGGAGAAAGTTTCTAATAAGAACGACGGAGAATTGTCCGGGCATTCGACCTGTCACAAGGTCGTCAACTTCAAGGGTTCCGCCGAATTGCTCGGGAAAATTGTCCGGGTAAAAATAAATCAAGCCAAGACTAATACGCTCTACGGCGAAATTTGTGATATTTTTATAAATTAATTTTTTTTGTAATTCGTATGTTAATAGAAGTAAAAATCGGCGCACTGATTATGGATCCCAATACGAACACGCCAATCGTCGTTCTCAAGGGAATTGATTCCGAGACGATTCTGCCCATCTGGGTCGGCGCGTATGAAGCCAACGCCATCGCCCTCGAAATTGAAAAAATCGTGCCGCAGCGTCCGATGACGCACGATCTGCTGCGAAATTTTATTGTTGAAGCCGGCTTTCGGGTGACGCACATCACGATCACCGATCTGCGCGAAAACACTTTTTTTGCGCTCATTGAACTGACGGATGAAAACGGCAAAATCACGACGCTCGATGCCCGCCCGTCAGATGCCATCGCTCTCGCGCTGCGGATGGATTCATCCATCTACGTCGAACAGAAAGTTTTGGATATTTCGGCGGAATCAAAACAACCGGAAGCTGAATTCGGTGAGGAACCGGCACCGGCGACCGAAGATTGGCCTGATTTGATCGGGTAATTTTCAATTTTTATTTGTGAATATTTAATAACCCGAAATAAGGTTTTAAGATGAGAAATTGTGAAAATCCGGCAACCGGAATTTTTATTCCGTTTGGCGGATCAGCCGACGAAAAAGCCTTTTAATCTTGTTTCAACGACGCTGTAAAAAACTAACCATTAATGATTATTGTCATCGCCAACCAAAAAGGCGGGGTCGGGAAGACGACGACCGCCATCAATTTGTCCGCCGCCTGTGCCTTGCAGGGCAAACGGGTTCTTTTAATAGATTTAGACCCGCAGGGCAATAGCTCGCTTTCGTTTATCGAACAGCAGATTATCAACAGCAGCGCGTTCGAACTATTTACCGAACTGAGCCAGCCGTGGAGCGAATTTATCTATGAAACGAAGGTCGAAAATCTACATATCGTCCCGTCGAAAATAAATCTGGCGAAGTTGGAAGCAAAACTCGTCGGCGATTTCGACGCTATTTTCAGGCTCCGCGACCGGATCGAAGAAGTGCGCTCCGATTACGATCTGATTTTTATTGACACGCCGCCAACGCTCGGTTTGATCACCGTCAACGCGCTCGTCGCCGCGTCACACGTTTTGATTCCGATCCAGTCTTCGTATTTTGCTTTAGAGGGAACTGACGATTTGTTGGAAACCATTGAAAAGGTGCGTTCACGCCCGAATCCTGAACTCGATCTGCTCGGCGTTTTAGTCACCTTGTTTGACAAGCGCACGTCGCTTTCTAAAGATGTCGAAGCGCACATTCGCAAAGTGTTCGGCAAAAAAGCCTTTAAAACGATTATTACCAGAAGCGTCCGGCTCGAAGAATCGCCCGCCCACAAAGAAACAATTTTTTCGTTTTCGCCCAAGTCGTCGGGTGCCGTCGAATATAAAAAGCTCAGTAAGGAGGTCTTAAAACGTGTCTAAAAGAGGTCTGCCCACCAATGTCGCTATGCGCCACGATGCCCATTACGTCGAAGAATTTGCTCGCACACCGAATCGTTCGGTCGGCAAAATAATTCCCATCGGTCAAATCGTTCCGAACCCGCACCAGCCGCGCGTCGAAATCGGCGAACTGGCGGAACTGGCGGATTCGATTAAACAAAAAGGTGTCTTGGAGCCGCTGCTCGTCAAACCGAACGGCGACGGGACGTGGATGATTATCGCCGGTGAACGCCGCTGGCGGGCTTCTAATCTTGCCGGTCTGCGCGAAGTTCCGTGTATCGAAATGGATATTGATGAGCAGACGATCGCCGAAATCGCCCTCATCGAAAATCTTCAGCGCAAAGACCTCAACGTCTGGGAGGAAGCCGACGGTCTCGCCGCTCTAAGCAGCCGCTACAATTACACCCACGAGGAAATCGCCCGCAAAATCGGCAAAAGCCGCTCGACCGTGACCGAATTTTTCTCCATCGCCGGTCTGCCCGAAACGATCCGCGAAAAATGCCGCCAGACTGCTATTAACGCCAAATCCACACTGCTCGAAATCGCCCGTCAATTCGACGAGAAAGCGATGCACGATTTTTTGAACGATCTGGCGCAGGGCGCATCAAAGCGCGATGAGGTGCAGCAAGCCGCCCATCAAAATAAAGATAAAAAGATCAAAATTAAAAACGATTTAAAGAATATTGAGCGTTCGTTTGAGAATAATTTGAAAACCGACGGGCATAATTCCGATTCCGCCAGTATTTTTAATTATAAATCGAAGACAAATGATTTCACACTGGAAATTAAGTTTGTCAATAATGCCGCCGATTTCGACAAGCGCGACGTTCTCAAAGCGTTGAAAGAAGCTTTTGACAACACTAAACGCGGTGATTAAGCCTTATTAGCCCCAACCGGCTAAACTCAGACAAAATAACAACATAATCTTTATTATCAGACGCGGAGTATATTATTCGTTTCGGCGGGCGAGTTGACAAACCCCGTCAAAACAATCGGGATGGTAATCTTCGGCGGCGGTTCGTTTTCGATTGAAAACCAATTTATTGAAAACCAATTTAAAAATATTCTCTTCGGCAGCATCTCTGAAATGATCGCCAAAAAATCGCTCAAACCGTCGTCCTGATTAAAAATAATGCTTTGTAGTCAGTGCCTGGGATGAGTG
This sequence comes from Pyrinomonadales bacterium, assembly GCA_038235165.1. Taxonomy (GTDB): domain Bacteria; phylum Acidobacteriota; class Blastocatellia; order Pyrinomonadales; family Pyrinomonadaceae. Next base: position 116,082 of record JBBSUG010000005.1, read on the forward strand.
ATGAAGGTTTTGAGTTATCCACTCAGCACTCAAAAACACCCGGCACTTCCCCCTTGTTTTGACACAGTTTCAAATAAAAGATAAGATAACCCTTTTGTTATCTTTCCCGAGATATAAAATATTATTGGTATAAAGGAGTTACAACAATTTGAGTGACGCAAAATTTTTATTCACTTCGGAATCAGTGACCGAAGGACACCCGGACAAAATCGCCGATCAGATTTCGGATGCGGTTTTAGATGCGATTTTAGAGCAGGACCCGACTGCCAGAGTCGCCTGTGAAACATTAGTGACGACCGGATTGGCAGTCGTCGCGGGCGAGATTACAACTACCGCCAAGGTTAATTACAAACAGATTATCCGCGATACGATTGACGAGATCGGCTATAACAACGCCGAATACGGCTACGATTCGAATACGTGCAGCGTAATTGATGCCATCGGCACCCAGTCGCCGGACATCGCGCAGGGCGTGGACACGGGCGGCGCGGGCGATCAGGGCTTGATGTTCGGTTTCGCCTGTAACGAGACGGACGAACTGATGCCGCTGCCGATTCAGCTCGCCCATAATCTGACTAGAAAACTTTCCGAAACGCGCCGCAGCGGTGAACTTCCCTATCTGCGTCCCGACGGTAAATCGCAGGTCACGATTGAATATCGTGACGGCAAACCGTTCCGCGTCGAAGCCGTCGTGATTTCGACGCAGCATGCCGAGGAAGTTTCGACCGAGCAGTTGCGTGAAGATATTCTTGAGAAAGTCATCAAAGCGACCGTTCCCGCCAATCTGCTCGACGACGACACCAAATATCACATCAACCCGACCGGGCGTTTCGTCGTCGGCGGTCCGATGGGCGATGCCGGTGTGACCGGGCGCAAAATCATCGTTGATACCTACGGCGGCTACGCCCCGCACGGCGGCGGCGCGTTCTCCGGAAAAGACCCGACGAAAGTTGATCGTTCCGCCGCTTATATGGCGCGCTACATCGCCAAAAACATTGTCGCCGCCGGACTCGCTGAGAAATGCACCATCCAACTGGCATACGCCATCGGTGTCGCCGAACCCGTTTCGGTGCGCGTCGACACGCACGGCACCGGCAGGTTTGACGAGGATCAGCTCGCCGCCACCGTCCGCAAAAACTTTAATTTAACACCGGAAGGAATTATCGAAACGCTCGATCTGCGCCGTCCGATTTTCAAAGCGACCGCCCGCTTCGGTCACTTCGGTCGCACCAACGATGAATTCACATGGGAGAAAACCGACAAAGCCGATGCTTTGCTCGGTGCGCTGACTGCCGGTAACGGCAACGGGTAACAAATTTATTGCGGCGAACGAGTCTTGGGACAATTCCAGATTCTAGATTCCAAATATCAGTAAACAAAAGAAAGAGCTAGTATTTGGAGGTGGGATTGTTCGGAATTGCAGATTAAAGCTCGTTTGCCATTTTTTGTATTTAATTCACTATTAATAGAAGAGAGAATAATTATATGGCTAAAGAAGGAATTTCAGTAGAATATGATGTTAAAGACATCAATCTCGCCCCGCAGGGCAAACAGAGAATTGAATGGGCAGACCGCGAAATGCCCGTTCTGAGGCTTATTCGTGAGCGTTTTGAAGCGGAAAAGCCGCTTGCCGGCGTTAAAATCGCCGCCTGTGCCCACATTACGACCGAAACGGCGAATCTCGCGCGAACGCTGCAAGCCGGCGGTGCCGAGGCACTTTTGATCGCTTCCAACCCGCTTTCGACACAGGACGACGTGGCGGCATCGCTCGTCGCCGACTGGGGCATCCCGGTTTTCGCCATCAAGGGTGAATCAACCGAAACCTATATGCGCCACGTTAGAATGGCACTCGACACGAATCCGCACATCATCATTGACGACGGTTCGGATGTCGTCGCAACGATGCTCAAGGAAAAACCGGAATTGTCGAAAACGATTATCGGCACGACCGAAGAGACGACGACCGGCATCGTCCGCCTGCAGGCGATGGTCAACAGCGGTGTGCTGAACTTCCCCGCGATGGCGGTGAATGACGCGCAGACCAAACATTTCTTTGATAACCGCTACGGCACCGGACAGTCAACTTTGGACGGGATCATCCGGGCGACTAATATTTTGCTCGCCGGAAAAAATTTCGTCGTCGTCGGCTACGGCTGGTGCGGCAAAGGCGTGGCGATGAGGGCGCGGGGACTCGGCGCGAACGTTATCATCACCGAAATTGATCCGGTCAAAGCGATTGAAGGAGTGATGGATGGTTTCCGTGTAATGCCGATGAGTGAAGCCGCCAAAATCGGCGATTTCTTCGTCACCGTCACCGGCAACCGCCACGTTATTGACAAAGAACACTTTGCCAATATGAAAGACGGCGCAATCGTCGCCAACAGCGGACATTTCGATCTCGAATTAAATCTCAAAGCCCTGCGCGAGATGTCGTCCGAAGTCGCTACACGCCGCCCGTTCGTCGAAGAATACATTGGTACCAACGGCAAGAGCGTGATCGTTCTCGGCGAAGGTCGTTTGATCAATCTCGCCGCAGCGGAAGGTCATCCGGCGAGCGTGATGGATATGAGCTTTGCTAATCAGGCTTTGTCGGCGGAGTATCTGGTCAAAAATAAAGGCAAGCTAGATGCTGCCGTTCATGTTCTGCCGAAGGAAGTAGATCAGGAAATTGCCAGTTTGAAACTTCGTGCCCTCGGCGTTGCCATTGATGAATTGACACCGGAGATGGTCGAATATATGTCATCATGGGAAACCGGCACTTAGGTTGCTGATGCTCGGCTCAAAGTCAAAAAAGGATTCACCGTTTCGTAATACGGTGAATCCTTTTTTTTGTGCGGAACTTTTTATAAAATCTCCCAAATAATACTAAAAGTGAGGGGGTGAGACCAAACTCGTTTGGAAATTTATAAAAAGTGAGGTGTAAGTTATCTTCCTTAGCCGGCAACCTGCCTGCCATCATCGTAAGTTTGAATGCTATTCCCGTGCCACACTCGAACCGACGCTCAATACCAAGTTAATACGTTTGAAATCCTTTGTAAAAACTCACATTTTTCGATGGACGCGGAATTTAGAAAAAAACTGAAAGTCTGACAACTATATCAAATATGATAGTCGTGCTATCATATTTGATATAGTTCAACCCTGCGATTTATTTCTTCCCCCGAAATCAATATTATGAAACCGTGTTTAGTTGTCTTGAGTGGTTCCCTGGAATCTCACACAATTTCGTTGGGCGATACTGAACTGCTGACCATCGGTCGCGCCTTAAAAAATGATTTGGCGGTTCCCGACGGGATTATGTCCCGCGAACACGCCGTTTTGAAAAACACCCCGGACGGCTTTTCGGTAATTGATCTTAATAGTCAGAACGGTGTCTTCGTCAATTCCACCCCAATCAAAGAGCGGCTGCTCAAACACGGAGACCGGCTGTGCATCGGGCAAACTTATTTTTTATTTTTGACGGAAGATGACGACGGAACTTTAATTTTCTCAGACCAAATTCAGTTTGTTGATGATTTGTCGGCGACGCTGACGGAGTCCCCAACAGATTTTGAAAGCGGCACCGGCAAACTATCGCCCGACGTTCATTTTTTATCGAAAATGGGCGCGGCTTTAAATAATCTAAAGGACGGCGACGAACTTCAAAAAAGAATTTTAGAAATTACGCTCGAAATAATTCCGGCTGAACGCGGCGCGATTATTTTACTGAACGATGACTTTGTTTCGCCTCATTCGGTTTGTGTTTTGAATAAAAGGCATCGTGATTTCGACTCGATGCAGATCAGCCGCAGTATTACCCGCCAGGTACTGGCTGAAAGAACTCCCGTTTTGGTTAATGAAGTCAGTCAAACAAATTCCGAAGCTGCCGAAAGTCTTCTAAATTACGGGGTTCACCGTGTTCTTTGCGTTCCGCTGCTGGTCGGGGAGATCAGCGGTTTGATGTATCTCGATTCGAGCGATGTAACGTTCAAATTTAATGTAGTTCGGCTGCAGCAGCTGACGGCGATTGCCAATCTGACGGCAGCGGCATTAAAAAATATCCGGCACTTCGAATTACTGACCGTCGAAAATAAACATCTTCAAAATTTAGCCGGCATCGAAACGGAGATGATCGGCGAGAGCGAGCCGATGAAAAAGTTACAACAGCTGATCGGACGGGCGGCGGGCATCAATTCGACTGTTTTGATCAGCGGCGAAAGCGGCACCGGGAAGGAACTCGTCGCCCTCGCCATCCATAAAAACAGTCCCCGCCGTCATAAACCGCTGATCGCGCTCAACTGTGCTACGCTGACCGAAAATTTTCTCGACAGCGAATTGTTCGGTCACGAAAAAGGTTCTTTTACGGGAGCCGTCAGTCAGCGCAAAGGTAAAATCGAGTTAGCCGAAGGCGGAACGCTTTTTTTGGATGAAATCGGTGAACTCGCGCCAGCTCTTCAGGCGAAATTGCTTAGATTTTTGCAGGATAAGGTTTTCGAGCGCATCGGTGGTCAGAAATCCATCAAAGCCGATGTGCGTCTGATCGCCGCCACCAACCGAAATTTGTCCGAAGAGGTAAAGAAAGACAATTTTCGTGAAGACCTCTACTTTCGGCTCAACGTCGTCCCGATTGAGGTGCAGCCGCTGCGCCGCCGTAAATCGGATATACCGGTGCTGACACAGCATTTTATCCGTAAACACAGCGAAGAATGCAGTCGTTTGGTGGTCGGCATTTCCCGCCCCGCGCAGCAGGCGCTGGTTGACTACGATTGGAGAGGAAACATCCGCGAATTAGGCAACGTCATTGAAAGAATTGTTGCGCTGGGTTCGACCGACATCATCCAGATTGAAGATTTGCCTTTTGAAATCACCGAAAATCCGGCTCGTCAGGCGAACAACAACTCACACGCTTCACTGCAAACCCAGATTAAAGAAGCTAAAAGCCGCATCATCATCAATGCGGTCAAAGATTCTGCCGGAAATTATACGGAGGCTGCGCGGCGGCTCGATATCCATCCGAACAATCTTCATCGTTTGATCAGAGAACTCGAAATTGATAAGAATGATTTTGACGAATGATCCGGTGCTGTTTCAGGACAAGTCCATTGAGATTCAGGTCTTAATTCTCGACAACAAATAACCTCCCAGTATGGCAAACAATCCCAATGGACCCCAAACGGCTGTTTTCGGATCAATAAATCCGTTTAGTCCGAACTGCTCGAAGGCACTGTTGACCCCCATAAACAGCAGCCATACGGCAACCGCATAGCCGATGGTCGTAACCTTCCCCCGGCGGCTCAAAGAGAGAGCGAACGGCGCAGTAAAAAGCGTGATGACCAGCGGCAGAAAAGGGGTGGTTGTTTTTTTCTCCAGTGCCACGCGATATTTTCTCTGTTCCGACTCGGACTCGCTGTTTTTTATTTGTTCTTTAGTTTCTCCGGTATTGAGGTGACTCGGTTTTTCGTTGAGGTTGTCAAACGGATTGGAGTTTTCCGGCAACTCCAGATTGGTGATCTGTGAAATATTACCTTTCCCGTCAGACCAGTCAATTTTTTCCGCTTTCGGTAATTTTATCCCGTTTTTTTCCCAGATTGCGGCGGCGGCTTTATAAACGCTCTCAAGTTTTGCATCATTAGCGGAAAACTCATAAACCGTCAGATTTTTAACCGTTTGAAACTTTCCCTGTTTCTCATCATCCAATTCAAACGAATAGATTCGGCGATCATTGGCAACCCAATTTTTAATAGTTTGACCGGAAGAATTGCTGCGGCTGCGAATCTGGCTGCGAAGCCGATCTTGTATTTGATTCGCTTGCGGCAAAATCAGCTCTTGAATTCCCCAATTCACCCCGCCGAAGAAAAACATCAATCCCAGACACGGCACTAGCAGCCGATAGACGCTTTGACCGGCGGCAGTCCAGGTGACAACTTCATTTTGTCTCGATTTGATAATGTAGGTCGCCAGGGTCGCAATCATTAACGCCGACGGTGCCAGTTGAATATAGATAAACGGGACGAGATAAAATAAATACCGCCCCAGCAGGAACAGTCCGCCGTCTACTTCCCCGGCGAATTTCCACAGTTCAAACGCCGTAAAAACCATATAGATGGTCGTCAGAAAGCCGAACGTCAGAAAAAAGTATTTTAATAATCCGGTGATAATGTCGAGGTCTAAAATGCCGGTCGTCAAGTCAATGTAGTAACTTCTTCCTGAAATTCTATTGCCGCCGAACGGCAGACTCAGCTTAAATTTGCCGCCAAGTTTGGTGACTGATTTTTTCAGCAGAAACCGATTGGACACGTAGAACCAAGCAATCAATAAAAAACTAACCGTCAGGGGAATCAAACCCGACGTAATCACGCTGATTTGCCCGGTGCGGGCGAGTTGCTCCCCCAACAGCGTCAGCAGATAGTAAAACACCAAACTGACGAGTGCTAAAAAGATGCCGAATCCTCTGCCTCCGCGATTGAACCGCAGCACCAGCGCGGTGCCGAGCAGGGCAAAAATCAATGGGGTGACGGAAAGAATGATCCTTCGCTGCCAGAGAAGCTGCACTTCTCTTTTTTCCTTTCCCTCTTTGACGTTCGCCAATTGACTCAGTTCGCTTAGTCCAAGTTCTTCGGGTGATCCTTCGCCTGAACCGAGTTTCTCGATCATTTCGTGGCGTTTCGTCTCTATGCCGTAACGAATTTGACCGACGCTTTCAGATACGAATTTCTGCCGTTCGTTGACGGTTGAAAAAGTATTGACTACCGCGTTTTCCAAGACTAATTCGGATTTGTCGTCTTTTGTATCTATTCTGCCACTCTTTGACGTTATCAGACGCACTAAATCATTTTGTTTTTCCTCTGAGTAAATAAAAATATTTTTCCAAGTGCCTTTTTCAAAATCGCCGTCTTTAACATAAATCGTGTATCCGTTGATTTCGGTATTAAAAACGCCGGGTTCAATCGGCGACTCCAGCTTATACAAAGCGGTCTGCATCGCCACCTGCCGCACGACCCGGGCGGCGAACGGGACACCCTTGAGATTGATAAAAAAAGCGAAAAAAGAAAGCAAAATGCCCAGCACAATGATCGGCAAAGTAATCTGAAAGTTGCCGACTCCGGCGGCTCTGACGGCAATTAGTTCGCTGTCACCCTGCATTTTTGACAGACCGATAATCACCCCCACCAAAACCGCCATCGGACACGTAAAAGAGATGACGTTGGGAACGAGGGCGAAGGTGAGCTGCCACACTAAATTTCCGGGGATGTTCGAGCTGAAGAAAATATCGGAAAAGCGATTTGCCTGCTGAACGAACAAGATAACACTCAGAAGCAGCCAGGAAAACAGAAAATAAGGCAGGACGGACTGCACCAGATATTTTGAAATTAACCAACTGAAACGTTTCATTAAATTCGTGAAAAACTTATAAACCTGCCGACAAAATCTTTTCTCCGACTGATTCTTTGCCGAGAATCTGTGAAATGATCCGCCGCAGAACAGTTGAAATTTCTTTGACATCCGAAGTCAAAGAAGCGGCGAAATCAACAAATTTTGACGGGGACAACTTTTGCGCGTTGATAAAAACCAGCCGCTGTGGTGCGGTAATCGTCCAGCCGCTGCGATTTTTTTGACAAATTTCGCAAACCAGATGAAAGTTTGTTTGCAGTCTCGTATTTTCACCCGTATTTAATTGTCTTCGACACACATCACAGAAGTTCCAGTTCGGCAGATAGCCGCCGAGACGAAGAATCCAAAGTTCAAAATATACGGCGATGCCCTCGAGCGAACCTGGTTTCCCGGCAGCGGTTTCGAGACATACTTTCGTCATTCGGTAAAGTTTTTCATCAGGATCGTGGGGCGGTGCAAATTCAACCAATAAATCAACCAGGTATGAAAATTTTTGGAGAAACAACGGTTCACTGGCGTTTTCAAAGTAAGATTTAACCAGATCAATTTGCCTGATTGAGACGAGTTCACGCTCTTCTTTTTGAAAATATGAGATGTTCACAACCGTAAAAGGTTCCAAACTTCCGCCGAATTTACTTTTGAGACGTTTGGCACCCTTGGCGACTCCGCGAACCAAACCTTCGTTCTGAGTCAGCAAAACAACTATTTTGTCAGCTTCGGCTAAACTGTAACTTTTAAGTATCAACCCCTCTGTATCCACTAAACCCATTGTATTTTGTTACCTTATTTTTAAGACCACGGCAGAAAATAGAAAATCCAGGCTAAAACCAAACTGATAATTACAAACTGGGCGAAAACTTTGACACCGTAAATAACTTTTTCTTTTGAAGTTCCTGCCGTAACGACTCCGAAAACAACGGCGGCGAAAAACGCGAATCCGATCAAATATAAAAAATGAATCATTTTTTCCTCCCCAAATTTATATCAACGGCATCCATCACCGCCAAGAAATTCAACAAGCCGGCAATCTCCAAAAATCTCCCGCCATACTCGAACGTCGCCAAGGACGCAACATTTTTCGGCGGGCTGGCAGAAAGAACAAAGCTGATCAGTGCGCCCGCCCCGTTGCCGAGTCGGGCAAAAATATTCAGCAAGTAGAGCAGGGAGCCGTCTTTGAATTCGAAACCGGGATAGTAAGCCCCACCGCTGACGACGGCAATGATGAACATCACCCAGATTGCCGCGCCAATTATAATTCCGCGGGCATAACGCTTTTGTATGATATGCCCGGCACCGGGAAACAGCCAGGAAAGTATCCCAATGATATATAAATTATCCATATTTTTAATCTAAACTTGGCGCAATACATTAATTGTCTGACACTAGACAGTTAATGTATCGCGCTAGATTTCCTATAAACAGCCTTAACATTTACCATTGAGCTGCTGTATCGAATAAATTTAGCAGACTATAAACCACATTAACTCTAATACATTAAGTATTTTTCTTTTAACTCATCAAACTCAATCAGATCATTTTGCCAATATTCCTTGATTTCAGAAATTGTTTTTCCCTCTTCGAAAAACCTTCTGATTTTTGTCGTTCCTGCGATTACGTCGAACGGATTGCGGTCAAACTCGTATTCATAGGGCGTATCCTTCCAAGCAAAATTTTCCGGGTATAAATCATAGATAATTTTAATCATTGCCAATCCTGTCAAGACCGGCTGAAATAAAGGTCTTTGAGTTACGTGAAGAAAAACACCGCCGCAGTTGTTTCCGGCAAATTTTTGAAAAGTCGGTAGAAAATTTATCGCCCGAAATAAAACTCCGGGCAGTTTCAGCGCGGTCAGCGCAGCGGCATACTCAGGGGCATCAATATACGGCGCACCGACCATCTCGAACGGTCGCGTCGTTCCACGTCCTTCCGAAATTTGTGTTCCTTCAAAATAAACTGTTGCGGGGAAAACAACGGCAGTATTTACCGTCGGCATGTTCGGCGACGGTATCGCCCACGGCGCGTCAGTTTCGTCGCCGTAACTCCTTCGATCCCAACCGTCCATCGCAATAACTTCAAGTTCGCAGTGAAGTTCAAAATGACTGTTAAAAAACTTGGCGAGTTCCCCAACCGTCATTCCGTGGCGCATCGGGATCGGGAACATCCCGACAAAAGATTCATGACCGATTTCCAGCAGATTTCCCTCCGTGTCAATTCCGTTGATCGGGTTCGGGCGATCCAGCACGATCATTTTCTTGCCGTATTTGGCACACGCTTTCAAACAATTTGCCATCGTGTAGATAAACGTGTACACACGGCATCCGACATCCTGCAAATCAAAAACGAGAACGTCCAGACCGGACAGCATTTCTTCGGTCGGTTTGCGGGTTTCACTATACAGCGAATAAATCGGAATCTCGGTGCGCCTGTCAATCAGGTGTCCGGTTTCGACCATATTGTCCTGCACGTCGCCGCGAATGCCGTGCTGCGGTCCGAAAAGTGTAGTCAGATTAATATCGGGATGTTCATAAAATAAATCCGCCGCGTGCTGATATTGATGATTAACCGATGCCGGGTTACAGACCAGACCGACGCGCCGCCCCTTCAAAAGACCGATTTGTTCATCTAAAATCTTTTCCAACCCCAGTTTAACCGCCGCTGCTTCAAGTTTTGCCATACCTGTTTTATATTTATTTCTTTGCGTAATTCGCACATTGTTCGACGAATGTTTCAAATATTCTTGCTGAAAGTCGGTCGGTTTTCCACGAAAGTTCGGGATGCCACTGTACTCCCAGATTGTAAATATCAGTTCGCGTGTCTTCGATGCCTTCGACCACGCCATCCTTTGCCCGCGCCGTGACCTTTAAATTTTCTCCCAAAGTTTTTACTGCTTGATGATGCGAAGAATTTACCGTGATGGTATTTTTCGTATTTTCACTGCCGATCAACCCGGAAAGCAAACTTCCCCGTTCGACGCTGATGGTGTGGGAATCTCTCGCCTGCGGAATTCCCTGCTCGTGTTTACAGCAATTTTCGATTTGACTTTCGATGTCCTGGTAGAGCGTTCCGCCGCGAAACACATTTAATATTTGCATTCCGAAACAAATTCCCAGAACCGGCAGTTTTAATTCTTCCGCCTTTTTTAAGATTAGTAAGTCAGTTTCATCTTTAACCGGAATGACCGTTCCCAGTTTGGGATGCGGTTCCTCGCCATAGGATAACGGTTCGACATCGTTATTACTGCCCGGAAGCAGAATACCGTCTAAATTTCGCAGCACGCCATCAACAAATTTTTCATTCGGAATCAAGCTGAGATGCAGCGGAGTCGCTCCGAAATGGGCAAGGGCTTCGCTGTAATCCCGTCCGAGGTAAAATCGCCCGGTTTCGATTTCCAAACGCATTGCTAGTCCGATTCGAGGTCTTCTGTTCATAAAGTATTATTAGTTTTTTAGTTTTCCCAAATGTTTTTTTTGGCACCGAATTTATTCCAATCGCCAAAAATCAAGGGCTAAAACTAAAGCTCAAAAACCAAAGACTAATGTTCAAACAAAATGTCCGCTTCTGTCAATTTGAGCATTTCAATTTAAAGTTTTATCATTAAAAGTTTTATGAAACAAGAAAATATAAAAATACGCTCGACGACGGTTCTGCTCGTCTGCCGCAACGGACAAATCGCGATGGCGGGCGACGGACAGGTGACGCTTGGCGAAACGGTTATCAAAGGAAACGCCCGCAAAGTGCGCCGCATTTTTAACGGCAGTGTGATGGTCGGATTTGCCGGGGCGACTGCCGATGCTTTTTCGCTGCTTTCAAAATTTGAGGCAAAACTCGAACAGTATCAGGGGCAGCTCGAACGCGCCGCCATCGAATTGAGCAAAGAGTGGCGCACCGATAAATATCTGCGTCACCTCGAAGCACTTTTAATCGTCGCCGACAAAACCGACGCTTTTTTAATTTCCGGCAAAGGTGATGTGATTTCTTCCGATGAAGGTCTGCTCTCGGTCGGTTCGGGCAGTATGTACGCCCTCGCCGCCGCCCGCGCTCTAATCAAACACACCGAACTTTCGGCGAAGGAAATCGCCCTTGATGCTTTAAAGATTGCCGGTGAAATCTGTATTTACACTAATTCTGATATAATTGTCGAAGAACTTTAAAGAATTTTTTGAGTATTAACAACTGAACAAAATGCCGATCTACTTGAATGGCGAGATAAAGGAAACTGTGCCAAAAATAAAACTTGATGATTTGACTCCGCGCCAGATTGTCGCAGAGCTTGATAAATACGTCGTCGGACAGGCGAATGCCAAACGTGCGGTTGCGGTCGCGCTCCGCAACCGGATTCGGCGGCAAAAACTGCCGCCGGAAATTGCGCGGGACGTGCTGCCGAAAAATATTTTAATGATCGGTTCGACCGGGGTCGGAAAAACCGAGATCGCGCGGCGGCTGGCGCGGCTGGCGAATTCACCGTTCATCAAAATCGAAGCCTCGAAATTTACCGAAGTCGGCTACGTCGGGCGCGATGTCGAAAGTATGATCCGCGAACTCACTGATGTCGCCGTGGATATGACCAAGCAGACCGCGTATGAGGAAATCCGCGAACGAGCCGAACAGAACGTCGAAGAAAAAATTCTTGATCTGTTGCTGCCGAATTCCAGCAATTACAGTTTTGAAACCGATAACGCACTGGATTTGGAAGAGCGTTCGCAGCCGAACCGGACGCGCGAAAAACTGCGTGAGCAATTACAGCGCGGCGAACTTGACGACCGCACGATTGAAATCGAAACGCAGGATCGTTCCAATGCGATGATTGATTTTGTCGGCGGTCAGGGAATGGAGGAAATGGGCGTTAATCTCCGCGATATGATGGGCAATTTGTTCCCGACGAAAACCGTGCGCCGCAAGATAAAAATCGCCGAAGCCAAAACTTATCTGCTGCGTGACGAACAGGAGAATCTGGTTGATATGGAACAGATCACCCGACAGGCGATTGACACGCTCGAAAATTCGGGAATTATTTTTCTCGACGAGATGGATAAAATCGCCGGTCGTGAATCCGGTTCCGGCAGTCCCGACGTTTCGCGGGAAGGTGTGCAGCGCGATCTGCTGCCGATTGTCGAGGGAACGACCGTCAACACCCGTTACGGAATGGTCAGCACCGAGCATATTTTATTTATCGCCGCCGGTGCTTTTCACGTTTCCAAGCCGTCCGATTTGATCCCCGAAATGCAGGGGCGTTTTCCGATCAGGGTGGAACTCGAGTCCTTAAGTCTGGATGACTTTAAGCGCATTCTTATACAACCCAAAAATTCTCTCATTAAGCAGTACCAGGCACTGCTTAACACTGAGGGGATTAATCTGGATTTTACCGAAGACGCGATCACGACGCTTGCCGAAATGACCGTCAACATTAACAAGTCAACCGAAGACATCGGTGCCAGACGGCTGCATACGCTGCTTGAAAAGCTGCTCGAAGAAATTAGCTTCCTCGGTTCGGAACTGGAAGACAAAAATCAAATATTAGATTCCGATTACGTTAAAAACAAACTCGACGAGCTGGTTAAAGACCAGAACCTGCGCCAATACGTTTTGTAAATTAAACACTAATTAAACATAATGCTTAATATTTTTAACTTAAACAAAAACGTAAACAAGCAAGCATTGTTAATGTTTATAACGCTTACTTTTTTCGCTTGTTTAAGTTGCGGTAAGCGAAAACCGCCCCAGCCGCCGAGGGAAAAAGTTCAGCAGCGGGTAGAAATTTCAGGTTTTCAGCGCGGCAACAAGGTTAATTTGACCTGGACGATGCCCGCCCGTAACGCGCCGGACGGGAGTCTTCTCAATATTGACCGTTCCGACATTTACCGGCTCGCCGAACCACTTGATTCGTCGCTGAGTTTGTCGGAAGAAGAATTTGCGTCGCGCAGTACGCTCATCGCATCGTTGAAATTAACCGACGCTGATTTCGGGTTAAAAAAAATCAATTATACCGATGCGCTCGAGTTCTCAGGGCAGGCGGTGCGTCTTCGCTACGCCATCCGTTTTGTCAATTCTTCGGGTCAAAAAGCCGCATTTTCCAATTTTCTGTTGGTCGAACCGACGGCGCGAGTTGCCGGTGCGCCGACTTCCCTATCAGCTAAAATTACCGAACCCGCCGTCATTCTGGAATGGACTCCGCCTGAAACAAATGTTGACGGCACCAAACCGGTAAATATTTTGGGATATAATATTTACCGTTCGGCATCGGACAAAGAGACGGCAAAACTTTTAAATGCAGTTCCGGTAAATAAAACGGAATTCAGCGACCAAACTTTTGAATTCAAAAAAACTCATCTTTATTTTGCGCGGACGGTTTCGCTCGGGAGCAACGGTGAGCCGGTGGAAAGTTCCGAGTCGAACATAACCAGTGTTTCGCCAGTTGACGTTTTCGCTCCGAAAGCACCGGACGCGATCACGATTGCCGCCGCGCCGAATAACTTATCAATCTTTTTCGCCGCTAATGTTGAAAATGATGTAGCCGGCTATCGTGTCTTTCGTTCAACCGATAAAAATTTACCTTTGGCGGAGTGGGAGCTTCTCACACCGCAGATTTTGACGACCAACACATTCCAGGATGCCCGCGTCAAACCCGGAAAAACTTATTATTACTATCTGACCGCTGCGGACAATTCAGGAAATATCAGCCGACCTTCTGCAATTGTCTCTGAAACAGCACCCTAACAAAACTATGAAACTTTGTCGTTTTTTACACAATAACGAACTGAAGTATGGAGCCGTCAAAGGAGATTCCATATTTCCGCTACCGGAAATAGAAGGAGAGGGTGACCAGATGGACACCCTTAAATTTACGGAGGCGATTAATTTTTCGGAAGTCAAATTCCTGCCGCCCGATACGCCTTCGAAAATTGTCTGTGTCGGACGCAACTACGCAGATCACGCTGCCGAACTCGGTAACGCAGTGCCGAAAGAACCGCTCCTTTTTCTAAAAGCCCCCTCAGCCGTCATTACCGACGGAGAAGCGATAATTATCCCCGAACAATCAAATCAAGTTGAACACGAGGGCGAACTTGCGGTCATTATCGGACGCAATTGTAAGAATTTGAGCGATGATGCTGATCCGCTCGATTATGTATTCGGATACACCTGTTTGAATGACGTAACCGCCAGAGATTTACAACGTCACGACGTACAGTTCACGCGGGCAAAATCGTTCGACACCTTTTGTCCGATCGGCTCGCTCATCGAAACCGAAGCCGATGTTTTGGATGTTCGCGTGACTGTCAAAGTCAATGGTGAAATTAAACAGGATGGCAGAACGTCGCAAATGGTTTTTTCAGTCCCGTTTTTGATAAGGTACATTTCAAAACAGATGACTTTGAATGCCGGTGATATTATTGCCACCGGAACGCCGTCAGGTGTTTCAAAATTAAATGCCGGTGATGTCGTGATGGTGGAAATCGAGAATATCGGGACGCTCCAAAATACAGTTGAACAAGCAGTTTAGATGAAAATTTATCCGAAATGTATAGTTAAATACAGCGATACTACTCTGGAATTTTGCCTCGAAAACGGAATAGGTTAAGCTTCCCGGCAACTTACGAAACCTCATCGAAAATAAAAACAGAGGTATTCAATGGAATAACCGATGCCACATCATACAATTTTATTGTTTATAAAGAAACCGTTCCTCAAAACAAAGCGACAAACAAAATCGCCGAGATTAGAGAAATAGTTGCTCATCAAGGTTACAAAGTTATCGAGATTGTTACCATTGTTTTGGCTTTAACTCACGATCATTAGCATTGGCTCTACATAAACAAATTACGGGATCACGATCGGTTTCATAACATCGGCACATTTTATTATCTGATTAAGTTTATTGCAGGCTATACATTTCACTCTAATAATCTCAAATTCCTAAAAAACTAAATCATTTATTGTGACTTTTTTTGACGTATTTCGCATAACTGTTGTAGTAATTAGCTTTGCTAGTCAATAGCAAGCTAATTATATTTCATTAGCAAGCAAATAATTGGACGTCTAAGTGAATTTCGTTAGCTTACTTATTATATGCTTGCTAATTATAAGCCGTTAGGTTACTATTGATTTATGGCGAAAACAGAAAACACACTGACATATTTATTAACCCCTATTTCGAACTTTTATTGGTCAAGACTTGAAGAGGCTATGAATGAAATAAATCTTCACAGCGGACAGGTTTTTGTTTTGCTTGCCCTGTATAAAGATGACGGTCAAAGCCAGATCGAGTTATCCAAAAACTTGAATTTAGCTCCTCCTACTATTAATAAAATGGTTAAAAATTTAGTTGAAAGTGATTTTATTAGAACCGGCAGTGACGCTCAGGACGGACGAATTGTGAGAATTTTTTTGACAAAAAAAGGCTCTGAACGAAAAGAACTTATTGAGGAAAAATTTGACGAAATAGAAAGTCAGATTTTAGTAAATTTTACTGAAACTGAGAAGTTGATTTTGTTTCAGCTTTTTGAAAAACTTAAAATAAATTTAAGTAGTGACGAAAAAGTGACAAACAATATCTAAATCGCTTTAATCCAAACAAACAATTTATTACACTATACCGGTCCTTAGCTTTTGTGATTTATTAAATACCAATAAATATTTATGCAAGTTCAAGAAAATTTTATTACGATCAATTCAAGAAAATTTGACGGTAAGATTCATCGAAGTTGGAAAGCTGAATTCATTGAACAGAATCAATCGTTACTCACCTTTGTCGGTGAGTTTGAGAAAGAAGTAAAGCATACACATCTCGGAGTTATCAGACGCAAAACTGTCAGTTATGAGTTTTACTGGCTTGACCGCTGGCTTAATATTTTTCGTTTCCACGAACCGGAAGGTGAACTGAGAAATTTTTACTGCAATGTTAATATGCCGCCGACTTTTGTAAATGGAGTTTTGGATTACGTTGATCTGGATATTGATGTTTTAGTCTGGAAAGATTTCTCACACCAAATTTTAGACATAGATGAATTTGAAGAAAATGCAGTTAAGTTCGGTTATCCGCCGGAAATTTGCGATGCGGCAAATAAAAGTCTCGAAGAACTTCTCGCTATGATTAAAACAAGAGCGTTTCCATTTGATGAATTTTCATTTTGATGTTTTGCGATTGCGCCTAAAATTATCGTAGTTTGGGCTGACAAAAAAAAGCAGGAAGTTGCACCACTTTTCCGGTGCAACTTCCTGCTTTGAACTTTACTCGACAAAAAAAATTAAAATTCAATTCCCTGTTGTGCGAATATTCCGGCGTGAAACGGATGCTTGATTTCCTTCATTTCCGTAACCAGATCGGCTGCCTCGACCAATTCCTGCGGCGCATTTCTGCCGGTCAACACGATATGCAGATTCGGCTGGCTGCTCCGCACGTCTTTAATTTCGTCAAGCACTGTTGCTAAATCTAAAAATTTATAATCCAACACGTAAACCAGTTCATCGAAAACGAGCAGATCGTATTCACCGCTCCGCATTTTTTCGACGCACATCTGCCAGGTTTCTTCAGAGGTTTTGATGTCCTGCGTTTTGTCGTTGGTGTCCCAGGTGAAACCGTCGCCCATCGTATGAATTTCAATGCCGAGCAGTTCCGCCGATTCGTGTTCACCGTAGCGGTCGGTTTTCGATTTCATAAATTGAATCATACAACAATTCATTCCGCGCCCCGCCGCCCGCATCATCAAACCGAGAGCGCAGGTCGTTTTACCTTTACCGTCGCCCGTGTTGACCATCAGCAAACCTTTTGTATTTTCCTTGTAACCTTCCCGCCGCCATTTATACCTTTTTTCTTTAATTTCCATTTTTGATTATAAATTCAATCAATTGAACAAATTCCAGTATTTGTCGTGTTGTTATGCGTCTCTCTAATAATGTTGTTTTTCGCGAATAGTTAGTTAAGCCGCTATCAAACCAAATTCGTCTTCCTCTGTTTTGTAAACATCGGCGGCATTTTCCACCGCCTCGATGACCGCCGCGACAATTT
Organism: Pyrinomonadales bacterium; assembly: GCA_038235165.1. Taxonomy (GTDB): domain Bacteria; phylum Acidobacteriota; class Blastocatellia; order Pyrinomonadales; family Pyrinomonadaceae. The sequence continues at coordinate 133,456 of JBBSUG010000005.1, forward strand.
CGCTTTCCTTCGTGTCCCAATCTCCGACAGCGCGACAACCGGCAGCGTTTTTGTGACCGCCGCCTTCAAACTTCTCGGCGACACGGGCGACATTGATATTTCCTTTTGAACGCAAGCTGACGCGAAATTTGTTCGGCTCGACTTCGCGCATATAAATTGTCGCTTCAACCTCTTTAGCTGAGAGCGGAATATTGACAAAGCCGCTGTTGTCTCCGTCAACCGAACCGGACACTTCCTTCATTTCGAGTGTTTGACGCATCCAGGCAACTTTTCCGCTCTGATCGCGTTTGACGGTTGAAAGAACGCGGCGCATTAATTCGATACGGCTCCACGGATAACTGTTATAAACCGCCTGTGAAATATCAGCGGGTTTAACTCCGACCTTGATTAGTTCGGAAGCAACTTTCAAAGTTCTTTCGGTTGTGTTTGGAAAATGAAATGAGCCGGTGTCTGTAACCAGCGCGAGATAGATACATTCGGCAATTTCTTTGGTGATCCGTCCGCCGATGGCTTTGCATAAATTGTAGATCATTTCGCCGACCGCCGATGCTGTTGCGTCAATCCAATTAATCGTCCCGAAGTGTTCGCAGGTGGCGTGATGATCAATATTGACAATAAATTGTTTTTCCAAATCTTCTATCTGCGGGCGAGCTGCGTCAGAACATTCCATTACGAAAACCGCATCATACTGTTTGTCAATTTTCGACAATTTTCTGATGTCATCCGCTCCTGGAAGCTGACGATACGAAATCGGAATGCCGTCGCTGACAATCACTTCCGCACTTTTGCCTAGAGATTTCAGCAGCCAGCATAATCCGAGAGAAGAACCGATTCCGTCGCCGTCCGGTCTGACGTGCGTTGTAACGGCAAAACTATTTTTATTTTCAATTAACTCGACAACTTGGCTTAACATCTTTAAGGTCGCGGACGATGAACTAAACTTCAAAATTTAAGGGAGTTCAAATTTACGTCATCGGCTCACGCTGAGTTTATTCCTCTTCAGTTTCAGTGAATTCCTGCTGCGGGGGGAATTCTTGCAAAAGCTCTTCGACACGAATCGCATTTTCTTCCACTGTGTCGCGGACGAAATTCAATACCGGCGCGTGACGCAAATCTAAACTCATCGCCACTTGCTGTCTCACGAATGTCGCCGCACTTTGCAGCGATTTGAGAGCCAATTTGGTTTCATTTTCGTCGCCCTGCACAATCACAAAAACTTTTGCCTCGCGCAGATTATCAGACACGCGAACATCTGTCACCGTCACGCCGATCAAACGCGGATCGTTCAGTTCATAACCGACGATTTCGGCAATTGTCTCGCGCAAAGTTTCTGCTAATCTCTCAGGTCTTCTCATTACTGAAATCTTCAAACCATTAAACTTTACAATGTAAAGTTTAATGGTTTTATGAACCTAACAATTCAATTTGTTACAACTCCGTCGGCGCAATTTTTTCGATAGTAAAGGCTTCGATTTCATCATTGACTTTAATGTCATTGTAATTAACCAAGCCGATTCCGCATTCAAAACCTTGTCGAACTTCGCTCGCGTCGTCTTTGAATCGTTTCAGCGAATCAATCTCGCCTTCCCAAACCACAACATCATCGCGGATCAAACGAGCTTTTGCCTGTCGCTTGATTATCCCGTCGGTCACGCGGCAGCCGGCGATGGTGCCGACTTTGGAAACTTTGAACGCTTCCAAAACCAGAGCTTTACCGAGAATCGTTTCTTTTTCGACCGCATCGAGCATTCCGATCATCGCCGCTGTAATCTCTTCTTCGACTTTGTAAATAATTGAATGCAGTCGAATATCAACATCTTCCTGTTTGGCGGTTTCAACAGCACGCGATCCCGGACGAACATTAAAACCGATAATGACCACGGCGGTTGAAGCCTGATCTGCCTGTGTCGCGGAAGCGAGCAGAACATCAGATTCCGTAATTGCGCCGACACCGGAACGAATGACGCGAACTTTTACCTTGTCGGTTGAAAGTTTCTCGAGCGTAGATTTGAGAACTTCGACCGAACCCTGCACATCGGCTTTGAGCAGAACCAACAATTCCTTGACTTCGGCGAGACCCAGCGATTCGATTCCGCGTTTAGTCGTTTTGAGCATCGCCACATTGCGGGCGTGAATTTGCCGCTGACTGGCAATGGTCTGCGCTTTGTCAATATCGGAAACAACTTGGAAAGTGTCGCCTGCCTGCGGAACCCCTTGCAAACCGAGAACTTCGACCGGAGTTGCCGGCGGAGCTTCACTAACTATATCACCGCGGTCGTCGAACATCGCCCGAACTTTTCCGTAATACTGCCCGACGATAAACGGGTCGCCGACCCGTAAAGTTCCCTGCTGAACGAGAACGGTCGCCACTGAGCCGCGTCCGCGGTCGAGTTTAGCTTCCAAAACGACACCTGAGGCACGCCGCGTCGGACTCGCTTTCAAATCTAAAATATCAGTTGAGAGCAAAACGGTTTCGAGCAGAGTGTCGAGATTCTGATGCTGCTTGGCGGAAACTTCAATCATCTCCGTTTCGCCGCCCCATTCAATCGGCTGCAGTCCCTGACTTGCCAGACCTTGTTTGACTTTATCGGGGTTTGCTCCCGGTTTATCAATCTTGTTAATCGCTACGATAATCGGAACACCGGCTGCTTTTGAATGATCAATTGCCTCAATTGTCTGCGGCATTACGCCGTCATCCGCCGCCACGACTAAAATAACGACATCGGTCGCTTTCGCGCCGCGCGCCCGCATCAGCGTAAAGGCTTCATGTCCAGGAGTATCAAGAAAAACGACCCGGCGTTTTTCGTCCGGCGTATCCGGATTCGCTACGAAAACGCTGTATGCGCCGATGTGCTGAGTAATTCCGCCAGCTTCCCCCTCCGCCACATTATCCGAACGAATCGCGTCGAGCAGCGAGGTTTTGCCGTGGTCAACGTGACCCATCACCGTCACTACCGGGGGACGCGAAACTTCCACGTCATCGCTGTCAGCCGCAATCAGTTCTTCAAATTCCTGCTCGATGACCATTTCTTCAAACGGCACGAAACTGACGCTGTAACCGAGCGTTTTGCCTAGATCAACTCCCATCGCATCGCCAATCGGCTGATTCAATGTGGCGAAAATTCCGCGTTTAACGAGTAACTGCACGATGTCGCGCGGAGTCACACCAAGAGCTTCCGAGAATTCACGAATCGTTGCGCCTTCGGTCAATCGAACTGATTTAAGACTGTCCGTTGCCACTTTGCCGACCTGATCCAGAATACGCTCTTCAATCGAACGCGGACGCGGTGCGGAAAAATCTTTTTCTGCAAATCTGCCGCCCCGATCATCAAATTTCTTGCCGGTTTTTTTACCGGTCGAACGTCCGAATTTTTTGCGCTGATCGGTCGGCGGTGTATAAACCGTTTTCGGTGTGGATGTTTCACCGGGCGTTCCGCGCAGTTCCGACTTACGTCCGCCGCGACGTGTTTCTCGTCTTAATTTTTCTTTTTTGTCAGTTTGAAGTTTGCCGGTTTTGGTTGGAGCCTCGCTGACCACTTTTTCACCCGGTTTGATGCCCGCTTCACGCGCTTCTTTGGTGAGGGTAAGTTGTTTCACCTGTGTTCCCGTCGGGCGGAAAATTTTCGGTGAAGTTGATGCTTCTTCTCGTTTTTCAGGCTCAACTTCTTTCAGTCGCAGTTCCTTTAGAACGGTTCCCCGGGCGGGCGGCGTTTCAATTTTTACGGGTTCAGCAACAATGACAGGTTCGGCAACTTTTTCCTCAGCGGGTGCAGGTTTCAAATGTTCTTGTAATTGCTCCTCGATTTCTGCTGGCGGTTGAACTTCGACTTTCTCCTGAACAATTTCCTCGGAAACTGGTTCTTCGGCTCTCTTCTGAAGTTTTCTGACTTTCTTGCCCGATGCCTTTTGATCTTCAACGACCGGCGGCGAGACGGATTCCGGCAGTGCTGTCTGCAATCCCTCTTCCGGTTCATTCAGATTATCGTCTGAATCAATGTCCGCCAGATCATCTTCGGCAAAGTTATTCGATTCCTTAATCGTTTCCTTTTTGATTATTTTGATGGTGCGTTTCGGTGCGGCATCAACTTTGGGAAAGTATTTGCTGCGGACTTTTTCCGCCAATTCTTTGCTGACAGAGTTTGACGGCACAGACACATCTGCGCCCTCACGCCGCAAATCTTCAATGACGCGTTTGGTGTCCTGCTTGAGGTCTCGTGCTAAATCGTAAATTCGAACTGTTGTTCCTACAGACATATTTATCTTTTATTACGGATTGTCTGTTGACAGACCTAAATCCGTTCCGACTGCTGCTCTTGATGGATTGAATAAATCTCACAATTTATTCGCTGCCTTTATTTGAATTATTTGAATTTTCATCAAAATCTTCGCCTGATGTTTCAACGGTTTCCGGTGCCACCGCAGTTTCATCACTATTTTCGTTAATCTCTTCAACGTCTTCCGCAACAGTCTCTTTGACCGCCGCGTCGTTCTCTTCGCTGACCGCTGCCGCCTGAGTTTCAGTCGGTGCTGTATCATCGCCGGAATTTTCCGTATCTTCCGGCGGCGTTTCAACGGTTTCGGGCTGCGCTTCCCGCGCACTGACGATATCTTTCGCCGATGACAGAATTCGTTCGGCTTCGTCCAAACTGATGTCCAGAATATCTACCAAATCATCAACCGTAGTCGCCGCCAAACCATCCACATCGGTGATATTTTTTTCCTTTAAGTCAGCCGCCTGAACGGCGGAAACTCCTTGCAACGCAGTGATCGGCACGGCTTCGCCGGATGCCATCATTTTGCCCATTTTCAGTGCAATTTCCTTTTTCAGTAAATCTTCGCTGACAATATCAATATCCCAACCGACCAAACGGGTGGCAAGCCGCACATTTTGCCCGCGTTTACCGATTGCCAGTGAAAGTTGATCTTCAGTAACGATTACTTCCATCTTGCGGTTGTTGATGTCCGTGATTCGCACCTGCGAAACCTTTGCCGGCGAGAGCGCATTAGCGGCAAAAACCGACGGTTCATCCGACCATTCGATAATATCAATTTTCTCGCCGCGCAGTTCTTTAATGATTGACTGCACGCGCGAACCTTTCATTCCGACACACGCGCCGACCGGATCAACATCTTTTTCATTTGATGAAACGGCGATTTTGGCACGGTCGCCCGGTTCGCGCACGGCTGATTTGATAACAACCGTATCATCATAAATTTCGGGGACTTCCATTTCAAAAAGTCGTTTAAGCAACGCCGCCGAAGCACGCGAAACTTTTATTTGCTGTCCGCGCAAATCCTTGGAAACATCTTCGATAACGACGCGAACTCGTTCGCCCTGATTCCAAATTTCGTTGCGCGCCTGTTCGTTGCGGGGCAGAATTGCTTCGAGATTATTGCCCATATCAATAATCATATCGCCGCGTTCAAATCTTTTAACCGTGCCGTTGATAAGCGAACCAATTTTATCAACATACTCTTCGTAAACTTTTTCGCGGATAGCTTCGCGCACTTTCTGCACGAGAATCTGTTTGGCGGTCTGCGCCGCAATTCTGCCGAGTTCTTCGGTCGGCAGCGGAATCAGCAGCATATCGCCGACTTCGACATCTTCGCCTGCCAGCTCCTGCGCTTCAGTCAGCGAAAGTTCGATTTGCGGATTTTCGACATCATTGACAACAGTTTTGTGCGCGGAAATTTCGATAATTCCCTCTTCGTTATTCCAGTCAACCTCAATACTTTCGCCCGCTTTAAATTGTTTTCGCGCGGCGGCTTTCACTGCCTCCTTCATCGCGTCAATAACTAAATCGCGATCAATGCCCTGCTCGCTGACTAATGCTTCGATACTTTGTCCGATGGATGTCATAACTTCGTCTTTGAAATTAAAAATGCCGGGTCTGTTTCGCATTTTCAACTTCTTTTCAGTTCTTCTTCTAAATCAATTTCCAAGTTTGCTTTGGCAACATTACTATAAGAAAACTTCACCCGACCTTTTGTTTTATCTTCAAAGATGATTTCGTCGTTTTCAACACCGATAATGCGACCGCGAAAATTCCTTTGACCGTCAATCGCCGTGTTGGTTTTTACTTTCGCCGAATGTCCGGTAAATTTCACATAATCTTCTTGGCTGTAAAGTCCGCGTTCCACACCGGGCGACGACACTTCCAAAATATAAGACAGCGCGGCAATGTCTTCCGCCTCCAGCAAATTTTCAAATTCCCGACTGAATGCTGCACAGTCTTCGTGGGTGACACCGGGATCTTTGTCAATAAAAATGCGGATCGTCAAATTGCGAACCGTACCGGAAATTTCCGCGTGAACAAACTCGACAGGGCTTTTTTCCGCTGTCTTGGCGGCAATCTCCCTGATTTTGTCATCAACCGGCTGTTTCATTCAATTGCCTTTTTCCCAAATAAAAAGCGGGCGCGAAACCCACGTATCACATTCCCGCGCATTTACTTAGGAAACGAATATCATACACGAAATCGGTGTTTAATAGCAAGCCGAAACTCAAACATTGATTTTAAGGGCGGAGGCAATAGACTTCAGTTCCTCGATATTTTTCTCGATCTGCGCGAACTTTTCCGGCGATGTATCTCCCGCAAATTCCTCGACCGCGTTCAACAATTCTTTTGTTTTTTGAAGCAATTTACTGGCTTCTTTTTTCAATAGATCGGCGGAATCGGGTGCGCCGCTCATTATTTTTTTCGCCTCTTTAATTCCCCAGTGAGTCATTCTCACATAATCGGCTTTGGACGTTTCCATAATCCAGCTCTGAACGCTTAAAGATTGAAAAATTTCTGGGTAGCTCCCCAAAAAACCTTCCTTTTTGACCAAATCCTTTAAATCTACTGTCTGAGAATCTTTACCGCCCGTTACTTCATACAATCTCGCCAACACCTGCTGGTATAAGTTAAGTTTCATTCAACCCTCAATTGTTCCGATTTAATATTTAAGCAGAATTTAAATATTAATCTATTGCACTGAAAATCGTAAGCCGTCATCGGACAAACAAAATTAAATAAGGCAAAATTTTCAACCTGGTCAGATGCCGTGTCGTTTCGAGTCAGACATTTCTTCAAAAACCTGCACGTTATTTCTTCCTGCATTTTTTGCCCGGTAGAGAGCTTTGTCCGCCGCTGAAATCAATTCGTGGGGATTGCAGATAATTTGAGAACAACTGGCAATCCCGAGACTGATCGTGACTTGCCGGTTGGGAAAGACGGTTGATGCGACCTTTTCCCGAATTCGTTCGGCGATTATTTTTGCTTCGTCAGGGGTTGTCTGCGGAAGTAAAATCGAAAATTCTTCACCGCCGTAACGTGCCGCAATATCCGCCCCGCGCAGCGTGACTTTTAATGATTCGGCGACGATTTTCAAAGCCCGGTCGCCTTCCGGGTGTGAGTAATTATCGTTGTATGATTTGAAGTCGTCCACGTCAATCATCATAAAACTCATCGGAAAACCGTGCCGGTTCGAGCGTTTGATTTCTTCCGCCAGTCGTTCTTCCAGGTAACGACGATTGAGCAATCCGGTCAGTGCATCGGTCACGGAAAGCTGCTCGAATTCTCCGGCTTTATGTTTTAACGCGGCGCGGTCAATTAATACGGCAAATTGCGGGACGATATTATTTAGCAGTTCGAGATCAAATTCGTTGTAATTTTCGCCGTCAATTTTGTCGGTCAAATTTAACACGCCGATTTTTCGGCTGCCGATAGTCAGCGGATAACTGATGAACGACTTTGATTTATATTTCCAATCCGGCGGTGCTGTCTGCAATCCGATTTTGTCAATATCCGCGACGACCAGCGATTTGCCGCTGTCCAAAACCTGCCGCGCCACCCGTTCACCTAAATTTTTCTTCTCGTTTCTGATCGCATCAGCGTTGCTGCCGATTGCCGCTTTAAGTATTAAGCTATCCGATTTTTCGTCCAGCAGCAGCAGTGAACTGCGCTCCGCTCGCATTAATTCGGCAGAAATTTGCGTCAAACGTGACCAGAAATCTTCGGAATCAATGTCATCCAGATGTTGATTAAATTTTTGAACCGCCTGCGCCAGCCAGCCGCGCCGGGTGAGTTCTTCCCGCAACCGCAAAATTTCGAGTTCGGATGCTATATTTTGACAAAAGCGAACAATTTGCCGTTTCTTTTTTTTGTTCACACCGGCATCACCGACGACTAACCCGCTCCGCACCTCCCCGCCGACCGCAATCGGGAAAAGCTGCAAAATGTGCGGCTCGGAGTTTTTCGACTCGGAGTTATCGTCACGCAATTCCAGACAAACCTCGTTTCTAACCGCTTCCTTTAATAAGCTGTCATCAATCGAAATGCTTATTTTTACTTGCTGATGATTTAATTCTCCGAGATTTTGAACCGTCACCAAGCGGTTTTCCCAGCGTTCCAGCCAAGCGAGTGATTTTAAATTGTAATGTTCGGAAATAAATTGCAAAATCGAATCACACGCCTGTTTATAACTCAGTGTATATAGTGAACTGAAAAGCGACCGCCAAGCCGCAAATTCTTCGGCATCGCGGCTGTTTTTTTGATTAATCTTATCCGATACAATGGCGGTTTGAGCGTTCGCCTCACTGAATTGTGAAATTAATTGATCGAGAGTATTTATTTCCGCCGTCGTCTTCCGGGTGTCAGCCGGAATTTCCCATTCATTCGGTTTCTCGATTATTTTGTCGCTCTCAATCGGCTCGCCCTTTACATCTAAGTTAGTTAAAACTGCCGGATTTTCTTTATCGAAACTTTCGAGACGTTTAACAACGGTATTTAAATCATTCGCAGAACTTTTTAACAATACGTTTTCGAAAAACTTTGTTGGCGGAAACTGACTCCAATCTCCCGAAACGGCGCGTTCCGTCGCCTGACGATAATTGGAGGCTTTCGTAAAAGTTCTTCCCACGATAGCGACAAATTGGTTTTTCTCTCCTGCTCCGAGAGGAACAGCGCGGCAAACCATTCCCGCGTAACATTCATATTCAACAGCTTCTCCGGCTTCAGTTGCAATTTTGTAAGCGGCTCCGCAAAATTTTTCACATTCCGGCGCAAATTCCTCTGACGAATATAAAGTTTGGCAGATCGAGTTATTGTTTGATTCGTGCTGAACTAAATTATTTTCACGCAGCAGAATAATCGCCGCCCCATTTTCGGCGGCTAGATCGTCCTGCATTTCGTTCCACGAATTTTCTTTCCGGTGTTTATTATTTTTCATCGAAGATTTAATTAACTGCTGCACCTTTGCAAATCAGAGAAAAGATTTTTCGCCCGCACCGGCGGACACCCCTTTAGCTAAATACCACTAATCAACGAATATTTTCAAGAAATAAACATTCCGACATTTATTGATTGGCTGAGAGTGGCATAAAACTTGTTGTCAGTTGTCTTTGGATTATAAAGTGATCCGACACCATACATTTTAATTATGATGCTTTAAATACAAGGAGGTTTTTATGAATAATAAATTAGAAGGAAAAAAAATTGCAATTTTGGCGACGGATGGTTTTGAACAAAGTGAGTTGTTCGAGCCGAAAAAGGCACTGGAAAATGCCGGTGCGAAGGTCTCGATAGTTTCACTGAAATCAGGTGAAATAAAAGGATGGAATGAAGAAGACTGGGGCGACACGATTAAAGTTGACTTAACAGTTGACGACGCAGATGTTCAAGATTTTGACGCGCTTCAATTACCCGGCGGCGTAATGAACCCGGATAAACTGCGAATGAACGAAAAGGCGGTCGGTTTTATCAAAGGGTTTTTCGAGGCGGGTAAACCGGTAGCGGCTATTTGTCACGCTTCCTGGACGCTGATCGAAGCCGATGTCGTGAGAGGTAAAACACTTACATCGTGGTCATCACTGACGACCGATCTCAAAAACGCCGGAGCGAAATGGGTTGACCGGGAAGTTGTTGTTGATAACGGACTCGTGACCAGCCGCAACCCGGATGATTTACCGGCTTTCAACGAAAAGATGATCGAAGAATTTGCCGGGAGCAGCCAACAACAGCAGAAATCTGCCGTGTAATAATTTAATACATTTGTGCTTGATTACGCTTCATTAGATTTTGATTTATGCACATAATTTTAAATTTCGCTAAACAGAGATTTATGGCATACAGATTGTCTGATATATTGTTTAAGTCAATATTTGTGAACGATTTTTAAAATTCAAGGAGGTTCAACGAATATGATTAATGATTATGAAGCAGTAAAACCAATTACTCAAGACATTTCCCCGATTAGCGAGGGAACAAAAGTTATAGGAGAGAACAAAATGACAAATGACGATGTAATTTCAACAATAAACGGTTTAATCGAGACAAACAAAGACGGACAGGACGGTTTCAAAGCGTCAGCGGAAGGGGTAGAGAGAAGCGATCTGAAAACTCTCTTTTACGAACTTGGTCAGCAACGGTCACAGTTTGCCGGTGAGTTGCAGTCGCTGGTGCGCGAAATGGGCGGCGACCCTGAAGATTCGGGCAGCATTTCGGCATCGCTGCACCGCGGATGGATTAATATCAAATCCGTTGTGACCGGAAAAGACGAAGGTGCAATTTTAAGTGAAGCCGAACGCGGCGAAGATTCGGCTAAAAAAGCGTATAAAGATGCGCTTGCCGAAGATTTACCGGCAAATGTAAGCTCAGTCGTCCAGCGACAAGCCGATGCGGTCAATGCCGCCCACGATAAAGTAAGAAATCTTCGTGACTCGGCTAACGCAGCTACAAGCTGATTTTTGCCAAACAAAAACATATAAAAAAGGGGAACATTGATGTTCCCCTTTTTTATATGTTTTCTTCAATACTGGGTTTTTCCGGGGAAATTCTGATACAAGCCGCGTAATGTGCCGGTTTAATTTCAACCAGTTCCGGCTCGATTCTTTTGCAGTCTTCGATTGCATACGGACAGCGAGTGTGAAAATTACAGCCCGACGGCGGATTGATCGGCGAAGGTACATCGCCCGTCAAAATGATTCGCGTTCGTTTCGCTTCGATTTCCGGGTCGGGAACGGGAACGGCGGAAATTAATGCTTTTGTATATGGCATCAGCGGGTCGCTGTAAAGTTTTTTTCCTTCGGCGAGTTCGACAATTTTACCGAGATACATCACCGCCACTCTGTCGGACAAATGACGTACGGCGCGTAAATCGTGCGAAATAAACAAATAGGTCAGTTTTTTTTCCGCTTGCAGACGCTCCATTAAATTCATAATCTGCGCCTGAATCGAAACGTCTAATGCAGAAATCGGTTCGTCCGCGACGATAAATTCCGGGTCAACCGCCAAAGCCCGCGCAATTCCGATGCGCTGCCGCTGACCGCCGGAAAATTCGTGCGGGTAACGCTTGATAAACCGGCGGCTCATCCCGACCGTTTCCATTAATTCTTTAACGACATCTTCGACATTTCTGCCGTTTGCCAATCCGAACGTGCGAATCGGTTCGCCGATAATGTTGCCGACCGTCATTCGCGGATTAAGAGAAGCATAAGGGTCTTGAAAAATCATCTGCAAGTTTTTCCGTTCGTCGCGCATCTGTTTTTGCGACAGATTTGCCAAATCCTTGCCCTGATAAAAGACCTGCCCGCCGGTCGGTTCGGTCAGCCGCAGAATCGCTTTACCGAGCGTTGATTTTCCGCAGCCCGATTCTCCGACTAATCCCAAAGTTTCACCTTTTTTGATGTCGAATGAAACGCCGTCAACGGCTTTGACGACGCGGCGCACCTTGCTTCCGCCAGTTAATTTATCCAAAAAGCCGCCACCGCCCAAATTGAAATGAACCTTCAGATTTTGCAAAGAAAGTAAATTATTTCCGTTATTTTCAATCATTATTATTTTTAAGTTTGGCTAATTCCGCTTTTAACTTTTCATTTTCGGCTTGAATCTCATTCAGCGTCATCAAAAACTCTTTAGTTTCGGGGTTGAAAAAACGCAGCGTTTCTCCCGTGTCCACTAATTCAAGGTCTAAAATCTTGCTGAAAATTCGTCCCTGCTTCACCGATTTTTCAATAAGTTCACCGTTTTTGTTCAAATGAAAGGCGAGCAGAGGCTGCGCGAGATATTTGTACTCCGGGTCAAAAACGTAATATTCTTTGACACTGAGACTTTGATACAAAGCAAATTTTCTGGTCAAATCTTCGCGCCAAGTGTTTTCCGAGGCGATTTCGATAATAACCGACGGAACTGATTTCTCATCTGAAAGTTTGTAAACGCGACGCGGTGTCTTATTAATATCGAAACAAATCATTACGTCGGGCGCAACAAATTTTTTCGAATTACCCGGCTCGTAATAAAACATTATATCGCCGAAAATATTGGCATCACTGCGATTTTCTAAAAAATTTCGCAGTATGAGAACCAGATTGGCGATCAAGATAAAGTGAATATCGGTTTCAGGCATAGCGTTCGGATCAGTTGACGGATAGTAACCATCTTCGCCTGAAACTTGCGGCGGATAAAATTTTTGAGTGGTGATGGTCGAAGTATTAACGCTCATTTTGTTTTCTTTCGGCGACTGATTCGGCATAAACTTCTCTAGCAAAATGGCACAGAGAATGATGATTTTCGTTTATTTGAACAAACGGGGGAAATTCTTCCACACAGATTTCCTGCGCTCTTTCGCATCTTTCGGCAAACGGACAACCCGGTGGAAGATGCGCGACATCGGGTGGAAGTCCCGGTATTTGATAAAGTTCAGTTCCTTCTTCGTGCGCCGGATCGGGAACGCTTTTCAACAATCCTTTAGTGTACGGGTTGGCGGATTCGGCGAAAAGTTCCGCCGTCGGCGCGGTTTCAAAAACTTTACCGGCATACATCACGATAATTTTTTCGGTCATCCCGGCGACCACGCCCAAATCGTGTGTAATCAGAATGACGCTCGTGCCGAATTCGGCTTTCAGGTTTTTAATCAATTCGAGAATCTGCGCCTGAATCGTCACGTCGAGTGCAGTCGTCGGCTCGTCGGCGATGAGCAATTCGGGCTGACACGACAACGCCATTGCAATCATCACACGCTGACGCATTCCGCCGGAAAATTCGTGCGGGTAACCGTCAATCCGATTCTCCGCGTCGGGGATACCGACAGTTTTCAGCATTTTGATCGCGTGTTGGTAAGCCTGCTTTTTCGAGTGTCCGAGATGAAGCTGCGTCACTTCCATCAACTGCGTCGAGATTCTCAAAAACGGGTTGAGCGAAGTCATCGGGTCTTGAAAAATCATCGCAATCCGTTTGCCGCGAATTTTCCGCACCTCCTCAATGGAAAGTTTGCGAATATCCACGCCGTTGAAAATAATGTCGCCGTTGACAATTTTCCCCGGCGGTTCGGGAATCAAGCGCATAATGGAAAGATTCGTCACCGATTTGCCGCTGCCCGATTCGCCGACGATGCCGATGGTTTCGCCTTTTTTCAGTTCAAACGAAATGCCGTCAACTGCTTTGACTACGCCGTCTTCCGTTTGAAAATAAGTTTTCAAATCTTTAACCGATAGAATTGTGCCGTTTGGTTCGTTCATTTATTTTCTTATAGCCAATTTTGGAAATCCAGCAAAACTTGCAGATCATTTTAAAATTGGTTTCGTCCACAATTGATTTACACAGTTCGATATAATCTTCTCAACTGCCGCTATATAAAACCTGTAACTCTAAAGTTGCCGTCATCATAACCATTTAAAACTTACGCGTTTGCGGGTCGAGCGCATCGCGCAGACCATCGCCTAAAAAATTCAGTGAAAATAAAGTTAACGCCATCGTGACACCCGGAAAAATCAACTGCCACGGATAAATGGCGATATTTTTTATGCCGTCGGACGCAAGACTGCCCCACGAAGCGTAAGGTGCCTGCACGCCCAAACCCAAAAACGACAGAAACGCTTCGGTCAGCATCACGGAGGGAATCGTCAGTGTCGCGTAAATAATCACCGGACCGAGCGCATTGGGAACGAGATGTTTGAAAATAATTTTGGCGGTCGAAACGCCGGTCGCCCGCGCCGCGATAACGAATTCCTGATTTTTCAGCGACAAAATTTGTCCGCGCACAACCCGCGCCATCGTCAGCCACGAAACGAGACCGAGCGCAAAAAACAACAGGAAAATTTGGCTCAAACCCTGATTTCCCGCCCCGCCGAAAGTGTCGGACATTGCTTGAATCCAGCCCGGGGTATTTTTTCCGCTGAAAACCGAAAGCAGCACAATGACGATTAAGATATAAGGAATCGAATAAATCACATCAACGATTCGCATCATCAAATTATCAATTCTGCCGCCGAGATACCCGGCAACTGCGCCGTAGCTGACTCCGACGAGCAGGGAGACAATCGTTGAAATAACCCCGACCATCAGCGAAATGCGACCGCCCTGTAAAACTCTGGCGAGCAAATCGCGTCCTTGTTCATCAGTTCCCATCGGATGCTGCAAAGAAGGCGGAAAAGACTTTATCAAACTGCCGTCGGGCGGAATGAAATCAGCCGTAAAGCCGGTTGTCCAGAGAATAATTCTCGGTCCGATGCTCACCGCTACAATCATAGTCGCCATCACGATCAACCCGAAAACGGCTAGTTTATTTTTCAGAAGCCGTTTCCAAGCGTCCTTCCAAAGCGATGTTCCTTTTACTGTCTCTATATTTTCTGCCATAACTCTTTTATAAAGCTAAAATTTCATCAACTTTTAACGATAAATTTTCGATTGAGATTGATTCGGCGACTTCACCCGCGCCGACAATTGTTACATTTGTGGTCATTTTATTATTCATATCGAATGCGCGGGTCTAAAAATCCATAAGAAATATCAACAATCAAATTGAACACCATAATCAAAATCGAGAGAAAAGCGACGATGCCCAGCACCAGCGGTTCATCACGGTTAAGATTAGCTTGAATAAAAATATTGCCGAGACCGGGGATGGCGAAAACTCTTTCGACGACAACCGTTCCCGCCAGCAGCGAAGCCAACGCCGGACCTGTGAAAGAAACTACCGGGACGATGCCGCCGCGTAAACCGTGTTTGAGCAATACTTTCCATTCGGGCAGCCCTTTTGCCCGCGCCGTGCGGATGTAGTCGGAACGCATCACTTCGAGCATTCCGGCACGGGTCAGCCGCGCAATATACGCCGCATAAATCGCCGATAAAGTGATCACCGGCAAGATCAGATTTGAAATTCCGCCCCACCGCGCCGGCGGCAGCCAGAACAGCCACAGCGAAAAAACCAGCACTAAAATCGGACCCAACACAAAATTCGGGACAGACAAACCGAGCATCGCCAGCGACATTGAACCGTAATCAAACGCCGAATTTTGCTTGAGTGCGGCGACAATTCCCGCCGTCAAACCTATAATCAGTGCCAGCAAATATGCCAAAATCCCCATCGTCGCCGAATAAGGGAAATGCCGCGCGATAATTTCATTGACCGACTGCCCTTGATATTTGAGCGAATCGCCGAAATCAAGCCGGACGATGTTGCCCATCATAATTGCATACTGCGTGTACCACGGCTTGTCCAAACCGTATTTTTTCTTGATATTGGCTTCAATGGCAGGCGGCAGTTTTTTCTCACTCGAGTAAAAGTTCCCCGGCGCAATGCGAATCAATCCCCACGTCAGCGTCACGACGAGCAGTGCCATCGGGACAATTATTAACAATCGGCGAATTATGAAACTTAACATATTTTTATTATTCGGCTTTGGCTGTGTCGGTACTCTGTGACTGCAGATCTTTAAGTTTTTTCTCCATCTGTTGCTGCGTCCCCGTTAATTGACTGAGCTGCGCTTCGACCGCCGGATCGCTTTCCTTCATAATGTTGTTAACATTCGTGTCCCATTTGTTCTGATCGGGTTCGATATAGACGAATTTCCACGCAAACAAAGTTCCCGGATTTGGATATAAGCCTTTAACATAAGGCTTTTTCATCCAACTCGTTCCCTGCGTCATCAGCGGAATGACAATCTGCTGCTGCGTCACATAAAATTCAGCGGCGGCGAGTTTTTCAAAGCGTTGCTGCGTATCAACGGTTTTGTTCGCGTCGTCGAGCATTTTGTCGTATTTCGGGTCCCACCATCCCGTTCCGCCGTCGTTGGCGGGCGTGTAGTACAATCCCAAAAAGGCAAACGGATCCATATAATCACCGACCCAGCCGCGCCGACCGAAACCGTCGTAACCGACACTTGAAATCATCGGCAAAAATGTTTTGAATTCGAGATTTTTGAGCGGAACGGTGATGCCCAAATTTTGCTTCCATTGCGCCTGCACGAATTCGGCGGTGGATTTATTACTCTCCGCCGTGTTGTAAGTGATACTGACCTTATCAGCCGGAAATCCCGGACAGGAATATCCGCTGCCGCTTTTCTGCACCGGATAACCGGCTTCGGTCATTAACTGCCGTGCTTTTTCCGGGTCGAAAATTCGTTTCGCCCATTCTTCCGGCGAAATATTGTTTTCCTTCAATTTTTCGGCGTAAACTTTTTTTCGCGCTTCTTCGTATTTCGGGAAAATTCCTTCCGGCGTTTGGTCAACCAGCGGTTTGACGGTTTTTTTATACTCTGCCATAGCTTCGCGGTTGACCGCTAAACTAAACGCCTGCCGCACCTTGAGATTGTCCATCGGCGGCTTTTTGACGCTGATAACATAAAATTCGGTGGCGACTTCGGGTGACAACAGATATTCATCCTTAAATTGTTTAATAAAGTCATTCCACGGTGCCGGAACAGTGTGATTATAAAGCGCGTCAACTCTCCCGGCTTTATACAAATTCATCATCGTCGTCTGCTCATCCATCGGATAATATTCGATGCCGTCGAGATGAACATTAGCCGCGTCCCAATACATCGGGTTTTTGACGACATCGAGTTCATCATACGGCTTCCAAACCGAAAGTTTGAACGCGCCGCTGGTGACGATATTTCCCGGTTTCGTCCAGTCGTTCCCGTATTTTTCGATAGTCTTCTGCGGAACAGCCATAAAGAATTGATGGGCAAGAAGTCCCAGGAAAAAAGGCGCGGGCTGGTGCAGTTTAATCCGAAAAGTGTAATCGTCAACGGCTTCGACACCGAGGTCTTCGGCTTTGACGGGAACCAGCTCGTTGCCTTCAACGGCGGCTTTCAATTTCGGATTTTTCTCAAAAGTTTTGGCGCGTTCCTTTTCATCACTTGGCACATACAATCTTTCAGGCGAATCTATAAAACGGTGAAATTCACTCTCGCCGCCAAACGTATCGGGCGGCGGTACTGCTTCCGGTTGTTTGTTCGGGTCGGGTTCGGCAAAATCTTTTTCGAGCAAAAACTGTCCGTTTGTGTCTTTAACAAAAGATAGCCCCGAATTATAGGCTTCGGCGTATTTTATATAATAAGCAAGAATGGCGTTTCGAGATGCAAGTTCGGGCGAGAGCGCGCGGCGAAACGAATAAACAAAATCTTTGGCGGTAATCGGATCGCCGTTAGAAAATCTGGCATTTTTTCGCAGATGAAAAATATATTCGGTTCCGTCGGAACTCGGCTCCCAACTTTCCGCAATCGCCGGAATCGGCTCCATAGTTTTCGGGTGATAGGTGACCAATCCCTCATACAAAGCCATATAAATTCGCGCTTCCGGCTGCCCGGTGCCGAATTGCGGGTCGAGAGATTCCGGTTCGGAGCCGCTGATGTACCGCAAAACGTTATCCGTCGGCGGCGTTGTCCGTCCGAAATACCGGCTGCTTGCCGAAGTCATACAACCGGCAAACAAAGACGACAAAACGACTATGACCAAAATTGAACGAAATTGGTTAAAACTTATCTGCGCCATACAATACGCTCCTCGATTAAAACTGCTGATGTTGGGTAAACCGAAAATTATCGGTTCAGGAGAGACAAATTACTATTGCGATTAACCTTACACGATATTAACACTACAAGCAAGACGTTATTAGTGCTTCACCAATTGTTCTTTATTCTTAATTTGTGGCTGCTAAGCGAATGTTAATAATCATCTTAACAAAAAAGCAATGGACAGAAGCAGAAGGGCGAAAAACAAACAGCTAAGACAAATTTTTCGACGTTTTCAGATGCCAGTTAACATCAATTTTAACGTCTTTGAGCGAGGAAGCATCCAAATTATTTATTTCAAATCCCAAAATATAAGGTTTGACCAGCGAATACGAAGTCGGAAAATACAGTGGAATGGCAGGGAGTTGGTAAATCGCATCGGCTTCGGTCAAAATAGCATCGCCGCTTTCGATAGTGTCCGGCGCAATTACAGCTAAATTTTCGTCTTCGAGCGGCGCGGTTCTGCTTTGTGAGTTACTGTCTGTCTGTTCCAAAGATTTCGCGTCGGTTTTTGACTTTTCGATTGGTGATATATCTTTAGGCTTGACCTTTCCGACTGTCGTGCCGTTTTCGAGCGGAACCGGGTCGGGCGAAAAGATCGCCAGCATATTCGCCGTTTCATCCGTTGTCGGCAGAACCACACCGCGTCTGATCAAATCGAAATCACCGGTATTTTTTACCGCGTCGAGTTCGCCGGAATCTTTGACCGTGATTTCGGTTTCAATATTGAGATTGTCTTTCCACATTTTCGCCACCGAACGGGCGATACGCTGCTGAACATTATTGCGGTTAATGAACAGTTTGACCGGCGGAAAATTTTCCCCGTCGGGAAAACCGGCTGCCGTTAATAGATTTTTCGCTTTCTCCGTATTTTGCGAAAGTTTTAATGTGCTGTCATCGTTGAACGGCAAAAATTTATACGCCGGACGACTCGCCCCGTCCATATCGTCTTCGGTCAAACGCTCACGTTCAATCGAAATCGCCAGTGCTTCCCGCACACGGCGGTCTTGAAACGGGATGTTCAGTTTGTTGAATTCGTAAAAATTGAGTGCCGAATGCGTCGTTCGCTCAAAATCGTTAAAAGGGGTCAAAAGTTTTAACGCCAACGGCTCGAAGTCAACATTTGTCACCGCGTCAACTTCACCGACGCGATACGCTTCCAATGCTTTTTCGGCATTTTCCGACGGGACGAACCGTACTCTTTCGAGTTCAATTTGACTGCTGTTCCAATAGTATTCGGCGCGGTCGAGTGTGATTCCGTCCTGACCAATCGAGAAAATGCGAAACGCGCCGTTCGTCACGATGTCGGCGTTAAGTACTCCGTCTTCAAATTCTTTACCGTCTCCGTAAATGGGACGAAAAATCGGATTTGCCGCCAGCGCGGGAAAATCCTTGTCGGAATTGACGAGCGAAACTTTCAGTGTGTAATCATCAATCGCTTCGACACCCAATTCCTGTTTCAGCTTGGTTTCCTTCTTTTCAACAACTTTATCCTCGTCCTTAATTTTTTCGCCAGCCGGATTCTTTTTCTCACTATCAATCTGTTTCGGAGAAATACCGAGTTTATCCTCCGGTTTGACGGCGGTGTTGGTATTGGAGTTCTGTTTTTGCAGGAGTTTCGAAATGTCCTGATTCAAGGGCTGTTTAGAAAATAAATCTAAATTTTCAGATTCTTTGGGCGGGATCGTCTTGCTTTTCACCGACTGCATTCCAACGATATTGTTCAACAGCTTATAATGTGAAACCTTGTCGCCCATTTCTTTCAAACGCATCCACGAACTGACAAAATTTTTCGCCGTCACTTGTTCGCCGTTCGACCATTTTGCGTCCGGGCGCAGTTTAAAAGTCCAAACCTTATTGTCATTGGTGGGAGTCCAATTGAGCGCGATGGCAGGCACTGTTTCCAGTGTTTTCGGGTTCGTGTCGGTCAAACCTTCAAAGACGGCACGAACGAGATCGGTTTCCGGCGGCGCGGCGGCGCGTGCAGGATCAAAAGATTTCGGTGTTTTCCCGTTGCTCCACCGAAATTCTTTTCTCGGCGGCGGAGCGGTTTCCGCATAAAACGGTTCGCTTTTAGATTTTTCGAGTTCGGCACAGGCGGTGAGCAGCAGCATTAAGCAGCAACAGAAAGCAGTCAGCAGACGCACCGACAAAATATTTGCCGTCCGTCGTTCGCCGTTAGTTCTGTTCTGCATTTTCATATACCTATAAAACATTCAATTGTGTGTAAACTTTGATTGTTTGCTGCCGTGCCGCCTCAAAACCTTCTGATGTATCAATTGTAAAATCCGCATAACTCTTTTTCTCGTCCTGCGGCATTTGCGAGTTGATGCGTTTGAGCGCATCTTCCGTCGTCAGATTATTGCGTAGCATCAACCTTTTTAATTGTAGATCAGCCGCGCACCAAACGACAATCAGTTTTTCAAACCGCTCGTAACCGCCGGATTCGATCATCAAAGCCGCATCAATAATACAAATTGCATCGGGTTTTTCGCCTTCAATCTGCTTGATCCAATCGTTTTGTTTTTCGATAACTAATGGATGCACGATGGAATTCAAAAGTTGCCGTTTCGCCGCGTCGCTGAAAATAATCGCTCCCATTTTTGTTCGGTCGAGTTCCCCATTCGATTGCAAGACTTCATCACCAAATCTTTTCGTTATCAGACGCAATCCCAACGAATCTTTTGCTACGACTTCCCGTGCCGTCTGATCGGCATCAAGAACAAATGCACCGAGTTCGCGGAAAACTTCACAAACGTAAGATTTTCCAACGGCAATTGAACCTGTTAAACCGATTTTAAGCATTATGATTGTGATTTTTTCCGCTTTTTGACATTAAATTCAATACAAATAGAAAAAGTGAAAGTTTGATTTTTTTCGTATTCTTTTGCGTTTTTTCGCAGCTAGTTTTTTGTTCTTCTCATTTTAGCCGCGTCAACCGTATTTTTCATCAACATCGCAATCGTCATCAGCCCGACACCGCCGGGAACGGGCGTAAAGGCTCCGGCTTTTTCTATCGCTTCTTTTGGATTTACATCGCCGACGAGCGTGAAACCGCGCTTTTCAATTGTATTAAGACGCTTTTCGAGTTCTGCTTCGTCAAAAAAAGTATGCGCCGTATCAACTTCAGAGAAATTATTAATGCCGACATCAATAACGACTGCGCCTTCTTTGATGTGTTCGCCGCGAATAAATCCGGCGCGTCCGATGGCGGCGACTAAAATGTCGGCTCGGCTGGTAATTTCCGGTAAATTTTTCGTGCGCGAATGGCAAATCGTCACCGTCGCGTTATTTTGTAAAAGCAGCATCGCCATCGGTTTACCGACGATATTGCTGCGCCCGACGATGACAGCGTGTTTACCGGCGATTTCGATGTCGTAATATTTTAACATTTCGATTACGCCTGCCGGAGTGCAGGGTGTCAGCGCATTTTGTCCGCTCGCCAATCGCCCGACGTTGATCGGGTGAAAACCGTCAACGTCCTTTTTCGGGTTGATCGCTTCTAAAATTACTTTTTCGTCAATCTGTTTCGGCAGCGGAAGCTGCACGAGAATTCCGTCAACTTCGCCGCGTGAATTTAGTTCTTCGATCAAATTCAGCAAATCCGCCTGCGTCGTCTCCGCCGGAAGGTGTCGGTATTCGGAAAGCAGACCGAGTTCGCCGCTGGTTTTGACTTTGTTGCCGACGTAAACCGCCGATGCCGCGTCTTCACCAACGCGCACCGCCGCCAGACACGGACGATAATCTAAATTTTTAACTTCCTCCGCGACACGACTTTTCACTGCGTCGGCGACTTCTTTTCCGCTTAACAATTTTGCACGTTTTTCCATCATTTCTGCTATCATAATCGTTGTTTTTACTTCTCTTTAGCTTACAACGATTTCATTATTTTATGCTACAAGCCAACATCCTAAAGTCATTATCGTTCATTCTTGTTTTGTCCGTTTCGATTTTCGCCCAGAATTTTACGGAAGCCGCCCACCAAAAAATTCGCCGTGCGGTCGAGAACCGTGATTATCAAACAGCGATCAGCGAGTTACAAATTCTTGAAAAAGCGGATGTAAAGTTGTTCGCGTTAAATAATTACGATTATTTGCTGGCGCGAACTGCTGAAAAGAGCGGCGATTCGGCATTGGCAATGGCGAAATATCAGGAGACGGCTGACCGCAATTCAGTTTTGAGCGAATACGCGCTCTGGCATCTTTCGCAAATCGCCCGTTCGAGCGGGAATCTGCTGCTCGAACGCATTTATCTCCAAAAAATCTCAACGCTTACGCCCGCGAGTCTTTTGAATGATGCGGTTAACAAACGAACGGCGCGGAGCTATTTTGAAGGCAAAAATTTCGATGCGGTCATTCAAATACTAAATAAACCGGCAATTAATAACGTTCAATCGCCGCCGACCAAAGGTAGTGGACAAAAAACAAGGGACGATTCCAAAAACCGCGAAAATCTCGTTTTGCTCGGCGAGGCTTATCGTCTCAACAATCAAATTGAGCAAGCGCGTGAAATTTTCACAAAATTAATCACCGATCTGCCGAATCCGGCACAGCCCGATGATTACGCGCTGGAATCGGCAAAGAATCTCGATCTGCTTGACGGCGGAAGCGAAAATTTCGGCAAAACGGTGCCGCCGCTGGCTGACGGCGAACATTACCGGCGGGCATTAGTTTATCAGTTTAATCGAAATTTTCCGCTCGCCCGTTTGCATTTTCAAGCCGTTGTCGAACGCTTTCAGAAAAGCAGTTTTTACCCGAATGCGCTGTATCAAACCGCCCGTGGTTTCGCGCAGGAAGGTTCATACAGCAAAGCGATTGACTGGTTCGAACGGGTGCAGAGCGAATTCCCGAACGACGACATCGCCCGCGATGCGCTGAGTCAAACTGCTTCAGCTTACGCCAAAGTCAACAAACCAAAGGAAGCGATTTCGCGCTATCAAAAATTTGTTCAAACGTATCCGAATGCAGACAATCTGGAACGCGCTTATTTGAATATCGTGGACGTTTTGCGCGATCAGGGAAACGATGCCGAAGCGTTAAAATGGACGGCGAAAACACAGGCTGATTTCAAAGGCAAACTGCCCGAAGCAATTGCCTTGTTTGCTCAAACGCGGATCCACATTTCACAGAATAATTGGGCAAACGCGCTCGCGGATTTGAATATTTTGCAGACTTTGCCCGATTTAGGCGGCACGAAAGTTCCGGGCGGCACGAACAAAGCCGAAGTGAATTTTTTGAAGGGTTTGACGTTAGAAAATCTCGACCGCATTCCCGAAGCGATTGACGTTTATCTTTCGATCCCGGACGGCAGGAACGAATATTACGGCTGGCGGGCGACTGAAAGATTACAAAATTTGTCAAATAATGAGAAAACGCGGCAGTTTATTGAGGTGAAAGTATTTCAACTGAGCCGCGATTCGGGAATACTTATTCCTGATGAATATCGAAAAAGGTTTCAAATTATTCATCGTTTAGACAAAGATGCAAAAACATTGGAAATAATTAAAAGTTTGTATGGCAACTTACCTGATTATCAAAAAATCCCGAATTTTAATTTGCTCGAATTCGGACGGAAAGAAGTTTTGAAGGAAAAGCGCGATATTCCAAACGCGAATCATCATAAATTTCTCGCTGACGAACTTTTATTTCTCGGATTATATGATGAAGGAACGCCGGAACTCGATTTCAGCTTAAATTATCAAGCAAACACGGACCAAAATCCAAAACCCAACGACACTGCTTTTACATTGGCGACGTTTTACAAACGCGGTGATCTGGCGAACCGGGCAGTCGCTTTTATCGAACCGCTGTGGAGAAATGTTCCGGCTGATTACCAAATCGAGTTGATTCCGCGTGAGCAATTGGAACTGCTTTATCCCGCGCCGTATGCCGATTCGCTGCTGCAATTTTCCGCGCCGCGAAATGTTGATCCGCGTTTTATGCTGTCTATTATGCGCCAGGAATCGCGTTACCGTCCCGATGTCAAATCTTACGCCGCTGCGCGTGGTTTAATGCAGTTTATTTCGACGACCGCCGACCAAATCGCTAAAGAACTCGGACGCGAAAACTTCAAGCAGGACGAACTTTACAATCCGCCGACGGCGATTTTGTTCGGTTCGCAGTATTTGTCGAATTTATTTAAGATGTTTCCGAATCAGCCGCCGGCAGTTGCGGCTAGTTTTAACGGCGGCGAAGACAATATGACCCGCTGGCTGGCGCGTTCAAAGACAACTGATGCAGACAGATACGTCCCGGAAATCGTCTTTTCGCAATCAAAGGATTATGTTTATAAAGTGTCGGCAAATTACCGCGTTTATCAAATATTTTACGACAACAATTTGAAGTTGAAATAGCCGGAGCGAGTTAGAAATCGTCCGCCAGACGGAGCGCGGACGGCTCGTCCGCCAACACAGCGGAGCGAATGTTTAATCGTCACTAATGATAGCAGCGAACTGCAATGTGTGAAGTGTATCTCGCCCGCTCTCCACTTTCGTACAAATCAATAATGACGTGGAATTAATCAGTTTCTTTTATCAGTCGAGGGCGAGTAAAGACATCGTTTCGACGTTGCAGTTCGTTGTAATTATTATGAACAACGCAACATCGCTTTGCTCGTCGGCGAACGAGCCGTCCGCACTCCGGCTGAATTAATGTTTATCTTTCGGACGAAAGTAAGCGTCGCCACGCTCTGACATTTCGGCTTTTTCGCCGAGCGTATCAATTACCGAATCAAGCAGTTCCTTATTATCTAACTTAAAGTTGACGACTCCTTTCACATCAACATCCGGGTCGTCGTAATTTATCACCAAATAGCGGCGTTTTTCCCGAATCAATCCGGCTAAACCGGCACCGGGTAAAGGAATCACACTGACGATGGTTCCGGCGGTCGAACGAACTGATTTCGATTGAGGGTAAATAATCAGCATTGACTTGAACGGGATTGAAAATTTTTCTTTTTGATCTTCGCCGAAAAAAACGATGCGTTCGTTAACGTCATCAAACTTCAAAGTGCCTGATTCTCTTTTGTCAAAACCGAACATTCCGCCTTCATATTTGGCATTGAAAGAATTCGGCGCGGGAGTTTTCGGAGCGGAGTCTGTTTTGGCAGAGGCTTTTTCTATCGGTCGCGGCTGTGCCGAAACATCAGCGGCGCAGATAAATAAACCGAAAATCAACAAATACAATAATTTTCTCATAATTTTAGAGCTGAAACCTGGAATTTGAATTTTGGAATCCAAACTTATAGACGCATTCCGCCGAGAGTGCGTTGCCAAGCCAGCGTTTGTTTTAAAACGGCGAGCCGCTGCCGGTCGGTCTCAGAGCAGTCGAGCGTGAGTTGTTCGATGATCGCTTCGAGCAGCGGAACGGCGAAAAGTCCGGCGTGAGCGACGACCTGCGAATAATAATGAATTTGCAGACAGTCGTTTTGGTCGGTGTGGAATTTGTTGACTTCCGCCGTTTCGATTTTGAGAACATCCTGTCCGGCAGGTACTACGCGGCGCGGAACGCCGTGCGTGATTTTATCCGCGTTATCTTTCATTCCGAGCAGCAAAATACCGATTAAAAACCCCTGCTCATTTAAATAATCGGGACTGAACGAACCGAGTTCCGGTTTCGGCGAAAGACGCGGACCGAAACTCGCGTATTCGGGATTCACCAGCATCGAGTTATAAATTACGCCGACGATTTCGGTTTTATCATCCTGCGGCAAATTTACAAACTGCGCGAACCCGTAGTCTTCCGCCGACGGCGGCGTTCCCGTGTCGAGTTCGTCAATCACGCGTCCGACATAATCAATGTGAGAGTTTGATTTAATTATTTTGGCAATTTTCATAAATTTTCAACCGGAGCGCGGACGGCTCGTCCGCCAACGAGCAAAGCAAAGTTGCGCTGTTTCTATGGAGCGCGGACGGCTCGTCCGCCAACAAGCGAAGCAAAGTTGCGATGTTTCTAATGATTAAAACGAACTGCAACACAAAAAAAGTTGTATCGCTCGCGCTCGTCAAGCAAAAAAAACGACGGTCGGTTTCACTATTAACTTATTCGCTTGTAAAGCGCAGGGTGAAACACACTTTTTGCATTGCAGTTCGCTGTAATCATTAGTGACGGCTCAACATTCGCTGCGCTGTGTTGGCGGACGGGACTTCCGCGCTCCGACAGATTAATTTTTTTGATAAACTATCTGCCCGTTGAATATCGTGTAAATCGGCTCGGTCGTCATAATTTCTTTCGGTTCGATGGTTAATAAATCTTTGGAATGAACGACCAAATCCGCCAACATTCCAACTTTTATTTCGCCTTTTTCTTTTTCGGCAAATTCGGCGTAAGCAGGTTCGTAAGTGTAATCACGAATCGCGTCCGCCATTGTCAGTTTTTCCTGCGGCTGCCAACCGCCGATTGGATTTCCCTCTAAATCCTGACGCGAAACGGCGGCGTAAAGCGTTTGATACGGATTCAACAATTCGACCGGCGCGTCAGTTCCGAAAGCGACGTGAACGCCGTAAGATTCAAATAAATGCCACGCATACGCGCCCAAAACGCGATATTCGCCGAGCCGTTCGCCCGCCCAACGCTTATCCGAA
Source organism: Pyrinomonadales bacterium (assembly GCA_038235165.1). Classification (GTDB taxonomy): domain Bacteria; phylum Acidobacteriota; class Blastocatellia; order Pyrinomonadales; family Pyrinomonadaceae. Next base: position 159,813 of record JBBSUG010000005.1, read on the forward strand.
ATCGCGTGCGTCGGCTGCATCGAAGCGATCACGCCGAGTTCCGCAAAGCGCTTGAAATCCGATGGCGCGACAACTTGCGCGTGTTCGATTCGATGTCTTGGAAACCCATCAAATTTTTCGCAATTTTCTCCTTTACAAGTTTCGTATTTTAACCAGCGTCCTGAATCGTAAGGCTTACTAAGAGCAAGAGACACTCCGCCGCTAGTATTTATTTCTTCACTCTTCTTATAAATTTGTTCCGCATTTTTTTTTGCATTACCAAATCCATCCAAAGCAATCCGATTCGATTTATCGCCAATCGCGTGAAGACCGATTTGAAAACCGGCGGCATCGCGTTCGACGATCATTTTTATCATTTCTTCGGCAGGTCGGCGCGGAATTCCGCTGTTGTGCGGATCGTCCGAATAAGGCGCAAGCATCGCGGCGGTGCGCGAACCGAGCGAACCGTCGAGATAACCTTTCAGCATACTGAATTTCAAACGCGAATGATCTAATTTCAGTGCGTCAAAATCCGCACGTTCTTTTTTCAAATCGGCGATCGATTTTTCAAAATCCTGCCAGATCGCCGCTCGCGCCGTCAGTTTATTTTCTCTCAAAAGTTTGACATAAAGCGGCATTGAGTCAGCATCTTCGCCGCCTTGAACGCTCGTCAAACCATACTTTTTCGCTTCATTGAGCGCGAGCAATATGCCCTTTGTTACTAACTCGGGTGACGGCGGCGGAATTACGTTACTGACTAATCCCTGCGCTGTTTCCTTAACAACTCCGGCAGGTTCGCCCTTGTCGTCAAAAACGATTTCGCCGCCTTCCGGTGCTTTCGTATCTTTTGTAACCTTCGCCAACTTAAATGCCGCCGAATTTCCCCACGCGATGTGTCCGTCAACTCGCTGCAGAAAAACCGGATTATCCGGCGCGATGTCGTCCAAATCCTGACGAGTCGGCAGACGATTGCCCCACAAAGTATGATCCCAACCGCGCCCGACAATCCATTCACCCTTCGGCGTTTCCTTGACTTTCGCCGCGATTCTGCGGCGGGCTTCTGCCAGTGTCTGTGAACCGTTCAAATCAACCTGCAAAAGTGCCATTCCGACACCGACAAAATGAATATGCGCGTCATTAAATCCGGGCGTAACAAGTTTTCCGCCTAAATCAATTTCCTTCGCCGCTTTATATTTCGACTGCAAATCCTTCGACGTTCCGACCGCGACGATCTTTTCGCCGTCAACCGCGACGGCTTCATACATCGTGCCTTTTTCGTCAGCCGAAAAAACTTTGCCGTTGTAAAGCAGCAGACTAATATTTTGTTTCGTCTGCACTGATGCGGCAAGCGGCAGAACGAACAGGTTCGTTATTATAAAAAGTGCAAATATTTTTTTTAACATTTTGTTTTTTGGCTCGCAGCCGCCTCGACTGCCTTCTGTTGATGTATCGCAGTCGGGATGACTAAAGTACATTAATTTTGCGAATTTTAGATTATAAACCAACCGGCAACATTGCGGAAATCAATTCGTTTCTTTTGGAGATTTAAGATTGACGATTGACGATTTACTAATAATCATTTTATCCGTTAAAATTCATTTACTTTAATTTTCCCGAACAGGTCAACCGATGAAATTTACAATTACCATACTTTTTGCAATTCTTATTTGTTTTTCGCTCAGCATATTCGCGCAGATTCCGGTTAATACGCTGGTGCAGATTTCTAAAGCCGAAGACGCACTGCGTTATGACAAAACGCTCGAAGATTTAATGAAAAGCGCGAATGCACCGATTAGAAAACGTACTACGCTCGCTGTCGGCAGAATCGGCGACGAACGCGCCGTTCCCGCTCTCATCAATATTTTGAATAAGGATGCCGACCCGCAGATTCGCGCGGCGGCGGCATTCGCGCTTGGTGAAATCGAATCAATCAAAGCGACTGACGTGATTTTGAAAGTTTTGCAAAACACCAAAGAAACGGGCGACGTTCGCGCCCGCGCCGTTGAAGCCGCCGGAAAAATTGCGGCGGCGAACGTCGAAGATGATAATTCCAAAGTTTTGGGTAAAACAATTTTGGATACGCTGACTTTTGAAGACGAGCGCGGAAAACAGCAAAATCGTGATGTCGTATTGCTCGGCATCACGGCGATTCTGCGGGCGAAACCGGCGGGCGGGGACGCGGTGACGGCAAAATTTTTGAAGAATGCGGACGCACGAATCCGCGCCGATGCCGCCAACACGCTGTCGCGTATTCGCGCTTTGAATGCCAATGATCAGCTTCGCACGATGCTCGCTTCTGACACGGACGCGATTGCCAGAGCAAATGCGGCTCGCGCACTCGGCGCGGCGGTTGACCCGGCTGCGTTCGACGTATTGCTGAAAGCCGCCATTGCCGACGAAGATTCCCGCGTTCGCGTTTCGGCGATTCGCAGTTTGGGCAGTTTGAAAGATAAACGAGCCGCCGATAAACTGCTCGAACGCGGCGGGAAACTTTTTGCCGATTATCAAAAACCGAAGTTTGCCAGCCCGTCCGAGAAAAGCGAACTGCTCGAAATCGCCGCGACTCTGGGAAGAATTCTGCCGAATACGAACGACGAGAAAGCGGTTAAATTTTTAGAAACTCTGCGAAAAGCCGACAAATTCACTTCGCCCGAAACCGAAATCGCGCTGGCGCGAATTGCGCCGGTCAAATATGCCGGTGCGGTAAACTTAAATAGCGGCGCGGCAGCCGATTGGCGGCAGTTATCCGCACAGGCACAAGCCGTCGGCGAACTTGCCAATACCGATTTCCTCGATAAAGCGGCGAAAGACAAATTGCTGTCAGTTTGGCAATCTGCGCTCACTTTGGAAAAACCATCTGCGCCGGACATCGTAATTCCCGATTATCTGCGAACTTTCGCCCAGTTCAAATCTGAAAATCTCGCGGAAACACTGCGAAAATATCTCTTACACAAAGACACTTTTATCCGGGCGACCGCCGCCGAATTGCTCAGCGAACCGCCCGCAGCGAAAGAAAATGTCGAAGCGTTGAAAACCGCATTTGCCAAATCACAAAAAACCGATGCCCAGTATAACGACGCGCAAATTGCCATTCTCGACGCGCTTTATAAACTCGACAAAAACGAATCGGTTTCAACATTGCTGACGGCGTTAAATGCGCCGGATTATCTCGTTCGCAAAAAGGCGTTCGACCTTTTGCAGAGTAAAGTTGCGCCGAATGATTCGTCCGTCACGGCGGCAAATTTGCGGTACTATGCCGCCAACAATAAAAATCGGATTTTACCTTATTCGTCCGCGTCAGGAACGAAGCTCGGACAAAATTTCAGCAGTAATTCAGACTACATTCGCGCCGTTTCCCGCCAAAACGGGAATGTCAAAGCGATTTTTACCACCGAAAAAGGCAGTTTTACGATTGATTTGTTGCCGGAAGACGCGCCGCTGACGGTTGATAATTTTATCAATCTCGCCAAATCGAATTATTTTGACGGGCTGACGGTTCACCGCGTCGTTCCGAATTTCGTAATGCAGGATGGCGACCCGCGCGGCGACGGCAACGGCGGTCCCGGTTGGGAAATCCGCGATGAAATAAATATGGTTCCCTACGAACGCGGTTCGGTCGGAATGGCATTATCGGGCAAAAACACGGGCGGTTCGCAGTGGTTCGTCACCCATTCGCCGCAGCCGCATCTCGACGGCGGCTACACGGTTTTCGGCAAAGTGAACGAAACCGATATGAAAATCGTAGATACCATCGTGCGCGGCGATAAAATCATCAGCGTGAAGATTGATGAGGGAAAAATACCGCCGCAAAATACGAAAAAGTCGAAATCAAAACGCAAGCGGAATTGAGTTTAACAGCCGAAAAATGAAAATAAATAATCGTGCGGATTTATCCGAAAAAGATTTTGCCGTTCTCGAAAATGAATTGGCGAATCACAAAACTTTGGGGCGGGTTTTAAGTTGGGCGTGTTCAAAATTACCGTCGGAAGTTTCGCCGCAAATTGTTTCGGAAGTTATCACGCAAGATGAATTTACGCACGATGTCATTGTTCCCTATAAAAAATTATTCTTGGTTTATGACACGACCTGACTCGGCGCAGTGACGGCAGTTGCCGTTTGAAACTATCAGCCGAGTGCCGCTGAAATTTTGAAATATCGCCTTGAAAACGACTGGAAACCAACTCCTTCGAGTTTAAAGAATGGCGACGAAGTTCTCGGTTATGCAAATTGTGTGATTGATTCGTGAAGGTGTTCCCGGTCAAATATTTATGGAAGAACTCAAAAAGCGTTCGCGGTTTGAAACGGCATTAAAAGAACGCAAACACATCGAACTCGAAGAAAGTCTCGAAAATCTGTCGCGTTATTTGGACGATTGGATCAAAATTCCCGTTGTCGGATGGCGATTCGGACTTGACGCGCTGATCGGTCTGGTTCCGAACGTCGGTGATTCGATCACATCGCTGGCTTCATTTTATATTTTGATCGCGGGTGTTCGCTACGGCGTGCCAAAAATTACGCTGCTCCGAATGGCTTTTAACATCGGACTCGATTATGTCGTCGGTTCGATTCCGGTCATCGGCGATGCTTTCGATTTTGTCTGGAAATCGAACAAACAGAATATGAACCTGATTCGTGAACGCGCGACCGGCACTGACCAAGGCACGACCGGCGATTATTTGTTTGTCGGGCTGATAATTTTAACCTTGATCGCAATTCTAATCGGTTCGATTCTGGTCAGTTTGTTTATTCTCGGCACGTTTTTCAAAGGCATTTGGGACTTGTTGAACTTCTAAAAAATTCTTGCTGACTATTGGCAACATTAACATTAAATAATGAATACCCCCTTTTACATTATCGAACCGTCCGGCGCGAAAGTGCCGGTAATTCTGAGCGTTCCTCATTCCGGCGTGCAGTTTCCCGACGAACTGCAAACCCATTACCGCCCCGAAATGGCGGCGCAGCCGGATGATACGGACTGGTTTGTTCACGACTTATATAATTTTGTTTCGGAACTCGGAATCACTGTCATTCACGCCAAATACAGCCGCTGGGTGATTGATTTGAACCGCGATCCGCATTCCCGACCGCTCTATGACGACGGGCGAATTATCACCGAACTCGTGCCGAAAACGGATTTTCTCGGCAATGAAATTTACGCCGACCGGAAATTTATCCCCGACGCAGCGGAAGTTCAGCGGCGGCTGGAGAATTATTACCAACCGTATTACCGCGCCATCGAAAATCTGCTGGCGGAGAGGCGGCGCGAATTCGGGCGGGTTTTGCTGTGGGACGCGCATTCGATCCGGCGTTTTGTGCCGACGATTTGCCCCGAACCTTTTCCCGATTTGATTTTACGCGACAACGACGAAAAATCAGCCGGTCGTGAAATTATCGAAATTGCTTTTAACGGTTTAGGAAAGGGAAAATACACTGTCAATCACAATACGCCGTTCAGGGGCGGAAATATCACGCGGAACTTCGGAAAACCGGAAAACAACATTCACGCATTGCAGTTGGAACTGGCAAAAATTAATTATATGGATGACGAAGAGTTGACGTTTAACAATTACCGGGCTGACGAATTGAGAAAAGTTCTGCGCCCCGTTTTTGAAAATTTAATCGCGCATCTGACCTGTCAATAATGAAAACATATCGTTTCAAAGCACTGCTGCAAAATGACCGCTGGCTTGAAAATGCCTGCGTTTCAATTGATGAAACGGGCAAAATAGTTTCGCTTTCGCAGACGGAAAATGCTGATGCCATTGACATTAACGGTTACGCGCTGCCGGGTTTTCAAAATGCTCATTCACACGCTTTTCAATATGCGATGGCTGGTTTGAGCGAACGCCATTCCAGTTCGGGTCAGGCAGATGATTTCTGGTCGTGGCGCGAAGCGATGTACCGGCTTGCGCTCAACATAAACCCGGAGCAGCTCAAAAAAATTGCCGCGATGCTTTACGCCGAACTGCTGCGTCACGGTTATACGAACGTCGCCGAATTTCATTATCTGCACCACGATCAAAACGGACATAAATACGACAATTTGGCAGCGATGGGCGAAGCACTGATCGAAGCCGCCAAAGACGCGGGCATCAAAATCACGCTGATTCCGATTTTTTATCAAAAAGGCGGTTTCGGTCAGCCGCCCGCCGAAAAACAGCGGCGTTTTATCTCGGAAACTTTTGAGGATTACGCCAAACTTTTTGAGGCTTCGGCGGAAATGTGCCGCCGCTACGAAAACGCCAATGCTGCCGTCGGCGTTCATTCACTGCGCGGCGTTGACGCTGGCGATGTTCTACGGGCGATTAATGAATTGCCGAACGACGTGCCGTTTCATATTCACGTTTCCGAGCAGTTGCAGGAAGTCGCCGATTGCATAAGATTTACGGGCAAACGCCCGGTCGAATGGCTGCTCGACAACGCCGCGCTAAATGACAGATTTCATCTCGTTCACGCGACGCATTTGACCGAGGCTGAAACCGAACGATTAGCCGTTTCAAAAGCAAACGTCGTGCTTTGCCCAAGCACCGAGGGCAATCTCGGCGACGGCATTTTTCCGCTGCTGCAATACCAGACGCATATTGGCAATTGGAGCATCGGCACGGACAGCCACGTCGGATTGAATCCGTTGGAAGAACTGCGTTTATTAGATTACGGGCAGCGTCTGACTTCCCACCGGCGCAATATTTTCACCGGCGAAAACATCAACGACAGCGGTCTTTATGCGCTGACCAAAGCGACGATTGCCGGACGCAGAGCGATGAATAATTATACAGAGCAGTTTTTCGCCGTCGGTGCGGATTTCGATGCGTCTGTTATTAATGCCGATGAGCCACTGTTAGCGAATGTCCAGCCGGACAATCTTGCTTCGACGATTGTTTATGCGACTGACACTTCACAATTTTACGGAACTTTTGCGTCGGGGAAATTGATTCAAAAAGATGAACGGTATGAGCGCATCAAAAAAGAATTTAACGACTGTGTGAAGGAGGTGCGGTGACAAGATTCCGTACAATAACTCAAAAAATCCCTTAAGTGACGATTAATTTTCGGGAACAGGCGGCATTACGCCTGGGTGAACCAGCCAAAATTGAACCATTTCGGTATCTAAAACTGCTTTTACGATTACAATCCTGTCTCTGACGATTTCATTTTTTCCGGTTAAAAAGTTGATGATTTCGCGCTCTTTGCTTGCTGCTGTTTTTCGAGTGGTGCTTCCCTTCAAGTATAGAATCACATATAACTGTGCGGACGGTTCTTCAGCGACGGCTTCATATATCCTGCTGTTTTTGAAGTTATTTGTCTTTGAAAACGGAGCGGACAATTCTTCTATTAAAATTGGCATTGATGGAGTCTCAATAAACGCCGATTCTGAAATCGTCTTTGAACAATTTTCCGGTAAACCTTGGATTTCTAAAGTCACCAGCAGACGTTCGACCGGATTATCCAATTTTATGGCAATGACATTGGTATCTTGCCCTTTCAAAATTTTTCCGCCTGAAACCTTCCAGATATACTTGATGTCTGATTTTGCCGAATAATTATTAACCTCCGCGTTGTAAAACATCAACTCGCCCTGATGCGGAAAACCGTTTGGACCTATTAATGAAATCTTGGGGCAGGGCAAAATTTCATTCGTTTGCGAGAAAATACCGGCACAAAAAACAAATATCAAAATTGCCGCAAGGTTCAATTTTCTCATAATTTTTCTTCAACGAAGATTCTCGACATATTCGCCTAAAACTTTTAACGCCTTCGCCAGTTCATTTTGCTTAATCAAAATATGATCGCGTGAAAACGCCGACAGCGCGACGATGGAAATGTCAGCATCGGCTAAAATCCGCGAAATTTCGGCTAAATAACCGACGACGTTAAAATCCAGTTCGACATCAAACGACAACATCCGAAAGTTCCCTTCCGTTTTCGCATCCTTGACCGCGTGACGAATCGTGCCGAAATCAATTTCATCGAGCAGCAGCGTCACTTCCCGGTTGTCCGCCAAAATCATAAACGGCGCGGACATTCGCGGCGACAACTCCGGCGTTTCGAGAAGTTTGAGCCAATCTTCGCGCCGCAGCGAAACGAGATTAAATGTCTCCGGGGCAGCTTCGACGCGGGTTCGGCGCAGAAGTTCCCGGACGTTTTCGTTATTCATTCTTTAATTTCGCCAATTCAGCTTTTAATAATTCGATTTCCGCTTCGTCCCTGACGGCTCTTTCCAAGACTTGATTTAATTCGGCAAAATTCGGCAGAAAATTTTCGGTCAACGGATTAAATAAACGCAGAGTGCTGCCGGTATCAACTAATTCCAAACCTAGAACTTCGCTCGACACACGCCCGTTTTCGGTGCGAATTTTTTGATATTCGCCGTCTTTCAAACGATATGCCAACAGCGACGGCAGAGTTTTCGGGTATTCGGGATTGTAGATAAAATATTCGCGCACACCGAGCGATTCGTAGAGTTCGCGTTTGCCTTCGCGGTCGTTTTTAAAGGTGCTGTGCGAAGCCAGTTCGATGACAATCGAGGGTGCGGATTTTTCTTCCCAGAGTTTATAAATGCGGCGATCTTTTTTCGGCACGCCGTAACAAACCATTACGTCCGGCGCAACACATTCCTGCGGAACGCCTTCTAAGTAATACAAAAACAAATCGCCGGTGACATAGACTTCAGAGTCTTCGGCATAAAATCTTTTCAAGGATTCAATCAGTTCGACCAGCAAATTGCGATGTTTGTCAGTTTCCGCCATAGGTTTTCCGTCGGTTTCAGGATAAAAAACTTCATCGCTGTCGGAAAAACCGAAAGATGGTCTCTTTGAATAAACACTGGTCTGTAAATTTCCGTTCATAAACTTAAACCTCAACCAAAGTCGGCACGATCACTGGTTTTGAGCCGGTTTCTCTTTGAATAAATCGTTTCAAATGAATCCGCAAATTCTCTTTCGCCCAATTGTTATCTTTGAAATCTTCGCGCTTCATCGTCGCCACGGCTTCAGCAACCGATTCCCGCGCACTTTTGAGCATTCCGTTGAGCGGGTCAATCCCCGCCACGCCCTGCACTGTGATTTGCGGTTCGCCCTTTAACTTTTTGGTGTCTTTGTCAATCGTCACGACGAGCGAAATCATTCCGCTGACGGCGAGTTTTTTGCGTTCCCGGACGATTTCGTAATCAATTTCATCGGATACACCTTCGTCAATGAAGGTTTTGCCGAAATCTTCGTGCGCCGTAACTCGTGCGCCGTAATCGTCAATCTCCAGCGTATCGCCGTTTTCAATTAAAATCACATTGTCGTCGGTGTAACCTTCGATGTGGTGCTTGACATATTCTTTGTGGCGAAACAGCATCCGGTATTCGCCGTGAATCGGGACGACATATTTCGGTCGCACCGCTTCGGTCATAATTTTGATGTCTTCCTGCGAAGCGTGACCGGAAACGTGAATCAGGCGGCGTTTTTCTTCGATAATATTGGCACCGCGTTTATATAAATCACCGATCAGACGCGAAATCGCTTTTTCGTTGCCGGGAATGATTCGCGCCGACAGTATAACCGTATCGCCTTTTTCGATTTGCATCCCTTTGTAAGTTCCGTGCGCCAAGTTTGCCAGTGCCGCCCTTGATTCCCCTTGTGAACCCGTCACGAGATAAACGATTTCATCGTCGCGCAAGCTCCGCGATTCGCCGAGCGCAACCAAAGTGTTGTGCGGAATATTGAGCAATCCCTGATCGGTGGCAATCTCGGTATTTTTCTGCATCGAACGCCCGAGAACGCAAACTTTGCGGTCGAACGCTTTCGCTACGTCGAAAACGACCTGCAAACGGTGCATCGAAGACGAAAAAGAGGCGACGAAAATTCTGCCCTCGGCTTGCGCGAACACTTCTTCAAACGCCGGAATCACTTCCTGTTCGGAAGGTGTTCTGCCCGGAACGGAAGCATTAGTCGAATCGGAAAGAAGTGCCAGCACACCAGCGTCACCGTATCTGGCGAGCGTTTTTAAGTCGTAGGGTTTGCCGATGACGGGCGTGTCGTCAATTTTATAATCGCCGGTGTGAATGAGTGTTCCGACCGGCGTAGTGATCGCCAGCGAAAAACTTTCGATCAGCGAATGGGTCGCGTGAATAAATTCGATTTTAAAACTGCCGACTTCGATCACATCGCCGGCTTCAACGCGGTGCATCAAAACTTCGTCGAGCAGACCGTGTTCGTCGAGCCGTTTTTCCGCCAGTGCCAGCGTAAAACGCGAACTGTACACGGGCAGATTAAATCTTCTCAAAAAATACGGCAGTGCGCCGATATGATCTTCGTGTCCGTGCGTCAAGATCAGCGCGGTCAAATCGTCTTTATGTTTTTCCAAAAAATCAAAATTCGGAATCGAAATATCAACGCCGAACGGTGTTTCTTCGGGAAATCCCATTCCCGCATCAACTATGATCATCTCGTCGCGGTAGCGAATGCCCATACAATTCATTCCGAATTCGCCGATGCCGCCCAGAGGTATTAGTTCTATTTTTCCCACAGTTTTTCCTTTCTTATATTCAATCAAACTCAATTCAAACTCAAAATACTAAACTTTTCAGTGTACCACAAAATTTTATTTTTATCATTTTTAAATTTGTCTTTAGGATAAACAGTGTGTTAATTTGATTTTAACAATCTGAAGGGGAGTAGATAACCCGAAACGGTCTGACGAGTTCGTCAATACGATTTTCCCGGTGGAAAATCCGGTTCGTCAGCGCAAGTATCGAGACCTTCTGTGAAGCATTTTTTTATTGCTTGCAGAAGGTTTTTTCTTTTGCAGGCGGGCAACCGACTCAGGAGAATTTATGACATTATTTCCCTTCGCCGATTACTGGTGGTTTTACGGCTTATTTTTACTTTTCGTTTTTGCGATGCTCGCGCTCGATCTGGGCGTTTTCAACCGCAAAGCGCACATCGTTTCCTTCAAAGAAGCGACCGTTTGGAGCATCGTCTGGGTGGTTCTCGCCCTCATTTTCAACTTTCTTTTTTATCAATATACGCTCGGCAAATTCGGGGCTGAAACGGCGCGGCAGCTCGCGCTCGAATTTCTTTCCGGCTACGTCGTCGAATATTCGCTTTCGATTGACAATATTTTCGTTTTCGTTCTCGTATTCAGCTATTTCGCCATCCCGGCTAAATATAAACACCGCGTTTTGTTCTACGGAATTTTAGGCGCACTCGTTTTCCGGGCGATTTTCATCGCGCTCGGCTCCGCGCTGATGCAGTTTCACTGGGTCATTTACATTTTCGGCGGATTTCTAATCATCACCGGTATTAAAATGATGTTTTCTAAAGAAACCGAAATCGAACCGGAGAAAAACTTACTCGTGCGGCTTTTCACCAGATTTATGCCGGTGACAAACACAATCGAGGGCAAGGAATTTTTCGTCAAAAAAGACGGTGTAAAGTATGCGACACCGCTGTTTATCGCGCTGTTATTTCTGGAGGCGACCGATATAATTTTCGCCGTTGATTCGGTTCCGGCGATATTCGCGCTGACCAAAGAACCGCTGATCGTTTTCACGTCAAATATCTTTGCCATTCTCGGTTTGCGTTCGATGTATTTTATGCTCGCCGGGGCGATTGATAAATTTTATCTGCTCAAATACGGTCTGTCCGTCGTGTTGATTTTTGTCGGTCTGAAAATGGTCTGGCTCAACGATTTCTACGGCGGGAAATTCCCGATTTCCTACAGTCTGGGTTTTATTCTGGGCGTAATCGGTCTGTCGGTTGTCACTTCTTTAATTTTTCCAAGACCGGATGAAAGTTCCGCGCCGACGGGCGATTGAGATAAGTAACGGGCAATCACGCCGATAAGGAACACGAAGAAGCAGCAGAATCCCTGCTTTTAGGATTTAGCTTCCGGCTCTTATTTATGGTAAATTGAAGCCTCAATGATTGATAAACCTATGCCGATACAGTCGTTTAATTTTAGTGTCGTTCTCAAAATGCGGTCGGAGAACCGTTTTGCCGCGTTTTTTCGCGGACTGATAGCTGCCGCCGCTCTCGCCTGTCTCTTTTCGCTGCCGGTTTTCGCACAGCAGACTGATTCTAATGAGTCGCCGGTCGTCGTGCAGCCGGGTGCGCCGGGACAGCCGAGCAAAATATTGCCGTCTTCGACGAGAGCGAAAATGCCGCCGCGTTCCCCAAAGGATGTGGAGTTTATGCAGGGAATGATTATGCACCACGGACAGGCGGTCGAGATGACGGCACTGATCGAATCACGGACGGGAAATAAAAATCTACAACTGCTCGGAGCGCGCATCAGCCATACACAGGCGGACGAAATAAATCTGATGAAACGATGGCTCGAAACCCGCAGTGAAGCGACTTCGATGCCGGGAATGGCAAGTATGAAGATGCCTGGGATGGGTATGTCCGAACATAATATGGGAGATCATCAGACGATGCTGATGCCGGGAATGCTGACGACAAAGCAAATGAGAGAATTGGCAAAAGCAAAAGGCGCGAAATTCGATCAGTTGTTTTTAAAAGGAATGATTCAGCATCACGGCGGCGCATTGACAATGGTAAATGAACTGTTTAGAACAGCCGGTGCCGGACAGGATGCCGAGCTTTTTAATTTCGCCACCGATATTGACAGCGGACAGCGTGCCGAAATCAGGATTATGCAGAATATGCTGGGTGAAAACCCGAAAAAGGAGAAAAAATGAATCGAATGAATATGTTGGCTTTCCGTTTGATAACGGTTTTATTTGCGGTGGGCGTATGTTTTACAACCGGAACTTTGGCACAGGGAACGCTTGAATCCGCGCCGCCGCTGCCGAAAGGAATGACCGGTTCGGATATTAACGACCCGCGCTTTAAATTGTCGCCGGGATTGTATGATGCCGGTGAAGCGGCGATGGGAATGAAACATCTCCTGTCACTCAAAAAACCGGATGCGTTCCAACTCGGCTCCGATGACCCGGATAGTCCGCAGGTGCAGAAAACGCTCGGTCTGCTCGGTGTCGGCGATTCGTCCAAGATGCCAAAGCCGCTCCAACTGGTTTTCGCGCAGCTTGCTTTCGCCAATTCGGATTTGGCGTTTCAGGGCAATCACCTTTTTCAGGGCAATTTTTACGGTGTCAGCATCTATGACATTGGAAGTCCGACGGCAGCTAAATTGGTGACTTCGATTGTCTGTCCGGGCGGTCAGGGCGACGTTTCCGTTTACAAAAATCTGATGTTTATGTCGGTCGAGATGCCGAACGGACGACTTGATTGCAGCGTCAACGGTTTTCCGCCCGCGCCTGCGCCTGTTGAAAACAAACAACCTGTGCCGGATGTACAGAAAGACCGTTTTCGCGGTGTCAGAATTTTTGATATTTCGGACATTAAAAATCCGAAACAGGTCGGCGCGGTGCAAACCTGTCGCGGTTCGCACACGCACACGCTCGTCACCGACCCGAACGATAAAAACAACGTCTATATCTATGTTTCGGGAACGTCGTTTGTCCGTCCGGGCGCAGAACTCGCCGGATGTTCGGCTGAAAAACCGGAGAAAGATGCAAACACTGCGCTTTTTCGGATCGAAGTAATCAAAGTCCCGCTCGCCGCGCCGCAAGATGCAAAAATCGTGTCGAGTCCGCGCGTGTTTATTGACCCGCGTTCCGGGGCGATCAACGGTTTAAACAACGGCGGCTCACACGATGGCGACAAAGCGGGCAAGCCGTCCGACACCGATCAGTGCCACGATATTACGGTTTATTCGGCAATCGGACTGGCGGCGGGCGCGTGTTCGGGAAACGGAATTTTGCTCGACATCAAAGACCCGGCGAACCCGAAGCGCGTAGATGCGGTCAACGATCCGAATTATTCATATTGGCACTCCGCAACGTTTTCCAATGACGGGAAAAAAGTCGTCTTCACCGACGAATGGGGCGGCGGTTTAGGTGCGCGGTGTCGCGCCAACGATCCGAATAAGTGGGGTGCCGATGCGATTTTTAATTTAACGAACAACAAATTGAGCTTTGCCAATTATTACAAAATGCCGGCGGCGCAGGGCGACAGCGAAAACTGTGTCGCGCACAACGGCTCGCTCGTTCCCGTTCCCGGACGCGACATCGAAGTTCAGTCGTGGTATCAGGGCGGCATTTCGATTGTGGATTTTACCGACGCTTCCAAACCCTTCGAGATCGCCTATTTTGATCGCGGTCCGATTGACCCGAAAATGCTCATTCTCGGCGGCTACTGGTCGGCTTACTGGTATAACGGCAGTATTTACGCCTCGGAAATCGCTCGTGGTTTAGACGTTTTCGAATTGACACCGAGTAAATTTCTGACGCAAAACGAAATTGATGCCGCCAAAACGGTTCAGGTAACTGAATTAAATGTGCAGAATCAACAAAAAATCGAGTGGGCTAAGAATTTAGCCGTCGCCAAGGCATATATTGACCAGCTTGAGCGGTCGCAAACCCTGCCTTCCGATGAAATCGCCAAACTGCGCCAGACGATTCAAAGTGCGGAGAGTTCAAAGTTGAATGAAAAAGATGTCAAAAAACTCAAAAGCCTCGCGCCGAATTTAGAGAAGACTGCCGGTTCGACCAAGAACGCAGCAGACTCAGCGCGTTTGCAGGCATTGGCTGAAATTATGAAACAGCCTGCGCTTTGATTACTTCAGGTATGAATTGAAAACCGCCGATTTGGTCTTTTTATACGATCAAATCGGCAGTTTATTATCATCTTCGGAACACGCAGGAATCATCATTTGCACTTTCGACGCCGATTTGGTCGGCACAAGCGAACAGAATTGATGCGGCGCGTAAAAAATTGATTCAAATCAAAAATCAGTTGGTACGCGTTTGTCGCCCATCATAATTTTGCGGAATATTTGGAATAGTTTTGTCAAAATTTCGTTGAAAAAATTGAAGTTATTGCAGGAATCACAGGTGAATAAATGTCTAATATTTCACAAAAACAAAATACTTATCTTTTTATAGATGGTTCAAACTTTCGTCAATATTTTAACGAAACTACTCAAAAATGGTTCGGACAACAAGTTGATTTTGACTTACAACAGATTAAATACTTTTTTCAAGCTGAAAAAGTATTTTACTACGACTGTACTGACGATATAAAAACTGACAATGAAAATCAGCAAACATTTGATGAAAGAGTAGAAGCACAAGAGAAAAAACTTAACAAAATCCGTGAAGTTGAAGGTTGCCACGTTTATTTAGGTAGTCTTTCAGGTAAAGGAAAGAAAAAACGTCAAAAAGAAGTTGATGTGTTGCTGGCAGTTCAAATGATGGAACACGCTTTTCGAGGCAATATGAGAAAAGCAGTTCTATTGTCCGGCGACAAGGATTTTAGACCTTTAGTTGAAAGTTTAGTTAGATTGGGACTTTTTATTGAAGTTGTTGCCGACCAACATCATATCTCAACCGATTTAATTCATTCTGCCGATGCAAATAAAAAATTATCAATTGACGAATATCTACAATTCACACCAATCAATACAGAAAAACGGGGACTCCCCAATTATCAAAATCTTCAAATATTTATTGAAAGATATAGAGATGATGGATTCTTTCTATCGAAGCAGGGGAAATGGAAGGATTATGATGTTTATATTTTTTCGAGAAATGACAATAGTGGGTCATGGTTTACAACAAATAATGTGTCAATCCATAATAATACAGCTTGGGTAACAAAAGATATAAACAATATATTAAAATATTTTGAACTAAGATTCGGTGAAATTGATTGGAAATGAAACTATTAATCGCCAACGGTCATTTGATTGATCCGTCACAAGGACAAAACAGCGGAAAAAATCTGCTCATCGAAAACGGACGAGTCGCCGCGTGGCTCGGACAAAATGAAGCCGCGCCGGAAGATGCGGAAGTTTTTGATGCTTCTGGGATGATTGTCGCGCCCGGATTTATTGATTTGCACGTTCATCTGCGCGAGCCGGGACAGGAACATAAGGAGACGATTGCGTCGGGTTGTGCGGCGGCGGTCGCTGGCGGTTTTACGTCGGTTTGCCCGATGCCGAATACACATCCGGTCAATGATAATGCGGCGATTACGCGGTATATGATCGAGCAGGCGGAACACGCCAAACTTGCCAATGTGTTTCCGGTCGGGGCGATTACGAAATCTTCCGACGGGCGCGAACTCGCGGAGATGGGCGAAATGAAGGCGGCGGGAGTCGTCGCCGTGTCGGACGACGGGCGACCCGTGCCGAACGCCGGGATGATGCGGCGGGCGATGGAATATGCGAAGGATTTCGATTTGCCGGTGGTTGACCACTGCGAAGATAAATCGCTCTCTTCGGGCGGCGTGATGCACGAGGGAAGATTGTCTTTACTGTTGGGATTAAAGGGGATGCCCGCGCTCGCCGAGGAAGTTGACGCGATTCGGGATATAATTTTGGCGAAGGAAACCGGCGCACATATTCACATCGCCCATATTTCGACACGCGGGGCGATTGAAGCCGTCCGTCGCGCGAAAAACGAGGGCATCAATGTCACCTGCGAAGTCACGCCGCACCATTTTACGCTGACCGATGCGGCGGTCGAAGGTTACGAAACAAATACGAAAATGTCGCCGCCGCTGCGTTCGGAAGAACATCTCGCGGCAATTTTGGAAGCGATCAAAGACGGCACGATTGACGCGATTGCGACCGATCACGCGCCGCATCACGCTGACGAAAAGGCTCTCGAATACGACCGCGCACCGATGGGCATCACCGGTCTCGAAACGGCGGTCGGTTTGGCATTTAACGAACTCGTTCACAAAGGTATAATTGATCTGGTGCGGCTGGTCGAATTATGTTCGACGAATCCGGCGAAGATTTTTAATTTGAAAGAACGCGGGACTTTAAAGATCGGTTCAATCGCCGACGTGACGATTATTGATCCGAGTCTCGAATGGATTTACAAGAACGCCGATTCAAAATCGAAATCGAAAAACTCCCCGTTTGATAATTGGAAATTCAACGGCGCGGCAGTCGCTACGATTGTCGGCGGTAAAATTGTTTATCGAAAAAACTAATTTTTAAGGAGATTTGAGATGCCTGTTTGGAAAAACAATTATCTTCCGATGTTTTTTATGATTTTCACGTCGTCGGCTATTCCGATCTTAAGCCAGACAGACATCAAAAAAGTTGACTTTGACAACTTCACATATTCCGCTTTGTGCGGCGGCGAATCGGAGAAAGATGCTCGTTCGGTGACGGTTAAAAATGGAACGATTAAAAATATTAGAACAGTCAACGGCGTAACCGAAACGATTGACGAAGATTTGCCGACGTATTTCGATTCGGACAAGCCTTTATATTACGATCTGACCGGCGACGGCAAGGCGGAAGCCGTCGTCGTCACCGAATGCAACACCGGCGGAACGGCTAACTTCACCGAAGGCTATGTCTTTACGCTGAAAAACGGCAAACCTGTTTTGATATTCAGAATCGAAGGCGGAGACCGGGCTTACGGTAGTCTCGTCAGCATCAAATTTTCAAAAGCGACTTTAATCGTCAAACGCAACGATCCACTCAATGGGGCGGAATGCTGTCCGCTTTTCACGAAAACCCGAAAATATATATGGAACGGGAAAACCTTCTTTCCAACCGGCAAACCGTTGCTCAAAAAAATCGCCGTTGGATAATCAGAATTTCACCGGCGCGGCGGTCGCCGCAATTGTCGGCGGAAATTTCGTTTATCGCCGCTAATTGGTATGATTAGTTTGCGGCACATTTTTTGACAGCACGAGTCTTTAACCCCCAAATACTCTAAAAATAAATGTGAATCTTTTTTGAGAATTTTGTGGTTTGCAATTTTCTTTTCGGCAAGTTACCATAATTTCTCGTTAAGATAAGTATTTATTAGCCTGATGATCTCAAATAAGCTAAAATTGCTCGGGCATTTTATATTTTCGTCAACATCACTTTTCTATGGGTTTTTCAACAATTGCAATACACGCGGGAAACGAACCCGACAGCGCAACCGGTGCGGTCAGCGTACCAATTTATCAAACTTCGACTTACGCGCAGGACGGACTCGGGGTTCACAAAGGTTTTGAATATGCGCGGACGCAAAATCCGACGCGGCTCGCTCTGGAAAAGAACATTGCGGCTCTCGAAGGCGGGCGTTTCGGTTACGCTTTCGCTTCGGGAATGGCGGCGATTGACGCGATTTTGAAACTTGTTAAAGCCGGCGATCACGTCATTTGCGGCGATAATACTTACGGCGGAACGTATCGTCTGTTCACTAAAGTTCTGTCAAATTACGGCATCGAATTCGATTTTATTGATACTTCCGACGCGACGAATCTGGAGAGTGCGTTTAAGCCGAACACGAAAATGGTTTTCGTCGAAACGCCGACCAATCCGATTATGACCGTCACCGATTTGCAGGCGGTTTCCGATATTTCACACGCTCACGGTGTGCGCGTCGTCTGCGACAATACGTTTATGTCGCCGTATTTGCAGCAGCCGATGAATTTCGGCGTGGATATTGTCGTTCATTCGACGACCAAATACATCAACGGTCATTCCGACAGCATCGGCGGTTTCGTCGCTTTAAACGACGAAGAAGATTCCGAATGGATCAAGTTTGTTCAAAACGGCATCGGCGCGATTCTCTCGCCGTTCGATTCATTTTTGGTTTTGCGCGGCACGAAGACATTAGCCGTCAGAATGCAGGCACACGATAAAAACGGGCGCGTCGTCGCCAATTTTTTAGCCGAACACCCGAAAGTACAAAAAGTTTATTATCCCGGTTTATCCGATCATCCGCAGCACGAACTGGCGAAACGACAGCAAAACGGCTTCGGCGGAATGGTCGCTTTTGAAACCGGTTCGCTAGACGCGGCAAAAAAAGTTTTGGAAAACGTCAAAATTTGCACGCTGGCGGAGAGTTTGGGCGGTGTCGAAAGTTTGATTTCGCATCCGGCATCAATGACACACGCCTCCGTTCCGTTTGAAAAACGAGAGGAACTAGGAATTACCGACGGTTTGGTTCGCGTGTCGGTAGGTATCGAAGATATTGAAGATATTATTTCAGATTTAGACCAGGCACTTAGTTAGTCTTGGAAGTCGGGAAAGTTTAGGAAGTCAGAGAGCATAACTCAAAAGACTTCCGGGACTTCCGGGACTTCCGAGACTTCCGAGATTTTACAATTATGTTGATTGCTGAAACACACGCTACATCGCACATCGGGCGCGTTCGTAAAGGTAACGAAGACAATTACCTGATGTTATGTATCACGAACTCGAAAACTTGGACGAGTTCGCAGGAACCCGACGATTTTATTATCGAAACGCAGCAGTTTGAAATAGACGGCAACGGCGTGGTTTTAGCTGTATCCGACGGAATGGGCGGCGCATTGGCGGGTGAGGTTGCCAGTCAGATGGCGGTCGAAACGGTCAGCCAGCTTTTTTTGGAAGAAGACCCGGAAAAAACGATTGCTCCCGACCAACACAACGATTCGTTAATCGGCAAACTTTTCAATGCGACTCTTTACGCTAATCATTTAATTCATCAGCAGGGACGTTCCGATCCGCAGTATAACGGGATGGGAGCGACTTTTACCGGGGTCAGCCTGACAACGGACGCGGTTGATTTCGTGCAGGTCGGTGACAGCCGCGCTTACCTCGTTCGCGATCATAACATTACTCAACTGACCAAAGATCAATCACTGGTTCAGCAGTTGATTGATGCCGGACAACTGAGACCTGAAGAAGCCGAAAATCATAGTATGAAAAACGTGATTTTACAGGCACTCGGCGCACAAAATGAGATTGATCCGGTTGCCTCGCGCTTGAAACCCTGCCGCGAAGACGTTCTGCTTTTGTGCAGTGACGGTTTGTCAAACAAACTCAGCAGCGCAAATATGTATGACATCATCTCCGCTAATTTCGATGATTTGAAAATGGCGGCGGCGCAGCTTGTCAAAAAGGCTAATGAAAACGGCGGCGAAGACAATATAACTTTAATTTTGGTGAAATTATTAGGTAGTGAACTGCCCGCACCGAGCGGCGAACCGATCAATTTACAGATACTTGATTTTGGAAACATTCACGACACTGCCGACCAAGATACCGGCGAACTCGTTTAGAAGCCGTGTTTTAGAGGCGTGAATCTAACTTTTTCTCCATCCCGGCAGTTCGTCAACCATTTGACGAACGTAGATCGAAGAACCTTCGACGCGGACAACTTCGACCTTTTCGCCTTCGACTAAAATTGTCGAACTGTCCGCCGGGAAAGCCGTCCACGTCGAACCGTAAACTTTAACCGCCCCTTCCTTCAACGCGCCTTTGCTTTCGGTGGTCACCGTTCCGATTTGTCCGGGCATCGTATCAATTCCCGTTTTGAGCAAATTTTCTTCATCGTGAGCGTAAAAGTTTGCGAAAATTTTCCGCGATAAAACCGTCAAAACAATCGAGACAATCGCAAACGCCAAAAATTGCAAACCGAACCCGAACCCCAGCAAACTTATCAAAACGGCGGCAAACGCACCGATGCCGAACCAAAAAAGAACAAACCCGAACGTAAAAATTTCAGCGATGATTAGCACTATGCCCAAAACAGCCCACAAAATCCACGCAAATTGTTCCATTTAATTAGTTTTCCCAAAAAAAGTTTCCGTCATCAGTATTACAATAATTCGCTGATTTGTCATTTTTGCCGCCATCGCCGGATGAGAATATTTTTGATTTACAATTTTGAACTTAAAACCGACTCGTGCTAATCTTTTTCAAGTGCTTGGGTGGCGGAATAGGTAGACGCACAGGACTTAAAATCCTGTATTCTTCGGAGTGTGCGGGTTCGATTCCCGCCCCAAGCACCATTTAGAATCAACAAGTTAAGGGCATCTTCAAAGATGCCCTTTTCGTTTGTTTTTGGCTTTAGTGTGCCGTTAGTGTGCCAAATTATTTTGTGCCGTTTTTGCCGTAAAGCATTGTTTCCAGATGCGCGGCGGCTTCGGCTTGCATACTTGGTAAGACGTGCGAATGATAACAAACTTAGAGGTTCTTTGTCTTGAATAAATCTTCGCTGAATAATTTCTAACTTTTCAATCGGATTCTTTTCTGTAAATTCTCTAAGTTTTTCTTCGATGCTATCAGCCAAATATTTAGCGTATCCTTCCGCATAATCTTTATTCATAGTTCGTGTAGCAAAATTTATTTTTCAGATTCTTTAAACCCTTTCCCTTCGACAATCGCAATTTCGGCGGCGGTCAAATCGTAGAGCCGATAAACGAGCGCGTCAATTTCATTTTCCAAATTGAGCGTGTCTGCGCCGTCTTTCTTTAATTGGTTTCCAGCAATAATGCTCTGAATCCGGCTTGTTGAAAATGTTTGTCGGTGGTCAAGGCATCTGACAAATTTTGATTTTCCATTACAACAAAAGAAATGCAATCGGTTAATCCCCAATCCTTATCGTTTCGATTTTCGTATAAACTCAAGCCTTGTTGAAAAAGTTCTGTGGTGGCGGGAATAATTTGCACAAAATCATCGTCTTGTAAGATGTGAATGATATTGCCTGCGTCCTGACGAAATTTAACTGCCGCTAAACCGTTGGCAATTTCGGTTAGGACAAATTCAGTTGTGAGAAGCGAATAATTTTCGGCGGCGATTTTTTGCTGCCAGTCAACGGCTTTCGGATGCCATTGGTCGCGGGTGTTAAAAAGACCGTAAATACAAGCGGTGTCTAAAAATAGAGAATCGTTGGGCAAACGTTTTAATCCTCCGATTTTCCGTTAGCATAAAAATCGTGTCGTTCGGCAAAATCCGTCACGCCTAAATCTTTCGCCATCTTAGCTATTTTGGTCAGCGGATGTTCTTTTTTATCAGCGGACTGATAGCGACTTTCTATTTGCTCGATTGTTTCCAATACTTCTTTTTGAGCATCAGGCGGCAACCGATAAATTTTTTGCTGAATTGTTTCAATTACTGTCATAATTCTTTGATTTTACTACTTTTCTATTCCTTCGACAATCGCAATCGCAGATGCAGAAGCCCGCACAAAGTAAGGACGTTCTTGTTTACGAAAGCCTACACGAAGTAAAAGCGCAAAAGGCGTTAATCTTTGATTTCAAAAGGCAAATCGCCTTGTCCGAAAAGAACATAGTCAATAGCTGACGAAATGTGATGCGGCTTCCATAGATACCGATTACTTCTGCCGCGTGACCAAATTTGTAATTCTCTTGACATCAAATTTTCTTCTCTCAGTTTTTTGGTAGCAAAAGCCTTGAAAGCGTCGGCTATTCTTTCCGGTTTAGACTGCGCGGAAACAACCGCGTGAACGTGATTGCTTCTGACATTTATCGCCTGAAGATGATATTCGCGCTGTTCGCAAAGTTCTTTTATTGCAGATTCGACGACTGTTCGCTGTAATTCATCGAGAATAATAACAGGCTGTTTCAGTTCACTTTTCATCGTTTCGTTTAATTTTTGATGTGGAGCGATGTCGGGCGTTCCGTAGCTATTATTTCGACGGTCAACCGAATGTCTGTGGTCTCCGTGAAGCCAAGTTCCGTAAGTGCGAAACGTCAGCAAATAAGCCAACGGGAATTGGTTATTTTCATAAATCTCAAAACCATTATCATCTAACATAGTTATCTTTTGCAGAACCCCGCACGAAGTAAGGGCATATTATCTTTTGCAGAACCCCGCACGAAGTAAGGGCGTATTCCCACGCCATCGTCTGCGCCCTTACTTCGTGCGGGCTTCTGCATTATTTTTCGACAATCTTTATCTCCTCATCAGTCAGATCGTAGAGCCGATAAACGAGCGCGTCAATTTCATTTTCCAAATCTTGCGTGTCTGCGCCGTCTTTCTTTAATTCGAGAATCCGGTCAACCAGCGCGACGAATGGTTATTGGTCTTTTTCTTTGATTTTTGGGATTGGAATTTGTTCGACATATTGACCGATATAACGAACATAGCCGCCGCGAATTTGCGGACTAATTTGCAAATAAAACCAAAACAAAAGTTTACTGTTTAGAAAACACAACAAAAACTTTTCGTTTGTCGGAATCAAATATAAAGTATTTCCTAGAAAACTCTTTGATTCGTCCCAAGCAAACTGCGGTTTAATAACAATATCGGGATAAACAATTTTGTTTGTTTCAAATTCTTGCCAATAAGCACTATTATCTTGAATTTCAAACCATTCGTAACTTCCGGGTTTTCTTCCGCCTTTGATACCGGGCATTAATTTATTTTTGAATTGCGAAAGGTAATTTTTAATTGCTGGAAACTTCTCAATTTCAATTCCGCGTCTTGTGAAGATAAGCCATAAATCTTGTGATTCAACTTTCCATCGTTTGACATCGCGCCCGCGCAAATAAGGTTTGAGAACTTCGGTGGAAGATGAATCTTCGGCAATCAATCGCTCTTTCGTTTCGCGGTCAACAACGAACGCTTCGTTAAATCCTGATGTAATTCCCCGATAAAATCTGCCGTTGACATACTCGCCGAGCGGTTCGCCTTTGCTTCGCAGTTTGGCGAGCAAATCTAAAACTTCCGTGCGTTCGAGCCGCCAACCGTTCGGCGTAAGTTCTTTTTGCGCGATTTGGAAACCGTCGGCTTTGTAACTCGCTTCAAAATCGGGAACGTCGCCGCTGGTCGGAAATGTATAAACGCGGGTTTGATGTTCGCCGCCGTTTGCAGAAGCCCGCACGGAGTAAGGGCGTTCTTCTGGTCCATCGTCCGCGTCCTTAATTCGTGCGGACTTCTGCATTTCGTCGTTAGCGTCCTCACTTCGTGCGGGCTTCTGCATTTCTTTTTGCAGATTGACGATGCTCGCATAAGCCGCAATTCCGCCGAAAACCGGCGCGTCGCCGAAATCAATTATTTCGTCAAGATTATAATTTCCAAGAAACGAGCGCAAAGGTTTGCCGTAATTCGCCCGCATAAATTTGTTGGAAGTGATAAACGAAAACTTGCCGTTTTCTTTCAAGACGCGCAAACCGAGTTCGTAGAAATAAACCAGAATGTCCGCTGTTCCCGTATAAACTTCATAATCTTTTTTCAAATAGTCTTTGAGCGTTCCGAGTTCTTCCTGTCGAATATACGGCGGATTTCCGATGACAATATCAAAACCCGTAAAAACGCCGTCGTCGTCCAAAACTTCGGGAAATTCAAACCGCCACTCGAAAGCGTTTTTGTAAATCGCGTTGGTTTTGATGTCGCTGATTTCCTGATTCAAAACGCTGATTTGTTTTTCAAGATTGCCGGACAAAACTTCGCGTTCGCCTTCCGAATACTTTTCAAACAGCGACGGCGAATTTATCTCGAAAAGCCTTCGTTCCTTTTTCGCCAGATCCATCATTTTCGGATTATTTTTGTGAATCTCCGTTGTAAAATCGCCTTTTATTTCGTCAATTATTTTCAGCAGTTCGCGCTTTTTATCGCGGTTTCGTTCGTTTTTATAATCGGCAACCGCTTTTCGATATTGCTCGATAATGTTCTTTTTATTCTTTAAGACTTCCTTCAAATCCGCGTCCAATGCGAAACGGCTTAACAGCGAATTGCCTTCTTTGATATTGATGTCAATGTTCGGCAAAGTTTCCAGTTCGGCAAATGCAGAAGCCCGCACGGAGTAAGGGCGTTCTTCATTATCATCCACGTCCTTACTTCGTGCGGACTTCTGCATTTCGTCGTCTGCGTCCTTACTTCGTGCGGGCTTCTGCACTTCTTTGTAATAAGCGTTTTTTAACAGTTCAATCCACAAACGCAGACGGCAAATCTTGACCGAATTCGGGTTGATGTCCACGCCGAACAGACAATTTTCGATCAACGTTTGCTTTTCGTGAAACAAAGTTTTCTGTAATCTCTGCGCTTATTTGTTCGCCGGTTTGCCGTCCGCCGCAATTCGATATTTGAAAAACTCGCTTTTGTCCGCGTCGAAAACCGTCAATTCGTCGTTTTCAATCGTAATTTCATAATCTCTGAATCGTTCGCCGTCCGCGTCCGCCAAAATTCCGAGTTCGCTTTTAATCGCAATAATTTCATTGAGCGACGAAACGAGAAAATGCCCGCTGCCAACCGCCGGATCGCACAAATGCAGAGAATTAACGAGCGCGTTAAATTCCAAAACATCGGCTTTGCTTCTTCGGTCGGCAAGATAATTTTTGATGTCGGCAAATTCCGCGATATTCCAACCGTAAGCGTCTTTGAACTTTTGCACGACTGCCAACCGAATCGCTTGCCGACACATATACATCGTGATAAATCCGGGCGTGTAAATCGAACCGTCTTTGTAACCGTTAATCTTTTCAAAAACCTTGCCCAAAACCGATGCGTTTATCAGTGCGCGATTATTTTCCGCGATGCCTTCTCTGCCTTCACTCGCAAAATCGTAAGCGTCCAAAAACTTAAACAGATATTCGAGCGTCGGCAAACCTTTATGATTATTGCTTTTGAGAATTGACGAATTATTAAAGAGAAGTTCAATCGTATCTTTGAGCGATTCAATCGTAATCGTGTCGCTTTCGAGTTCGCTGATTTCAAAAAGCGAACTGTTCAAATACGGAACGCGATTATATTTCGCTTTGATCGTGTCGCGCCGATCTTCCGGCAACTTGGCTAAAACCTGATGAAAAAGCGTAAAAAGTTCGTCAAAATCGTTAATCGTGCCGATGTCCAAAAACCGATAATCACGATTGCCGCCGTGATAATCAACTAACTGCGCTTCCAGTAATTTGAGAAACAAAACGCGGTTTATCCAAGTCAGACAAAGTTCCAAAGCGACATTGAAAAGCCTTTCTTCTCGCGTCGCGCCGTAACTTTCCAAGTTTTTGACTTTGTGCAGACAATCCTTCGTTTCAATAATCGCAATCGCGTTTTCGATCAGCGAACCGGCATCGCGTCTTTCGACGGCTTTCCGATCAATTCGCAGTTTGCTTTTGTCTTTGATTTCTTCGAGTCCGATGATGTGCAAAAGTTCGGTGTAAAAATTCTTGTCGAGTTTGTTGCTGTCGTCGGCAAACGGAACTTTCAAAAGCGACTGCGGCGAAAGAATCTTGTAAAGTTCGATCAAACTTTTATCATCGTTTACGTTGTCGTTTTCGAGCGCGTCTTTGTAATCTCGAATATCAAAATAAACGCAGTCAACTTCGCTTTCGATTTTCTCGATCAAAGGTTTGGCAATCTCGTTATAAAACAAATCGGTTTTGACCGTCGTTTTCTGCTTGTCGCGCCATTCTCTGTAATCTTTGACAAACGATTTATTTTCGTAGAAAAGCTGATAAAACACGCTCGCATCGAAAATAAACCATTCGTAAATGTTCGTGATAACGAGTTTTTTAACGTCAATGTTGTTTCCGTCAATCCGTTCACGCAGAAAATACAAAACGAGTTCGTGAAGTGCCTTTCGGTTCGGATTGTCCGCCGAAATCATATCGGCTTTATTCGTTGGCTTTTTCGCCTCCAGAATCACGCCGACTTTATCGCTCGCCGACTTGCCGACGTGAATCACCAAATCTTGTCTGCCTTTGGTGTTAATTTCGTAATCCGCTTTGTAAAAAGTATCTTTGAGAAAATCACGGACAAAATTCTTGTGATGTTCTTCCGATTCCTTCTCGTTAATCTTTGATAACAAAGTTTGCAGATTCGCTTTGAAAGATTCGATTTCATCGCGTCCGACGGGTTGTTTGAGAAAGGCTTTGATCGTTTTGAGCGTATCTCTCGGAGTTTGAGCGTTTAATTTCATTTTTATTTTGAGCCGAAAAACAAGCTGATGAAAAAAAGATTATAAATCTAAAACGGAAATAAAAACACTAAAGTGAAAATATCCTAATAGTTTTCTTAAGGACTTAGAAAGCAAAGTAGAGCAACTTTTAGAAGCATAGCATACCCCTAATTACGCATTTTTTCGAGAAAGTTCAGTACCTCACTTGATAATTAACATTTTGTTTTGGTAAAATCTCAATAGTTAGTGGTTGTCAGTTAGTTAGTTAGTTAGTTACCTAGTCGGTAGCTGTTCAGTTAGTTAGTTAGTTAGTTAGTTAGTTGGTAACTATTCATTTAGTTACACGTTAGTTAGTTAGTTGGTAACTACATAGTTAGTTACATAGTTAGTTAGTTAGTTAGTTAGTTTACAACCACTACTAA
>JBBSUG010000006.1:0-162876 GCA_038235165.1 Pyrinomonadales bacterium
AATTATGCCCGTCCACGCCCCACGACTGCAAAACGCGATCCATAAACCCTTCGTGTCCCGGTCGCCCGACGTGATAAACCACCTCGTTTTTGCGCTCTTCCTGCAACGCTTTCCGAATCCGCCCCGCAATATCATCAAGCGCATCGTCCCAAGAAACTCTCTCCCAACCGCCCGCGCCGCGTTTCCCTTTCCGCTTCAACGGATACAAAATCCGGTCAACATCATTGATCTGATTAATAGTCGCCGGACCTTTCGCACAATTCCGCCCGCGACTTCCCGGATGATACGGATTGCCCTCGAACTTGCGAACCTTCATCGAATCCTTCTCGATATAACTGAGCAACCCGCACCCCGACTCGCAATTAAAACAAGCCGTCGGCACGATCATATAATTCTTCTTCTCGCGCTTCTGCCCGCTCGTCGCCTCATATTCCGTCCAATCGTCCCACTTATCCGGCGGCGGATAATTCGACAATTCGCCCGGCTCGTTCATCCGCGGGAGTTCAAATTCTTCCGCAACAGGATGCAGATTTTCGATCAAGCCGAGCTTTTCGGCGATTGTTTCGATGAATGACGGTTTATGTTTCATAAGAGTTTTTTATTGCCCACGAATAGCACGAATCGGCACGAATAAAAGAAATTTTAAAGCGAATAAATCAGAAATAATATTGCATTTAAATTTATTCAATCGAACAAATTTATTAATTGTCTTCTAATTGATTTAAGAAATATTCGTGTTCATTCGTGCTATTCGTGGGCAAAATCTTTATTTTATCCAACTTTCTATTTCTTCTTTGATACTAACGGTTTCAAGTTTCCTGTTCGCTATTCGTTTAGAAATTAGCTTCGGGTATTCTCCGAAATTAACGAGTAATGCTAAATCGAATTTAGTCGCATTCAAATAATTCAAAGTCTGAGAAATATGCGCGTCAGTTAAACTTGAGACGGCTTTTATTTCAACAATTATTTTGTCAAAACAAATAAAATCGGGTTTGAAAAATTGGTCTAAAATTCTGTCTTTGTAATAAAGATGTATTTCGGGTTGTGCAACAAAAGGAATGTTCTGCATTCCAAACTCAATCTCCAAACATTCCTGATAAACAGGTTCGGTAAAGCCGAATCCCTGCTGATTATAAACTTCATAACACGCGCCGATTATTTTATAGCTTTCTGTTTTGTAGATTAAATCAGCCACAATTTTCTTTTTGCCCGCTAATTACGCGAATTCTCGCTAATAAGAAAACCAAAAAAAATAATCGAATTCAAAAATAATTCTTAAAAATTCGCGTAAATTAGCGTAATTAGCGGGCAAAAAATTTTTCCTCAAACTCAAACGATTCAATTGAATTGCCTTCACTCAAATATATGCAAATCCTAGTTTTGTCAAAACTTCTTCGGCTCGTGATTGATATTTTTATGTTCGCAAATTTATTCTACAACGATTTGAAAAGATTTTCGATGATGCCAAATTTTTGGCGATTATTTCTGTGTCGGAGATGCTTTTGATTTTGGAAAGACGAATGCAAAACGCAGCTTTGTTTGCTTTACCAATCTCGAAAGCGGGTAAATTCGGACTGTGGCTGACTACCGTCTATCTTACTTTGAATCTTTTTCTCAAGAATTTCTCAAGTTAGATTGTCTATTCTTATTTACATAACAATCAGAAGATTTTCCAACAAAATTTAGGTTAAATGGCATTTAGAATCCGAACAAAGCCACGGATTCCGGTTAGAGGAGCTTACAATATGAACAACAAACGTAATTCCAGAATAGTTTTTTTTATACTGACAGCAATAATCTCGACACTATCGGCTAACGCACAGAGTGTGGTTTGGTCGGTAAGCGGGGACAATATCGCTCAGATCGTTCCCGATAGAGCGGTCAAGCGGCAATCGTTTCCAAAGGAATTCAAATTATTTGATTTGAATATCAAACCGCTAAGAAGTGAACTGTCAGCAATTACTGACAGTAAATCCGGCTCGGCGGTTATTTCACTGCCCAATGCCGACGGCGGCATTGAACGATTTGAAATATCTGAAGCCTCCAATTTTGAACCGGAACTTCAGGCAAAATTTCCCGACATCCGTGCATTTTCAGGACGCGGGCTGACGGATAGATATGCGACCGTGAAGTTGAGTATTTCTCCGAGCGGCGTTTCCGGGATGGTTTTCAGAACTGCGGCACCTTTTGTCCAAACCGGCGGCGAAACCGAGTTTATCGAACCTTATTCCGCTGACCGCAAAACATATGCGGTTTTTAAGTCCGGTCGCGAAAAAGGAGAATTGCCGTGGGCTTGTTCCACCGAGGAGAAAAGTCTATTTTCGGATTGGAAACCGAAGGTAAATGTTTTGGAAACCCCTTCGAGCAATGAGGGAACAATCAGAACGATGCGACTGGCTCAATCCTGTAACGGCGAATATGCCAATTTTTTCGGGGCAACTGGTCCTTCACATGTTGCTCTGGTTTTAGCCGCCTATAATGCGACACTGACCCGCGCCAACGGAGTTTATGAAAAAGATTTGGGATTACACTTGAATTTAATTCCTGAAACCACCGCCATTATTTTTTACAACCCGGCAACCGACCCGTACTCGACAACCCTGTCGGAATGGAACGACCAACTGAGAAACGCGATTATTGCCGCCGGAATTACGACCCAAATGTATGACATCGGTCATATGTTCGGGCAAAGCGGCGGCGGCGGCAACGCCGGTTGTATCGGCTGCGTCTGCACAACGGCGGGTGTCGGTATTGCACAACACGTCAAGGGACGCGGCATCACTTCGCCGTCGGACGGTATTCCGATGGGCGATAATTTCGATATTGATTACGTCACTCACGAAATGGGACATCAACTGGGCGCGAACCATACATTTTCATTCGGGCAGTTGCCGGTGCCGGAAATGCTCGGACAGGACAAGGAAATCGGCTCCGGTATTACGATTATGGGTTATGCCGGAATTACCCCGAATGATGTTGCCATTCATTCGATTGACATTTTTCACGAAACTTCGATAGGTCAAATTCAGGCAAACCTTCCGACTAAAGGATGCCCTGCACCGATTCCCAACACGAACAGCACACCGGTAATCGCTCCCATTAGTAATTATACGATTCCGATAATGACTCCGTTTGCGTTGACCGGTTCGGCGACCGATGCCGACGGCGATTCATTGACTTACAATTGGGAACAGAATGATTCGGCACAAAACACCGGCGCGACCCTAGCAGCCAGTCTCGCCCAGCCGGCAAAACCAATTGGACCGAACTGGCTGTCGTTTCCTTCGACGTCTTCGCCGACGAAGCTCTTTCCGCAACTTTCGACGATTCTTGCCGGTCAGTTCGTTACACCGGCGAGTTCCGGTAATGATCCGGGAATCCTAATCGAAGCATTAAGTTCGATTACCAGAGACCTAAAATTCAGACTGACGGTGCGGGACAATCACCCGTATGTGCCGAATGTCGCTATCGGACAGACACAGTTCAAAGATATGACTGTTTCGGTCACCAACGCCGCCGGACCTTTCCTGGTAGTTCAGCCGAATATGAATGAAAGTTATGCCAGCGGTTCGATGCAGAATGTGATCTGGTCGGTGGCAAATACGAATCTGATACCCGTCAACACCGCTAACGTCAACATCAAACTCTCGCTCGACGGCGGGATGACGTTCCCGATGACGCTGAAAGCAAATACTCCCAACGATGGTATGGAAAACGTCGCCATGCCGAATGTTTCGACGACTACCGCCCGCATCAAGGTCGAAGCCGCCGGTAACATATTTTTCGACATTTCGGATACGAATTTCACGCTGACCGGTGCGGCTCCGCTCGGAATTGAATCGGACGTTCAGCCGCGCGGGGCAGGTGACGGTGTGATTGATGCGGACGATATTCAGCAAATTCGACGTTTTTCCGTCGGTCTCGATACGCCGTATCAAAGCAATGAATTTCAACGTGCCGACGCTTCCACGCGTTCGACTTCGGGCGACGGAATCGTTGATGCCGACGACGTGCAGCAGGCACGCCGGTATGCGGTCGGCACCGATAACAGTCAGTCAGCTGCCGGACCGAATGCACCGGGCGGAGCGGTCGCACAAAGCGGATTCAGTGCCGTCGAGGATTATTCTTCAAAACCGTTGCTGGATAAAATTATCGGCACTGAAAACTCGAAAGCGGATAAATCATTCAAAGCCGCCAAGATTCGGGCGTTAAGCGTGGACGGCTCAAATGCGGCGTTCAACGGGCAAACGATGACAATCCCGGTTCTCGTGAATGCGAAAGGCGACGAAGCCGGTTATACGTTCAGCTTGAATTACGATACGGCGATGCTGTCGAATCCGACCGTCAGCATCGGTTCGGCAGGCGGCGATGTCGTCTCGAACGTCAATCGCACCGGAGAAATCGGATTTTCGATTACTTCGTTCAACGGCGGCACCATCGCGGCAGGCGCGAATCAACTGCTTATCAACGTCACATTCACCGTTGCGGCAGACGTGAAAAGCAAAATGACCCCGATTGTTTTCAGCAGTTCACTCGCCCGTCAGAAAGCGACCGGCGTTGATCCGAGTTCGCCGATTGATCAGCCGTTCTATACCGACAGCGCAATCAACATCGGCAGATCGGCGAGACGACGTTAAGCGTTCCGGTAAATAGAGCAAGGGAAAAATCGGTAAAAAAAGCGAAGCGGTGGGCGTAAATGCCCACCGCTTCGCTTTCTAACTCAAAGGAATCAGTTGCGGTGCTTTCACCCAAATATGCTGCGCGAAACCTAAACCAACTAAAATCAAAACTCCGGCAATTGCCAGCAGAAAAATATTTCCCATACTGCCGACTAAAAACAATATTGCCAGCGGCAAAATGTTTCCAACGGCGATCATTCCCAACCAAAAAGCCAACGAAAATTGTCCGCTCGTGATCATTTTAACGACTTTGTGCGCGTCTTCGGTTGAATGCGTTGTGGTCAGTTCGATTGCCAGAGTTACCAGATGAAGGGTGATTGTTACCAAAGTCAGAAATATCAAAATAGCCGTAAATCCGACGTTTACTTTCAAAAACAGATTGACAAGAAGATAAACGGCGAAACCAGCCATCAGCGAATGGACGATCATATGCAGCCCCAACATCGGCGATTGCCAGAAGTCGCGCCCTTTCGCCTGTGCAAACAGAAACGCCGTATAAACCGCCGACAGAACGGCAAAAATTATCCCGAAAGGTTCGATATATTTTAGTAAATTTTCAAAACCGAGAAGCGATGCGGCAAGCCAGAGTGTCAATAAACCGCCGTAAATCGTGATGATATACGAACCGCGTGACAGCCACGATTTCCATTGCGGGCGAAACAGGACGTAGAAAAATCTGTCTGGTCTGCCCAAATCCATAATCAACAAAATGCCCGTGATTGTCAGGAAAATCAGCGAAACTATCGCGCCGATCTGTTTGACGAGCAGCGGCATTTCCATAAAATAACCGCCGACAAGCGGCAGCAGAAACGCGCCCGCCGCAATCGCTTTGGTCAAAATATACGCCGAAACTTCCCAACCCCACAAAATTCCTTTTGACGGCGCATCATAGACTCTTCGCGCTTCTTTTTTTCTGTTTTTATCGCGCGGTTCGATTTGGACGAAGTTCGTCTTTTTCAGTCTTTCGGCTTCTTCCTTGTTCGGCGATTCGTTGATTCGCTGTTCCGCATACTTCGCGTATTTTCCAACACCCGCCGCTTGGCTCGACCACATATAATCCGCGCTCTGATTTGTGTTTGTCGGGTTCAAAGAATCGCGGTCGCCGTCAATGTAGAAAAGTTTCGGATTCGTGCCTTTTTCCGGCTTTCTGACCGAAACCGCTTCGTGCGCGAGAAGCTGCGAAATTTCCGTCAAAGGATTGTCCATATCGCCCGAAATAATCGCGTGTTCCGGGCAGACGACGACACACGCCGGTTCTAAACCGATGTCCGTGCGATGCGAACAATAATTGCACTTTTGCGCGACCATCGTGTCGGGATTGATATAGATCGAATCGTATGGACACGCCTGAGTGCAGGCTTTGCACGAAATACAGCGGCGATCATCAAAATCAACAATCCCGTCTGCCCGCGTGTAAAGTGCCTCCGTCGGACAAATCTCAACACACGGCGCGTCGGCGCAATGATTACATCGCATCACCGAAAAAAGTCTGCGCGTGTCGGGAAATTCGCCCTTTTCGATGTATTTTACCCAAGTGCGATTTACGCCGATGGGAACATCGTGTTCCGATTTACAGGCGACGGTGCAAGCGTGGCAGCCGATACATTTGCGATTATCTATGACAAAGCCGTAGTTCATAATTTTTGTTTTTTATTTTACAGGTAAATGTTCGTTCAAGTAGCGCGTCAAGAGCGAGTATAAATGGCGCGTCGTGTTTTCGCCTTCGTAAATTCCGTGCGTCCGGTTCGGATAAGCCATCATTGTAAACTGCTTGTTTTGTGCAATTAAATCATTTATCAAAGTTTCCGTTCCCTGATAATGAACATTATCGTCGCCCGTGCCGTGAACAATTAACAAATCGCCTTTTAGGTTTTTGGCAAACGTAATGGGCGAACCGTTCGTATAATCTTCGTCGTTTGCGTCCGGCAAACCCATATATCGTTCCTGATAAATCGTGTCATAAAACCGCATATTCGGAACGGGTGCGACCGCCATTCCCATTTTGTAAATATCTGGATAACGAAACATCGCGTTCAAAGTCGAAGAACCGCCGCCGCTCCAACCCCAGATCCCGACGCGTTTTGCGTCAATAAACGGCATTTTCGCGGTCATACTTTTGACGGCGTTCGCCTGATCCTGCGATGTCAGAACGCCGATTTTTCGATAGACGCTTTTGCGCCAATCGCGTCCGCGCGGTGCGGGAGTTCCGCGATTGTCAACGCTGGCGACGATGTAGCCTTGCTGCGCTAACATCAAATACCACAGATAGTTATCGCCGCCCCACGAATCCAAAACCGTCTGTCCGGCAGGTTCGCCGTAAACGTAATACAAAATCGGATATGTTTTGTTCGCGTCAAAATTCGGTGGTTTTATCATCCAGCCATCGAGTATTACGCCTTCGCCGATGTCAACTTTGAAAAACTCCTGTGAACCCTTTTTTATTTTATCAACTTTCGCCTGCAATTCGGCGTTATCAACAATCGTCCGCAGAGTTTTTTTATTGGCGACATCAACAAATTCATACGCCGGAACTTTACCGAAAGCCGAATAAGTGTGCATTGCCCAGCGGCTGTTCGGTGAAATGTTGTATGAATTTGTGCCTTTCTGGGTGTCGGGCGTAACTTTTTCGATCTTTCCGTTGCCGTCGAGTTTGGTGCGAAAAAGATAACGCTGCGTAGCATTTTCGGGTGATGCGATAAAGTAAAGCCAGCCGTTTTGTTCGTCAACCGATTCAATGTTTTCGACATCAAAATCGCCCATTGTGATAAGTTTTACGTCTTTTCCGTCGCGTGAAACCTTATAAACGTGCCGCCAGCCGTCGCGTTCGCTCATCCAGAGAAAACTTTTGCCGTCATCGAGCCAATTCATTTCCGGCATAGCAACATCAACCCACGCCGCGTCTTTTTCGGTCAAAACCGTTCGCACATTTCCCGTTTTCGCGTCGGCAAACATTACCAGATTCGTATTCTGCAAACGATTGAGATGCTGCAAAACGAGTTCATCGGAATTGTTCGCCCAATCCATCATTGCAATATAATTCTGCCGCAAATCGCCCGGCGTTTTCATCCATTTTGTTTCGCCGCCATCCGCATTTATCACGCCGACGCGCACCGCGGCATTAGTCGTTCCGGCTTTCGGATACGGAATATAAGTCAGTTGCGGATAAAGTTCTTCGGTGTCGTTGATTAGAATAAAATCTTTAATCCCGCTCGCGTCGAATTGCCAGAAAGCGATTGATTTATTGTCAGGACTCCAACGCCAGCAGTCGCGCAGACCGAATTCTTCTTCGTTGACCCAATCGGAAGTGCCGTTTATCAGAGTTTTCGAGCCGTCAGAAGTTAGCTGAATGATTTTGCCGTCCGCCGGATTTTCGACATACAGATTATTTTCCCGAACATATCCGACCTTTTTTCCGTCGGGCGAAAATTTGGCAAACATCAGCGTCGAAGATTT
Organism: Pyrinomonadales bacterium; assembly: GCA_038235165.1. GTDB lineage: Bacteria > Acidobacteriota > Blastocatellia > Pyrinomonadales > Pyrinomonadaceae. The sequence goes on from JBBSUG010000006.1 coordinate 8,133, forward strand.
TGCATCACCGCCGAGTTTTTTGAGTTTGCCGCCCGCTAAATCCAAAACCCAGTAATCGCCGCGCGTGTTCAAACGCCAAACCTTTTTTGAATTGGTGTAAATCAGAATCTGCCGATTGTCCGCCGACCATTCATAAGCGTCAATTCCCAGAGGCACAGTTTTGCCCGCCGGAACAAGTTTTTCAGCGGAAATCAATACCTTTCGCGTGTTTTTTTCGACATCATATCCGACCAAATCCGTCCCGCCTTGAACGCTTGCCGAAAATTCGATTTTTGTATAAGCGTCGCCGGATTTGAGCCACCGAAAACCGCCGACATATCGTGCGCTAAATTCGCCGGAATCAAATATCCGGTCAATATTCAGCGGTGCCGGCGCGGTTGTTTGCGCGTGTGCAAACAACGTAAAATTAACGGCTAAAATACATAATAATAGAATTTTCCCGTAACCATTATTGCTGACAGTTTTACTCATAATAATTTTTTCTTTGTTCTCCGTTCAGGAAAGACTAAATTGCTGCAAAACAGTAACTTTTAATGATGAATAACTAAGACGGCACGGACGGCGCAAATTATTTTATTGACAGGCAAAAGCATATTACGGTTAGAGATTTAATGTCAATCAAAGGAAATTATCGGCGATGGTCTTGACTTTTAAGTGCTGACTACTTACTTTGGCTATTTATCTTTATGACTTGGCAAAAAGCAACTTTCTATCTTTTGATTATCGCGTGTCTGACACCGTTTGCCTCGCCGCTGATTGCGTTCGTATTCGGGTTGAGTTTGGCTTTGTCTGTGGGCAATCCATACACGGAACAAACGCCGAAAACCGCTCGTTTGCTGTTGCGCGGTTCGATTATTTTGATCGGTTTCGGAATAAATTTAACGACCGTCGCCGCTGTCGGCAAAAAAGGAATTATACTGAGCTTGGCGGCAGTTGCCGGAATATTGGCGGCGGGTTTTATCATTTCAAAACTTTTTACCGTCAACCGAAAAACTTCTTCTTTAATTTCGGCTGGAACGGCAATTTCCGGCGGCGACACGCTTGCGGCGGTTGCTCCTATTATCGAAACTGAAGCTGACGAAACCGTTGCCGCGCACGGCGTTATGCTTATCTTGAATGCCGTCGCGCTGTTATTGTTTCCGCTCATCGGGCATTTTCTCGATCTGACCGAATACCAATTCAGCGTGTGGGCGGGTTTGGCAATTCCCGATACGAGTTTTGCAGTGGGTGCCGGGTCAAATTACGGTAGCGAAGCCTTGCAGCTTGCGACCCTCGTCAAACTTGCGAGAATGTTATGGCTCGTGCCGGCTGCGCTGTTTTTCTCGTTTTTGTATCGCGGCGCAAATAGGAATAAAGCGAAACGGATCGTTCCCGTTTTTATTTTATTCTATTTGCTGACGGCAACTATCAGAACCTACGCGCCGGCGACGATTGAACCGAGCATTTACGATGCACTGGTCAATTTGGGGAAAGCCGGTCTGACCATCACGCTCTTTTTGGTCGGCGCGGGACTATCTCGGGAAACACTGGCAAAAGTCAGTGTGAAACCGTTGCTGCAAGGTATAATTCTCTGGATTACGCTTTCGATTGTTTCACTTTGGGCGGCTTTGCATCTATTATAGTAATCAAATGGAACAGCAGCAAAATGAATCGGTTATCAAACCCAGACGCGAGATGAAAGGTGTCGTCGAACCGAAACTCGTCCGCATCATTTCCTTTATTATTATCACTTTTTCGCTCGCCGCCTGCACGGTTTTGTGCATTTTGGCGATCTGGCAGTTCACGCAGAGCGACGCGGTTTGGCGGGCGGTGGCGACATTTATGGTCGTCAGCGTAGCGACCGGAATTTTTACATTTGTCAACGAAAAATTAGGCTAAAAGATTTTTGTGCTGACCAAACTTCAATATCACATAGAAAAAACGATTTACAAAAATCGTCTCGACCAATTCTTGTTTGACGAAATCACGAATCTCAGCCGGATGTACTTGAAATATTTGATTGTCGCCGGAAACTGTACGGTCAACGGCGAAGTCAAAAACAGTGGGTATCATCTAAAACCCGGCGATTTTGTGGAAATCGAAGTCGAAACCGCAAGTAACGCCGAACTTTTGCCGGAGAATATTCCGCTTGAAATCATCTTTGAAGATGCGGAACTAATCGTCATCAACAAAGCCGCCGGAATGCTCGTTCATCCAACCAAAGGCGTGCGGCGCGGAACTTTGCTCAACGCCGTGCTTTTTCACATAAATTCCGATCAGCGTGGCGAAATAAAATCCGGTAAATTGCTTCGCGCCGGTTTGGTTCACCGTTTGGATAAACAAACTTCGGGTTTGATGGTCATCGCCAAAAATCCACGCGCACATCGCATTTTATGCAGTCATTTTCAACGCCGACTCGTCGAAAAAAAATATCTCGCCGTCGTCGAAGGCATCATCACTGACGATACCGGCACGATCAACGCGCCCATCGGACGCGACCCGGAAGAACGGGTTTGGAAAATCACGCCGGAAGGCAAATCAGCCGAATCGCGGTTTACGGTGCTTGAAAGATTTGCCGACAAAACACTGCTCGAACTCGAACCCGTCACTGGCAGAACCAACCAACTGCGGCTCCACTGCGTCCACATCGGACACCCGATCATCGGCGACGACAAATACGGCGGACGCGAATTTTCACGGCTCTGTCTCCACGCCGCAAAACTCGTTTTTTGGCATCCGAACGGCAATGAGCGATTAGAATTTAAAGCCGATTGTGATTGGACAAATTAATCTCTATCTCTTTCAAATAAGTGCTTGTTTTATATTGTTGGGTAGTGTCATATTGAGGTGCTATACTTATTTTTTGTGTCAAAAACGACCGTTTTTGAGACGAATACTTAAAAATGAAATCGAGTCGGAACAAATAAGAAAATCCAGTGTCTAAATAAAAGCCCATGAGAAAATCTGTTTATATAGTTGTCACCTTAATTGCTTTTATATTTGGAGTTTCTATTTATTATATCCGTCCCGTTTTTATTCCGATCTCACTTTCTGAATTAAGACAAAATACGCCGAGATATAAATACCTCAAAATCAAAGTGTTCGCAAAACTTGAGGTATCTGAGGAAGACTCACGCTACTTTGTAAATTTGAAAGACTGGGAAAATGATTGTAGAGGCGATAATTTCTGTTTTCAGGGTTTAGAATTATCAGATGAAATCTTGGCTCAAAATATTTCGCTGATAAAAGAATTGGTAGAAAAGAATAAGACAGTTGGAAGGTCAACTTTGATAAACGATTTCTATTGGGCAGACGGCGAATACTATATTGACGTGGAGGTTACAGGGCGTTTTGTCGAAAAGGAAAGTAAATATTTTGGCGACACATTTTATGACATAAAAGTAGAGGAAATTAAACAAAAGTCGCCAATCAAATTCGTTCCAACGAAAGAAATGCTCGGACGGTAAACAACTACCATCAGTTTATTATCAGTTTCAAGAAAACTGATTTATGGGGCGTTTTGAAATTCTCACAAACGAGGGTTTTTGAGATAACAAAAAAGTAAAATGAATAGCCAATATACGGAATCGAAGTTTAGAAACAAAGTAATGGCTTTGTTGATAGGAATAGTTATGAACCCGATTCTGTTGGCGATTGAGATTCTCCGCACACTTCAAATAAATGGCTGCACGGAAAACCTCTGCTTGAACGCACACCGTTCGCATACGTCTTCTTTTGGGCAGGCACGTTTTTTCCTCAAACACTCAATTATTCTATAATACCACTCTTGGCAGTTGTTATAGCGAATACGATTCTTTACTCCCTTTTAAGTTATGTGATCTTAACTTTTTTAAGAAGTAGTGGAAATAAATAAAGTAAGTAAGAAGTCTCACAAACGGACGGTTGTAATACAGTTAAACCATCAAAATAAAAGCGGTTAAGTCCTTTGTTTCGCCTCTCAAGAAAAAGCTGTTCGACTTAAAACTCGTCTCATATTCAAAATCTCAAAAACTAATCCGTTTGATGATTTTTGAAACTCTTTCATTGAGGCACTGAAAATTAATCTCGTTTTTCAGCACCGCAAGATTAGGAAAATACCTGTTGTTAAAAGTTGTTGACCAGTGAGGTGGTTTTGTTCTAAAATCGAAACAGCGAAATTCTTCGCGTTCAACTGCAATGCCTCAAGAACAGAAAAAATTCAAATTAGTCTATTTCGTCATCATCACGCTGCTGTTGGTGGGTTTGGTTCCGCTCGTTTTGACCGGCTGGTTTTTGTCGGAAAAAAGCGCGAATGAACTTCGTGCAGTGGAAAATCGCTATCAAACGCAGTTAGTTCAGGAGAAAGCGCGGCAAATCGAAATGCTCGGACAGCGGTACGGCGATTTGGTCGGAAGTTACGCCAAAGCTCTCGAACTTTCCAACGATTTGTCGGTGTTATCTGCGCCGCAGACAGAGGAAAAACTCGGCGCAACGCTCAAGGAAAATCCGAATCTGCTCGCGCTGTACATTAAACCGATCAATGGCGAATCGCTGTCGGTTTTTCGTGCCGAAGCGATTAAAAAAGAGGAAATCGAGAATCTGTCGGCAACAGAACTGTCGCGGCTTGAAAATAAAAAAATAGTTTTCGGGCAACCGCACCAACTCGCTTCCAACGGCGATATTGTGCTGACGGTCGCCGCGCCCGTTGTTATCAAAAATAACATTTCGGCGGCGGTCGTCGCCATTCTTTCGCTGCGCGAATTGTCCCGTATTATGGCGGAAACAAAGCCGATGAGCGAAGCCGAACTGTGGAAAGCGGGTCTGCCGATAATTTTTGTGGTTGACGAAACGGGACGCGCCGTTTTTCATCCCGATACAAATGTCGTTACCGGTCAAAAACCGTTGACCGATTTGAAAATCGTGCAGGAATGGCAGGCGACGAGTCGCCAAATTCAATCGGCACTGGTTCCGTTCACGACGGAATTTGACGGCGAAAGTCACGCGATGATCGGTGCGTATTCAACGGCTAACTTCAGCGACGATTTATATTTCGGTGTAGTTACAATGCAGGATGAAAGCAAAGCTCTCGCTTCGGTCGGCGAAATGCGCCGCCAAACTTGGTTGATTAGTTTGGCGTTTGCTTTGATCGCGCTGATCGTCGGCAGCATTTTTGCCCAGCAATTGACATCGCCGTTGCTCAAACTCGTTGCGGCGGCGGAAAAAATGGCGGCGGGCGATTTGTCCGGTCGCATCGCGCCGAAAAGCATTGCCGAAATTGACACGCTCGGCAAAACATTTAATTTGATGAGCGGTAAACTCGAAGAACACATCGCCAAACTCGCCAAAGCTGCCGAAGAAAACCGCGAACTTTTTGTCGGCACGGTCAAAGCTCTCGCCGCCGCGATTGACGGCAAGGACCGTTACACGCGCGGGCATTCGGAACGGGTTTCGCGTGTTTCGGTCGCCATCGGCAAACATCTCAAACTCGGCGAAGAAGAACTCGAAACATTGCGAATCAGCGCACTGCTGCACGATGTCGGCAAAATTGCGATTGACGATGCGATTTTGAAAAAACCGTCCGCGCTGACCGACGACGAGTTTGAAATAATGAAAACTCATCCGCTGGCGGGCTACAAAATTATGGCGCACATTCCGGCGATGAAGGAATTTTTGCCCGGAATGTATATGCACCACGAAATGGTCAACGGCGCAGGTTATCCGCAGGGTTTGAAAGACGCGGAGATTCCGCTTCAGGCGAAAATCATCTCCGTCGCCGATACCTTCGACGCGATGACGATTGACCGCCCGTATTCAAAAGGAATGCTTTTAGAAGACGCGCTCGACCGCATCAGGAGTTTCGTCGGCACGCGCTATGACGGCAAAGTCGTCGAAGCTCTCATCGAAGCCTGTCAGGACGGGCAAGTCGGCGGCGGCATCATTCGTTTGAAAGCGAATATGCCGAACAATATAAATTTACGAACGAGCAAAACCGGCAACATATCCGAACAAAAGGTCGCCTGACCTGAAATAAAATGCGATGGATAATCAAAATGTTCAGGAAATTTGGCAGGTTGACGTGAACGGCGAGATTTACGAAACCAATCTCGCTGGTTTGGGCGATTGGATTGCCGAAGGTTCGCTTCAGCCGCAGGACAAAGTGCGGCGCGGTAATCTGCGCTGGCTCGAAGCGGGCAAAATCCCGTTTTTGAACGGATTTTTCAATGCCAAAGACCTCGGCATCGCGCCGCCCGTTTTTTCGACGACCGACGCGCAGAAAACGCCGGAAGATTTACCGGATCAAAATCAAGAACTCACCGCATCACCGGATATTTCACAAAGCAATTTCGACGAACCCAAAAACGGTGCAGTCGTTGCAATTCCTCGAAAAAAAGTAAAATCAGCCAGAGTTTCCGCGCCTGTTCAAAATGCCAGAGTGTTTGCCGCTGATGAAAAATTCGGTTTCTCCGATTTTGCAAAAGCTCTGGTTTATCCGTTCAAGTTTAAGGCGAGTTTGATTTTCGGCGCGATATTTTTTACGGTTTTCACGCTCGGACAATCGGTATGGGTCTTTGGTGGCGTGATGCTGGTTTCCGCCGTTTTTTGCGCGATGCTCGCCAACACATTGACGTTTGGCATTCTGGCGAATACGGTCGAAAATTTCGCGCAGGGCAAAATCGACGCCGATTTTATGCCGCGCTTTGACGATTTTTCGGCGTGGGACGACGTGATTCACCCGTTTTTGCTGAGCATCGGCGTTTACATCGTCTCGTTTGGCGTATTGTTCGCGCTGCTCGTCGGCGCAACGTGGCAGGCGGTCAATTCTTTGGCGCAAATTGACGAGGGCAAACAGAAAATTGTTTCGACGGTTTTGCCCGTGCCGCCGAACGATACGAGTTTGACAAAACAGTCCGCGCAAGTTAGGCAACTGACCGAACAATTTAAAAAAGACAACAATTTCAAAAACGGAAATATGCCGGACGAAAATGCGTTTGTTCAGTCGCAAATTAATGGTTTGGATGAAGCCCCCGTGCTTGAAAATCTGCAAAATCGATTGAAACAAAGCGAACAGCCGCTGCCTGAACCGGAAAATAACAATCTGAGCGAAATGCCGGGAAATGTGATGCGGTTATCGCTCGGTTTCGCCATCCCGATATTTTTGGCGTTTTTGTGGGGCTTTTTCTACTTTCCCGCCGCCTGTCTCGTCGCGGGCTACACACGCTCATTCACCGCGATATTTAACCCGCTGATTGCTTTCGACACCATTAAACGATTGGGTCTTGATTACGCCAAGATTCTCGGTATGTGTCTGTTTCTGGGCGTTTTTGCGGCTCTGATAAATATTTTTCTGGGCAAACTATTCGCGCCGCTCAATTTGCCGCAGCTTGGAAATATGGCGGTCAAAACGGTTGACGGGTTTTTGTATTTCTACATTGCGATAGTTTTTTCGGTGGTTTTGGGATTCGTAGTTTACAAAAATTCGAAGAGTTTGAATCTATTTCGCAGTTGAATAATCTTATAAATCATTTATTTGGATAAAAGCTCGGCAATTTGCCTCTTTAATTCTTTAACTTCTTCGCGCAATCTTCCCAACCCTTTAACCATTGCATTCTGCCGTTTATAATCATCAAGCGGTTGCACGGGCGTTCCCCACCAGACACCGGCGCGGACGATTTTTCCGGGCAAAACTCCGGCTTGCGAACCGATAATTGCGCCGCTTTTGACGGTCGCGTGGTCGCCCATTCCGACTTGTCCGCCGATGATACAGTCGTCTTCGATGACCGTGCTGCCCGAAATGCCGGTTTGTGCGGCGATGACAACCCGTTTGCCGATGCGGACGTTGTGGGCGATTTGAACGAGATTGTCAATTTTTGTGCCTGCGCCGATGCGCGTTTCGCCGAGTGCGCCGCGATCAATGCAGGAATTTGCGCCGATTTCGACGTGATCTTCAATGATGACCGTGCCGATTTGCGGAAATTTAACGTAACCGTACTTGCCGTCGCGCACAAAGCCGAATCCGTCCGCGCCGATAACGACTCCGGCGTGAAGTTTGACGCTGGCTCCAATCAAGACATTTTTGTAAATGACGACGTTGGGGAAAATAAAACAATCGCCGCCGATGTTCACGTCTTCGGCAATTTTTACATTTTCGCCAATCTGCGAACCGTCGCCGATCACCGCATTTTCACCGACGACGGAAAATGCGCCGATGAAAACATTTTCACCGATTACAGCGGAATCTGCGATTTGCGCGGTCGGGTGAATTCCGGTTGATATGCGCGGCTGGTGGAGAACTTCGGCGATTTTGGCGAACGCCAGTTTCGGGTTTTTAACTTTGACGGACGGGCAGGGAAGTTCTGCCTTGAAACTTTCAGGAACGATCAAACACGATGCTTTCGTGTCTGTTAAACTGTCTGTTTTTTCGACGAATGAAACTTCGCCCGTTCGAGCATTTTCCAAACTCGCCACGCGCATAATTTCAATATCGGAATCTCCCGAAGCCTCTCCATCCAAAAAAACGGCAATTTCTCTAACATTCATTTTCATATTTTAACGCCGATTTTCAGCTTCATTGACCGCATTTTGCAGAAAAATCTGTATTCCTTCAATCGTAAATCCGTTTGTTTGGGCGATTCGTTTCAAAATCGGTGCGCTTTCGCTGTCCAAAAAATTCAAATCGGCGAGATCAATCGTCATATTTTTGCCTGATTCCGCACGCATTTCAAGCGCGATTTTTTCCAGAAGCACGGCATCTTCAAGTTCCATTGAACCAGCGACGCGCAAAATTATTGTTCCGTTTTCAATGTCTTCAATTTGATTAATAGTGGTCGGCATATTTAAGTGTGATTTAACGAAAAATTTGCGGTAAAAGCAAATATTAGAAAAGACTTCACCGAAAATTTCCGGCGAAGTCTTCTGTTTGGCTGGATTATGATAGCGGATTAAAGGGGAATTATAAATCGGATGCGTCGCTTTTGCCGCCGCGATTTTGAAATCTTTCTTTGAATTTATCTTTCATTTCTTCCTTCAACACTTTAGCTTGCGCTTGCTGTTCCGATGTTAAGACAGCGTGCATTTGAGATTTTGCGCGTTCTTTCTCGACTGTCAACTGCGCCGTAATATTGGCTTGCTGAGTCGCTAAATTCTGCACCTGCGCTTCGTCAAATTTACCGTCGGCAGTCGCCGCCGATATTTGCTGACGAATTGATTTCATACTTTCGCGCAGCGGCTGAATTTTTGCTTTGCTTGTCTCTTTGATCTGCTTCATTTGTTCTTTCTGCACGTCAGTCAAATTAAGCTGTTTGGCAATTCGTCCGAATCCTCTTCTGTGAAGACCGCCGCGTTTGTGTCCTTTGTTGTCGTCTGCTTTTTGGGCAAAAACGAAAATTGTTCCGATGGCGACCAATGCGACTGCGATAAAAGCTGTTACTAATTTTTTCATTTAATTTGTCTTCTATGATTTCTGCAAAAGATACACGATGTTTTTCGCGTTCAATGTGTTAGACGAATTTTTTTACGCCGCGAATGTAAACTTTGAATCGGATAATGTAAAGATTTGTAAAAGTACAGACGAAAGAAACTTTTTTGACGTAAAATCGAATTGATTATGAGTAAAATACTTTTGATAGACGACGATGAAGAGCTTTGTGAACTCGTTTCCGAATATTTGACGGTCGAAGGTTTTACTGTTGAAGCCGTCCACGACGGCGCAAGCGGTTTGCAAAATGCGCTGAACGGCGCATACGAATTAGCAATTTTAGATGTGATGCTGCCGAAAATGAATGGTTTCGACGTTTTGCGCGAATTGCGGAAAACGTCAACAATTCCGGTGTTGATGCTGACGGCACGCGGCGACGATATGGAGCGCATCGTCGGTTTGGAAATCGGCGCGGATGATTATTTGCCGAAGCCGTTTAACCCGCGCGAACTCGTCGCACGGTTGCGGGCAATTCTGCGCCGCGTTGAAATGTCCGAAGAAAACAAACAGATTGAAAGCGAAAAATTCCAGGTTGACGATGTGGAAGTGTCGCTTTCGAGCCGTTCCGCCAAAAAAGACGGCGAAGAGTTGAATTTAACATCGGTCGAATTTGATCTTCTGGTCGCCCTGCTCAAAAATGCCGGGAAAATAATCAACAAGGAAGAATTGAGCGAAACGGTTCTCGACCGCAAATTGTCGCCCTACGACCGCAGTTTGGATATGCACATCAGCAATCTGCGAAAAAAACTTGGCAGCCGCGACAACAGTGACGAAAGAATTAAAACTATTCGCTCGGTCGGCTATATCTATACAATTGTTGATTAACCGGGAGCGCGGACGGCTCGTCCGCTTTTCGAGCGCAGAAGCGCGAGAAACGCTTCCACATTCTAATTACGTCGTTGATAGTGAGTGTTTCGCAACGTCTTGCTTCGCGGCGTTAGCGGACGAGCCGTCCGCGCTCCAATTATGAGTTTATTTCTAAAAATTTTCCTATGGTTCTGGCTGGCGATTGCGCTGGTCGTGGCGGTTTTGACGGTGGTTAATTGGTCAACCCAGAGTGAACCGTTGGTGCGGCAGTGGCAGACGTTTGTCGGTGAAATCGTCGCGTCAAATTCGGCGACGGCGGCGCAGATTTATGAAAACGAAGGGCAGTCGGGATTGCAGGAATACTTGGGTCGGGTGATCAATGCCGAACGGGTTAATGCCGTCGGTTTGTATGACGCAAACCGCCGCCTGATTGCCGGCAGCGAGATTTCCGCCGAAGCCGCCGTGATAATTGATCAGGCTCTGCAAAGCGACAATACGGAGTTTATCCGGCTGCCGGAACAGACCATTGCCGCGAAAAAACTGCGGCTTAAAGATGGTGCCGATTATGTGTATGTAATTCAACTGAAACGTCCGCCGCAAACCGATCTTTTGACCGAACTTAAAAATCGTATTCTGCAAATTCTGGCAGTTATCTTCACCGCCGGTTTGGTTTGTTATGCGCTGGCGCGACATTTTTCGTCGCCGATTGGGAAACTGCGCCGTGCCACACAGAAATTTGCCGAAGGCGATTTGCAGACGCGGGTTGCGCCGGAAATGGGCAAAAGACGCGATGAGGTGGCGAAATTAGCACAGGATTTCGACGAAATGGCAGAACGCATCGAAACTTTGGTTTCATCCGAAAAACGGCTGACGCAGGATATTTCGCACGAATTGCGCTCACCGCTGGCGCGGATGAACGTCGCGCTGGAGTTAGCGCGGGTTAAAGCAAATCCTGAAACAAAACCGCTGCTTGAAAGACTGGAAACCGAATCTTACCGCTTAAATGAAATGATTTCGCGGCTGCTGATGCTTTCCAAACTTGAAACGCGCTCGGAAAATTTCGAGAAAAGGGAAGTTAATCTGACGAAAATAGTCGAACAAATCGCCGCCGATGCCGATTTTGAAGCGCAGGCGAATAACAAATCGGTCGTGATTCTGCACAAAGACGCAGTGAAAGTTTTCGGCAATGAAAATCTGCTCAGAAGCGCAGTGGAAAATGTTTTGCGAAATGCCGTAAAATATTCCAAGGAAGACACGAACATCGAAATCAGCTTAAAAAATGGCGGCGGAAATGCCGAAATTGTCGTCAGGGATTACGGCGAGGGCGTTCCCGAAAACGAAATTGCCCATCTTTTTCGCCCGTTCTACCGTGTCCATACCGCGCGTGACCGCAAAACCGGCGGCATCGGGTTAGGTTTGGCAATCGCTGAACGCGCCGTCAACGCGCACAACGGGACGATTTCAGCAAAAAATATGGATAACGGTTTGATCGTTCAAATAAATCTGCCCGCCACGTTACCGCAGTCGTCCCGAATGCCGTCTTGAGTGCGTCCCGCGCTAATTTCTTACTATCTACTAAGACTCGAAAGCGGAACTCATCCGATACAACAGTCGGGGTGACTGCTGTACTTTCAGATTCGTTCTCTTCGCGCTTTGATGAATGATAAAATGGACAGAATCACGAAAACCAGACAGACGACTGCCATCGCCGCTTGTGAAAACACGGCAAGCGAAACTTTGATGTCGCCCATTTTCGTCAAAAGCCGTCCGGCGGGAATCAAAAATCCCAAAAGCCCGACGATGACCGCCGCGTGCATCAGATGTTTCCGCAAACTCTCCATTTGCTTGGCAGCGATGCCGAGAATGTCCAATACTAAACCGAACGCCGCCGGAATCAGTGCCGTCCAACTCGTATTTCCGTCAATTATGCTGAAAACGTAACCGATAATTCCGATTAAAATTAATAAAATTCCGCTGACAATTGCTGTTGATGGCATAATCTTTGTTCCAGATTCCAAATTCCAGATTCCAAATGTTTACTCTTCAATGTGGAATCTGGAATCTGGAATTATTTAGTTATTGGCAAAACAATCGCCGATAGGTTTTTGCCGCCGTAATAAACTCTTTCCGTCGCTTTTTGGAAATCGCTTGCCGAGGCGAGTTGGTAATTGTCCATATATTTCTGCGGATTTCGCGCTACCAGCGGAAACCAGGTGCTTTGAATCTGCACCATTATCCGATGTCCTTTTTTGAAGGTGTGGACGATTCCGGGCATCGTGAAATCGAGTTTCGCGGCTTCGTTCGGAACAAGCGGAGCTGGTTTGTCGAACGAGTTTCTAAAACGCGCCGGGAACGGTTCGCCGCGCAAAAGCATTTGATAACCGCCGGGTGCGAACACCGAAAACGCCGATGTTTCCGGCGGTTTCACGCCTTCCGGGTATTTGTAATCGTCCGGGAAAACGTCAATTAACTTGACGACGAAATCCGAATCCGTGCCGCTCGACGAAACATAAATCGCCGGTTTCAGATCGCCCGCAACAGTCATATCTTCGGTCAAAGGGGCAGTCTGATAAACCAGCACGTCGGGGCGCGTCGCTGCAAAACGTTGATCTTCGGTCATGAAATCACGCGGATAATTATGCGAAATTTTCTGCGTGTAGGGAACGGGTTTTGCCGGGTCGGAAACATATTCGTCTTTTCCTTCCGCTTTCGGCATCTCGAACGACAAACCGCCGTTTCCCGTCAAATAAAGCGCGGTGTCGGTGCCGTTAGTCGGATTATAAGTCGAAAATTCGCGCCATTTGTTCGCGCCCGTGTCGAACAAATTAGTTTCCTTGATATTGGAAATATCGCCTTTGTCTTTCAAAAAGTGATTGAAAAAGGGAAGTTCGATTTTCGATTGATAATAAAGCGAAGTTTTCTCGCCGAAATATGCCGTGCCGAGAAAATCGCCGTCGCCGCGTTCCCAACCGCCGTGAAACCACGGTCCCATCACGAGAACATTATAAATTCCCGGATTCTGCCGTTCGATGTGCTGATAAGTTTGCAGTGCGCCGTATAAATCTTCGTTGTCATACCAGCCGCCGACGGTCATTACCGCCGCTTTGACACCTTTTAATTTCGGCAGTACGTTGCGGTCTTTCCAGTATTGATCGTAATTCGGATGCTGCATCATATCGTCCCAAAATTTGATGCGCGTTCCCAGTTTGGATTGATAATTATCGGCGGTTTCTTTGAGTCCGCCTAAATCTTTGAAATAATTATAGCCGTCGTCCGTACCGGCGGCAAATCTTTTCGTCGTCGTTGTTTCCGGCGTTTCCGGCTTCAAACGCGGCTGACCGAAAAAGGCGAAAAAGTCATAGTTTTGTGCCAAAAATAATGCGCCGTTGTGGTGCATATCATCGCCGTGATACCAATCGGAAACCGGAGCCTGCGGCGATGCGGCTTTGATCGCCGGGTGCGAATTGATAACCGCCGTCGAAGTGTAAAATCCGGGATAAGAAATGCCCCAGATGCCGACGCGCCCGTTGTTATTCGGAATATTTTTAGTCATCCAGTCAACCGAATCGTAACTGTCGGTTGATTCGTCAATTTCCTTCGTACCGGGTTTCGCCGTTTCCGGTCGCACATCAACAAATTCGCCTTCCGACATCCAGCGTCCGCGCACGTCCTGATAAACGAAAATGTAGCCTTCTTTGGCAAACAGCCCGTTCGGTCCGAGCAATGTTTTATATTTGTCCGCCCCATACGGCGCAACGGTGTATGGCGTGCGGCTGTACATTATCGGATATTTCTGCGATTTGTCCTTCGGCTCATAAATCGAAGTGAAAAGTTTCACGCCGTCGCGCATCGGAATCATCACCTCGCGCTTGTCGTAGTTCGCTTTGATATACGTCGCCAAATCTTCTTCCTTGGCAGGCTGCGCCGCCTGCGCGAACAGGGGAATTTGGCACAGCGCGATGAACGAAAAAACAAATAACAAATTTTGCAGTCGAACAAATTTCATAATTTTCTCCAAAATAAAAAGGCTGGTTTTATCCAGCCTTATTTTCGCGCAATTATGGTTTGATTACAAGTCAGTTTGCCGTCGCCACTTCGACGACGAGCAGAACCTGCGACCGGACATCGAGCGAACCGGCTTGCACCGGCGTATTGTAAACGGGTTTTGCCGCCGTCATATTTGAATTCATTTTATATTCGTCCATCGAAGTTTGCGACTGAATCGGTATGCCGCCCTCGGTTGATTCGAGGACGCGGACGATTTTGCCGTTGAGCGATTGTGCGATAGCTTCGGCTTTCGCCATTGCCTGTTTTGTCGCCAACGCCAGCGCGTCGCCCTGCGCGGGTGACGTTTCACCGACGACAAACCCGATTCCCTCAACGCTGTTCGCTCCCGCTTTGGTCGCCGTGTCAATCACCGCGCCGACCTTCGATAAATTTTTGATCGAAACCGTCACCGTGTTTTTGACTTCGTAACCGAGAATTTTCGGCATTTTGCCCGAATAATAATACTGTTCGGGGTTCAATCTGTAATCGCTGGTTTTTATTTCCGGCTGATCGTTCGCCGTAATCTCTTCGACCGCTTTTTTCACATTTTCGCTTTTGCGGGCGTTTTCCTGCTGGGCGTTGATCGCCTGTTTGTCCTGCGTGACGACCGAAAATGTAATAACGGCAGTGTCCGGCGCGATTTTCGTCCGCGAATCGCCGATGACCGTGATGCGGGTTGTTTTGTCATTGACGGGACGATAAACGTAAAGCGCAGCGGCGAAAAGAATGAATCCAATAGCAAGTAAAGCTAGTTTATAGACGTTGTTTTTCATACAAGTTTCTCCTGTTTCAAGGTTTGGTATGAGAACGCCTGACCGAAAAATATCTTGCAAAAACTATTCGTGCGGCAAAATTAAACAATTTAGATTTGCAATTAACGGGCGTAAAACCTAAAATCAAAACTCCAGTTTATATGCACCTGTAGCTCAGCTGGATAGAGTATCTGGCTTCGAACCAGAGGGTCGCAGGTTCGAATCCTGCCGGGTGTACCAATTTTAATTCTTTGTTTCTAACAAGTTACAAAAACAAAAAGCAAGCCGATTCGAGCTTGCTTTTTTTGTTTGTGTGTCAATTGTGTGCCAACTCTTAAAATCATCCGATTATTAAAATCCTTTCAAGTTTTGTAGCCGCATCTTCCTGCATAGTCGGCAAAATGTGCGAATAGGTATCCATCGCTAAAATAATACTTGAACGCATTTAACGTATTTGATCGAAAAGTCTTTGAATAAATTCGTTAAATACGTAATGCGGAAGTTTTGATAAACCATTTTTCTGACGGCTTTTTTGCATTTTCTGCGTGTTCGGTCTGACTTTCGATCAAACCGGATTCGACTTAAATTTTCAAATCCTTATTGATTTCCTTCGCATTCAGATTCTTTTGGAAAACGTCCGTATAAATTTCGGTTCGTGTCAAACCGTTTCCAGCTTCGCGCAAAGCGTCCAAAATAGCATCGGCGTTTTTGTTTCCGAGCCGGTCGCCGAAAATATACTTCGCCGAATCTTCACAGAATTGCCAGACGGCAAAACCGGCTTCCAGATGTTCGAGTTTTATTTCCGTTTGTCCGTCAATCACGGCGAAGATGCACGAAAGCCGCAAAACATACGGCGAAGCGCGCTGCGTAACTTTTGCCACTAAACCGAAACGTGATGTTTCCAGATGTTGATAATTTGAAATCCAAAGTTCTTTCGCTTCGTCTGAAAAGTGAATTTGTTCGACATTTTTAGCCAACTCAATGCGTCTTGAAATTTCGGCATTAAAGCAGAGCAAATCTTTGAAATCAATTTCCGCGCCCAACGGCAAAAACTTTGAACGCCTGACGCAGACCCACAGAAAGCGGTTGGCGTAACCGTTGGCGGATTCGACTTCGGACAGACAGTTTAGAAGTTCTGTTTTCGTGATGTGTCCGACGATTGAAACGTGTGCGCCGGTCGTTTTCAGCGGTGAATTTTTTGTTAAATTCTGCGCGTCGCCGGTGTCCCAAAAATTGCGGGTAATCGCCGAAAGCGAATTTCCTTCTCTGCCCTGAACGCGCAAAACCTGTGCAAATTCGCCTTCGACAACCAGCAGACGTTTATCTGAAACGCCGTTGTCAGCGCAAACCGGTTCAACCTTTTTCGTTTTCCTGTCGGTTTTTTCTTCCCAAACCGCATCGCGGACGCGATAAACCAGACCTTCGCCGCTCGCCAGACCGCTGACGACGCATTCTTTTTCGTGATATTCGTCCAAACCTTTGAAAACTTCTTTAATGCGTCCGAAAGACGTTCCTTTGCGTCCCGATGCTGTATCGCCGACAAGAACGCTAAACAAATTTGTAAAGTGCTTGTTTCCTTCGACCTGGTAAAAAGCGGAACGTCCGATGAGGTTGCCGAAATAGGTCAAAAACTGAATCAGCAACGCCATTTTGTCGGCTTCGGTGTGCGGTTCGATAAAGCGGACATATTCACCGATTAAACCGTGAAAAACTTTTTCGTTCGGAACCGGAAACGGTTTTATTTCAATCGGCGTTTCGTCAATTTCGCCGGTTTCCGCCGCTTCTTCGATTTGCTGCCGGATCGGAGCATTTCCGGCAAAGATGCAAAGTCTTTCGCTGATTTCGTCCGCGCTCAAATCTTCGTCTTTAACACAGATACTGATGTAATCCGAAACGTCCGCGCCGTGTTTCTCCGGCAACGGTTCGCCGCTGAACAGATCAATCGTTTTTACAGATGCAACATCGCCGGAAAGTATTTTCGCCGCATCGTTCGCCTGTTTTAATCCGGCTTTGTCGTGATCTGCAAATAAAACGATGTCGGACCTTTTAACAAACTCGTTAAATTCCGGCTTCCAATTCTTAAAAGACGAAACGACAAAACCGAGCTTTCGCAGATTGTCCGCGTCCTTTTCGCCTTCGCACAGCCAGATTTCCGCGTTTTCCCCGACGTTTTTGATAAGTTCCGGCAAACGATACGGAACGCGCCGCACGTCCTTCAAATTCCAGATTTCCTTCCCGTGTGCGTCAAAGTGCCGCTGACGAAAATCTTTCGGCTCAAAGCGGACATTTTCATAAAGCAGCTCGCCGCCTTCGTCGGTATATGGATAAACAGCGACGATCTTTTTCGGTTGAAAATTATTTGCTGCCGTCTTTTGCGGTTCGAAAAACAGATCTTTCAATTCGATACCCAGATCGGAAACGAGATCTTGCACATTGCAGGCGGCAAAACATTTCAATAAAATTTTACCGTCCACTTCTTTGACCGAAAGACTGCGTTTCGCGTCGTCGTGCGAAGGACACAGTGCCAGCCAGCCGTTAGACGTTTTCAGCACGTTTTTAAGACTTCCTATCAACTCATCAGCTCTCATCGTCGCCTCCTCAAATTCATAATCTCCAACTGGAAATCAAACAGTGTTATTAGAAAAATATATTAGCATAGGTTATACTAAATGATAAAACTAATTAGTCAATCTAAACTTAGAAACTTGAAATTGAAGGGGATAGACAAACAGAATGAACACCGAACAGGAGTTTTTTCACGGCTGATGAGCCTGATAAAGAATAATCATTTGCGGAAGAACATTACGTGTTTAACGTATTTCTTAAAATGCAGAAGCCTGTACAAAGTAAGGTCGTTCTTCGCCGTGCCTTCGACAATCGCAATTTAATCATCTCAAAAGTTCTGAGTTCAAACTTCAGTTTGCCCCGCCTGCGAAGCGCAGCGAAAGACACGCTGAAGCGCGAACTCACAACGCTTACGCCGTGCCTTCGACAATCTTTATCTCTTCATCAGTCAAGTCGTAGAGCCGATAAACGAGCGCGTCAATTTCATTTTCCAAATCTAGCGTGTCTGTGCCGTCTTTTTTTTAATACGAGAATCCGGTCAACCGGTGCGACGAATGGTTGTTGGTCTTTTTCTTCGATTTTTTTGATTGGAAGTCGTCGCCTATAATCCGAAAATGCGTTTGCAGATTCGCTTTGAAAGATTCGATTTCATCACGATTAACGGGTTGTTTGAGAAATGCTTTGTTGAGCGATTGTTTCGGGTTTTGAGCGTTTAGTTTCATTTTTGGGATTTACAGACTTGTTTGTGATTTTTAACCTAACCGCAATATGCAAACTAATCAGAACTTAATAAATTTATTAAATCAGCAAGGTATTAAAAGACTCTTAAATACAAGCTAAAGTCATTATGCTGTGTTAGTATAATCAATATTATTAATTTTCTAATAGAGTCTTGAGTTTAAGCAACACAAGAATGACGAGAGTTTAATAAATTATTTTACTTTTTCGAGTGCAATTCACGGAAAGTATCAATTATTTAAGGGGTTGATTATGTTTAATAAAGCAGATTATATAATTTTGGGTTCGGCATTCGTTTCGTTTTTATTTTCGATTTCTCTATGGTTCGGCGTGTTTGGCGCGGATAATAAAGATGCCGGAATCTTCGTTGGCTTATGGGTGCCTTCTATTCTTGGCTTTGGTCTTTTTTTTAAGTTGAGTGTGATAAGTGCGAAAGGAAAACAGATATAATGACTAACATTATTTTTATAGTGGGTTTGTTAATTACTTTATCAGTTTGTTACGCGCTATTTGCCTATACAATAACCGAGCTGCGTCCTGATGATAAAGACAAATAGCAAAAATCAGCTGTGTAAAAACTTCAACAGGTTTTTAAAAGCAACATTTGTAAAAAGAGCCTGAGAACTTATTTTCACTTGTTAAATCATTTATAAAGCCGCCAAATCAACCCTGCCGAGTTGATACAATCTGTGTGCCTGTTGTGTGCCAACTATGCAGAAAAGAGCAAAACCATGCAGAAAATTTATAAATTAAAAATCGTGAGACGGTAAATAAAACGAGAGAAAGTGAAATTGAATAAAAGAAAGTAAAACACTTTGCAAGTCTTCGAACCCGAGGGATCGCAGATTCTAATCCTGCCGGGTGCAGCAATCTTTTCAAAAGTTTAAAGGCATCGCTAAGATGCCTTTTTTCAATTCCCACTCAAGTTTTCACGAAAATATTGTTCATCGGTTTTTGACTAAATATTCACTACGAGATATTGAAATCTGCTTGAAAATAACTTGACTTGATTCCTGCGACAATAATATTCCCGACTGCCATTTTTCGCGTGTTGATGTAAAATTAACAAAGCTATGAATGAAGAATCGGAAGAAAAACAGACGCGCGGCATCAGCGAAGTCGTCTCGATCATTGAAGCCTTGATTTTTGTTGCGGATGAACCGATCACCGTCAAACTTTTGACGGAAGTTCTGGACGAAGATAAAGAAACCGTCGCGGCGGCACTCGAAGAACTGCGCGGCGAATACGAACGGCGCGAAGGCGGTTTGCAGCTCAGGGAAATTGCGGGCGGCTGGCAAATAGCGACTCGCACTGAATATCACGAAGAAATTCGCAAATTTTTAAAAACGCGCCCGAACGCCAAACTTTCGCTTGCCGCGCTTGAAACCTTAGCCGTCATCGCTTATAAACAACCGGCGACAATTCCCGAAATTCTCGAAATTCGCGGCGTACAGTCGGCTTCGGCGATTAAAACGCTGCTCGACAAACGCCTGATTGCCGCCAAAGGACGCAAAGAAACCGTCGGGCGACCGATGCAGTACGGTACGTCGAAGGATTTTTTGATTCAATTCGGTTTGAGAGATTTGTCGGAACTCCCGTCAATCGAAGATTTTGAGGATTTGGCGGGAGGAATTTGAGAAGCAGTGGTTTTTGATCTTCAGCCGGTGGATTTCTTCAATTTTGATAGTAAACTACTATTCAATTTCGAGACTATTTATTATAAAACCGTAATCCAAGAACTAAAACCAAACTATGCTCCTGCTCCGCCGCATCCGCGCTTTTATCATCCGCGATTTTCAACTCGCGCTGTCGTACCGCGTCGAATTTTTTATCAAAATTATCTGGATTTTGGGAATTACGACGACGTTTTTTTTCATTTCGCGCATTTTCGCCGGATTTCCGCTCGCCCGCTATGAAGAATGGCAAAATCCGCTGACTGCGTGGCTGACAGGACTGGCAATGCTCAATTATTTTCTCGTCGGATTTTCCGCGCTCGCCAACTCGATTCGTCAGGAACAAATGCAGGGAACTCTCGAAAGTGTGTTGTTGACACCAATTAATGTGCCGACCGTTGTCGTTTCCAGTTCCGCCTGGTCGTATGTCGAAGCGACTTTTAACTCATTTTTATACTTGTTTTTTGGCTGGTTTTTTTTCAATGTGCAGTATAAAGGCAGTTTTTTACTGGCGATGTTGATTTTAGTTCTAACGACGCTCGTTCTGGCGTGTTTGGGAATTTTATCGGCGAGTTTTACGATGGCGTTCAAACGCGGCGACCCGTTTGCGATACTTTTAGGCGCAGGCACAGCACTTTTTTCGGGCGTTTTCTTCCCGAAAGAGATGCTTCAGGAAGCCTTGGGCAACACCGCCGGCAAAACGATTTCATATATCAACCCGTCAACCCACGGTCTCGAAGGCATCCGCGCAGTGCTGATTCAGGGGAAAGGTTTAAGCGAAGTCCAGTCATCGCTAATCACGCTTTTGATGTTTTTAATTGTCCTTCTGCCGTTCTCACTGTGGGTTTTCGGTCGCGCCATCAAACGCGCTAAACGTGAGGGCAGTTTGATACAATATTAGATAATCGTAGATTCTACAAAACCATTATGACATCACAAACAGCGACGCAAAAACAACCGATTGTGACAAGCGAAGATTACATCAATTCACTGCGAAATCGAAACTTGAAAGTTTATCTGTTCGGCGAATTAGTCAAAGATATTGTCGAGCATCCGATGATTCGACCGAGCATCAACGCCGTCGCTGAAACTTATGATTTGGCACAGCGCGAACCTGAACTGGCGACCGCAGTTTCGGAACTAACGGGCGAAAAAGTCAATCGTTTTTTGAATATCGTGATGAACCGCGACGACGTTGTTTTGCAAAACAAAATGCAACGGCGTTTGGGACAACTGACGGGAACTTGTTTTCAAAGATGCGTCGGAATGGATGCGATAAATTCGCTCTATTCGGTAACTTTTGAGATTGACGAGAAATTTCAGACCGATTATCACGCGAGACTGAAGGAATTTATTGTTGAAGTTCAAACGCAAAACTTGGTAATCGGCGGCGCGATGACCGATGTCAAAGGCGACCGAAGTTTGTCGCCGCACGAGCAAGCCGATCCTGATTTGTTTGTTCACATCACAAAACGAACCGACAAAGGCGTGTATGTTTCGGGCGCAAAAGCGCATCAAACGGGCTGTTTGAATTCGCATTGGCTGATAATTATGCCGACGATGCGTTTGACCGAAAACGACAAAGATTACGCGATTGTCGGCGCGATTCCGGTTGACGCGGAAGGAATTACATATATTTACGGCAGACAATCGTGCGACACGCGCGCGATGGAAGGCGGCACGATTGATGTCGGCAACGCAAATTTCGGCGGACAGGAAGCGATGATTATTTTGGACAATGTTTTTATCCCGAATGAACTCGTATTTATGGACGGCGAAACGGAATTCGCGTCAATGCTGGTGGAAAGATTCACCTGTTATCATCGCCGAAGTTACGTCTGCAAAAGCGGTGTCGGCGACGTTCTAATCGGTGCGGCGGCGCAGATTGCCGATTACAACGGCGTGGAAAAAGTGTCGCACATCAAAGACAAACTAGTCGAAATGACGCATCTCAACGAAACGATTTACGCGACGGGAATCGCTTCGTCATATCAATCAAAACCGACAAAATCAGGCGCGTATTTGAACGACGATATGATCGCCAACGTCTGCAAACATCACGTTACAAAAATGCCTTACGAAATCGGGCGATTAGCGCAGGATTTGGCAGGCGGAATGGTCGTCACGATGCCGTCGGAAAAAGATTTCCGTAGCGAAGAAGTCGGCGGATTGTTGGAAAAATATCTCAAAGGTCGCGCCGACGTTTCGACCGAAAACCGTATGCGGATTCTTCGCCTGATTGAAAATATGACGCTCGGCAGAAACTCTGTCGGCTATCTGACCGAATCAATGCACGGCGCAGGCTCGCCGCAAGCGCAACGCATTCAAATCGCACGGCAAATGCAGATTGAATTTAAGAAAACTTTAGCGAAAGAATTGGCGGGAGTTGAAGAACGCAAACGTGAACAATTATCAAACGAAATTGCCGATTATTTGGGTAAAGTTTTTGACACGAAAGTTTAATCTTTTTTCTTCGATTCCAAGTTAAATTTTTGTAACAACCATTTTAAAACTGCTTCTTGATCGTTTATTGTGGCTCGTCGAATTTGAGCAAGCAAGTGAATTTGGTCGGGTTTCGGCGACGCCGTGTTCTGCAAACCTTCGTTACAATTTGTGCAAACTGCTCGAAGATTTTGCGCTGAATCGTCTCCGCCTTTTGACTTGTCGAGAATATGTCCCATTGTCAACCGCACCGTTCGATTACTTCCTAGCGGATCGGGATCGCCCGCCGCAACTCCGCACATTTGGCAAGTGTAACCGTTTCTTTCCAAAACCCAAGCGCGTGTTTCTTTTGAAATCTCACGAGCAAAAGCCGGAACACGCTTGTCGGTTTCCATCAAATATTGATTTGGTTTTAAATTCACACGGTCTTTGTGAGAAAGAATTTGATAACCTTCTTCGTTTCTCAATTCACGAACTCTTCGCGCCCATTCGACCGCGCCGCCGCTTGCTTTTTGATTGTCTTTTGATTCGAGAACTTCACCGATGTTTTGTAAGAAATACTCAAGAATTAATTGTTTTGAGCCGGGTTTTCGAGCCATATTTTTTGAGAATTAAATTTCAGCAGATTTTTGTAATTCGGGTTGAATAACGCTCGCGCTTTTTTTACCCATTTGAACATATTTCGGATTTAATTCGATTAGAACTGCTTTGCGATGTAATTCATTTGCCACAATTCCGGTTGTTCCAGAACCGCCAAACGGATCAAGAATTAAATCACCTTTGCGAGAACCCAAAAGGATGCAACGCCGAGCTAATTCACGCGGAAATGTCGCCGGATGTCCGTTTCTGCTTGAATCGGGACCGAGAATCCAATAATTACGCAAGTTTGCGCCGCTTTCTTCTCTTACGCCGTCAGGATCATAAAAATACTTCGGCGATTTTGAAAACAAAAAGATTTCTTCCGTCGCATTCGTCGGTCTATTCTTCACACTTTCAGGCATCGGATTTTTTTTGACCCAAGTAATCTTTGACCTCAAAATCCAACCGTTAGCCTGTAAAGCGAACGCGACGCGCCACGGCATTCCGAACAAATCTCTGTCTTTTAATCCCCAACAATCGGGAACTTTACAATTGCGCTTCTGAATTAGTTTTTTAGTATTCCCGACCGCCGCATTCGGTCCGGGTTTTCCGACTCCGCCGTTTCGCGCATAACCGTCGCCGACGTTTAGCCAAACTGTTCCATCTTTTCGGAGAACGCGACGAACTTCATTAAAAATTTTCACCAGATTTTCAACATAAGTTTCAGGCGAATGTTCTGCGCCGATTTGTGCCGGATGATCGTAATCGCGTAATCCCCAATAAGGCGGTGATGTAACACAACTTTGAATAGATTCAGCTGCCAACTTTGGTAGGATTTTGAGACTGTCGCCATTCAAAATTTGAAAATCATTCATTGTGATTATTTTGACCTAAAGTTTGTTTACAATCAATTACGGAAAAATTTAGTTGAACGCAAAGCGGTCGAAGGTGTAACGCCGCGTTTACCTGAAACTATTTTATTGATTATTTGATATGAAATTTAACTGTGTCGGCAAGCTGTTTTCGAGTCAAATTTATTGAAGTTGAAAGTTCATTGTTCAAGAATCCTTGACAAGTTTTTTGGTCACCTCATCTTTTGTTTCACCCAGATATTTTCCCTCTTCGGTGTAAAAACCGAAACCGGGAACGAACCAGCAATCTTTCCCGGCAATAGTTTCCGGGAATCCCGTCCCGAACTTTAAACTGCCTGTTCCTCTATATTGTGAACTGCTAATATCGGTTTCTTCAACGGCTTTTTCAATTGCATTCGCTGGTTGATTAGTATACCTTTGTTCTTTCATTGCTGACTTAGACTGATTTTTTTAAAGTAATGTTGCCAAAAATATTACCCCGTGCCGGAATTGTCACCCGTGATAGCTTTTTCCCCGCCATAATCATGTGCATCGTAAATTTACTGACAATCTACTGAAGCAGCGGCAAAAAAAAATGATCTGACAGATCGTTTTATTTATCATCCAAAAATTATTTGAAAGATTTAGGCAGCAGGAGCGTAGAAAAAAGGATGATAGAACGTGATTGAAAAGAAGATTCCGATTCACGCTTTCACCCTTTTTCACCAATAAAAAAAGCAACCTGTTGTATTTCAGACTGCCTTTTCTCTTTAACTTTCTAGGTTAAATATATTTCTATTTTATTTTCCGCTAAGTTAAAAACCATTTCAGGTTTTTTAACACGGTCGTCTTTCGGTTTGTCTTCCTTCGGCTTTCTCGGTTCAACCGGAACAACAGGCGGTTTTTCCTTTGGCGGCGGTTTTTTATCGTCCTGTTTTTGCGCCGATGCCGCCATCGAAAAGCAAAACATAACCGCAATTGCAAATGATAATTTTTTTAGTGTTTTCATTTCTTTTATTTTCCTCTTTCCTTTTATTCTGTCAGGCACGGGGAAAGAAAAAATGTGCGTCGTTTTTTATGCTTGCAATAACAATGCCACAGGCAACACTGCTTATCATCCTCATATAAAATCGTGCTAATAACACCACACGTCGGGTTTGATTCAAAAACTTCGCATTGCGTTGTTACGTTTTCCGTACGCTTTACACGAAAGCGTCGGGCGGATTCCAGATTGCAGATTGCAGATTGCAAATTCCAGATTGAAGGAATTCTCACAAATTCGTGTTTATTCCGTTCAATTTGGAATCTGCGATCTGTAATTAAATCTTACTCGTTGATAACCTTGTCCGCCGTCTCCTTGAGTTGGGCGATGACTTTCGGACCGCCGCCGGTGAAAACGCCGCGCAGTTTGCCGTCGCGGTCAATCATATAACTCTGGGGGATGCCGTTAAATTTACTGATTCTGAGCAGTTCGCCCATTAATTTGGTGTCCGCCCAGCCGAGCGTGTAATTCAAATTCATTTTACCGGCGAAATCTTTGATCTGTTCGGTCGTTTCGTCGTCGGAATTCAAGCCGACGATTTCAAAGTTTTGGTCTTTGTATTTGTTCTGTAATTCAATTAATTCGGGCATTTCGGCGCGGCACGGACCGCACCACGTCGCCCATAAATTGAGCAGAACCACTTTGCCCTTTTTGTCTTCGACCTTGAAACTACTGCCGTCAATAGTTTTAATCTCCGCCTGTGAAACCGCTGCCGGTGCGGGCGGATAATCATTATTTTTTGCCGCTGTTTGATTTTTCTCAGTTGACGAAGGAATTTGGTCAGTTTGACCGTTTTCTTTGGTTTGAGTCGTGGTGCAAGCCAAAAAACTTGACATCACGATGCTCAAACCGACGAATAAAATTGCACTTTTTATTATATTTTTCATTAAACCTCTCTAACCAATATCCTGCATTCGCAGCAAGATTAACGCCGCGATGACCAGTATCCAAAACATTAACATTAAAACAAGCTGATTTAAAATTTCGTTCATCCACGGATGTAGAAAATTTACATAATTGCTCAAATCCTTCGGAATTTTCACCGCGTCGGCAATGACCGGCGGCGCATCGAGCTTCGGCGCGGCGGGGTCTGTCCCGCTGCTCAAATCAGTTTTGAAAGTATCCAGTTTTTTCTCCGCATCTTCTTTGTAATTACCCAAATCGCTTTTTGCGTCCGTGATTATCTTATCATTTTCCGATTCGACATACTTGTAAAGTCCTTTGCCGTTCGTCGCGCCGTTCGGGTTTGCCCCTTCTTCTTCTAAAGTGTCGAGCGTCGAATAGCGTTTCATCGTGTCGAACGACCACGCGGCGGGCATTATCAAACCCGCTGCTTTATTAATACCGGAAGGCACGCCGACTAATCCCGAAAACAAAATTTGCGGAATTAAAATCAGCGGCACGATGCTCGTCGCCAGCTCTGAAGTTTTCACGACGGCGGAAATCAGCAGACCGAGCGCGATGCCGACGGCGGCGGTCAGCAGCATCGTCCAGAATTGCGGAACGCCGAGAAATTCTCCCGGCATCGGCATCAATCCGGTCAAATCTAAAAATTTCAGCGGCACGAATAAAAATAAACACTGAATGCCGACGATCACGCCGAGAACGAAAACTTTTGAAAAAAGATACGGCACGAGACCGAGATTGACCATTCGTTCACGCTTGTAAATCGGGCGTTCGCGGATAATTTCCCGCGCCGAAATGCTCGTCCCGAACCAGACCGACACGAGCGATAAAATAAAATAGACGAAATCACGCGGCTGATTTTCGCCCATCACAAAATAGGTCAAAACGGCGATGATCGGAGCCTGCGCGAACAAAATAAACAAATTGAGTTTGTCGCGCAGCAACACACCGGCGTAACGTCTCGAAAGCGTTGCCCACTGCCGGACTGAACCGAACAGACCCAGCCGATTACTTTTTTTGACGGTGCGCGACGGAACTTTGCCGAGTTCTTTGAGCGGTTCGGCGACATTGCGGCGATACTGCGGCGTGTTTGTAAATTTGTTTTTCCACTGTTTGGCGACCTGTTCGGTGATTTGCTGACGACTGCTGCCGCCGTTTTGCCTCAGCTTTTGCTCAATCGGTTCTTCGAGTTTGTCGTATAAATCTTTGAAACTCGCCGCGTTCAAATGCGCCAACGCTTCGTCCGGTTTGCCGTAAAACGCCAGTTTCCCGCGCATCAGCACGACGATTTTGTCAAAGAGTTTGACGTTTTCCATCGCGTGGGTCGTTAAAATGACCGTTCTGCCCGATTCGGCGATCTGCCGGAACAGTTTCATTATTTTCTCTTCGGTCGCCGGGTCTAAACCGGAAGTCGGTTCGTCGAGAAAAATGACGGACGGTTTTGTAATCAGTTCGACGGCGATGGAAACGCGCTTGCGCTGACCGCCGGAAAGTTCCTTGATCGGCACGTCGCGCCGTTCGGAAAGTCCGGTGACGTCCAAAACCTCGTCAATGATCTGCTCTGTTTCAGCCGCCGAAATATCACTCGAAAGACGCAGTTTAGCGACGTAGTAAAGCGTTTTATAGACGGTCAACTCGCGGTGAATAATATCGTCCTGCGGCACGTAGCCGATGGATTGTTTGAGCGAGTCGAGATGCTGATAAAGGTCGAGATTATTTATCAAAACGCTGCCGCTCGAAGCCGGACGCATCCCGTTCATCGCGTCCATCAGCGTAGATTTGCCAGCGCCGGACGGACCGAGCAACCCGATAAATTCGTTCGGCTGAATTGACAGCGAGACACTATCGAGCAGCCGAATCTTCCCGCCGCCCGCCCGGTTTTTGACCTCTTTGGTGATATTGACCGCATCAATCCGCGTTTTCGAGCGCGTGTCGAAAACTCCGACGTTTCCGGCTTCGTCAACTTTAATTAGAAACGAACCGATTTGCACCGCGTCCTGCGGCGCAATGTTTTGGCGCGTCGCTCGTTCGCCGTTGACGTAAACGCCATTAGTCGAATTGAGGTCTTCAATAAAAATTCCCGAGTTCGTTTGCAGCAGGCGGGCGTGGCGATTGGAAATTTGCAAACCGTCAATTTTAATGTCGCTTCCGTCGGCGCGTCCGATAATCAATTCGCGTTTGCCGCCAAACGTCAGCGACATCAGAAGCTGCGGCTGGGCTGACTGCGCTCTCGGGCTTTTCTGCGAGATTGAACCGGCATTAAACGCGATGGTCTGCGAACCAATTGGCTGCGCGGGCAAATCGGCGAGCTGCCCGATGGCGATTGAACGCTGTCCGGCGAGGCTTGCCCCTTTCGGCGCATTAATCGAAGGGGCGACGAAACGAAGAACGGGTCCGCCCAAACCGAGTTGAATTTTGTCGTCGTGATACAGCGGAGTCGGTGTGGAAATACGCTGTTCGTTGACGAGTGTGCCGTTGAAACTGCCGTTATCGTTGAGCGTAAAGCCGCCGTTCTGCCGCCGAATTTCCGCGTGGCGGCGCGAAACCATCACGGCGTTTGATTCAAAAATGACATCGCCGCCCGGATCGCGTCCTAAAATTGTGATGTCCTTGCTGATCGGAAAGGGAACTGACGACGAACCGCCGCTGATAAATTCGAGTTGTGCGTTTGCCGAAATCGGCATCTGACTGCTTAATTTCGGTACTGTTTGCGGAGGCGCGTTAAATGGTGTGTTAATCGGTTCGCTAACATCGCGGCTGACTGGATTGAGCGACTGACTTTGAAACGGATTAACTGCCGGTACAGACGGCGTATTGGCGTTCATTTCAAACCAAATCACGCGCAGCACCGGACCGTTTTCGCCGAACTGTAAACTGCTGCCGACGCTGAACGGCTGCGGCGCGGCGATTTTCTCTCCGTCAATAAAAGTGCCGAAACTCGAATTCAAATCGTGCAGAAACCATTGCCCGCCGCGCCACTGCAATTCGGCGTGGCGGCGCGAAACCATCGGATACCGGACGTTTTCAAAAATTATCTGGCACTCTTTTTGGTCGCGCCCGATGCGAATGACCGGCTGGTTAAAGGATTTTTCGGGCAGTTGTTTGCCGCCGCTTTCTTCTGCTAAGACGATTTTCATTGAAATTGGTATTTAATTTCCGGTAGTCAGCACTTAGTGTTTGGTATGTCAATCAAATCACGAACTTGAAACCTTGAACCTGAAACCAAATACTCCTCTTTTGCTACAACTTTAGCTCAATAAGACGAAAACAAAAAGCGTCAGGAAAATTTTAACCCAACGCTTTTTTTTGCAAAAATTCCTGGTAATTCTAAAAGTTTTGATTCGGCTCGAAACTTTCTAACACTGAGGAAAGTTCTCCTTTAACACCAACGTCTTCCACGCTTTTGACATCCGGTGATAGGGAAGATGCGAGCATCGTAATGACGTAGCCGTTTTTCATTCCCGGGCGCGATGTGGGGATGAACAACCGTCTGACCCAAATTTCTATATCCTCGCCTTTGGCAGTTTTGCCGCCGCCTTTGAAAGTGACTTCATAAGCCAACCAGCCGTTATTAACTGTTTTTTTGCCTTCGGAAACCATTTCGTAGTTGGGTATAAGTTTGCCCACCGTTGCGTTTGTCTCTTTGACGAGTGCCGGAAACAGCTTTGTGTCCTCCTTAAAAGTTCCTTTGCTGTCATAGTAACTGACCAAAAACTGCTCAATCGGCGAGCCGGTGGCGGCAGTTTTTGAAACGTCTATAAATTTACCCGCCGCCTCGTTTTGTTTCCAGTCTTTCGGATAATAAAGCGAAAACCCGAGAAAATTCTTCGCCAGATCGCCCTTCATTATATCTTTACTGTTTTGATAGTAAACAGTATTCGGCGGTCGGGGAACAGTGCGCGGCGGCGGCGGGACTTCGATGTCCTCGGTCAGCGGGGCTGCCGGCACGGAATTGACGCTGTTTTGATCTTCGGTCGGAAAAACGGATTCTTTCGGTATTTCCACTGCCATTTGAGATTCCGGCGGACTATTTAACAGATGTGACCACAACCCCCAAATTCCGGCTGCTAGCAGTAAAATTCCTAAAACCGGCAACACGACAAAACTCCAATTAAAGATTTTCTTATGATCCGGTGAACGCTTTTCCCAAGCGAGTTGATTATTTTCTTCGTCTTTTACTTCCTTTGCAGCAGTTTCAGTTTCAGCTTCGAGTGCAGCAGTTTCAGTTTCAGCTTCGAGAAAATTGTCGGAAGCGGTCAAATAAGAGACTGCGCTCGTTCTTTCCGGTTCCAATATTTTTACTTCCGATTGCACCGACGGCAGCGAGGACATCGGAATTGTGTATTCAGCGTTTTCTTTTTCAAGAATACCGATTTCATCATCGGTTTTTTCGAATTCGGGTGACAATTCGGTTTTTAGCGCATTTACTAACGCCTCGCCGAAATCCCGCGCTTTCGGGTAGCGGTCGGACGGTTTGAAAGTCAAACCCCGCTCTAAAACGCGGTCAACCGCAACCGGCAAATCCACTCGTAAATTCGTCAGGCGCAAATTTAGTCCGGCAGTCTGCTCGTCAATCAAATCGGCAGTCGTCGCGCCGTTGAACGGGAGTCGTCCGGTCAGCATTTGAAACGTGATAGCCGCTAGCGCGTAAATATCGCTGGCGTAATTTGCCAGTTTACCCTGAAGTTGTTCGGGGGCTTGGTAAGCAATGTTTTCTTGTTTGAAACTGTTTTTTGAAATGCCGAAATTGGTCAGTTTAACCTGTTCGTTACCGACTTCGGAGACCGTCAAAATAATGTTTTCGGGACTCAGACTGCGATGCAGTACACCGTTTTGATGCGCCGAATTTAGAGCGTCGGCGATTTGATTAACGATGCGGGCTGTCCGCAGTGCGTTGACCTGTTTTGTTTTCTTCAGCAATGCGGCAATTGATTCGCCGTCCGCGTATTCACTGATAATAAAGGGTTTGCCTTCGAGAAGTTCACCGGAATCCAAAATTCGCGCGATGTTCGGGTGATTAATCAACGACAGCGAAACTCTTTCTTCGGCAAAGATTTTGTTGGTAAAGCGGTCGCTTTCATCTTCATCCGTCAATACCTGCACGATTACTTTTTTGCCCGCTCCGAGTTTATCCTCCGCCGTATAACTTATCGTCGTTTCGTCCTGTTCAAACAGTTCGATAATTTGATAGCGACCTTTGACAGTTTGTCCGATTAAGACTTTCGGGTTGTCCGGGGTCAAGGCAAGTCTTCCGGTCGGATTCGTTTTGCGGTCGCCGAGACGTGCCTGACTCGCCGGAACATCGTTCTGTTTGATGATGCGCGGAAGCGGCTTTTGGGTTCGAGGTTTTGGTTCGACGGAATGTTCGAGTCCGACGATGTTTTCAAAAGTGTTTTTGGCGACAGTCGGCTGTCCGCCGGAACGCACTGACTGCGCTGATTCAACCCGCACAAATTTTGGAACGGTTGAAATTTGTTCGTCATTTTCACTGCGCGGGACGGCTCTGCCCAACAAATTAGTGAAAACGCCGTTGGATTGGTTGACGGATTTCCCCGAAGATGGTGCCGGAAGAAGTCTGCCGCCGTCGTTCGAGCAAAACCGCTGCGCTCCTTCATCGTAAGTTTGCTGACATTTAGGACAATAGAACATTGTTTTTATTTTATGCTTCTGTTGATAAGCGGCATTTTTAAGATTGGACTTCAAAAACTATCTAAAAATTAACTTTTGCGGAACCTCTAACTCTCTTGAGCCTTTGCCAATTTAGCCGCCAAACCTTCTTTTTTCGCGTTGAGCGTCGCTGATCGTTGATAGGCGCGAACGGCATCTTTATTTTTGCTGTTCTTCAGATAACCGTCGCCAACGGCTTCAAACTGTTCCGCCAGCCGGTTTTTTTCGTTCTGGGAAACCATCATCAATGCTTTGAGCAGATATTTTTCCGCGTCGTCAAACTGTTCGCGCCGCAGCGACAGCGATCCCAGCAGCGAATACGAAACGAAACTGTTCGGGCTGACCTGTGCGCTTTTTTTCAAAACTTTTTCGGCTTCGTCGTAATTGCCGCGCGTCGTCAGGGCGCGTCCGAGCAAGTAGAGCGCGGTCGGGTTTTTCGGGTCGTCGCGCAGGGCGGAGCGCAAAAGCTGTTCCGATTCGAGGTATTTTTGCTGTGACTGCATCACGTCGGCGACGAGAATCATCGTCGGCACATCAACGGAAAGCTGAATGGCGGTGCGGTAGGCGACGGAAGATTCATTGGTGAAACCCTTGCGCCGCAGAAGTCTGCCGAGATGGGCGTATGCCAAAGCAAAATTCGGGTCAATTTGAATCGCTTTTTGGTAAGCGTTCTGCGTTTCGTCGCCGATTTTACCCTGTAATTCGAGCGCGACTCCTAATTGGTCGTCAGCGACGGCGTTTTCACCGTCGAGTTTAATTGCCTGCCGCGCCAGTTTTTCCGCTTCCTCATACCGGCTGCCTAAATCAGTTCCGATGATCGGCTGGGTCAGCACGAAACTCAGCGCAATATACGATTCCGACGCGTTCGGTTCAAATTCGATTGCCGTCCGGTAGGCACGTTCGGCTTCTTCCCAACGCTGCTGGTCGCTGAATAAATTGCCCAATCCGTAGATCGCCCGTGCATCTTTCGCCTGCAAACTCTGAGCGCGGAGATAGGCGGCTTCGGCTTTGTTATATTCGCGTTCGTCCCGCGCCATATTTCCTTCGGCGATGGATTGTTCAAATAATTCGTTGATTTCGTTTTTTGACGGCGGGAAAGCCGGTTGTTCGGTTTTAACGGGAATTATTCTTTCAACTTTCGGTGGGTTCGGCGATGTTTTTTGTCCGACTGTAATGATAACAGCATCATTACTCGGCAGTCTTTTTTTCGGGGCGGCGTTCGCTTCATTTTCTCTCGTGCCGGTATTTTTTGCAGTTTTCTTTTTCGGGTCTGTTGTTTTAGAGGTGTTATCGGCGGCTTTCGATTTTGATTTTGAAACGGGTTTTCTCGAAACTTCCGGTTTCGGCGCGGTTTTTTTGGCAGTAGTTTTCGGAGTCGCCTTTTTCGAACTCGACGGATTAAAAAGTGTGTTGCTGCTGCCCAAATCCTGTCCGAAGCCGTCGCCCGCCGCCAGCAGGAACAAAGCTAAAACTAATCCGTATTGATAAACTTTCAGATGTTTCATTATAAATATGTAAAACTCACTGCGCCGACCGCACGAGCCGAAAACCGAGTCGCTGGTCTCGCGTCGTCAGCGGCGTAAAACCTCGAAAAGCGGATGTCACCGCGCTCGCGCCGGTTGATTTGTCAAACGCCGAACCGCCGCGAAAAACAAAAGTATTGATGGCGTTGTTGTTAATTTTATTGGGGTTTCCCGGATAAGCATTTGTTTCGCTGCTCGTCCATTCGCTGACATTGCCGATCAAATCCAACACGCCCCATTTGTCCGCTCCACACTTTTTTGAACCGACTAATTCCAGTTCCGACTTGTCAATTACCGCGCAGTCAAACTTAAACTCGCTACCCCACGGATAAAGATCAGCCTGTTCACCGTTTCGCGCGGCGTATTCCCATTCGGCTTCGGTCGGCAGCCGATAGATTACGTTGTCGCGTTTGGAACGCCACTCGGCAAACGCTTTGGCATCGTTCATATTGACATAGCGCACCGGCATTCTCAGATCGGATGTCAGCGGTGGTTTGCCTTCCCAATTTTTCGGGGTCGGCTTGTAATCCGTCGCTTGAACGAATTCGTAAAATTCTTCGGCGGTCACTTCCGTTTTATCCATCCAAAAACTGCTCACTTCAACTTCGTGTGCCGGATACTCGAAATTTTCCTTTGGATCAACGCCGTCGGTGCGCCCCATTTTGAACTTTCCGCCGGGTATTTCGACCATCTCGGCTTTGCCCGTTTCGGGCGGCGGTGATTGATTAACCGCATTGTTCGTATTGTTCGGGACGACAATAATGTTTTTGTTGCCGTTTGAAACTTTGCCCGTATTTCCGATCAGTCCCGTCAGAAATGCGCCGCCGACTCCAATTATAGCAAGTAACAATAAGCCTGAAATTCCAATAATTGCTAAAAATAATGGCGAAAAAATCGTAGATTTTTTTGGTGCCTCTGCCACGTCGTTATTTTGCCCGGAAGCCTGCCAATTATTTTGCCCCGTGTTTTGCCCCGTGGTCTGCGCGGCGGAAATATGCGCCGGTGTGTTCGGCGGCATATTATGAGTACCTGACGACATCGTGACATCCGGTTTCGGAATCGCCCCGGTCTGTGTCTGCAAATTCGATCTTAGTTCGGCGACTACCTGTTTCGGTTTGCCGTCGAACGTAATTTTATTTTCCCAATCTTGAAAACCGGCGTGGCTGATGCGGAGAATATGGTTTCCGCTTTGTAAACCGTCGAGAGTCAGCCAGCCGTCCGCCTGACTCTGCCCGACCGGAACATTGTCCACGAAAACTTCCGACTGCGGCGGATTCGTCAGAATGCTCAACGCCGAAACATTCATCGAACCGCTCATTCCGAAATTGCTGATGTGAATGTTTTGCGACGTAATGCCGATTGCCATTCGCAGTTCTTCGACCAGTTCCTCGACCGACGACGTGCGGTTGTTCGGGTCTTTTTCGAGCGCGTGGCGAATCGCCAATTCGATTTGCGGGGCAACTTTAATACCGAAACTACTCAGCGGCGGCGGTTCGTCCGACAGGTGTTTTTTCATAATCGCCGGAATCGAAGAACCCTTGAACGGCACGTCGCCGGCGATCATCTGAAACAGCATTACGCCGAGCGAATAGACATCGGAACGCGCATCCGGCTCTTCGTCCGCCCACTGTTCGGGAGCCATGTAATACGGCGAACCCATCAAGCCCGTCGTCTGCGCCTGAATAAACGAACCGAGCAGTTCGCCCGATTTGATTTTTGCCAGACCGAAATCGAGAATTTTGACCGCTTCCGAAAGATTCGATTTGCTCTTGAGAATCATCACGTTGAGCGGTTTCAAATCGCGGTGAACAATTTTTTGATAATGCGCCGCGCCGACCCCGGCGGCAATCGCCGACATAATTTCCAAGGCGCGTTCGGGCGATAAAATTTTTTCCCGCGTCAGCAGATCGTGGAGCGATTCGCCTTCGACGTATTCCATCACGAGAAACGGCATCGTTCCCTGCGCCACGCCGTAATCCGAAACGCCGACGACGTTCTGGTGCCGAATCGCCGCCGCCGCCAGTGCTTCCTGCCGAAAGCGTGTGACGAGTTCCGGGTCGTTGCCGACCAAATCCGGCAGAATGATTTTAATCGCGTGCTGGGTTTTCAGATAAGCGTGCCGCGCTTTGTAAACCACACCCATTCCGCCCTGCCCGACGCGGCATTCGAGATGATATTTTCCTTCCAAGACGGGTTCGCCGCTCAACGAGTGAAAAGTCGGCATTCCGTCGTTCGGGCAGGTGTTGACTGTATCGGTAAAGCAGTTTTTACAAAGTTGACATTCTTTCATGATAGTTTTCGGGTTTTCACTTTAATCTGATGTTGGATGAAAACCACCGGGGGATTTAAAAATCACAATGCAGCAAAAGTCTCGGAATACTGGCTTAAATAATTTACACTGGCTTTTAATTTTAGTCTCTTTAGCGTCGGCAATCAAGGGTTAAATAGTAATGACTGCCAAGTTTGTGATATTTGTCAACAAAAGTGGATGTCAAAGTACAAAAAACGCCGCACTATGCGGCGTTTTCACGGATTGAGCCGTTACTCCGAACAATTCGTCCCTATTTCCCATCTGACGCTTTTGATAGGTAACCGGTAAAGTTTATTTCGCTCAAGTTATCGGTGACGCTGACGAGTCGTGAAGTGAATTGAAACCGCTTCGACTCGACTGCCAATACATAGTTGCGACCGGTTTCCACATCGTCAAAGTGATAATAGCCAAAAGAGGTCGTCCGCGTCGTGCGAACGACACCGCCCGTATCCGTCATTTTTACGACCGCATTCATCAGACCGCGCCCGTCCGCTGTCAGCACTCGTCCGGCGAAGCTCGCCCCTGCCGCCGTCGCCCCGCCGATGGTGATCGTGCCACCCATATAAGTCGGCTGCGTGATCGGGAAGTTCGGGTCAACCGGCGATGCTTTTCGTCGTGCCGGTGTGTCCGTGAACGTTATTGGCGTTGTTCCCACTGCTGCGCCTGCCGCCACCGTAAATGTGACTGTGACCAGCGTTTTGTTATTTCCTGCGGCAATAGTTCCGCCGGAGAAAGTCGTCACCGAGAAGCCGATCTGACCGGGATTGTTCGCATTGAAGAGAACATCGCCGCCGCTGTTGCCGATAACCACACTCGGATTCGTCAATTTGGTCGAATCAAAAGCGATGCTGAACGTATAGCCCGCCTCATTGCCGACGGTATCCACACGAATCGGCACGGTCAAAGTCGTCCCGGCACTGGTATTTTGCGCGTCAATTCTAAACGCTGACGGTGCCGCCTGCGCTCCGTCCGGCTTGCGAACTATTGATTTACCGATTGTTGGTGACACCGTGCCGTTTTCAAAGGATGAAACAGGCGGCGCAATTGGTGCTTGTGTAGTCGGACCGACCGCCAGTTGTTTTGCGTCGGTACCAACTGAATAACGCCGCGTCTGCTGCACGTCGTCGCCGTCCACAACACCGTCGCCGCCGGTTGAACGCGGCGAAGCGTCGGCACGTTGAAATTCGTTCAATTGATACGGCGTCCCAGAACCAACCGAGAACGCGCGAATTTGCTGAATGTCGTCGGAATCAATGAAGCCGTCGCCGATCGGACGACTCTGCACGTCGGCTTCATAAGTTGGACAAGCGTAGGAAGACAAAAAGTTACCGCCGGTCAACTGCATATTGTCATAATACGTTCCTGTTCCGGCAACTGAACTGTCGGAAACGGTTCTCCATCGCAAACCGATAGTTTGCCCATTTGCCGCCGCCGGTAAATTAACGACGGTGTTAACGGGATTCGGAGATGGAACTCCCGTCCACGCTTGTCGCGCCCCGAGCGGTGTAGTGTTAAGTAGAGCTTTTGTATATCCGCCGCTGACAAAGCTGCCGCCGGCTGCTAAAATATCCTGATAAGCACCACTTCCGACTTTTACTTCCAGAACCGTTCCGTCATAACCGTCTTCAGTATTAAACCGATTGCTGAACGAAAGTTGTGCAGAAGCGGAAGTGATATTTGCCGATGTTTCCAAAATCGCTTCACCGTCTGCTGACGGATCCGGGGCAAAAACCGAGTTCGGCGCACTAACGGCATTAGTCGTCGTGGTCACCCAACCCGTATTGGCTCCGCTTTTCGTCTGCGTCCAACCGACCGGCAAAGCAGGCGCGGTTACGCCGTCGAAATTCTGCGCTGCGCTGCCGAAAACAGGTGTGCCGACGCGAATCGAGCGGGTTTGCGGAGTTAGCGTTCCTGCATCGCTGCTGATATTGATTGTGACGGACAACAAACTGCCGCACGGCGTGTTCGCCGGAATCTGGTATGGAATCTGTCTCGTCACGGTCTGGCTGTTAGTGATACTGCCGTAGGAGACATTGGTTCCGCCGTTGACATTGACAGAAACATTATTAACGGTCGCGCCGGTTTTATTAATGATCGCCACGTTTAATAAAACATTTTCGCCCGGTTCAGCGAATCCGTTGTTGTTGCCGGGAGCGTCGTTGACCGAGAACGGATCGGTCATTTCAACATTCGGCACAGCGAACGATTCGACCACGGCAGGACTGTTATCCTGCGCTCCGAAACCCATTCCGCGAATCCGAAAGCCTTCGCGGACATCCACTACATCAGCCGCCGCAGTTGCCGTCGCCGCCGAAATAACGGCATCACGCGCCTGAATGAAATTCGGACTAAGCGGAGTCAACTTCATCCCGTCGGTGACGAGTTGGAGTGCTTTGAGATTTCCGGCTGTTCCGCCGAGCCGGTTAATAAATTGAGCGCGAACTTCCCACAAAGCTACCGCCCAGACTTCACCCGCATTATGAACTTCCGTCGCGCTGTTCCCGGCGAAAACCGGGTTGGCGGCATACGCGCCATCAGTCAGATTGGCTTGTGCCGGATCAATGTCGGCGAAGGTCAGCGGATTATGCGAACGATTGTTCGGTCCGCCCGTAAATGATTTGATCGCGTATGGAAAACGGCGAATGCCGTAGTAATAATTATATGTGTAAGTTGATGTAAGCAAATACGTAGCATATCCGCCGGTGACATAATTTGCTGCGAGCGTGGCGTTCGGATCAGTGAGCAGTGACAAACCGTAAAAATCAGACCAGCCTTCGCCCATACTCCCGCTGCGATTACCACTTAAACCGCCGCCGTTACCGATCAAGCGGTTTGACGTGCCGTGTGTCAGTTCGTGGGTGACAATATCGGCATCGAGGTCGCCGTCGTAATCGGGATTCGGACCGGAAAAGATATACATCTGCATTCTGCCGCGACCGCCGTCTGCCGGTGTCCCAAAGTTGGCATTGTTCGTTCCCGAACTATCTTGCGATTCCGCCGAAACGCGGTCAGCGGCAGATCCGCCGCGACCAAAGTTGTCATTCTGAAAGTTTCGTGCCTGTTCCGTGAAACCTAGTTTATAAAGTTCGTCATGATAACGGTTGGTAAGATAGAACAATTGCGTCACCGCGCCGTTGCGGTAAGCGGGCAGCGTCGGGGCATCGCCCGGAGCCGGATTGCCGGGAGCCGGATTATAAGCGAAATTAAACGTGCGATTCGTGCCGTTGACCGTCGCATCAACGCCGTTCGTGCCGTCAATATCGAGACCGGCTTGCACATTATTGCCGTCGGTCGTGCCGTTCACGCCGTTGATATTGTCGTTCATCCAACCGAGATTGTTGAACGTATTCGGTGATTCATTACCAACGAGCGTCACATTTGAACGCGGCACCACTGCGCCCTGTGTGCCGGGTGTCGGAGCGTTGAGTCCCGGCACAATCGGAGCCGGACTGTTCAATGACCTGAGCATATTGGTCGTCGCCGAATAGACGTTGTAAGTTGCCGCTTGTGTTTGGTCTGAGGAGATATTTTTGCGCCACAGCATCGTGCCGGTTTCGGCATCAAGGATAACGTAATAAGCATTCGTCGGCTTCCAAATAAGTACGCGCCACGCCGTCCGCGCCACGCCGGGTTCGGTCGGAAAATACATCTTCTCGGCGGTCGTCGCCCAATCGCCCGTCCCGAAGACGGCTTTCAAGTCACTGGAAACCGCGTAATTTTGATTCGATTCCGAATCTTTTAATTCATAATTGATATTCGCGGCGGCGGCTTTGACGGCATCGGACGGATCGCCGAAATCGGTCGAAAGTTCGTCATAATCTAAACCTGGCGCAAGATTGTTAATGACGCGAAACATTTCGCCGTCTTTGGTAAATCCGGCTTTAATTTCGCCGCGAAACACGGGAACGCCGTTGATCGTCTGCTCAAGATGAGCGTATGATAAATTGCCGTCCGGGTTGGTGTAATCCGCCGTCGTTTTGAGCTGGTTGACCTGAGCTTTTTCAACGCCGACCAAACTATTATTATCGGAAATAAATTGACGAAGAACACTCGAAGGTTTCGCCGTTGACGCGTCCGTCAAAAAAGCACGTCCCTGCTCGACATCCGGCGCGATCACTTCGGGAGTGCGAATGTCTTCATTATATTCGACTTTCAAAGTCGGAACTTTTTGGCGCAGTAAATCTTCGCCCGCGACAAACCGGTCGCGCACATCGGCAATCTCGAGGGCATTCTTGCGAGCGGGAAGACGAAAACCGAAAAGCATATCACTTTTCGATTTATCAGTACGAATATCATAATTTTCGATGCCGTCCTCGTGGCTGACGGTTTTGTTGTTCCGTCCATTTTCGGAGCGATTACCGGCAGAAGTCTTAAAGACTGCCGGAATAATCGCCAAAATCGCCACCAATCCAATCACCGATAACGCCAGTAAAATACTGGTTCGTGTTACTTTGTTTTCATCCGTGTTCATTTTATGTTCTCCAAAATACTGTAAAGTAATTCAACTAGAAAAATTTGTCACGCTTGACCTCAATTTTGCGGCACGCAGTGAACCTAACCTGTTTTAACCGATGTTTACAATGACAGACAATTATTCTCTTAACTATCTAATCGAGAAATTGTGACGAAAAAGGTCATCAGGCTTAAAATAATTTCAAAATGCTTTTAAGTTGCTGCTTATTTTTCAGCTGCGCGTGGTTTTGCTTTTGCAAAAAAACAGAGCGTGAAACACTTTTACTGCTTCGCGCTCTGTTGATGACGGATTCGCCGCTTAAATTTTGCTTATTTACCTGTTTACTTATTTAATGACGATATTGACCAGCCGGCTCGGGACGACGATGACTTTGACGATTTGTTTGCCGTCGGTGTATTCTCTGGTTTTTTCGTCAGCCAGTGCCATTTCTTCCAATTGTTCCTTCGTCGCATCGGGCGCGGCAGAAATGCGCGAACGCAGTTTGCCGTTTATCTGAATCGGAATTTCAAGTTCGTCGGCTTTGGTCAACGCTTCGTCGGCGACGGGAAATTTCGCGCCCGAAGCCAGTATTCCCTGCGAATTTCCGGTGATGTTTTCCCAGATTTCCTCGGCAAAGTGCGGCGCAAATGGCGTGAGCATCAAAATCAAACTTTCGACCGCTTCACGAATCGCGTAAACATCAGATTCGCTCGCCGTTTCGGGTTCGATTTTAAAATCGTATATTGCATTTGACAATTCCATCAGAGCCGCAACCGGCGTATTGAACTGCAAATTTTCAAAATTTTCCTCAATGCGTTTAATTGTTTGATGAGTTTTCTGTCGCAATTTTCGTGCGTTCAGAGTTACGGCTTCAGCCGTGATTTCTGCGCCTGAAGGCGCAACTCTGAACTTGTTCCGCCACTTCCAGACAAACCGCCAAACTCTTTGCAAAAATCGAGTCGCGCCTTCGATTCCGGCTTCATTCCAGACGAGTTCGTTTTCGACCGGCGCGGCAAACAATACAAACAGACGAGCCGCGTCCGCACCGTAAATTTCGACCATTTCATCCGGGTCAACGCCGTTGCCTTTCGATTTCGACATTCGTTCGACTGCCGATTTTAGAAACGTGCCGTCCCCTGATTTTGCCGTGATGATTTTGCCTTTCGCATCACGTTCAACCGTCACGGACGAGGGCGGAAAGTAGATTCGTTTGCCTTTTCCGTCGGGGTCGTCAGGGTTCGGAATCTCGTCAAAAAATGTTTCGCCGATAACCATTCCCTGTGTCAGCAATCTTTTTACCGGTTCGTTAAATTTCACCAAACCGATGTCGCGCATCACTTTCGTCCAAAACCGCGTGTAAATCAAGTGCATTACGGCGTGATCGTCGCCGCCGATGTATTGGTCAACCGGAGTCCAGTATTCGGCGATTTTCGGATCAAACGGCATTTCCTCATTGTGCGGATCGGTGTAGCGAAAATAATACCAGCACGAATCAACAAAAGTGTCCATCGTGTCGGTTTCACGTTTTGCCGGTTCGTTGCAGTTCGGACAAACGGTATTTACGAAATTGTCGTCTTTCGCCAGCGGCGAAGTTCCGGCGATTGCGTCGCTCAAAACCATCTTTTGTGGCAATTCAATCGGTAGATTTTCATACTTTTCGGGAACGATGCCGCACGTTTCACAGTAAACAATCGGAATCGGCGCACCCCAAAATCTCTGCCGCGAAATTCCCCAATCACGAAGGCGATAAGTCGTCGCACCTTCGCCAAAATTATGTTGGACGGCATATTCGGTCATCTGCTTTTTCGCTTCGTCCGAAGATTTGCCGTTCCATTCACCGGAATTCAGGACAATCCCGTAATATGAAAAAGCCGAATCAACTTCTTCGTTCGCCGCCAATTTGTTGTCTTTTGAAATCTCGTTGTGATGATTTTCATTAGATTTGACGACGACTTTGACGGGCAAATTATACTTTTTCGCAAACTCGAAATCGCGTTCATCGTGCGCCGGAACGCTCATCACCGCGCCCGTGCCGTATTCGATCATCACATAATTGCCGACCCAAACCGGAATTTCTTCGCCTGAAAACGGATTGATTGCTTTGAGTCCGGTATCAATGCCTTCTTTTTCGACTTCGACTTCGTAATCAGTAATTTTTAATTTATCAGCTTTGATCTTTTCGATAACGTCTTTTGTGTCATCGGAAAAACTTTCGAAATTCGCCGCAACAATCGGATGTTCAGCCGCGACAACAATCGCATTTGCACCGTAAATCGTGTCAATTCTAGTTGTGAAAACGCGAATACTGTTCAGAGTTACGGCTTCAGCCGTGATCTTCGCGCCTGAAGCCGTAACTCTGAAATCAACAAATGCGCCTTCGCTTCTGCCAATCCAATCGCGCTGACGTTTCAAAACTTTTTCCGCCCAGCCGGATTCGATTTCCGCCATATCATCAAGCAACTGATCGGCGTAGTCGGTCGTTTTCAAAAACCATTGTTCCAAATTGCGTTTCGTAACGGGATTTTCACAACGCCAGCATAACCCGCCGCTCGCCTGTTCGTTAGATAAAACCGCCTGATCGGTTTCGCACCAATTAACCTGCGTCCTCTTTTTGTAAGCCAAACCCATTTCATACATTTTGAGGAAAAACCACTGGTCGAATTTATAATATTCGGGACGATGCGCCGCCATTTGACGCGACCAATCGTAACTCAAACCGAGCCGTTGCAACTGCCCGTTCATATGTTTGATGTTCTGTTCCGTCCACTCACGCGGATTCACGCCGCGCTTGATCGCCGCGTCTTCGGCGGGTTGTCCGAACGAATCCCAACCAATCGGATGCAGAACATTGAAACCTTTCAGACGCTTATACCAAGCCAGCGCATCGCCGACCGAGTAATTGCGAACGTGTCCCATATGCAGATTTCCCGACGGATACGGCAGCATTTCGAGCGCGTAAAATTTCTCGCGTTTGTCGTCCATCGCGGTTTCAAAAGTCTTGTTGTCTGCCCATCGCTGCTGCCATTTTTGTTCGATTTTTTGTGCAAAATATTTCTCGTCCATAATCTTCGTGTCCAAAGTCTAAAATCCAGTGTCCAAAGTGGAAAATATAGAACCCCGAGTTTAGCGGATAAATGTTAATTCATCTACTAATCCCGTAATTTGAAATTCGTAATTTTTAATCGGTTCAAGCCACACGCGCCGGAAAATATTGGCGTGCGGCTATCTAAGGCGGAGTTTGGTTTGATAAGAATTCATATACAAGTTTGATGCAAAATGATTTTAATGGCTTTTTGCTCAATTGACAAATTGTTTGCGTTAAAAACTATCGAGATTTTGGCAACTTTGGAATTTATAAGTTATGATGTCAGAAAAATGAACAATTTTATAAAACCACAATTACTGTTTTTTTTGACCGTTTTTTTGACTTTTCCCGGCATTGTTTTCGCGCAGCAGCCAACGCCCGCGCCGACTCCGAATCTCTATTCGGAAAAAACACTGACTCAGTTAAAGCAGATTCAGCAGTCAGCCTTGAACAGCGACTACGCTTACAAACAAACCGCGTATCTGTCAATGAACATCGGCGCACGCCTTTCGGGTTCGGCGCAGGCACAGCGGGCGGTTGAATATGTCGAAAGCGAGATGAAAAAACTCGGTCTCGATGTGCGTCTGCAAAAAGTAATGGTGCCGCACTGGGTTCGAGGTGAAGAAAAAGGCGAACTCGTCGAATGGGATGGAATGGCGAAAGGGACGACGCAAAAAGTCGTTTTAACCGCGCTCGGCGGAAGTGTTGCGACTGCGCCGAACGGTTTGACGGCGGAAATTGTCGTCGTCAATGATTTCGACGAACTCGAAAAACTCGGACGCAAAAACGTCGAAGGGAAAATTGTTCTTTTCAATTACAAATTCGACCGCCAAATGGCGGCGCAGGGATTCGGCGAGGAATCTTACCGGCAAGCCACGCAGTATCGCGGTGGCGGCGCGATTGCGGCGGGAAGGCTTGGCGCAATCGGTGTTTTGGTGCGTTCGGCGGGTGGTTCGCAAAATCGTCTGGCGCATACGGGCGGAATGCGCTATGCCGACGGCGTGACAAAAATTCCGGCGGCGGCAATCTCATTTGAAGACGCGGAAATGATTGATTACCTGGCGAAAATGGGAAAGGTTAAAATTAAACTTCTGCTCACGCCGCAAACTCTGCCTGACGCGGTGAGCTACAATGTTATCGCCGATTTGAAGGGAAGTGAAAAGCCTGACGAAATCGTCATTGTTTCCGGGCATCTCGATTCGTGGGATTTGGGACAGGGCGCGATTGACGACGCTTCGGGCGTGGCGGTTTCGATGCAGGTTTTGCAAACTTTAAAACAACTAAAAATCAAACCCAAACGCACAATTAGATTTATCGCTTATATGAACGAAGAAAATGGATTGATGGGCGGCAGAA
The DNA here is from genome assembly GCA_038235165.1 of Pyrinomonadales bacterium. Taxonomy (GTDB): domain Bacteria; phylum Acidobacteriota; class Blastocatellia; order Pyrinomonadales; family Pyrinomonadaceae. The sequence goes on from JBBSUG010000006.1 coordinate 52,363, forward strand.
CTTACGCGCAGGAAGAAGACGCGAACACGGGCAAACACTTCGCGGCAATCGAAAGCGATTTGGGCGCGGATCACCCGCTCGGATTTTATTTTGCGGGCAAAAAAGAAGCGTTGCCGTATTTCGCGCCGCTTTCAAAAATATTAAATTCACAGGGCGCGGGACTTGTCCAAATGCAGGAAAACGGTGTTGCCGCCGACATCGGACCTTTGACACAAAAAGGAGTTCCTTCGTTCGCGCCGTGGTTCGACACGCGCAATTATTTTAATTATCATCATACCGCCGCCGATACATTCGATAAAATCAAACCGAATGAATTAGCCGAACTCGGCTCGGTGATGTCGGTTTTGGCTTACGGACTTGCTAATTTGGAACAGCCTTTGCCAAGATAAATACTAACGAAAAATGAAGAAAATTTTTATGAACAATTCGAGGAGAAAATTTAATGGATAAAAGACCGCCGCCGTATTTTCCGCAAACTTCGCTGATGCCGACGGACGAAAATCGGTATAAAAAATTTAAGATTATCGTCGGGCTGGCGATTTTCGGCTTGCTCCTGCTTTTAGCCGGTGCGGGATATGGTGTTTACTATTTAATTAAATCATTTTGGACGTGAAATAATACAAACTTGACGCTGTTGAATGTCAAAACACAAGCAGAAACCCGCAAGAAGTAAGGGTGTAGCGTTGACACCCTTACTTCGTGCGGGTTTCTGCAAAGAGTTTTCGTCCAACTGCATAACTCCCGAATTTATTCACGAACTGCCTTGACGATCAGCGTTTCGCCGAAGAGAATCGGAGCGGAAAAGATTTCGTTGAATATTTTCCGGTTTTGGTCGCGTGACGGCAGTTTTCTTCCTTCTTTGCGAAAAACCCAGCGCGTCATCAAATAGCTGAACGGCGCGAATATTCCGTAAACATTGGCGATCCATCTCGTGCGATTTGTCCGCACGGCGACAACGCGAAAACCGTTGACGTGCAGACGGTAACGCAAATCGGTGAAAGAAACCAAAGAAATATGATGCAAAGGTGTCGGGTGAGATTCGTCGAGCGGAATTTTTTCGCCCTGATGAAAACCCGTTAAAAACCAACGCCACCTCGAACGCAGCGACATTAAATTCGGCGTGGAAATGGTCAGCGTTCCGCCCGTGCGAATAATCCGGTGACATTCCCTGATAAAATCGAACGGTTTTTCGATATGTTCGATGCCGTCAATACAAACGACGGCATCAAATGTTTCGTCAGGAAACGCGAGCCGTGCATTCATATCCGCCACCGAAAAATTCTCGTGCGGAAATTGCAAAATATTCTCACAGTCCGCCGCGAAAATTTCAAAACCCGCTTCTGCACTTCTTTTGGTGAACGCGCCCGCACCGCAGGGAATATCCAGAACGACTTTGCAATTGTTTTCCTCCGCCAACAATTCGGCGACCACGTTGTGCGTGTTTTTCGTTGTGTTTTCAGGAATTTGCAATGATTGTTCGTTCATTTTAGCAATTTAGCCCGAGTAATCGTAGATAGACAACATTAGATCCTTATGCGGAATAAGAAATTTGCCCGCGAAATACGCGAAATGACGCTAAAATAAAATCCAAAACAAAAGGCTTTTGCATATTTTCGTGTTTTTTGCGTGTTTCGCGGGCAATAAATTCTTCTTTCTGCCCGATTTCGTTATTCAGCATAAGGTCTATTTAAGAACTATTTTCTCGCAAAAACAAGAAAGAATTCAAGCCTTTTCCAAATTCGCAAACTTCTCGATCAATTTCTTCTGCCCGAAACCCAGCAACTTGATGGTTAATCTCAGGAATTTTTTTAGAAATTATCATTATTCAGTATTTTTTCAATTTCAATAGCGATGTCTTCTTGCTGAATGCGTTCATATTCAAAATCAAGTTCTTTCAAAGACATGGAAAAATCTGTAATAGCTACATTAATATTAAAAACCTCTGATTCTCGAAGAGCCTTGATTGGTGGAGGCACATTGCTCAAAGTCTTACTCATTGGCGTAACTTTTTGTAGTGCAAGAAATGCTTGACGACTTATTAGCGCATCATTTAATTTCACCAAGGAATCATTTGTTTGAAACAAACGTGTGGACAATTCTTCAATTTCTGGTGCCTTTCCTAATATACCCTTCTGGAGTTCTAACTTTCCACTAAGTTCATTAATTTTGATCTGCTCTTTGCTGATTTTAATCAGATGCGAATTGATTTGATTATAAGAACATTGGTCAGCCTCGTAAACAATAGGTGCTACATTATTCTGTAGGCGCACAATCTCAATTTCAATTGATTTAGTAACATAATGCGCCTGATGTTTTTTTAGAATTCCAATAGTCGCTTCAAGTGTTTTGATTACTTGTTGTCTTTGCTCACCACTAATATTTTTTGCCTTTTGCAATATAGGTTCCAGTTCACTCTCACGTTTCCGCAATTCTGAAATCCGCTTCCAGACAAGAATTTTTTTTGAGCTTAAACTTTCTGGATATGGTTTTTTGCGCTTATTGATTTCGCTCTGATTTTTAACAATTTTTTTCTTTGCAATTCTTTTTGCAATGGCTGTTATAAAGATTGAAAAAGGGATTGTAACTAATAACCAAAGAACAATAATTGCTCCACAAGCATTAAGGAATCCATTAGGAAAACCATAAACAAACCCAGGAATTAGAAATAAAGAGAAAACAATGGTAAGTATGCCAAAAACAATATCCTTGAACCCTTTTTCATCGAATACTTCTTTTACAGCAAGAGGTTCTACTGGATGCCAAACACCGCAGTATGGACAATGCTCATTTTCTGACGTTATATTAAAATCACAATTGCGACACTTAAAATACTTCATTTTTTATAATTAAAAATGTTGTGACAAATTTATTGGACTACATTACCATTGCCCTGATTGTAAAAAACGAACCGTCATAATACCTTTGTGTCAACATTTACAAAACTGTAATAGCGTGAGATAAAAATTAAGCCTTTTCCAAATTCGCAAATTTCTCGATCAATTTCTTCTGCCCGAAACCCGGAAAACTAATCGTCAGTTTCACATTGTCGCCGCTACCCTCGCGCCGGAGAATCAAGCCTTTGCCGTATTTTTCGTGGCGGACGTGCGCTCCGGGTGTGAGACCATTCTGGTCTGTGCTTTTCGGTTTTTGGCTTTTGGTTTGGTCTGATGAAAGAGATTTTAATTTGTCGTAGCCGGTTTGTTTTGGCGGTTGATTAAAAACCGAAGCGCGATTTGCGCCGGTTGATTCCTGTCCGCTTTTTTTCTGTTTGAAAAATTCGGCAATCGCGTCGGCGTTGTCATAGGTTTTTCCGGTGTAAGCGGTTTTCGGTTTTTCGGGAACAGTTTCGCCGCGTAATGCGCTGACGGTTTTTTTGTTATCTTTGACGGCGGAACTTCGGGCGAATGACAGCCAGCTCGAACCGCGCGACATATCTTCGATTAAATCGAGAGGCATTTCGTTTAAAAACTGCGACGGTTCGGCGGTCATTTCCGCACCGTAAACGCGGCGGCGCATCGCGTGGGTGATATACAAAGTTTGTTCGGCGCGGGTGATCGCCACATACGCCAAACGGCGTTCTTCTTCGAGTTCGTTCGGGTCGTTAATCGAACGCGAATGGGGAAAAATGCCGTCTTCGAGACCGACGAGAAACACAATCGGAAATTCCAGACCTTTCGCGGCGTGAACGGTCATCATTGTAACTGCGGCGTTGCGGTCGAATTTGTCGGTGTCCGATGAAAGTGCGGCGTGGTCAATGAAATCGCGCAAACCTTCCGCGTCCTGTTTGTCGTAGTCAACGGCGGCGTTGACTAATTCTTCCAAGTTTTCCAAACGTGTGGCGGATTCGTCCGAGTTTTCGGAGCGCAACATATTCGCGTAACCCGTGTCTTCAATCGCGGCAATAACGACTTCGGTGACGGGACGGTCGGACTGCGACGCTTCGCCGACTTTGGTTTGCAAACTTTCGATAACTTTTTTGAACGATTTGAGCGCGTCTTTGGCTCGCGGCGTTAAATTCAGCGGCTGCGCGTAAGCTGCGTCGGTCATCAGCGCAATCGCTTCCCACATCGTAACGCCGAAATCTTTGGCGCGAAACGCCACTTCATCCAATGAAGTTTTGCCTAGTCCGCGCGTCGGCGTGTTGATGACGCGCTGCAAAGCGATGTCGTCAAACGGATTGAGCGCGAGTTTCAAATAGGCAATCGTGTCTTTGACTTCGGCGCGTTCGTAAAACGAAAAACCGCCGACGATGTTGTAATCAATGCGCTGCCGCCGCAGAGATTCTTCAAAAACACGCGACTGCGCGTTGGTGCGATAGAGAATTGCAATTTTATCTTTCGGGTTCATTCGCAAGTGGTCGTAAATTTTCGCCGACACGAAACGCCCTTCGTTTTCAGAGTCAACCGCCTGAAAATAAAAGATTTTCTCGCCGCCTTTTTTGTCCGTCCAAAGTTTTTTCTTTTTGCGCTGCGTGTTGTTTTGAATAACCGAATCGGCGATGTCGAGAATCGTCTGCGTCGAACGATAATTTTGTTCGAGCGCGATGGTTTTTGCCTTCGGGTAATGTTCTTCAAATTCCAAAATATTGCGAATATCGGCTTCGCGGAATTTGTAAATTGACTGGTCGGGATCGCCGACGACGCAGATGTTCTGCTGTTTTTCGGTCAGATATTTGATTAACGAAAGCTGTAATGGATTCGTGTCCTGATATTCGTCAACCAAAATGTATTTGAACCGGTTGTTGTATTTTTCGCGGATTTCGTGATTGCCGCGCAAAAGCCGGACGGTTTTTATCATCAAATCGTCAAAATCGAGCGCGTTCGATTTGCCCAGACGATCTTCATACATTTTGTAAACCCGCGCCGTCGCCGCTTTTTTTTCGTCCGTGTATTCGATGTTTGACGCGTAAGTGTCATAATCTTCGCCGCGATTTTTCGACGAACTGATCGAATTTTTCACCACCCGCGCCGAAAGCTGTTTTTCGTCTAAACCGATGTCTTTGACACACGCTTTGATGACTTTAATCGAATCGTCCGTGTCGTAAATCGTGAATGATTTTTTGTAACTTTCGCCTTCGAGCGATTCAATATCCTGCCGCAAAATCCGCACGCAGAGACTGTGAAACGTCGAAATCAGCGGCGCGGACTGCAATTTCTGACCTTTCATCAATTCTTCGACGCGCTGCCGCATTTCGCCCGCCGCTTTATTCGTAAAAGTGACAGCGAGAATGTTATACGGCATCACGTTCTTTTCAGCGATCAAATAAGCGATGCGAAGCGTAATGACGCGCGTTTTGCCCGACCCCGCGCCCGCCAAAACGAGCAGTGCGCCCTCGGTTTCCTGCACGGCTTTTAATTGTTGCGGATTGAGCGATTGTAAAATTTCCATAATATTTTTCGTGAATGTTTAATGTTAAATCTTAGGTTGTTATTAATCAAAAGTGAAATTTCGCTCGGAGCGCGGACGGCTCGTCCGCTTCAACGCCAGCGAAGCGAGGCGTTGAATGCGATCATCCATTGAAATTACACTGACAACGCTTGCAACATCGCTATCGCTTGTTGGCGGACGAGACTTCCGCGCTCCGTTGGAAGAATGCGCTTAGAAAATGATGAAATGCTGGATTTATTGACAACTTTGGCAGGAAATTTAGCCGAGTTTTTCAAAGTTTTGGTTGAATTATTTATTTGACCAAGTTTTGAATTTCCTTGAACTGCGCGTGTTTGGCATCGCGCATCAATTCAAAAAGTGCCGTTTCGACCGACGACGGAACCGCGCCGCTGATTTCCATTTTGCGAAGAGCGATTTCCTTATCGCGGGTGAAGCGGGAACTGATGCAGTCTTCCAAAAGATGCACTTCAAAATTTTGGCTTAGTAAATCGTGCGCGGTTTGATTGACGCAAATGTGCGTTTCCAAGCCGCACAAGACGATTTGTGTCGCGCCGACTGAGCGGAGTTTTTCCGTAAACGAATCTGCCCCGCACGAACTGAACGCCGTCTTTTCGATGATTTCGAAATCCGGCGGCAGCGAAAACAAAATCTCATCCGCCGTTCTGCCTAAACCTTTCGGATATTGTTCGGTCACAATTGTCGGCACACCGAGAATTTGAAAACCGCGCACGGCGATTGAAATCCGCGCCGCAATTTGCGCGAAATCGTTGATCGGGGAACGAAACGCTTCCTGAAAATCAACGACGACTAAGACGGCTTTTTCTTTTGTTAAAATTTTAGGATGAGACATTTTCTTTTTTAATTTCGACTTCCTGATTTTGAATTGATTCTGTTTTCGCTTCGCGCTTTTTTTTGGCGTTCATTTCTTTTTTGTAAGTTTTAAAGAAAAAATAAACCGCCGCACTGCAAATCACGAGAATTAAAATCATCATCGCAGTGATAAAATATATTTCGGCATAAGCTGTATTTGACATATAATCAAGTCTATCGCAGTTGTCAGATACTAATCAAAGCAGAAATATGAAACTCAGCGAAATAAATATTTATCCGATAAAATCATTGGGCGGAATCTCGCTCGAAAACTCCGTCGCGGAAGAAAAAGGTCTGCGACTTGATCGGCGGTGGATGCTGGTGGACGAAAAAAATAATTTTTTAACCCAGCGCGAGTTTCCGAAAATGGCGACGATCGGTGTAGAAATACGGGAAAATAATTTGAGTGCTGCGGTTGACGGCTCAGAAATATTAATCCCGTTTGCGCCGAATACGGAAAATATGTCAAGCGTCAAGGTGTGGAGCAGCCGGTGTCGCGCGGATGTTTACGGTGATGATGTTAATAGTTGGTTCAGCGACGTTTTGCAAACGAAATGCAAACTCGTTTTAATGCCCGAAAACAGCCGCCGCATCGTCAGTCCGTTCTACGCCGTCAATAAGTATCAGGATGTCGTCAGTTTCGCCGACGGTTATCCGTTTTTGCTGATCGGTGAAAATAGTTTGAACGATCTCAATGCGCGGCTCGAAACGCCGCTGCCGATGAATCGTTTTCGACCGAATTTCGTCGTTGCGGGAACCGCGCCGTTTACCGAAGATAACTGGAAAAAAATTAGAATCGGGCGCACGGTTTTTCACGTCGTCAAACCGTGCGCCCGCTGCGTGATAACGACGATTGACCAGCAAACCGGCATTTCCGGCGGGTTAGAACCGCTTAAAACTTTGGCATCGTATCGTCTGAAACGTCAGAAAATACTGTTCGGGCAGAATTTGATCGCAGAAAATCCCGGTGAGGAAATAAAAATCGGCGATGAAATTGAAGTAATTGAAACTAAAAACTAGCGCGAACGCCGTGCGATTAGGCGTTTCGGAGTTTTTGGCGGTTCCTGATAAGCCGCCACGCGTTTTGAAAGAGTGTTGCGGTGAATGCCGAGAATTTCGGCTGTTTTGATCAGGTGATGGTCGCAGCGGTTAAGCGCGTTTTGAATGTAAATTTTCTCGAATTCCGCCATCGCCTCATTGAGAAGAATCTGTCCGTCGAGCATTTCATCAACTAAACTTTCCATTTGTTCGCGCATCTGCATAATTTTTTATTCAATGACGAATGACGAATCGCAGTTCGTGAATCTCGGCATTTTATCAATTCGTAGTCCGAAAATAGTCGTTCGTAATCGTTAAAGTTCTTTTCCGGTTAAAATTCGGTATGCCTCTAAGTAGCGGGCGGTCGTGGCTTCGACAATTTCGTCGGGCAGCGCAGGCGCGGGCGGCTGTTTGTCCCAATCGAGCGTTTCCAGATATTCGCGGACGAATTGTTTGTCGAACGAGGCTTGCGATTTGCCGGGAGCGTAACTTTCTGCCGACCAAAAACGCGACGAATCAGGCGTTAAAACTTCGTCTATCAATAAAATTTCGCCGTCTTCGTCCATTCCGAATTCAAATTTCGTGTCGGCGATGATGATTCCGCGAGTGAGGGCGTAGTAACTTGCTTTTTGGTAAATTTTCAGCGAGATTGATCTCAATTTCTGAGCATTTTCCGCACCGATGATGTCGGAAAATTCGGCTTCACTGATATTTTCGTCGTGTCCCGCCGCCGCTTTCGTCGCGGGCGTAAAAATCGGCGCGGGCAATTTATCGCATTGTTTCAAATTTTCCGGCAGTTTATGACCGCAAACTTTACCTGTCGCCTGATAATCCTTCCAGCCCGAGCCTTCCAAATACCCGCGCACGACACATTCGACCGGGAAAACCTGCGTCTTTTTAACGAGCATCGAACGTCCGCGCAGTTCTTCATTTTGCCTGATAATGTTGGGCATTTTCTCAAAATCCGCGGTTATTAAATGATTTTTTGTGACCTGCCGCAAATATTCAAACCAAAAATTTGAAATTTGTGTCAGCACCGCTCCTTTGTGCGGAATCGGGGTCGGCATCACACAGTCGAACGCGGAAATCCGGTCGGTCGCCACCATCAATAATTTGTTATTTGCAGCCTCGTAAACATCGCGCACTTTGCCGCGATGAAGAAGCGGCAGACTCGAAATATTTGTCTCGGAAATGGTTTCAACTGATGTCATACAGGCAGATTGCAGGTTTTGAAAGTTTTTGAATATGCTAACTTTATTACGAAAATTGTTTTTGGTAAAGTCCGAAAACAGTAAAATTTAGAGACGAAAATGCTTCTTCAAAAAAATAAACAAAAAATTGCCAACATTGTTAAAAATAAGATGACAGAGCCGATAGAAATGTGCATAATGTTAAATATCGGTCTAAAGCCGGTCGAATCTTCACCCGCCGCACAGTAAAAATTTTGATTGAAATTTTGTAAAGCTCCCGAAACTAAACACTCTTTTTGAGTTAAGTTTGATGGAATGAAATAAAAACGAAATGTTAACAAGAACTAATTCACATAGACGCACACTAAAACTCATCCCGGTAAGTTTTTTGATTTTGATATGTTCCGCCGCGCTCAGTATTTCGGCGCAGATGCCGTCTGTGCCGGTGCCGCCGCCCGAAACCGAAACCGCCGGAGATTTTACCTTATGGTACATCGCTCTTTTTGTCTTGTCAGTGGGATTAGCAGGTGCAATTTACTGGAGCTACAGCAGTAAGAAAGCCAAAAAAGAGGTTGTCCCCGGCGGCAAAAAAACGACAAATGTAAAAAATAGCTGGGAAATAGATTCGGTTGATGCTAACAGGGAATTGGCGTGGCTCAAAAAGAACCATAAGATTATGGGTTCAAAAGGAATCGGGAGCAAAAATGGAGCGAAGTCTCCGGTTCAGCAACCGCTGCTCAAAAAGTCGCCGCTCAATTCTCGCGCGTCTCAGCTTTCTTCGCCGCAAAGTGCCAAACTAGACTTAAATGCACTGCTGCCGATCTTTTCCGTCACTAAACTGGACCTTTCCCGCCCGTTTGAACAGCTTTCGCTGTCCAGCGATGCGGCGTTAATCAGCGCGATTGAACAAACGCAGGACGAATTTGAGGAAGACGAAAATGTCCGAGAACTCGCCGTCAGGATTTTGAACGCCTTCAAAACCCGCAATTCCATTGAAGCACTGTCGCAGGTCGCGCTCTACGATTTATCATCGGCTCTGCGGTCGAAAGCCGTGACGATTTTGTCGGATTTCGATCATGAATCGGTTTTTTCTTCAATATTACTCGCCTGCGCCGATCCGACGCGCGAAGTAAGAGCGGCGGCGGCACGCGGGCTGACCCGTCTGAGCTGCGACCGCGCCGATGCCTGGACACGCATCATCGAAACTGAGGAAGAGGGCAGAATGGTGCAGGCGGCGCGCGCGGCGATTGAGGGCGATATGGTCGAAAGAACTTTCAGCCGCCTGGTTCATTCAGACCGTAAATTTGCCTACGAGGGATTCACCTTGCTGGCACTGCTCATTAAGGCAAACGAGACCAAACTGATTTTCAAATCTCTGGTCAGTCACGAAGATATAAACGTCCGGCGGGCGATTCTTCACGTTGTTAAAGTGACGAGAAATCACAAAGCATTGAAAGAACTTTATTCACTGCTCGAACGCGGCGCACTAACGCTCGAATTGCAGGAGGAAGCCGATAAAGTAATTGAGGAAATCGGCTTTGTGACGGCTTAATTCGACATTTCGTGACTCAATGGGGTTGATTGAAAGGCAGACATTCGTGTCTGCTTTTTGTTTTAAAAATTGTAATTTTCCGCCCGTGCATTTGCTTCATATTCACGTTAAAATTTATGAATGCAGTTTAAATTAGTTTCGGATAACACGCCGAAAGGCGACCAGCCGCAGGCGATTGCACAACTTGTCAGCGAATTAAACAATCACACGAGAGATCAGGTTCTGTTGGGTATCACGGGATCGGGAAAAACTTTCACGATTGCCAACGTCATTCAGCAGGTTCAGCGTCCGATGCTCGTTTTAGCGCACAATAAAACGCTCGCCGCCCAGCTTTATCAGGAATTCAAAACATTTTTCCCCGAAAACGCCGTCGAATATTTCGTTTCTTATTACGATTATTATCAGCCGGAAGCCTACGTACCGGCAGCGGATTTGTATATCGAAAAAGAAGCGACGGTCAACGAGGAAATTGACCGCCTGCGATTATCGGCGACGCGCGGACTTTTTGAACGGCGCGATGTGATCGTCGTCGCGTCGGTTTCGTGCATTTACGGTCTCGGCGACCCGGACGCATATTTCGGGATGATTCTTTTTCTCGAACCCGGACAAAAACTCAAACGCGACGATTTTCTCAAAGAACTCGTCAATTTGCAGTATGAACGCTCGCATATCGAATTTGATCGCGGAACTTTTCGCGTGCGCGGCGATGTCGTCGAAATCTATCCGTCGTATCAGGATCAGGCGTATCGCGTCGAATTTTGGGGCGACGAAATTGATGGGATTTACACGATTGACCCGCTGCTTGGTGAAGTTCTGCACAAACACGAATCGCGGCTGCCGATTTATCCGAAAACTCATTATGTGATGTCGAAACCGACGATCAAACGTGCGCTCAAAACTATCAAAGACGAACTCGTCTGGTGGGAAGAAGAATTGATAAAACAGGGAAAACTTGTTGAATCGCAAAGGCTTCACCAGCGGACGATGTATGATCTCGAAATGATCAAGGAAATGGGTTTTTGTCGCGGCATCGAAAATTATTCGCGTCATTTGACCGGCAAACCTGCTGGTTCACCTCCGCCGACTTTGCTCGATTATCTGCACGAAGACACGATTATCGTGCTTGACGAATCACACCAAACCGTTCCGCAACTCGGCGCGATGTATAAAGGCGACCGTTCGCGCAAAAGCAATCTGGTCGAATACGGTTTTCGGCTGCCGTCGGCGATGGACAACCGCCCGCTGAATTTTGAAGAGTTCAATCAGCGCATCGGACAAACGATTTACGTTTCAGCCACGCCGGGAAATTACGAACTGGAAAAAACTGAAGGCGAAGTTATCGAACAGGTCATTCGACCGACGGGTTTGCTCGATCCGGTGGTCGAAGTGCGTCCGGTCAAAGGGCAGATTGATGATCTTTTAGAAGAATGCCGCGTTCGCGCCGAACGCAACGAGCGGGTTTTGGTGACGACGCTGACGAAAAAGATGTCGGAATCTCTGACCGAATACTTTGCGGAAGTCGGTGTCAAAGTGCAGTATCTTCATTCGGATATTGTCACTTTGGAACGCATAAAAATTCTGCGAAATCTGCGGCGCGGCGAATTCGACGTTTTGGTCGGCATCAACCTTTTGCGCGAAGGACTTGATCTCCCGGAAGTGTCGCTCGTCGCCATTCTGGATGCCGACAAAGAAGGTTTTTTGCGTTCGGAACGAAGTTTGATTCAAACCATCGGACGCGCGGCTCGAAATTCCGACGGAAAAGCGATTTTATACGCCGACAAAATCACCAAATCAATGAAATACGCGATTGATGAAACGGCGCGGCGGCGAGAAATTCAGGAAGAATATAACACCGAACACGGCATCACGCCGACGACCATCGTTAAAGCAATTGACGCGACTTTGGTGACGGCGTATGAAGCGGATTATTTCAAAGTGCCGCTCGAAATTGAGAAATACGAAGAGTATTCGCCGAAACAGTTAAAAGAAACGATTTTACAGCTCGAAGCCGATATGCGGCAGGCGGCGCGGGAGATGAAATTTGAACAGGCGGCGGAAGTTCGTGATCGGATTAATTATCTGCGCGAAAGGCAAATTGAATTGGCGTAATTTGGTTCAGGGTTATTTTCTCTGCTGATCGTCTTTAATATTTTATAAATTATTCGCCGCCGGAAATAGTCCAAATGCCTGAGCTAGGGCGGCGGCTGGCGGATGATTCGTGAATAAATACGAGCAGCGAACCGTCATAATTATCGAATGCCGGTAAGCCGTCCACGCGACCTTTTGTGTCGAGAAAACCTCCGCCGGAGAAACCGGTTTCGAGCGAGATGCTTGCTCCCTCAAAAACCGGAATTCCCTCGAACTCGGTATTTGAACTGACGATCCAGGTGCCGGTCCCGTTATCACGGTCTTCGGAGTGGGCGGTGAAGACCGCAAATTTCTCAGCCTTCGCAAAGTCTTTAAATATCGGCATATCCTTGAGCCAGCCGCAGTTATCGAGGTGTCCGGCATCGGGATACATATTTAACAAGTGAATCTCGTCGCCATACACGAGTGTTTCGCCTTCTTTTTTTCCGGCGGCGGAAAGAATCTTCCAACTGCCGGAGCCGTTTTCACGGTTCGGATTTTCGTGTGTTGAAACGAACATCAGTTCAGTCGAAACTTGCGAAAATTCCGGCTTGTTTTTGACTTTCCCCCAAGCATCGAGATAACCCGCATCGTCGGAATACTGATTTTTTAAGTGGATGACGGAGCCGATTGTTATTTCGGGTCTTACGGACTCGGCAGTGCGGGTCAATGTTACGCCGATGACGAATCCGCCGCTAATATCGTGATGTTTTTGCCTCCGATTATTCAATGCAAAATAGAGTTTCCCGCTCCTGTTCGCCGTTATGGAGTTGTTGTTACTGACCTGAAAATAACCGATTTTATTTGATTGAGTGCCGATCCAACCGACTAATGAACCCGGATCGGCATTTTGGAAAGCATAGTCAGTTGAAACTTCAGCTGTTTTATCTCCCTCGTATGTAAGATATTGACCTGTTACGGTTTGATATTTTCCGTCGGTGGAAATACTAATGATGTCTCCGGGCTGAACTGCAATTCCGGCATCTACAATTTCCTTTGTCCCGTCAACCGTAGTGTTTTTGATTATTATCTTTGAACCGACATTCAAGCCGGCAGCCCGCGTGTCGGCTGTAAAATAATTTAGATAAATGACAAAACCGATTCCGGTGAGTGCGGCGAGTAATAATATGAGAAAGACAGTTGCGGGGACGCGGCGATAACGCGGCGCGGCGGGAACATTTGGCAAAATCGAAGGTTTGTTCTCTACATCTTTTAATCTCCGCGTGTCTGCGTCTTCTCGTTTCCACGTTTCTGCAAAAGCGTCGTCAATCGTAATAATTTCTTCGCCGCGAAATTGCTGCACGGTTTGTTCTTCGATGATAATCACATCTTCGTCAGCAGCGGAGTGCGTCACTTCCGCCGTAAAACGATAGCCGAGTTTCGATACGGTTTCGATAATCTGCTTGCCGTCCCCGCCGTTATCAAGTTTTTTTCTTAGCCACGAAACATTTCGCGCCAGTGTTGATTCCTCGACATAACTATCATTCCATACCGCGCCGAGCAATTCGTCTTTTTTCGCCACGCTTCCGGCATTTTCGACAAAATAAAAAAGCAGGTCGAATTGCTTTGGTGTGAGCGGGACAGGTTCATCATCGCACCACAAACGCCGCTCCGCCGCGTTCATCCGAAACGCGCCGAAATGGTATAGTTCCCGTATTTGTTGAGGTTTCATAGTTATCCAAAAAAAATCCAGAAAAAATCCAGAAAAAATCCGGACTTTTGAGATTGCAGGTTATAGATTGGTTCGTGTCGTCCACTAATTTAAGTTAAAAACAAATGGAAATCAAGCGAAAATTCGAGTTGTTGGTAGCTACCAATCGCCGGTACACCATTCGCCAAACCAAACCGGGCAGAAAAATCGCCTGTGCGGAATGCGGCGAACCGATGTTGCCGACGGAACAAGCCGCCAAGGTATTCAGCATCTCGCAACGTCGCATATTTCAAATTATCGAAACCGAAGCGGCGCATTATACCGAGAGTGAAGCAGATGCGGGAATGATTTGCCTGACATCTCTCGCGGAAGTTTTGGACGGCGAACAGACACCGACAAAGGCAAATAGTCGCCGGTGAGAAACAGCGGGAGAAAATTTGGGACGGCAAATTAGTCCGGCTGATATTTAAGCAATTGAACAAAAATAGGTTGATATGGAGCGCAGGCGTATGGTCGGAACAAAAAGAAAACACGCAGGCAAGGATGCCTGCGCTCCATTCGCAGAACAATTTAGTCACACATATTTTTTGCGGGAATGTTTAGCAGTATTCATTTAATAGTGAACCGTATATGTTGAAAAGACATCCTTTACAAACAACACTGGAGATAAACCTGCTCGGTGCGTTTCGTACGAAGGTCGGCGGTGTGCCGGTTGAAGACTGCCGGTGGGGGCGGCGTTCGGCTAAATCGCTGGTCAAATTGCTTGCTCTCAAACCGCACCACGCTCTTCACCGCGAGCAGGTAATGGATTTACTCTGGGCGGAATGCGAGCCGGAAACCGCCGTCAACCATTTGAACAAAGCCATTTACAGGGCGCGGCGTGCGCTTGAACCGGAGCTGAAGAAAGGCTCGGATTCACGCTTTATATCAACGCCGAACAAACAAATAATATTAAACTGTTCAACCGACGTATCTCTCTTCGTCGATGCTGATGAATTCGAGCGGCTCGCTTCGGTTGCCGTCCGCAATAACGATCTCGAAGCGGGCAGGAAAGCGATTGATCTGTATTACGGAGATTTGCTGACCGAAGACATTTACGAAGATTGGATTTTTGTTCGGCGCGAATCCCTGCGAATTCTATACCGCAAAGCGGCAACCAAAACTGCCGAACTTTACGCCGCCGCAGGCGAACAGCAGACGTGCATCAAAATTCTGCAAAATCTCGCGGGCGAAGATGCCGCCGACGAGCGCGTTCAGCGCGATCTGATGATTATTCTTGCCGAAACAGGCAGCAAATATCAAGCCTTGAAACAATTCGAGCAGTGCCGTGCCGCACTCGCTGCACTCGACATCGAACCGGAACCGGAAACACTTCGGCTTGAACAAAGCATTAAATGCGGAAAAATAATTTCGACAAGGAACAAATCGAAGTCTGCACCCGCCGAAACAGCCGCGCCGATTGTTGTTCCAACGCCGCACATTACGCCGCTCACTTTTCAAAACGGCATTATCAAATCCGCTAAATTTTTACCGGACGGCAAAACCATTGTTTTAAGTGCGGCTTGGGACGGCAACGATGCCGAACTTTATTCGATGCGGCTCGAAACCGGCGAAATGCGGCGTTTGGTAATAAATGAAGCAGAGATTTTTGCAGTTTCATCTGCCGGAGAAATGGCATTAGGCTTGAAACCTAGTTTTTGGAATATGACCAATAGCATTACGACTCTCGCAAAACTGCCGTTATCGGGCAAATCACCGCGCAAAATTTTAAAGGATGTGCAGTGTGCCGATTGGCATCCTTCCAAAAAAGCTGATTGTTCGCTTCCCGATGAACAATTTCTTGCCGTCGTGTGTGAAAGAAACGCGAAAAACTGTTTAGAGCATCCAATCGGCAATGTAATTTTTGAAACCGGCGGTTGGATCAGCCATCCGCGATTTTCTCCCGACGGAAAAAAAATCGCTTTTATCGAGCATCCGATACCAATGGACGACGAAGGTTATGTTGTCGTGCTTGATTTGGAAAACAAAGACAGAAACAAACAAATTCTCACCGATAAATGGATAACAATTCAGGGGCTGGCGTGGCTGAAAGATGAGATTTGGTTTACCGCATCACGAAAAGTCACCACGCGGAGTCTTCACGCCGTCAATCTGAAAGGCGCAGAACGTCTGATTTATCGCGGAACAGGAAATCTCAAACTCCACGACATTTCAAAAAGCGGCGCGGTTTTAATAACTGATGAGAAAAGCCAAATTCGCACTATTGTCCGCCACGCCGCAGACGGCATCGAACGCGATCTGTCGTGGCACGAACGCACATTTCCCAGAGATATATCCGATGACGGTGAAACGCTTCTGATCGAGGAATCCGGCACAGTCGGCAGAAGTCATTATTCCGCATACATTCGGAAAATTGACGGTTCTTCGACCAACATAATCGGCAGCGGTGCGCCTCTCGCACTTTCGCCTGACGAAAAATATGTTCTGCTGCGAATTCCCAGTCCTGACAATCATCTGGCTTTACTGACGATTGAAACGGGAGAAATAAAACCGCTTGAAAGAGATTCGGCAAATTCACTCATTTATCAGGAATATGTTTGTTTTTTCCCCGACGGCAAAAGATTTCTTTTCGCTGCCAACGAAATTGACGGCGGAACGCGCATTTATATCCAAAACATTGACGGCGGAAGTCCTGAATGCTTCACCCCTGATGAAGAAGGAACCAGAATGTATTGTAATCATTCAATATCGCCTGACGGCAGACAGGTGGTTTTAAAAAATCCCGAAAATAAACTTGCGCTTTATCAAATCAAAGACGGCACATCTTTACCGCTGAAAAATCTTGGGGAGGACTTTTATTTAAACCGCTGGACTGATGACGGCGAACACCTTTTCATCCGGCAGATGAATGGACTTCCGACTGTCATTTACAAATACAATATGGCGAGTGGAACAAAGCAGAAGTGGCTGGAATTGATACCGAAAGACCTCGCGGGTATAAATCAAATTACATCAATTAAATTTACACCCGACGGCAAAACTTATGCGTATGCTTACATACAAGAATTTTCCGATTTGTATCTGATGGAAGATTTTGATTAAATTTTTTCATAAAAATACAAAAATATGAAAAAAAACTTCAAATAAGCCGTTTTTTGGAAGTTTTTTGGAAGTTTTAGCAGCTATTATCATCCTGTTAGCAAAACTTTCCCCAAAAGTACTTTGTATGATAACTCGAAAATCCTTTTTCATTCGCTGGCTTTTATCCACCGAAAGCGACCGTCAATCGGAGCGTTCCGTGATTGAGATTCAGCATATCCAAAGTGGCAGCAAACAGAGCGTTTCAACTTTGGAAGAAGCGGCGCAATGGATGCGGGATGCGAAAGAATCAGAAAAGGAAGACCGAATTATCGAAAGCGAATAATTTTTAACCGGCGAAAAACTTAAATTTCGTAAGGTCACAACAATTTTCGGATTTCACGGTTCAGAAACAACCGGACAAATCTTTGAGGTTGAAAAATTAAAGCAAATTACTGCTATTTTGTTCGATTACAAATCTATACAAACATTGATTTGATAATCGAAACAAAATTAGCAATACAACGGCGGCAAACGGTCGCTTTTGGGAAACGGCGGGGCGATGAAATCTCACTCAAACCGCTATTGGAAATTAATAAATAAAAAAACAAGTTGGAATCTAGTCAAAATGGAGAAAAATAAAATGAAAAAATTAATGTTTTTAACGATGATGTTCGGTTTGATGATTGCTTTTACCGTCAGCGTTTCGGCGCAGAATAAAGGTAATGGCAGAGTGTTACAATTTGATACTCGCAGTAAACTCACGGAATCCGCTCCGACGGCGGGCGACGGGGTGACAACTATGATTGAAACGTCTAACGGAAATTTCGGAATACCTAAAGGGACCAAATACACTAAATTGGCATTGTTCCAAAGTGGTAAAGGAATAATGTATTTTTATTATGCTGCCGATTCACCCCAGATTCAGGAGCAGTTAAATAACAAAAAATCTAAAGTTTTTGCTGTTTGCACGAACACGAAACCTTGGAAAGCAGAAGATAAGTTCACTATCCAAACGCAGGCTGCACAGGGAGGAGGAACGGACGTAACTTTTACAGTCCAAGGTAAAGGATGTTTTTCTTTTATTGCCAAGTAGATGACAATCATTAATCACTAAGTCAGGCGGTTCTATTGAAATAATTATGCCTGTTCTGTAACAAAGAGACTTTTGATCTTAATCAAAAGTCTCTTTTGTTATGCTAATCTATAGAATCGAAACAGATGATAATTATAAAATTACTATTAAAAACAAAAATTCCGAAGTTAGAGTTGCGGAAAAACAAATATATGCAAAAAACAAGAAATACCTTTAAGGCATTCGTTGTATTTGCGCTTTTGACGATTTCCGGTTGTCGCGCAACGTCCGAGGTATCAGTTCTCAGTGGAAATGCCGCGAACGAAAATTTACGAACCGTGAAGAACGAATCTAACTCGGCAAGTAAAAATTCAAACGTTGCGTTGCCGACAAAAAACAATTCTTCAACCGATAATGACTATGCAAACGCCCGACAATCGATCATCGGGCAAAACGGCGGCGGTAATGCTGTTACCTTCAACAGTTTCGGCAAAGTAAAAACCGGAATGACCGTTTCGCAAGCCGCGCAAGCACTCGGCACTGAACTTGTCGGAAAGGCGGAAGACGGAATGGATTGCTATTACGTTAATCCGAAACAAGGATTCAAAGGCGTTCGTTTTATGGTGACTAACAAAACGATTGCGCGAATTGAAATCGAAAGCAAAGCATACGCCACCGACAAAGGCGCGAAGATCGGCGAGACCGAAGACAAAATCAAAAGTCTTTACAAAGGCGTTCAGGTTTTTCCGCAAAAATACGATGAGAAACTACACGATATGGAAGTTCATTCCGCTGATAAAAAATATCTCATTATTTTTGAAACCGACGGCAAACGCGTAACCGGATTTCGCGCCGGTCAAGCTGAAGAAGTCGGCTATGTCGAGGGTTGCTCTTAATTGATACAAAAGGAGATTTTTTAGACAACATCAAAAATACGACGATTCGTCGCTTGACGGGGCGATAAATTTTACGCAATTCAAAGTGACTTTTCAATGTGATTCAGCCGCAGGAACATTTGTCGTGTCATTCCGGCTGCCTCTGATTTCGTTGGTCAATTTTTTGTTTTTGATGTTTTCTTCTGATCTTTTCATTTCTTGAACGACATTGTTAATTAATCCGCCGATTAAGATGACCAGCGATGTCAGAAAAAGCCACAGCATTAGAATAATAACCGCGCCGAGTGAGCCGTAAGTTTTATTATAACTGTTGAAATAGTTGAGATAAAGCCGAAATCCACCGGAGAGAATCAGCCACAGAACAATCCCGACGAGCGTTCCCGGCGTGATCCAGTGCCACCTGCGGGGGGAATGATTGGGTATGTAATTATACAGCAAACCGAAAATGATAATCAGCAAAACCAACACTGCGATCATTTGAAT
This sequence comes from Pyrinomonadales bacterium, assembly GCA_038235165.1. Lineage (GTDB taxonomy): Bacteria > Acidobacteriota > Blastocatellia > Pyrinomonadales > Pyrinomonadaceae. The sequence continues at coordinate 71,711 of JBBSUG010000006.1, forward strand.
AAAGGTAAGAAAGAAGTGCGCCGGAATCGGGAGTGAAAACGCGGTAAAGGCGACGGCAATAAACTTCCACCCGTAAAAAACTATCGCCAGAGCCGCCGAAACGAGAACTGCAATAACCAAAGTGAACGACAGCGACAGCAATTTGGTTTTCCACCAATCGCGTGTTTCCCGCAAATTGTAAACAGAATTGAGCGCGACACGAATGCTGTCAACGCCCGCCGAAGCCGACCACAGCGCAATGAAAAAGCCGAGCGTCAACTTTCCGCCCGAACTGTTTTCGGTAACTTCTTTGATTGTATTACTCACCAATTCGTAAGCCGAAAAAGGCATTACCTGCCGCAGATAATAAAAAAGTTCACCGCGCAAATCGTCGGCGGAACTCAAAACCATCCCGAATAAAGTCACCAAAAAAAGCAAAAGAGGAAAAAGCGCAAATGAGAAATAGAACGCTACCTGCGCTGCGCTGCTCATAATATCTTCTTCAAACGCTTTTTCGTAAAGTTTGTGAAAAAATGCTTTAAATTGGAAGTTTTTTAAATTCATCTTTTTTTTGCAGAAACACGCACGAAGTAAGTGTGTTATTAATCAAATGCGCCCTTTAAATTTAACCGGCTGCGCGAATACGTTCGGGTTTTTCCGAAACCAATTTTTTCAGTTCGTAAAGTTTCATTAACGCTTCGACCGGCGAGAGCGCGTCGGTGTCAATTTCCAGCACTCTTCTTTCGAGTTCACTTCGGTTCGGCGACCGCTGATATTCGGTTTTTTCGCCGGATTCCGTGTCGTATTCGAGCAAAAGCTGTTCGGCGCGACGGACGACGGGCTTTGGCAAACCGGCGAGTTTTGAAACATACACGCCGTAGCTTTTCAGCGCGGTACCTTTTTCTATTTTGTACTGAAAATTTAGTTTAGCGTTTTTTTCTTCGATTACAAAATAATAATTTTCGAGACGCGGCAAAAGTTCTTCGAGTTCGGCGAGTTCGTGATAATGCGTGGCGAAAAGTGTCCGCGATTTTAATTTCGGGTGGTTGTGAATGTATTCCAAAACCGAACGCGCCACCGCTAAACCGTCGTAAGTCGAAGTTCCGCGCCCAAGCTCGTCCAACAAAATCAAGCTGTTCGGCGAGGCGTGATGCAGAATTTCGGCGGTTTCGATCATCTCCGTCATAAAGGTTGATTCGCCGCTGCCGATTTTATCGTAAAGACCGATGCGCGTGAAAATTCGGTCGCAAATGCCGACGACGGCTTCGTCCGCCGGAACGAAACTGCCGATTTGTGCCAGCAAAACGATCAGCGCGACTTGCCGCAGGTAGGTTGATTTTCCCGAAGCGTTCGGTCCGGTAATCAGCGCGATCTGCGGCGCACCGTTGCCGCCGAGTCCGGCATCGTTCGGTATGAAATTGGTCTCTTTCTCGCGCAAAATCTTCTCGATTGAAACGTGCCGACCGTTTTTAATTCGCAGCAGGGAAGTTTCGTTGACCGTCGGACGCGCATAATTGTTCGTTTCGGCGACTTCGGCGAGCGAACAAATCGCGTCGAGATAAGCGACGGTCGCCGCCGCCAGCAAAATTTCTTGTCGTTTTTTGCCGACCTGCAAACAAATTTGGCGAAACAAACTGTTTTCGAGTTCCGCAATGCGTTCCTGCGCGTGAATGACCAGCGATTCGTGTTCTTTTAGTTCGAGCGTGATATATCTTTCCGCCGGAATCAGCGTTTGTTTGCGGCTGTAATTGTCAGGGACGAGATGAATATTCGGTTTGGTGACTTCGATGTAATAGCCGAAAACCTTATTAAAACCGACGCGCAGCGACTTGATTCCGGTTTTTTCGCGTTCGCGTTTCTCCATTTCCGCCAGAAACCCTTTGCCATTTTTCAATGTTTCGCGCAGTTTGTCCAAATCTTCCGAAAAACCCGTGCGGATAATTCCGGTCTGGTCGTTGTAGCGCGACGGCAATTCTTCGGCGATGCCAATATCAATCAACTGCGCCGTTTCCACACATTCCGGCAGATGCGTCAAAGTCTGCCCGAAACGAACCGTGTCGGCACGCAGAATATCCTTGACGAGCGGAATTAATTCGACACTTTTCCCGAAGGCGCGAAGTTCATAAGCCGAGATATAATTGGCTTTGGCGCGGCTCGAAAGGCGTTCCAAATCTTTGATGTCAGCGAGGATTTCCCGGAGTTTTTCGCGCGCTTCGGAATTTTCGACAAACCATTGAATGTGTTCCTGTCGCCGGTAAATTTCCGCGCAGTCGAGCAGCGGCTGACGCAGCCATTTTCGCAAAAGTCTGCCGCCCATCGCTGTTTTCGTGCGGTCAATCACCGACAAAAGGCTCGCCCCGGATGCGCTGTCAAAAATTTCGAGACTCCGCAAAGTATTGCCGTCGAGCAGCATAAATTCGCTGAAATCGTAATTAGTCAAACGGGTTAATTGTTCAGCCGATTCATTTTGAGCGGTTTGCAGATAAGCGATTAACGCGCCCGCCGCTGACACGGCAAGCGGCGAATCTTCCAAGCCGAACGGCTGTAAAGTTTTCGTGTGGAAATGTTTGAAAAGGGTTTGGCGGGCGTTTTCAAACGCAAATATCTCCGTTTCTATTTTCGTAACGAACTGCGGCAAATCGCGGTTGCTGAATGTCTCCTGCGTGTTGGCGATGACGATTTCGGCAGGCGAAAGTCTTTGCAATTCGCTTAGAGCGTCTTTGTTATCAATTTCCGTCGCTGCAAAATCGCCGGTCGTAATGTCGGCGTAAGCGATGCCGGCGCGGTGTCCGTCGCTGAAAAATGAAACGAGATAATTATTAGATTTGCTGTCTAACAGCTGCGGTTCGATGACTGTTCCGGCGGTGACGGTGCGAACGACTTCGCGCTGAATCAACCTTTTCCCGTCGTCATTTTTAACCGGAACGCTCGAAGTCTGTTCGCAAATCGCCACGCGATGACCACGCGAAATCAGCGTCGCCAGATGTTTTTCGAGAACGTAATGCGGAATTCCGGCGAGCGGCACACGCATATTTTTGCCCATCGGTTTGGAAGTCAGCGCAATGTCCAATTCACGCGCCAATAGCCGCGCATCGTCGTCAAAGGCTTCGTAAAAATCGCCCAGCCGGAAAAGCAGAATAGCGTTTTGATGTTTGGCTTTGATCGTCAGATACTGCCGCCGAATCGGAGTTTCGTTGTTCATCAGTGAAATTATTTTAGCAGAAACTCTTTGATAATTTCAGCAATGTTGTTCAGGTTTTGGTGAACTTTTTTGATTTGGGCGAAGGTCAGCAGCGTGACGACGGTTTCGATGTCGTGAAATTCGCGGCTCAAAGATTGACGGGCGCGATTCAAATCCCGTTCCGACGCGATGACGAGAAAAGGTTTGGTGCGCTGTGCCTGATAAGCGCGTTTTAGTTTGGCAAAGGCGGAATCAATATTGCCCTTGCTCTGAACTTCAAAAATGTGCGAAATTCGCTCGCTTTTCACTGATTCGCGCCAGATTACGTCGTAATATTCAAACTCGGTTTCAGCGTGAAAACCCAAACATTCGCCGATATTTACCAGCATTTCCTGAATATTCGTGTGTGAAAGAGTTTCTTCTTCTTCTTCGACGATTAAAGCGAAACCGGAAATTTCTCGTTCGACTTCCTTTCTTCCTTTCTCAGTAATCGTCCAATTGCCGCGCTCGCGTTCGATGAAATTTTGCTCGTCTAGTGATTTGCCCGCTTTTTGCACGGCACCACGCCAATATTTATTTCTCCCGTCGCCAATTTCTTCTTCCGACAGTTGCGGGAAGTAAGCGGGAAGTCGTTCGTACAAAAAACGCAGATTGTCCGCGCCGCCAATGGCGACGAGTTCCTGTAAAATCGGCATTTCAATTGATGAAACTTTCGGTGTCGGCACTTGATTTTTCGGAGCGCGGACGGCTCGTCCGCCAACCAGCGAAGCAAAGTTGGAAGCGTTGTCAGTGAATTACAAACAGACAAATGCAAAAAAACGTCTCACTGCATCAAGATTATCAACGAACTTCACACAAATAACGCATTTATCATCTCACTAATCCTGCGTTTCAAGAAAATTCTCGTTACCGAACGTATTCAACACTTCGCTTCGCTGGTGTTGAAGCGGACGGGACTTCCGCGCTCCTAAGAAATCTAAATTACGCGCTCGTATTGGCTAAAATTTTCGCCAGCAACGTCTGATTTTAATTTGTCGAGCAAGTTTGTCAAAATATCTGCATTTCTTCCGGTCAAATCTTTTGATTTGAAATTCTTTTCTGTTTCGATTAATCCGGCTTCACCGATTTTGACAAAAATCTGCGGCTTGAATTCACCCAAAAATTCGTAGCGAATTGCCATCGGCAAACATAAAACTTTACCGGATTTCTCGATAATTCTTGATAAACCATTGTAAAATTTCAACGGTCGTGCATCGTTCGGTAAAATCTCGCCCTGCGGAAAAATCAGCAGCGTCGCGGACGGATTTTTCAAAAGCTCGACCGCGTAATTGATACTTTCGACGGCATTTCGCGGCTTTTCCCGCACGACGGAAAACGCGCCGAGTTTGCGGAAAAGAAACAAACTTTTCAACTGCTTTTCTTCCATCATCACGTAAAAATCCGCTTTTGCCTGCCGGCAAATTTCAAAAACGACGAGTCCGTCCCACCAGCCAGAATGATTTGCGTAAATTATCAGCGGAATTTCAGAATTTTTGTTCCGCAGATTATCTAACCCCGAAACGTGCAGCGAATGAAAACGGCGTTTGAATAAATTGCGGTTGTAAATTGAGAAAAGTTTTTTAAACCACGCGCGTTTATTTGCTTTCAACATATTTTCTCGGCACCCGGCAGTTTATTCCGCAGGTTATTTCGTAGGAAATCGTCCCGCTCAATTTCGCCAAATCCTCCGCCGTGATTTTTAGATTATTTTGTTCGCCGATTAAAATTACCTCATCATTCACTTTAACATTCGGAACGTCGGTGACATCCAAAATCGTCCAGTCCATCGAGATTCTGCCGACAATCGGAACATAAAAACCATTGATGACAGCTCGACCGCAATTTGAAAAACAGCGGCTGTAACCGTCGTGATAACCGACTGGAATCGTCGCAATTAACGAATCGCGTTCGGTCATAAACGTCCGGCTGTAACCCAAACTTTCACCCTGCGGAACTTTTTTCAAATATGAAATCTGCGAACGAAGCGACATCACGGCGCGAAGTTCCGGTTTATCAATATTCCTCGGCAGAACATCATCGCCCAAACCGTATAAAACGCCGCCCAACCGAACCATATTGCCGTGCGAATTTTCGTGCGCGACCGCCGCCGGAGAATTAGCCAAGTCCTTATACTTCGGGCAAAAACCGTTTTCCTCAAAGATTTTCAATGCTTCATCAAATCTTTTTATCTGCCTATTCGTAAAGTCATTTTCCGTCAAATTATCCGCCGCCGCAAAATGCGTCATCAAACCTTCAATATTTAGATTTTGGTAGTTTTTTAAAGCTTTTGCAAATTCTTTAATTTCATCGAAACGAACGCCGATTCTGCCCATTCCGGTATCAATTTTGATGTGGATTTTTGCCGAAATATTTTTTGTTTTGGCGGCGTGGTCGAGTTTTTCCGCTTGCTCTAAACGATAGACGACGGGCGTTAAATTGTATTCGAGCAGCAGATTTTCCTGTCCGTTCCAGAAGCCGCCCAAACACAAAATAGGTTTTTCAATCCCGTTGTTCCGCAATTCCAAACCTTCTTCCGGCAGTGCGACGGCAAGCCAGTCAGCTCCCTCTTTTTCCAATCGCCGCGCACATCTTACTGCGCCGTGACCGTAAGCGTCGGCTTTGACGACTGCCATATACTCGATGTTTTTACCGACAAATTTTTTTACAGAGTGGAAGTTAAAGGCGAGATTGTCCAAATCAATTTCCGCCCGCGTCGGACGCTGTACTTGTGAAAAAGCCATAAAATAGGGAACTTCTAAAGCAATCTTCAGAAATTACTTTAAGTGTCCTCGTGCCGACACTTAAAGTAGTTTCTAAAGTGGAATATTGCCGTGTTTTTTCGGCGGATTGGTGTCGCGTTTATTTTGCAGCAATTTCAAAGCCCGAATAAGTTTCGGTCGCGTCATCACCGGTTCGATTACTTCGTCAATAAAACCTCGTTCGGCGGCGATGTACGGGTTGGCAAATTTATCTTCAAACTCAGCGACTTTGTTTTTACGATACTCTTCCGAATTTTCCGAAATTTCTTTGCGGTATAAAACGCCGACCGCACCTTCCGCGCCCATCACGGCGATTTCCGCTGTCGGGTAGGCGAAATTTATGTCGGTGCGAATATGTTTTGAAGCCATCACGCAGTATGCGCCGCCGTAAGCCTTACGCGTAATGACCGTAATTTTTGGAACAGTCGCTTCGGCGTAAGCGTAAAGCAGTTTCGCGCCGTGCCGAATAATTCCGCCGTGTTCCTGATTGACACCCGGCAGAAAACCGGGAACGTCTTCAAAGGTAATCAGCGGAATGTTGAAACAGTCGCAGAAACGGACGAACCGCGCCGCTTTGATTGATGCGTCAATATCCAAAACTCCGGCGAGAAATGCCGGTTGATTGGCGACGATGCCGACCGAAAACCCGCCCAAACGTGCAAAACCGATGACGATGTTCGCCGCGTAATGTTCCTGCACCTCAAAAAAATAATTTTCGTCGGCGATGATGTTAATAATTTCGCGGATGTCATACGGCTGAGTGGAAATCTCCGGCACGATGGAATTCAGCTTTTCATCAGTCCGGTTTGAAGCGTCGTTGGTCGCCACAAACGGCGGATTTTCCATGTTGTTCGACGGCACGAACGACAGCAGTTCGCGTGTCAGCCGTAGCGCGTGTTCATCGTCGTCAGCGGCAAAATGCGCTACGCCGGAAATCGAATTGTGCGTCATCGCGCCGCCGAGTTCGTCTTTGGTAACTTCTTCGTGCGTGACGGTTTTTATCACGTCCGGTCCGGTGATAAACATATATGAAGTGTCTTTGACCATCACGTTGAAATCCGTGATCGCCGGTGAATAAACCGCGCCGCCCGCACACGGACCCAAAATACAGGAAATTTGTGGAACGACACCGCTTGCCAGCGTATTTCGCAGAAAAATATCGGCGTAACCGCTAAGTGAAACCACGCCTTCCTGAATTCGCGCACCGCCGGAATCGTTCAGCCCGATCATCGGTGCGCCGGTTTTCATCGCAAAATCCATCACTTTGACGATTTTCTGCGCGTGTGTTTCGCTCAGAGAGCCGCCGAAGACGGTGAAATCCTGTGCGAAAATGAAAACTTCGCGCCCGTCAACGAGTCCGTGTCCGGTGATTACACCGTCACCGGGAAATTTTTGATTTTCGAGACCGAAATCAGTCGAACGATGAACGACGAATTTATCAAATTCTTCAAACGAGCCGTCGTCGAGAAAAAATTCGATGCGTTCCCGCGCCGACATTTTTCCCTGCGCCTTGTGTTTGGCGACCCGCGCCGCGCCGCCGCCCTGTTCTGCCTGTCGGGTTTTTTCTCTGAGAAGTTCGAGTTTATTTTTCGGTTCCGGTTTAGTTGTCGGTTGCATATTCAATAAAGTTAGACGGGTTTTCGGTAATTTGCAAATTGTTAGAAATTGGAAACTTCCTGTTGAATCTGCGGCAGAATTTTTTCGCGCAGTCTTTTAACAAAAGTCGCCGCGCCGCGCACTTCACCGGACGTATCGGCGAGATTCTGCCCGACCTGCGTCAATAATTCACGCAAATTATTGCGTTCGGATTCGAGCATTTTACGGCGGCTGTCACGAATTTCCTCCGTGTTGGTCGTCCCGAGAAAAGTGATGCTCCGTTCGATGCCCTGCGGAGTCATATTCTGTTCGACCTGCGTCAAACGGTTTTTCAATTCCGCCTGTTTCTCTGTCAATTCGATTTGAAATTTCTGCAAAATTTCGAGCCGCTGTTCCGCCCGATTGAGAATTTCAAAAGCGAGCAGCAGATTCTGCTGCTTTTCATTAAAAGTTAATCCCTGCGGCAGTTTTTCGAGAAACGCTTTAAAGTTTTTGTTGAAAATCTGAAGCGATTTTGAAACTTTCGTCAGTTCTTCCGAAATATTGTCAATCGAACCCGGCGGCTGATTGCCGGAATTTGGCTGGATGGTTTGAGCGCAAATTTGAATGGAAAAAATCAGCCCGATAATGATCAGCAAACAAGATTTTGTTTTCATAGATTTTCCTCCTTAAAAGAATTTTATAGACAGGTGCAGTTTATTCAAATACAATAGCAAAACCAATTATATTTAGCACTTTGACACAAACCAAACGATGGTTTTTCAAAAATTAAGGTCGAAAAATGCAATACTCAAAACACAAAAATAATTACTTTTCACAATTAATGAAGATCGCTTTGAGTTTTTTCATCTTGTTTCATTGTGTCGGTGCGGGCAGCTGTTAAACCTGTAAAGAACGCTATGACGCGCAGCTAGATAAGTGTGTAAAACATGGTCACGAAGATACGGTTGTCGGCGCACAGTGTTTGGAAAATCTTCTTAAAAAGTATCCAAACGAAGTTTTTGCAAATATATTTTTAGCAAGGATATATAAAAGGTCAAACCAATTGGACGAAGCCGAAAAAACGATAAACATTTTTATATCGCAATATCCTACGGACAGTTCGGGTTACGATGAGCGGTGTCAGATTTTGGGAGATAAAAATAATATTCTGGCGGCACTAACAGCTTGTATGTCAGCCATTCGGCTGGAACCTGAAAATCTGAGTTGTCAAAGAGATTACGCATCTGTCAAACAGAAATTAGGTGATGCTTCGGGGGCTGAAGCTATTTACAAACAGATGTTGTCGAAAAATCCGGGCGACACTTCGACGCTTCTCGATCTCGGAATATTATATGAAAAAACGAATCGGCTCGATGAAGCAATCGAAATTTACGAAAAAATGCTGACACTCGACTTCGAATTCAAGGATAAGCTCAAAATAGGCATTGATAAGTTGAAAGCGAGAAGAGAAAAACAGTTGAAAGAAGAAATACCGAAATCAAAGGCGGCAGGCAATTAACGATAATAAAGGTTGCGCGTCGAAAGAATGCTTGTGATAAATAACCTGATGCCCGACATCGCCGGTTCGCTTTCAAAGCGAAAAGAGCAGGCAATTTGTAAAAGCATAAATATGAATAATGTAAAAAGCCATCTACTCTATTTTTCATTTCTGATGTTTATCAGTGCCGGGATTATGCTGAATACTTCCTGTCAAAACAAACCGAAAACTGCTGATCTGGCACTTGAGCAGTGTCAGAAATTACTTGATAAAGACGATTTTGCCGCAGCGACCGGATGTTATGAAACATCAGCTAATGATTTTCCAGACCGGGCGCAGGAAATTGCCCGAACCGGCAGCGATGGTGTTTTAAACAAGTGTTTTGAACTTTTCGACAAGAAAAAATACGAACAATCTCTTATTTGCATTGATCCGGCAGCAGTTCTCAACGCTGAAAATGCAAGTTTTGCGCCCGACGATCCTCGTTTGTATTTTTTACTTGCCGACGTTTTTGTACGACATAAGTTTGTTATGAAAAGTCACGAAGCAAGAGTTAAATTATTTGACCGCGCCGAAAAAGCGGTTAATCTGGGACTTGAATTAGACCATGACAATGCAGCGGGACATTGGATTTTAGGAGAAATTCTATCGGAAAAACCTGACTCTCAAAAAGCGGAAGCCGAATTCAGAAAAGTAATAAAACTCTCCCCCGAATCTAACACTTACTGGATAAAACTCGCTGACAAACAAATGGGTTCCAGCCAAAATTGGGATGCCGTCACCAGTTACAATCAAGCCTTGTTAAAAGACCCCGAAAATGCGTTTGTGCTTTATGAATTGGGTTCGTTATATGAAAGACTCGACAGAATTGACGAGACTGTTTTGTCGTATGAAAAACTGCTCAAAATTCCGCCGGAACACATTGATGAAAAATTGCAGGATGAAGTTGACGAAGCACGGCAGAGTTTGAAAATGTTGAATCTGCGGCGCGGCGATGAAAAACAAAGTAAACAAAAAGTCAAAAACGAATATTCTATGTCACAGTAAAATTTGAAATTGACCTTGTGCATGATGAATTTGTTGTAAAAGCAACTCTTTGAAAAATGTTTTTCCCGGAAATCCTTGTATCTCGTTTTAAGACAAAGTGTTTAGAATAGCTTGTCGGTCTTGACATTAACAGTTTTTTGTCGTGTTTCTTGCCTCCGACCGTTTTTGATAAATTGGTGCTAATCCACACTTTATAATGTTTGCGTCAGGGAAATTTTGACAAATAAGATTTAACATAGTCAGGCTTGACGCTGAAATCTTTTTTCGTTATTCTGTTTGTTCGCGTTTTGGCGGAAATTTTAAATAAAGCAGGCAATTATGAGTACTTATTTTCCAAGCGGAAAGGGTTTGGCGGACAACCGCAAATGGTTTGTGGTTGACGCACACGGCAAAACTGTCGGTCGGCTGGCAACTGAAGTTGCACGGATGCTGACGGGTAAAAATAATCCGGCGTGGACACCATTTTTAGATATGGGCGATCACGTTGTTGTTATTAACGCGCGTCACGCCATTTTTAAAGGGTCGAAAAACGACCAGAAAATGTATCGGCGGCACACACTTTACCCGGGCGGTCTTCGTGAAGTGACCGTTAAGGATATGTTTATTAAAAACCCCGAAAGAGTTATTGAATTGGCGGTTAAAGGAATGGTTCCGAAAACCAAACTCGGAAAAGCGATGATCAAAAAACTCAAAGTTTACGCCGACGGCGATCATCGCCACGCCGCCCAAAATCCGCAAAGCATCGAAATCGAAACTAAATAAAAACGGTTAAAGGTTTAAGGCTCAAAATTTAAATAATATTGAACTTGAACCTTAAACATTGAACCCAAAGAAATATGGCAGACATTCAGTATTACGGCACGGGACGCAGAAAAACTTCGACGGCGCGTGTTTATTTGCGTCCGGGAAGCGGCGCGTTAATCGTCAATCGGCGCAATTTTGAAGAGTATTTTCCGAATGAAGCACTGCGAATGATTATTCATCAACCGCTTCGTTTGACGGATACAACCGGAAAATTTGATATTTTAGTCAATGTCAAAGGCGGCGGAACCGCCGGTCAAGCCGGTGCGGTGCGTCACGGCATCACCCGCGCTCTGATGGAATATAACGCGGATCTGCGTCCGGCGTTGAAAAAAGCGGGACTTGTTACACGTGACCCGCGCCAGAAAGAGCGTAAAAAATACGGTCAGAAAGGTGCGCGTGCGCGGTTCCAATTTTCGAAACGCTAATTCGATTTTGGATTTTAGATTTTTGACCGGATTCAAGAATGAAAGAGATATATTTGTATTTCTCGCCATTCAACCGAAAACCGGCAATCTAAAATCCAAAATTATTAAACCATTGTCGCAACCCTTTTGGTTGATCCGGCGTGTTGCGGCGAGTACAAGAAAACCAATAAGTTGAGGAGATTTTAAATTTTGGCTACAGTTACAATGAAGGAACTGCTCGAAGCGGGCGTTCACTTTGGTCATCAGGTGCGGCGTTGGAATCCGAAAATGAAAGAGTATATTTTCGGTGAACGCAACGGCATTTATATTATTGACCTGCAAAAAACACAAAAACTTTTCCGCGATGCACTTAACTATGTGCAGGAAGCAGTAACGGAAAAACCTAATCTTAAAATTTTATTCGTCGGCACCAAACGTCAGGCGCAGGATGCGATCAAAGAAGAAGCCGAACGCTGTGGACAGTTTTACGTCAATAACCGCTGGCTCGGCGGGTTGATGACCAATCTCCAAACCGTGCAGAAATCGGTTAAGAAGATGAAGGACATCGAAGGAATGAAGGAAGACGGCCGCTTTGAAATGCTTACGAAAAAAGAGCGTTTACAGCTTGACCGCCAACACGAAGGTTTAATGAAGAATCTCGCCGGTATTCGTGATATGAACGGACTGCCGGATATGCTTTTCATCATTGACGTTCGTAAGGAAGACATCGCCGTTGCCGAAGCCAATCGGCTCGACATTCCGGTCGTCGCGGTCGTTGACACGAACTGTTCACCGGAAGGTATTGACCAAGTTATTCCGGGTAACGACGATGCGCTTCGAGCTATTCGTTTGTTTACTTCGCGCATTGCTGATGCGATTTTGGAAGGTAAAAACATTGCCACCGAAGGGATGGGCGTTCAAACTGCTGACGATTCGGACGAAAATGAAAACGCAGATGATTCGTCGGTTTCTGTGGATGAGAATGAAGGTGATGATAACACGGGAAGATTGCCGGAAGCGTCGCCGACCAAGAAAGACGTGATGATGGAAGATGCTAAAAAGTCTTCGGATGTTGAAATTAATATCGCTGATAAATCAGTGGCAACTGCCAAAGCGACCCATCCAATTTCAACTGCGCCGACGACCAAAGGTAAGAGCGTTCCCGAAGTTGCCGGAGCATTTGGCGACGAAGGAAAACCTTCCGATGTCAAGTCGCAAATTGAATCATCAGCTTCGGAAGATATGGCGAAAATTGTCACCAAGGATGCACTGGTGACGGCGACCACGCAGTTGGAATTGACTGATGAGCAAAAAGAGATGATTAAGCAAGAGGAAACAACCGAAGCGACAGCTAGTTAGACAGTTAATTTTCATCTCGCAGGCGTAGCTGGTTTCCGTTGAATAACGAAAACAGGCTGCGCTTTTTTATAAAAAGTATAACAAATTTTTTTTGGAGCAAATAATGTCAGAAATCAAAGCAAGCGCGGTCAAAGATCTGCGCGAAAAAACGGGCGCGGGAATGGTAGATTGTAAAAACGCGCTGGTCGAAGCGAACGGCGATGTCGAACAGGCAGTCGAAATTCTTCGCAAAAAAGGAATGGCGACGGCGGACAAAAAAGCCGGTCGCGTGACGGCGGAAGGCGCGGTCGGTTCGTATATTCATATGGGCGGAAAAGTCGGTGTGATGGTCGAAATCAACTGCGAAAGCGATTTTGTTGCGCGCGGCGAAGAATTTCAGCAATTGGTTAAGGACGTAGCGATGCACGTTGCCGCATCAGACCCGCAGTATCTGCGGCGCGAAGATGTTCCGGCAGAAGAATTGGAAAAAGAACGCGAAATTTTGCGCGATCAACTCAAAAACGATACGAAAAATGCGAACAAGCCTGCTGACGTGATAGATAAAATTATCGAAGGACGTGTCAACAAATATTATGAAGATAATGTTTTGCTTGATCAGGCATTTGTCAAAGATCCGTCGAAAACGATCGGTGAACTGGTTGCCGAGAAAATAGCTTCGATCAAAGAAAATATCACGGTGCGCCGGTACACGCGCTATAAGATGGGTGAAGGCATCGAGAAAAAAGTGGATGATTTCGCCGCCGAAGTTGCTTCGATGGTTGGAAATTAATTTGAAACGTAGAAAAGCCCAAAGTTGTTTGGGCTTTTTTGTTTTCCAGGCTTTTAGCAGACGGTTTTATAAGTTAAATTCAGAAGTATGAAAACAAGCAAAGCGAAAGAAACGGCGGCTTACAATCGAATACTGCTCAAAATTTCCGGCGAAGCGTTGATGGGCGATCAAAATTACGGCATTGATACGAAGGTCGCCGAATCGGTCGCGCAGGAAATTAAGGACGTTCATGAATTAGGTGTAGAAGTAGCGGTCGTCGTCGGCGGCGGCAATATCTTTCGCGGCGTTTCAAAAAGTGCGGGTAATATGGACCGGTCGAGCGCGGATTATATCGGAATGCTCGCGACGGTGATGAACGCCGTTGTTTTGCAGGACGCGCTGGAAAAATTGAATGTTTACACGCGGGCGATGTCAGCGATTGACATTCCGCAGCTTGCCGAACCGTTTATTCGCCGCCGCGCGATTCGTCATTTGGAAAAAAAGCGCGTCGTCATCTTCGCCGCTGGAACCGGCAATCCGTTTTTTACGACCGACTCTGCCGCCTCGCTTCGCGCCCTTGAAATCAAAGCCGATATTATTTTGAAAGGCACGAAAGTTGACGGTATTTACACGGCTGACCCGATGACGAATCCCGATGCGACGCGCTACGAAAAAATTTCATATCAGGAAGTTCTCGAACAGCAGTTAAAAGTAATGGACGCCTCGTCAATTTCCCTGTGTATGGATAACGATTTGCCGATTATGGTTTTCAATATGCGCGAAAACGGCAACATCACCAAAGCCGTCAAAGGCGATTTATCAATCGGAACGCTTGTCTCGGTCGGCAGTAAAATGCAAAAAGCAGGTTGAAGAAAACCGGAAAACGGTAGGATTTCAACGATAACTCAAAAGTCTATTTGCGATTGACGACCGAAGTTCATTAGAATCGTCGTATGGATGTCCAAACTAAAACAGACACACGCCACGTTTCGCCCCCGACATTGCGCGAAATCAGGATTTATTACCCGGATTCTGATGGAGAACCGATAGCTGAAATTGAAATATTAAATAAACTTTTACAGGAAAATAATTAAGAGATTATGAGTGTAGATATTATATTGAAAGAAACAAAACCGAGTATGGAAGCCGTCATTGACGATTTGCAGCGCAAACTTGCCAATGTTCGCACTGGTCGGGCGAACGTCGGCATTCTCGATGCGGTGACGGTTGATTATTACGGGGTTTCAACGCCGCTTAGTCAAATGGCTTCGATTGCCGTTCCTGAACCGCAGATGCTGACCGTTCAGCCGTGGGATGCAACGCAGATCGGCGCGATTGAGAAAGCGATAAATTTGGCAAACCTCGGAATGAATCCTTCAAATGACGGAAAAATTATCAGACTTTCAGTTCCTGCGATGAACGAAGAACGCCGCCGCGAATTTGCCAAACAAGTCGGAGAAATTGCGGAAGAACACAAAATCGCCATTCGCGGAGTTCGCCACAGTTCAAATGATTTGCTCAAATCAATGGCGAAAGACAAAGACATTTCCGAAGACGACGAACGTCGCGGAATGGATGAAGTTCAAAAGATGACCAACACATACACCGGAAAAATTGATGAACTTGCCAAAAATAAAGAAGAAGAAATTATGAGCGTCTAACCGTAATAATTCTGTAAACTTCAAGCATAGAGGGAAATTAATTTCTTCTATGCTTTTTTATTGAATGATTTTGTAAGATAAAAAAATCGCGTCGAACGGTTCTGCCGATTTACTAAAAGAAGAATGAAGCACACAAAAAATTCAACATCTATACTCAAGTCGGTTTTAAATTTCGGATTTACATTTATCTTTGCTGTAATATTTTGTAATTCTGCAACATTTGCTCAAACATTTAACGAAACAACTTCAAATTTTCGGAAAGTTGTCGAAAAAAAACTATCAAAGATAAAGAAAACCACAAAAATTGACGGAAATTCGGAGAAATTCGGTTTGAAACTCGAAGACATTTGCCCGATTGACAATGATGCGGTAGCAAAGCGTGTTTTTATAGAATACGGAGCAATTTTCATCGCCGAAAATAATGTCAGACTTCCGACAAAATGTATATTTAACAATGATCTTGAAGTAAAAACGTATCAAAATGAATCCAAATCTAAAACATTAACTTTCAATAATGTTTCAATAACTTTGCAGGAACCGGCGATGAATGCTTTGCTGGAAGCGGAAGCGGAAGCGGAAGCGGAAGGTCTAAAAATTACGCCGCGCGGAGGTTCAATCGCCGGTGCGCGTTCTTATCGCAATACGGAAGTTTTGTGGAATTCGAGATTTCTTCCGGCACTGAATTACTGGGTCAAAAAAGGAAAAATTTCCCGCGAAGATGCGGAAGAAGCAGGAAAATTACCGATTCACGAACAAATTGCAAAAGTTTTGGAGTGGGAAAATAAAGGTTTTTATTTCAGCAAAGATTTTTCCAAATCAATTCTTTATTCGGTTGCCGCACCCGGCGCGTCGCAGCATGTTTTTATGCTCGCTTTGGATGTTGTGCAGTTTCCAAATCTGAAAGTGAGAAATATTCTTGCCGAACACGGTTGGTTCCAAACGGTTAAAAGCGATTTTCCGCATTTTACTTATTTAGGTGTCAAAGAAACCGAATTGCCGCAACTCGGTTTGAAACCGTTTTTGATTGACGGTCACAAGTTTTGGCTGACGAATTACTAAAAAAGCCTGAGATTATTTTCTGATGAAAATATCTCAGGCTAACATTTCATTGAGCAAATTTTACTTTTCACTCAAATCAACAGGCGCGGGATAACCTTTTCCTTTGAGTTCGGCAAGATTAAACGACACTCGTTTTTTTCCTTTGATATTTCTCGTCACTTCGCCGGATTCGTCCTTAGAATCTTTTGAATCTTTACTTTTGGAATTGATGTTTGTCGGCTTATTATTTGCATTTGAATTTTCGGTATTTGAATTACTATTCTCGGAGACTGATTCTCCTTTAGCGTTATAAGCCATTTGCTCCAAACCTTTTAAGATGTTTTCGCGGTCTTTTTGATTTAGATTGTCGAAGGAAATTCCGTAACTATCCAAAACGCGGCGCAGATTTTCTTCGGTGTTTGTTCCGCGTTCGTAAACATCGCGGTAAATATTTAATTTCCCGCCTTCAACGACGATTGTTTCATAGCGAAGTTCGACCGGAATCGTCTTCTCTAGTTTTACATCTTTCGTCTCGGTTTTTTGCTTCGCGTAATCCAAAATATCTTGTTGCGTCAACGGATTGCCGGACAACTTTGTTAAGTTCATCGCAAAATCCTGAATCTGCGAATTGGTTAAACCAACGCAGCCGTGGGAAGCGAACCCGCCGAGTTTTGCTGCTGATTTCCCGCCGTGAATCAGCGAAGGAAGTCCGATTGGAATTTTAATCGGTCCCAAAGGATTTGCTGCGCTTCCGGCTTCAATAGTTTTGCCGGCTTCGACTTTGCCTTTTACCCAAGGTTCGTCCGGCGGTGTCCAAGTCGGATTAAAAATAACGGTTTTCGCCTGACGCAAACCGCTCGGCAGCGGAAATTCAGGATAGCCGATGCCTATTTTATAAGATTTGACTAATTTGCCTTCCTGAAACAAATCCATTCGATACGCCGGAGCGTTGACGACAATTCGCGTGTCGGTCGGAACTCCATTGACGCTTGCCGAATTTTTATCTTCGACATTGTTTGGTTCGTCGCCCCCGTTTGACCAGCGTTGCTGAACAAAATCAAAAACCTTGGCGGCTTTTTCGTCGCCGACAATTTCACGAATTTGAGTGCTTGCCCGTTCCATCGCGGCGCGGGTTGATCCGGTATTTCCCGAATCTTCGTCGCCTAAATTTATGACCGCATCGTGCGCGGTTTTCTTGATTTTGTCAATTTCTTCATCGCTCAACTGAGCATTTGATTTTAGGTCTTTAGAGAAATTCTCGTCCGAAAACATTGCGTCAAGCACAGGCAAAGTAACCGGAATTTGCATATTCGGTTCTTTTTTCTTCTCCGTCACAACGGTTGTTTTGGCAGTATTGGTATTTGCCGGAACAGTTTCGACGTTTACATTAGTTGTGTTACTTTGCGGCGGAACGCAACCGAAAGTCAGCAAAGCAACTGCACACAAAATAAAAAACAAGGCAGATTTGCCGATATAGTTTTTATTAAATTCAGGCTTCATAGTTAATTTTCCTCAGGAATTTGTATTCAATTAGTTTGAATTCTTACAAATTGAAGTATAAGCAACTTTCGTTCCTATACTTACAGATTTATAATTTAATCGAAATGTTGTTATTGCGGGTTTTCCAAACCGTTTTTGAGTAAAGGATAAGGATTAATATCCGTGCCTTTCCAGTAACTTTTCGGGTCTTCGGAAATCATAATTTCAAAATGCAGATGATAATTTCCCGCGCCCGCATTTCCGGTGTCGCCAACATATCCGATAATAGTTCCCTGTTTGACGAAATCGTGTTCGTTCAGGTTTTCGGCACGTTTTTGCAGATGAGCGTAATAGTAAATAAAATGTTTGTCGGGACTAAATTGATAGATAGTGATTCCGCCGCGTTCGCTGTCGAAAAATTTAACAATTTCGCCATCGGAAGTTGCTACGACCGGACTTCCGACCGGCGCGATAATATCTATCGCGTTATGTACGCGACCTTCCGAACGATCGTCGGTATAAGTGTCCTGCAATTGTCCGCGTTTGATGCCGGCGACGGGAATCATCAGCGTTGTGTTTGAAACTGAAATAGATGTATTATCCTGAGTCGTATTTCCGGTCGAAACATTTGAATTACTTTGATTGTTTTGATTAAAATCATTCGGCGTTTCAGACGTCGGAACAGTCGAAGGAATCGGCAGAGGTGTCGGATATTTTTCTTCTTTCGTCAAATCTTGAACATTTTCAATTTTGACTTCATCGTAGGTAAAATACGGTTTGATGAATTCTTGATAAATAAACATCGCCGCAAATATGTGAATCAGAATCGCATAAAAAACCAGTAAAGTTCTTTTCAAAATTTGCGCGGGTTTTTTCATATTACGAGATTGTAAATTTTTAGTATCATATCTGCAAGATAAATTTTTGCCGACTTGTCGCAATGAACATCAACTCGAACATTTTAGAAGTGAAACATAAAAAAAATCAAATTTTTTTTTCCAATTTGCCCGAAAATTTCGTAACGCCTTCCGATTTCGTCGGGCAAAAGATATTAGGAGAATACGGCGCGATGTTTGTTGCTGGCGGCGAAACAATTTTGCCGAATGTAGTTGTTTTCAGAGATGAAGATGAGGTTGTAAACTGGCAAAATAAAGTGCCGCAGACCAAAGAAATTATCGGCAATATTGCAATCGAACTGCAAACTCCGGCGATGAAATCATTGAAAAACGCGATTGCCGAAGCCGGGCAAAGTAATTTGACGATTACGCCTCGCGGTGCAGATTCGGCTAAAAGAAATTATTCGGGAACCGTTGAATTGTGGGCGAGCCGCGTTAATCCCGGATTGACGCACTGGACTTTAAAGGAAAAAATTACCGAAACGGAAGCCGAAAGAATTCGCGTTTTGTCGTCGTTCGAGCAGGTTTCCGAAATTTTAGAACTCGAATCGGAAGAAATATTTTTCGCCAAAGATTTATCGAAATCAATTATTTACTCCGTCGCGCCGCCCGGAACATCACAGCATATTTCAATGCTTGCGTTCGATGTCAATGAACACGAAAACCCGAAAGTGCGCGACATTTTGGCGAAACACGGCTGGTTTCAAACGGTCGTGTCGGATTTGCCGCATTTTACTTTTCTGGGCGTTCCCGAATCGCAGCTTGCCAATCTAGGGCTGAGAAAAACAGCCGACGGCGGGCGCGTGTTTTGGATTCCGAATATCTCTTAAGGTTTCGGGTTTAAGGTTTAAGGTTTCAAATTACTGTTCGGTCAATTATTAGTCGGTGAAGTCAGAACCGTCTGTGATAACGGGTGGTTCAAGTTTATTATTGAGATTAAACCGCCCGCTACCGCAGGCAGTTCTGACCATTTAACATCAATTAGCGGCGCGAATCTTTATTGACGGTAAAATCGAAAATACCGTTGCGGCTGTAATGACCGGAAACGTCGAGCGTCATTTTTTCTTCGTCAATCTGTGACAAATTAATTTCCGCCGTCAAAATTGTTTCGCGGTCGAAAACGGGTTCGATGATAAATGAGCCGTCGGGGGCAATGAGACAACTTCCGCCGCGTAGCACAAGCGGCATTTTATCGGCAATTTCGGGCGTTGAAAGTTCGTCCGGCAATTGGTCCGCTTTCATAATCAAACCGACGGCGAGAACAAAACATCTGCCCTCAAACGCATATTGGCGGCTGGCGATTTGGTGCATTTCGTGGACGGTCGGATAAACGGCGATGTGGATTTGTTCGCCCGTATTGTGCATTGCCTGTCGAGCCAGCGGCATCCAGTGTTCCCAGCAGATTAGTCCGCCGATGCGACCGGCGGCAGTTTCGGGCGCGTTCAAACCGTCGCCGTCACCCTGTCCGTGGACGAGACGTTCGGTAAAAGTCGGCATCAATTTGCGATGGTGATTGACGAGTGTGCCGGTTTCGTTGAACGTCAGCAAAGTGTTATAAAGTGTGCCGCTGCCGATTCCTTTGTCAACTCGTTCGTTTGCGCCGATGATGACGGTCACTTTATTTTTACGCGCCGCATTTACCAGAATTTGAGTTTCCGCGCTTTCGATGACCAAGCTGTTGCGCCGCATTTGGGCGAAAACTTTTTTCGTCGGTTCATAATTCCACAGCGCGGCGTTTGGACAAACATCGAGCCACGCCGGATAACCGGCGAGCCAGCATTCACCGAATGCAACGACTTTCGCGCCCGTTTCGGCGGCATCTTTAATCAAACCGGCGGCTTTTTCTAAACTCGCAGTCAGATTGTTGAACACCGGACTCGCCTGCACGAGCGCGACGGTGATTTTATCAGCCATAAATTAACTCTACAAATCTAAACTTTTTTCGATTTCTTTGGCTTCCTTTCGCGCCTGCGCCCACGTTTTCGGGAAAAAATAGATGTCGCCGCTGCGTTCGGCATTTTCGATGCGGCTCAATGCCGTCATAATGATTTCGCGCTGTAATTGTTTATGAAACAGCACACCGAATTGATGTCCCATCATAAACGATGCGAACAAGGTGCGCGGCGGTTTGATGTGTTCGGTCACGTCTAATGCGACCGAGATCGAAACAGTCGGAATTCCTCTTTTTTCAATGACACGCTGAACCAGCGCGATGCTCTGATGGCAAATCGGTCACGCCGGGGCAAGCAGCGCGGCATCTGGTTTTTCCGCTTCAACCGCGTCGGCGATGTCTTCCGCCAAAGTGTTTTCGAGCCGTTCCGCGTCCATATTGTAGCCAATAAACGAGAAAAAATTCGGTGCGAGTTCTCCGATTATTCCTTCGTTCGCCAATTCCTGTAACCGCTCAATCGGAAAAACCACATTCAAATCTTTTTCCGCGCCGAACGTCGGGTATTTCAATTGATGAATCTCCAAATCGGTGACTTTTGAACCGGACGGAACGCGGCGAAAAGTATAATCGCCGATTGGGTGCGCGGTGTCGAACGGCAGTGTTCCGCGCGGTTGAACGCCCGCCGTTGAAACGAACGTTAGACGCGTTTCGGACAATGGTTTCGTTAATTTTGCCAGCGGCACGAAATCCGTTTTCGTAATCATTGAACCCGGATAGCGTTCGTTAACGGTCGCCCACAAACCGGGGCGCAGTTGTTTTTCTCGGTTAGATTTTTCCATCGTGAATCCATTCGCCGGAGCGTTCGGCAAAGTAAAAGTGCAGCCGGAAATAAAGATGTGCAAGCGTCGCCGCATCCGTTTCACCAACTGTCTTTTCGATAAATTCGCGCTCCGTCGGCGGCAGTTCGAGCAGCAACTTCAATGCTTCGACCCACGCTTTGTCAATCTCTTTTCTGCCCGCGTCTTCATTGCCGTCGCCGAAATGCAGGCGAACGTAGCGAATCAGTTTTTCTTTGTCGTTTGCCGCCACCGCTTCTTTTAAGTATGCCAGAGACATAAGTTCAGTATTCCTTTCTCACCCGTCAAAAAACTAATATTTGATTATTCACATTTTAATTCCGCAATGTGCTGGATTTATTCCAAATCCGATATTACGGCAAATTCCGGATAAATTGAACCGACCCGACCCGCTTAACGAATGTGCCGGTTAATCAGCCGTCTTTTGTTTCCAACGAACGCGTGGTTTTTAAAAACGACCGCTGGTAGTAGTTCTAACTCACGACTAATCTGTAATTTCTGAATAAACCCTAGTAAAATTTAAGACGGCAAAACTGAATATATAAGAAGGATTATGGATAAATATCAATCTTTTGATGCAGCTCTTTTGAGTAACAAAAAGATGTTTTCATTTTCGATTAAACTGCTTCGACTTTGTTTTTCACTGGCGATTTTTACATCATTAGCGGGGATTGCGTTTTCGCAAACAATTGATACGGCGACGATTCGCGGCAAGGTTACAGATGAGAACAAAGCCGTCATCGTCGGCGCAAACGTAACGGTGATGAATGAAGCCACGGGCTTGATCCGCAATGCTGTGACTGATGACGGCGGAAGCTATACGATTTCCAATCTGCCGCTGACCGGGAAATATAAAATTACGGTCGCGGGCAGTGGATTCTCCGCTCAGGAAAAATCGGACATTCAGCTTCGCGCCAATGAAGCCGCTTCGATTGACGTGACGTTAGTTCCGCAGGGCAGTCAAAATATCGTTGATGTTTCCGGCACGACCGAGAGCGTGCAGACCGATTCGGCACAGCTCGGTACCCGGCTCGATTTGCAGAAAATTGATGACACGCCGATCATCGGGCGTAAATTGACCAATCTCGTCCAGTTAAATTCGGCGGTGCGCCCCGCCCGCGGGACGGGCGATTTGTTTTTGAACAACTTTTTGTTCGTTGTCAACGGCAACGGTCGCCGTCAAACGAGTTTCAGTTTGGACGGCAGCACTGGCAACGACGATTGGGGCAGGCAGTCTATTTTTACGAATATTCCCCTAGCGACGATTCAGGAATTTACCGTTATCACCAATCCGATTTCGGCGGAATTCGGGCGCACCGCCGGTAACGTCGTCAATATCGTCACGAAAACCGGCACGAATACATTTCACGTTGACGCGCTCGGTCTGGTACGCCCAAGCGGTCTCCAAGCCGGTCAGCCGCTCGCCAATGTGCGAACGCGTGACGAACTGTTCCAATTCAGCAGCGTTGTCTCCGGTCCGATTATTCAAGATAAAACGCACTTTTTACTCGGCGGCGAAGGCAACCGGCAGCGGCGTTCGACCGTCATCACCTCGCCGCTCGCGCCGGGAACGGGTTTCGACGGCAAATACAAACAGGGTTTGCTGTTCGCCCGCATAGATCATCAAATCAACGATAACAACACTTTAACCGGACGCTTCAATCTCGAAAGATTTACTGACAGCAACGCCAACGATGCCGTCGGCGGTTTGAGTTTGCCGACTGCCGGGCGCATTTTCGAACGCAACACTTATTCGGCACAACTTTCCGAGTCAGCCGTCATTAACAATAAAATCGTCAATGAAGCACGGTTTGAATTTCAACTCGGTTCGCCGATCACGAAGTTCACGCCGCTGAGTCCCAGCACCCAATTTGCCCGTCCGATTTCGACCGAAGGCGAATCGCGCGGTGCATTTATACTCAATCATCAATATCAATTTGCCGACACGCTGTCGCTCATTTACGGCAAACAATCAATCAAAGTCGGCGGCGACATCGAATTTTCATCGTCCGGCGGCAACGGTCAGGAGTTCGGCACCGGCTATACACTCGGACGATTTACGTTCACTAATACCCGTTCGAGAAATCCGTTGCTTCCGACCTCGGCTTTGACGATTGCTGACGCGGCGACCTTTACGCAAAGTTTCGGCAACGGCAATTACAACGTCCGCGAATATCTTTATTCTTTTTTCGCGCAGGACGATTACCGCGTTCGGCGGGATTTGACTCTGAACTTGGGCCTGCGCTACGACCGGCAGACGTTCACTGACGATACGAATAATATCGCCCCACGTCTCGGTTTCGCCTACAACTTTTTGGGCGATAACAAAACCGTCGTGCGCGGCAGCTACGGCATTTATTACTCGCAGCTTCGCGCCAATCTCGGAGCACAATTCAATCTCGGCGGTCCGAACGGCGTTTTTACGTTCACCGCCGCGCCCGGACAATTTGGGTTCCCGACTTCTCTAGCCGCACTACCGGCGTTTCCGGCGGGCGCAAATTTACCGGCGCGTGATATTGTCATGCGTCCCGGTCGTGCCGATTTTTACAGCCAATTTTTTGACGTTTCAAAATTGCGCGGCTATCCTGCCAAACTTTTAAATCCGTCCACCCAGCAGGGAACAATCGGAGTCGAACACGATTTCGGCAATAATTATTTTCTGAAAGTTGATTACGTTCGCGCCCACACCAAGGATATTGATCGTTCGCTCGATTTAAATGCGCCGTCAACTTTCACTCCGACGGGGACGGCACCGACCCGTTCAGTGGCGGCGGCAAATTTGACGCGACCAATCATTCCGCTGGTCAACGGGTATCGCCGTATCCAAGTCGTCAGCAACGAAGGCGTCAGTGATTATAACGGTTTGCAGATCAATCTGGAAAAGCGTTTCAGCAACCGGCTTTCATTTCTGGCGAGTTACACGCTTTCCAAAACGACGAACACGGTCGAACCTGATGCCGGCAACGGCGACCCGCTCGATGTCAACCAACTTGGCGAGTTCGAACGCGGTTTGAGTCTTTTAGATCAGCGCAATCGGTTCGTTTTGAGCGGTTATTATCAACTGCCGCTCAGATTTACGGTCGGCGGCGTAACGACGCTCGCCTCCGGCAGACCGTATGCGATTACTTCGGGAGTTGATACAAACGGCGACGGTTCGACGGCGGATCGTCCGTTTGATTTGGCGAACGGCAGTTATTTGAAACGTAATTCCGGGCGCGGTTCGGCGACTTATTCGACCGATTTGTTCGCGCAGAAATCATTTTTGCTGACAGAAAGAATGAGCGTTGAACTTCGCGCTGAAGTTTTCAACATCTTCAACAACCAGAACATTTACGGACGCAACGGCAACTATGGCAGCGCATTGCTCGGCACTCCGGCGGCGGCACTCGGCACGGCGACGGGCGGCATCGCCAGTGTTGATCCGAGCCGCGAAATTCAGTTTCAATTGAGATTTCGCTACTAATGTTTCTCTGCCGGTTTATTTGAATGAACCTTCGGGCGGAACATTTCCGCCCGCTTTTTTAATTTCAAGATATGAAAATTAATTTTTTTTACGCACTGCTGATCTGCACAAGCTGTTTTTTATTATTAAACGGCTGCCGCACGGCAACCAATGAAAACCCGGTCAACCAAGGTGTCACCGTCACCGGTGCCGACGGGAAATCGGTCGTCGTGGGCGACGCTTCCCGCATCGTTTCCATCGGTACGGCGATCACCGAAACGGTTTATGCCCTTGGCGCGGGCGGCAACGTCGTCGGCATTGACAACGCGAGCCGCGAATACGTCCCGGAATCGAAAGACCTGCCGACTGTCGGCGCACGGAACGCTTTAAACGCCGAAGGGATCGTGTCGCTGAAACCGACGCTCGTGATATTGGGCGCGGATTCCGCGCCGATGCAAATTTTCGAACAGCTTCGCAACGCCGGAATCGCCGTCGTCACTCTAACGCCGGACTATACCGTCGAAGCGGTTAAAGCAAAAGTTTCGACGATTGCTAAAGCTCTCGGCGCGGACGCGAAAGGTGCGGAGATTAACAACAAAATTGACGGTGATATAAGTGAAGTCAATAAAATGCTGGCGAATGTCAAAGAAAAACCGAAAGTGATGTTCGTCGGGCGCGGTCCGAATATGCCGAACGCGACGATGAGCGGCACGGGGACAACGATTGACGAGATGATCAATTTGGCGGGCGGCACAAACCCGTTCACTGATTTCAAAGGTTTTCGCGAAATGACCGACGAAGCCGTCGTCGCCGCGCAGCCGGATATTATTTTGATTACACGAAAAAGTTTCGAACGCAGCGGCGGAGCCGACGGCGTGGTGAAATTTCCCGGTGTCGCGCTGACTCCCGCCGGAAAAAATAAGCGCGTCGTTCCCATTTCCGATATGTATTTTCAAGGCTTCGGTCCCGGTGTCGGCACCGCCGTCCGCGAACTCGTCGTCAAATTTCATCCGAAATTAGCCGGACAGAAATAATTTAACGGCACATCGGGAGAACTAAAAGTTTTGACATATGATATGTTTTTGAGTATGATTTGCAAGTTTTGAGTTCGCGCCACAGCGTGTTTCCGCCAGCGAAGCGCGGCGGACGCGGCAAACTAAAGTTTGAACTCAAAACATCTGACAGTTTATTTTCTTCTATTTGTGCTAATCTGTGGACGAGAAAAATTATCACAGACGATTTGATGAATGAGATAAAAGAAAATATCACCGCGCGATTTTTCCCCGGTTTGCGGGAGAAATTCAAAAACAAACGCGGACGCGTGGTTCTTTTAATTCTCGCAGTGCTGCTGGTTTTTCTCGTGCTGATTTCCGCCGATAAAGGCGCGGTGGAAATCACGCAGTCGCAAATAATTACCATCATTCTCAAAAAAATCGGCATAAATCTGGCAACTGATTTCACTGTTCAGCAAGAATCAACTTTGATTGATATTCGCCTGCCGCGTATTGTTCTAGGCGCGTTGGTCGGCGCGGCGTTGGGCATTTCGGGCGCGGCGATGCAGGGGCTTTTTCGCAATCCGCTGGCTGATCCGAGTTTGATCGGGATTTCGAGCGGTGCGGCACTCGCGGCAACTTTCGTCGTGATCGTCGGCGATGTCGTTTCGTTTTCGCTGCCGCCGATTATTCAGCTTTTCGCCTTTCCTCTCGCCGCATTCGTTGGCGCAATCATCACCACGATAATCATTTACCGGCTTTCGACCATCGCCGGACAAACCGCCGTCGCCACGCTGTTGCTCGCCGGTATCGCCATCAACGCACTGGCGCAAGCGTTTTCCGGGTTTTTGACTTTCTACGCGACCGACACGCAGATTCGTTCGCTGACATTTTGGAAATTGGGCAGTTTGGGCGGCGGAAATTGGACGAATATCTTGGTGATTGCGCCGTTTATTCTCATTCCAACTATCTTTTTCTCGCGCCTTGCACGACCGTTAAACGCGCTTTTATTGGGCGAATCCGAAGCCGGACATCTCGGCTTTAACATCGAAAAAGTCAAAAAAGTGACGGTCGTACTTGTCGCTTTATCGGTCGGTGCAAGCGTCGCTTTCACCGGGTTAATCAGTTTCGTCGGGCTGATCGTGCCGCATCTGCTGCGTCTCGTCATCGGTCCTGATCATCGTTATCTGCTGCCCGGATCAGCACTCTTGGGCGCGTGTCTGCTGCTGCTGGCGGATTTCGCGGCGCGAACTTTAGTATCACCAGCAGAAATGCCGATTGGCGTGCTGACGGCGATGGTCGGCGCACCGTTTTTCCTGTGGCTGCTGCTGCGTGACCGCAAATGGAGAATCATTCACTAAAAGGGTAAAAGCGAAAAGGTAAAAAAGTTCAAGAGTGAAAGATTGATGAAGTTAATTGAGGTGAAGACTTAAACTTTTTCACTCTTTCCCTTTTACCCTTTTCCACTTTCAAAAATTGTGATAATTGCAAAAAACATTACCGTTGAAATTCAGTCGAAAAAGCTGCTCGATGATGTTTCACTCGAGGTGCGCGGCGGCGAGATTTTGGTTGTTTTGGGTCCGAACGGGGCGGGGAAATCAACTTTGCGAAAAATTTTGTGCGGCGATTTAACGCCGACGAACGGGGAAGTTTCGATGAACGGCAAACCGCTTGACGAATGGACTCTGCCGGAACGCGCCAAGTTGCGCGCCGTTTTGCCGCAGGATTCGTCGCTCAACTTTCCGTTTTCCGTTCTCGAAGTCGTTTTGATGGGACGCGCACCGCATAGCAAGGGCGCGGAAACGGCGAAGGATTACGAAATTGCGCGAAAGGCACTCGCGGCGGTTGACGAACAGAAATTGGAGAATCGAATATACCCGACACTCTCCGGCGGCGAACGCCAGCGCGTCCAGCTTGCCAGAGTTTTAGCGCAAATCTGGGAACAAACGGCGGCACCGCGCTATTTATTGTTGGATGAACCGACTTCAAATCTCGACATCGCTCACCAGCACGGTACGCTAAAAATCGCCCGCCGCTTTGCCCGCGAAGGAGTCGCTGTCCTCGTCATTCTGCACGATTTAAATTTAGCGGCACAGTATGCCGACAAAATTCTGTTGCTCAAAGACGGCAAAATCACGGCGTTCGGCACACCTGAAAAAGTTTTCTCGCCCGAAATTATACTGGAAACTTTCGGTGTCGAAGTAGATATTATCAATCATCCGCGACTAAATTGCCCGCTGATTATTTGGTGTGGTGATAATTAGCTAATTTAACATAAGTCGAAATTCACGCATTATTTTAGAACCAACGCAACTGAAACAATAAATCTCCAACGAACGTAGTAGATTCTGAAAAATCTTCCGAAAAAAATTAAAAGTTTGAGAGAAAAATTTATGAATTCAAAATTATTCAAGTCGAAAGTCTCGGCTTATTTTCTGTTATTTTTATTAACATTTGTGCAAATTGCCAATGCGCGTCCGATGCCGCCGTCAGGGAACGGACAGCAACAGCAGGACGATGACAAGGCTAAACAACTTCCGCCGATGAATTATTTTCGGAGCCGGGAAGTTGATGTGAAAAATGTTTCGATTGATCTGCGGTTCGATTGGGACAAGGAACAGGCTTACGGCAATACGGTGGTGACGCTTGCGCCGTTTGCGAATTTGCAGAAATTTAGTCTGGATGCGGCTTCGATGACGATTAATTCGGTCACGCTGGCGAACGGCACGCCGCTGAAATTCGCTTACGACAAAACGAAAGAGCAGGATAATCTCGAAATTATGCTCGACCGGCAATATAAACGTGGCGAAGATGTGAGCGTTAAAATTGATTACCGGACGAATTACGTCAACAAAGCCGACGGCGACACGGCAATCGGGAATTTCGGGCGCGGTCTGCGCTTTATTAAACCGACGGCGAATCAGCCGAACAAACCGCGCCAAATCTGGTCGCAGGGCGAAACGGAATTTAACCGCTATTGGTTTCCGGGCTACGACTCGCCGAACGATTTTCGCACTTCGGAACTTCGCGCGACGGTCGAAAAACCTTACACGGTAATTTCCAATGGAAAACTGATGGAAGTTAAAGATAACGGTGACAATACGCGGACATTTTATTGGAAAATGGATATTCCTCACGCCAATTATCTGACTTCGATTGTCGTCGGCGAATATACTGAAATCAAAAACGGCAATTATCTGGACATTCCGGTTTTCGCTTATGGTTATCCGTCGGAAGCCAAAGAAGTTGCCGAAACGACAAAAAGAATGCCGGCGATGATTAAATTTTTCTCGGAAAAAACCGGCGTGAAATACGCTTATCCGAAATATTCGCAAACGATGGTCGAAGATTTCGGCGGCGGAATGGAAAACATTTCGGCGACGACGCAGATTGAGGAAATGATTCACGATGAACGCGAACTGCTCGACGGCGACAGCGATTCTTTGCAGTCGCATGAACTCGCGCACCAGTGGTTCGGCGATTACGTGACGTGCCGCGACTGGAGTCAGATTTGGCTCAACGAATCGTTTGCGACTTATTTTCAGGCTCTCTGGGACGAAGAATCAAAGGGTGAAGATTACTTTTTGATGAACGACGTGCGTTCCAATCAAAATCAGGTGTTGGGAACGTGGGCGCAGGGAACGCGCCGCCCGATTGTTACGAAAAACTACGCCAACAAAGACGCGATGTTTGACAATTACGCTTATCCGGGCGGCGGTTCGGTGCTGCATATGTTACGCAAACAGCTCGGCGACGAATTGTTTTTCAAATCACTCAACCGTTATTTAACTGACAACGCGCATCAGCCTGTTCAAACGGAACAGCTTCGCATCGCCATCGAACAGACGACCGGGCAGTCAATGGACTGGTTTTTCGATCAATGGCTCTACAAAATGGGACATCCCGTTTTTGAAGTGACGAAAAAATATGACGCGGCGAAAAAACAATTGACGATGAACGTCAAACAAACGCAGAAACTCGACCCGACCAACCCGTATCCGCAAACGGAATTTTTCCGCGCCGATGTTGATGTCGAAATTGACGGCAGTGTGCAGCGCGTGACGATTGACCCGAAAGCGGAAAATACGTTCACGTTCGCGGCGGCGACCGAACCGAAACTGGTCAATTTCGATTATCAGGGAGCATTGCTCAAAGAACTGAAGTTTGACAAATCGGTTGACGAACTCGTCTATCAAATGAACAGCGACAAAGACATTATCGGCAGACGCTGGGCAATCGGCGAATTGTCAAAAATCGCTAAAAACGCGCAGACTTCCGCCGCTGACAAAGCAAAAATTCTGGCGGCTTTTACTGCCAGAATGACCGCCGACCCTTCGTATTTGATTCGTCGCGGAGCGATTACCGAAGTGAAAGGCATCGTTGTTCCGCGTCAATCAAATCCGCTGACTGAACCGACCGTGACACTTGACGACGCGACCGCGCAGGCTTTACTGAAAGCCGCCAAGGACGAACATTCACTCGTTCGCGCCGATGCCGTCGGGCTTTTAGGCGTTACTAAAGATGCCAAATATGCCGATCTTTATTTGTCGGCGATTAATGACCGCAGTTATTCAGTGATTGATAACGCGGCGGAAGCACTCGGTTACACGAAAAACGCGAAGACTTTCGATGTGTTAAACAAACTGGCGAATACGCCGTCGTGGAAAGGACGCATCGCCGCCGCCGGTTTTAAAGGTCTCGGCGCACTCGGAGATAAACGCGGACTTGATTTTGCGTTCAAAACCGTCGCCGATAAAACTCAGCCGACATCGGTTCGTGCGGCGGCGTTGAGCGTTATTGCTTCGGCAGGCAAGGGCGATGCCCGTGCGTTTCCGATTGTTTTCGATTCGTTCAAGCAGTCGCTTGAAGCAAACGATTTCAATAGCATTTTCAGCGGACTTCAGTCAATTATTAAAATCGCCGATCCGCGCGGACAGGAAGCCTTCGATTTGCTGAAAGCGAAATTCAAAGATAATCAGCAGATTATGGGTTTCGCCGCATTTTTAGAAGCGCAGTTTAAGTCGGCGTTGCCGAAATAGCAGCAGAAGCAGCGGCGGAAATTCCGGTGATCGGGGTTAATGCCGCACTCGAAGCCGCTGCCAAAATATGCAGCTTTCGATAAAAAAAGAGTGCGGAATCAATGAAACAAATGTTCATTGATTCCGCACTCTTTTTTATAAAATTGGAGGCTTCAGACTTAACCGCAACACAAGCTGAAACTGCTGCCGTTGCTCGATTCCTCGTCTAGCGGGGTTCACAACTCGAACCTTGTGCGGAGCCTGAAGCCGTATGAATTTTGAATTGTAGATTGCCGGTTTCGGATTACAAAAACATCTAATCAGTTTCTAATAATCCAAAATCTAAAATCACCAATCCAAAATCGGATGGCGGAGAAGGTGGGATTCGAACCCACGGAACCCTTTTGAGGTTCACTACATTTCCAATGTAGCCAATTCAACCGCTCTTGCACCTCTCCTAAAACTTATTACAAATAGATCAAGAGTCCTAAATCTAAAATCGGCAATCAAAAATCCAAAATTATGATGGCGGAGAGGGTGGGATTCGAACCCACGGTACCCGCAAAGGTACAACAATTTTCGAGACTGCCCGATTCAACCACTCTCGCACCTCTCCGAAAGGCGAAGGGCGAAAGAATAAAATTAAAATTTATCCTTTGCCTTCGTTCTTTTTTCCTTAAAAAAGTTTTGCATCAGATTTCTGCAATCGTTTGCCAAAATACCTGACTCAATTTCTATTCGATGATTCAAAGAACTCGCATCGCAAATTTGAAAAATACTTTCAACTGCGCCAAATCTTATGTCGTGTGCGCCGAAAACCAATCGGTTGACTCTGGCGTTGACTAATGCACCGGCGCACATCGCGCAAGGTTCTATCGTCGTATAAACCGTCGTTTCAGTCAACCGATAATTGCCGATTTTCGCGGCGGCTTCGCGCAGAACCAAAATTTCAGCGTGCGCCGTCGGGTCGCAGTCGATAATCGTGCGGTTTCCGCAGGCAGCTAAAAGTTCGCCGTTTTTGTCAACCAAACACGCGCCGATGGGAATTTCATTGATTCGGCAGGCGTGTTCGGCGGCTTCAATCGCTTTTCGCATCCAAAATTCGTCGGAAATCGTCATCGGAAAAAGTTTAACTTATCAAAAGAGCAAACAAAAAATGTATATTTATGAAATAATTCTGTCAAGTGCGGAATCCGATTAAACTATTTCAGCGATTTATATTGCATCAAAAGTCCGAAAGTGATACATCTATTTGAGATTCGATGTAATTTCCGCTCATAAATTCTCTGATATAAGCTATGAAAAACGAAGTTCGGTTTAACAGAAACTTTGCCGCCGATGCCGCCGCGACAAATTCAAACGGCAGTGGAAATTCAGACTTTTTATCGTTCGCCGACGAAGTTCGCGCCCGCAGCGACAAACCCAAAAATATCCCGTCGCAGCTTCCGCAAACCCTCGCCCCGGCGGAGTTTAACACCGCGCTCGTCCATTTTTATCGCGGCGAAATGCAGCGGTCAAACGTTTGGCGGACGCGGCTCGACACGACGACGAATTGGGCGGTAATCACCGGCGGGGCGACGCTCTCGTTTGTCTTCAGTTCGCCGGATAACCCGCATTTTGCGATTCCGATCAATTCGATTCTCGTTTCGATTTTCCTGTTTATGGAAGCGCGGCGGTACCGCTATTACGAAGTTTGGGCAAACCGTGTGCGTGTTTTGGAAACCGGCTATTTCGCGCCGATGCTGTCGCACCGGACAATGCCGCCGGACAAGGAATGGGCGGAACATATCTCGTCCGATCTGCTGACACCGCATTTCACGATCAGCGAATGGGAAGCCGTCGGCAGGCGGCTGAGAAGCAATTACATCTGGATTTTTGTTTTGCTTGCGCTGAGCTGGACGCTGAAAGTTTATCTGCATCCGTTTCCCGCGACTAACTTGGACACATTCATCAATCGCGCCCAAGTCGGTTTGGTTCCGGGCTGGCTGGTCATCTTATTCGGCGCGATTTTCAATGCGCTGATATTTTTTGTGGCTTTCGGGACATTGAAACTCAAAGACGCTTCGAGCGAAGTTCTGCCTCTCGCTGGTCTCGAATGGCATCCGCTCAAAGAGGTTTCAAGCTGGGCTGGCAACAATATTATCCGCCGCACACCGATCCGCCGCGCTAAAAAAGCCCGCCACCGTGTGCGCTCCATTCACAAAACTGAAACCTGAAATGGTTCAGGGTTCAAAGTTTCAGGTTCAAGGTTCCAAATTGAAAACCTTGAACCTTGAACCATCCGTCCGAGTCTGTTATTTTTCATAACAAGCAATTTATAAAATCAAATAAGGAGATTAACTCAAATGGCAATCGAATTGGACGAACGCGGAAAGGCTTTGGAAAATGAATATTTTCACCGCAAGGAACAGGAATTGATCGAAAAAATGAAGTCGAAACTGGCTTCAGAAGAAATAAAAACTTCAGGCTTAAACTGCCCGAAATGCGACGGTAAACTGATCGAAACCGATTATGAAAACGTATCGGTTGACGTTTGCGATACCTGTTCGGGCGTGTGGTTCGACGCGGGCGAACTGGCGCAGGTTGTTGATAAAAATGAAGACAGCGGCTGGCTGAGCCGGTTTTTCGGGTAGCGTTTGGGAAACAATAAAAATGAAAAATTATAAATACAAGATAGTTTTCATCCTGCTGTTTTGCGCTTTTCTGAACTTAAACGGCGCAGTTCAAGCTCAAACCGCAAAACCGGCGGCGGAAGTTTCCAAAACAGCTTTTGAAACATATAAATTAGACAGCAAACTGATGGCGCGTGAAATGCCGTATCGCGTTATTTTGCCGATCAACTACAACAGCGAAAAAGACAAAAAGTTTACGGTTTTATATCTTCTGCACGGTTTGACCGGACATTACGATAATTGGGCGAACAACACGAAGTTGACCGATTACGCGAAAAATTACAACTATATTATCGTGATGCCCGAAGGCGACAACGGCTGGTACACCGACAGCGCGAGTGTGCCGAACGATAAATACGAAAGTTATATCGTGCAGGAGTTGATTCCTAAAATTGATAAAGATTACCGGACGATTTCAGACCGCGGGCATCGGGCGATTGCCGGACTTTCGATGGGCGGTTACGGTTCGATCAAATTCGGCTTAAAGCACCCCGAAATGTTCGTTCTCGTCGGTTCGTTTAGCGGCGCATTGCAAGCCGCCTCGTTAAATGAAAAGATGCTCGGAAACAATTGGAAAGCGTTGACCGATTCGATAATGGGCGTTTACGGTGCAGACGATTCGCAAACCCGCAAAGAAAATGATGTTTTCAAATTAGTCCGCGAAATGCCCGCCGACAATATTAAAGAACTGCCGTTTATTTATTCCGACTGCGGCACGGAAGACGGTTTGATTACGACCAATCACGAATTTGCGGCACTTCTTTTGGAAAAGAAAATCCCGCACGAATTCCGCGAACTTCCCGGCGTTCACGACTGGAAATTTTGGAACGCGGAAATTAAAGAGTTTTTGGAAGTCAGCGAGAAAATTATCAAATAAAAAAAGGTTAAATGTGAAAAGGTGAAAAAGGTGAAAAAGTCGGTTGACTGCTGACACAAAAACTTTTTCACTTTTAACCTTTAAACTTTACCGTATGTTAAATTTTGCCATCGAAACGGCGCGTGAAGCCGGTCAGATTCTGCTCGAAAAGTTCGGGCGAAAGATAGATATTTTCAAAAAAGGCGACATCAATCTCGTCACCGAAGCGGATTTGGCTTCGGAGAAATTAATTACCGAAAAGATACGTTCTTATTATCCGAAACATTCGATTTTGGCGGAAGAGTCGGGCGAATCGTTGATTGACGGGGAAGTCGTCTGGAAATGGATTATTGACCCGCTTGACGGCACGACGAACTACGCGCATGGTTATCCGTGCTGGTGCGTGACCATCGCGCTCGAACACAACGGCGAAATCGTCGTCGGAGTTACATTCGACCCGACGCGCGACGAGATTTTCGCCGCCGAAAAAGGACGCGGCGCGACATTGAACGGTCGGCAAATCCGCGTTTCCGACACCGAACAACTCAGCGAAGCACTAATCGTCACCGGCTTCCCTTATAACTTCAAAGGGAAAGCCGATTTTTCAAAACATCTCAACGATTTCCTGCTTCACTCACGCGGCGTACGACGCGACGGTTCGGCGGCGATTGATATGGCTTATGTTGCCTGCGGACGGTTTGATGGGTTTTGGGAAGAAGGGTTGAATCCGTGGGATGTCGCCGCCGGAGTTCTCTTAATTGAAGAAGCAGGCGGGCGAGTTTCACATTACGACGACGCAAAATTTAGCGTCTATACGCCGCCGATTTGCGCCGACAACGGTTTGATTCACGCCGAAATGCTCACGATTTTGAAGTAATTCCAAATTCCAGATTGAAAGCAAAAGAAATAGATCGCGGTTAATAACTTCAATTTGGAATTTGAAATTTGGAATCTGACATTCGTTACCGGATAAAAGCATTCGGTACGGGTTTGTCGGTGCTTTCGCCGAAACTTACGCCGGTAAAACCTGACGTTGAGCGCAGCAGATACCAAACGCCGTTTGACGGTCTGAACACGGCAACATCGGATTTTCCATCGCCGTCATAATCTGCCGGAACCGTCTTGTCTTCCGCCGTTCCGAATTGAACCGCCGTAAATGAATTGTTGCTGCCGCTGTTCAAACGATACCAGGTTCCGTTTGACGGGCGATAAACGGCAAAGTCGGTTTTACTGTCGCCGTCGTAATCTGCCGCAGTCGGAATATCTGTTGCCAAACCGAATTGAACTGCCGTAAAACCGCTTGAGCTTTGCAGCAAATACCAAGTTCCGGCGCGAAAGACCGCCAAATCGCCAACACCGTCGCCGTCAAAATCTCCGACAACGGGTTTGTCGCCGCTTTGACCGAACTGCCGCGCGAAAAACGTATTATTTGAACTTTGCATAACATACCAAGTTCCGTTCGACGGACGAAAAACCGCAACATCGGATTTTCCATCGCGGTCATAATCATTCGGGACGGGAATGTCTTCACTTACGCCGAACTGCACAGCGTTAAAAGTGTTGTCCGAACTGCGCGTCACATACCAGGTTCCATTTGACGGGCGATAAACGGCGATGTCGGTTTTCCCGTCGCCGTCGTAATCGGCGGGAACGATTTTGTCGTCCGCCGCGCCGAATTTTTGTGCTGTAAAACTTCCGTTACCGCTCAAATTTTCATACCAGGTGCCGTTTGACGGGCGATAAACGGCGATATCGCTTTTGCCGTCACCGTCAAAGTCGAAGTTAGCTTTGCTGATTCGCGTCAATACGACATCATTGCCGTCGCCGCCGCGATATGAAATGCGGTAATTAATGCCGCTTGTACCGTTCACGGTCGCACCTTCCGGCAAATTGGCGAAAGTTCCGATGACCGCATCCGTTCCGTCGTTGTTGATAATTGTCAGCGAACTGCCGATAGCGGGGCGAAAGTCCGATAAATATTCCAATTGAACCAATGCACTATTGAGAGTTACCGTGCCTCGAACATTAAGCTGACTGTAACCGCTACCCGGTGCTGCGCCTTGAATCAACACACCGACTATACTGTTCGTGTTGACGATTAAATTCCCCTGAATATTTAGCACTCCGGTCAGCGTAGTCAAATTTACCGCCGTGACTGCGCCGATATTAACGGTGGTTGCGCCGACTGTTCCCATTCCGGCGAGCGCGCCGTAATTCTCTATGTTTCCGGCGGCGGAATTAACGGTCACGACAGCGTTCGGAAGATTTGCGTCAACGACCAAAAAACCGCTTTCAACGTTGATTGCTCCGCTAAAACCAAAATTGCTGACAAGGATAAGCGCACCCGAACCTTTTTTTATCAATGTCCCTGCATCCGAAACGACTCCGAATGTGAGAATCCCCCCGCCATCAGCAGTCAGCGTAAAGCCTCCAAAACGCACGGCGGCAATGGTAACAAACGCAATATCTTCGGCGGTAAAAGTCTGCGCCTTCGTCAGAGTTATCGCTGTATTAATCATTTGTGTGTCGGTTTTGGCACTCAAACCGTCGGACAGGCGAAACGGATTTCCGCCAATCGTATAACTTCCGCCCGTGAATGCTATCGAGCGAAAAGTCGTTTGAAGGGGAAAATTATTATTGGCGGTCACATTCGTACTATTTCCAACTAACGGAAAAACCAAATCATCATTTGCGACGGGCGCGACATCGCCGACCCAATTCGCCGCCGTCATCCAATTGGAATCCGCGCCGCCGCCGCCGTCCCACGTCTTAACGGCTGCAAAAACGTTTGACACACACACAAGTAAAAAAATAGATGAAAACAAAAACAGGGAGTTCTTCATAATAATTTCAAACCTCGAAAATTTTAATAACTCGGAGAGTTTTTTGAATTTATCACATATAGAAATGAATAAACAAACAATTTGCGCGGAAACATTATGCCGCTTTAGATTATTTTCCGCCTTGTGATAATCTTAGCAGTTAAATAATTTGTAACAGCCGATCAAAAATAATTATGACCTGGTTTAGTCGAAACAAGCCCAAAATTGAAGAACAATCAGCGGATGAAGAACGCAAGGTGAAAACGGAAGGCATTTTTGTTAAATGTCTCGAATGTGAAAATCCGCTTTACAAACGCGAGTTAAAAGAATCTTTTCAAGTCTGCACATACTGCGGTTATCATTTCCGGCTCGGCGCGCGAAGTCGTTTAGATACGCTGTTTGACGAAGGCGAATATGAAAAACTGGACGAAGAAATAACCAGTTGCGACCCGCTCGGATTTGTTGATACGAAACCCTATATCGAACGCATCGAAGCGGCGAAAAAATCTTCCGGTCTGCCCGAAGCGATTGTTTCCGGGACGGGCAAAGTCGGCGGACACTTAGTTTACGCCGGTGCGATGGCGATGGATTTTATCGGCGGTTCGATGGGGTCGGCAGTCGGCGAAAAAATCACGCGCTTAATCGAACGGGCGATGGAAAATCGCGGCGCGGTGATAATTTTTGCGGCTTCCGGCGGCGCACGAATGCAGGAAGGCACGTTGAGTTTGATGCAGATGGCAAAAATTTCCGCCGCGCTTGCTCAACTCCACGATGCGCGGCTGCCGTTTATTTCCGTGCTGACCGACCCTACGACCGGCGGCGTAACGGCGAGCTTTGCGATGCTCGGCGACGTGATTATCGCCGAGCCGAAGGCGTTAATCGGCTTTGCCGGACCGCGCGTGATCGAACAGACGATTCGCCAAAAACTGCCGAAAGGGTTTCAGCGTTCCGAATTTCTGCTCGAACACGGAATGGTTGATATGGTCGTTGACCGCCGCGAAATGCGCGACAGGCTTATTCGGCTGTTGGATTTTATGATGAACGCGGAGATTAAGTAACGTCAAACAATCCGACGTTTACTCAATATTCTGCACCTGTTCGCGGATTTTCTCAATCTCGCTTTTGATTTCCAACGCCGCTTCTTTGACTGTTAAATTGTTTGTTTTCGACGCGATTGTGTTTGCTTCGCGGTTTAATTCCTGCGTCAAAAAATCGAGCCGTTTGCCGATTTCTTTGTCTTCGTTCATAATTCCGCGAAATTGTTCGATGTGTGCTTTAAGCCGCGTGATTTCTTCGGAAATATCGCTTTTGTCAGACAAATAAGCGACTTCCTGAGCGAGCCGCACCTGGTCTAACTCTATTTCCGATTCACTTTTCGACAACAGCTTTTCGATGCGTTTGTTCAATCTCTGCCGATATTCTTCCGCCACATTTTCGCTTTCCGCTTCGATGTTCGGAAGATGTTTTTCGATTGACGAAAGTCGAAAATTCAACTCGTCCGCCGTTGCCTGTCCTTCGACTTCGCGCATTTTCTCCAGTTCGCCCAGTGCCATCGAGCAGGCGTTTTCGATTCCTTCGATAAACTCATCGCTCACATCATCGGCTTTCGTCTGCAAAGCGTTCGGCAAACGGGCGATGTAATTCATATCCGGCTCACCTTCAAGCGAAAATTCTTCCTGCATCTGCTTTAACGCCGTCAAATATCCGGCGATCAGCGGGCGATTGAGTTCATAAACGACATCGCCGGTGCGTTCGTAGTTGACGAAAATATCAATCCGCCCGCGCGAAAGACGATTTTGAATGATGCGTTTGAGATTTGCTTCAAGCGACTGTAATTCGTTCGCAAGCCGCAAATTCAAATCTAAATAACGATTATTTACTGTTTTTATTTCGACGGAAACGGCAAAAGTTTCACCTGAAACTGCGCCGCGTCCGAATCCGGTCATTGATTTCATAATTTTTTTTTTAAGGGTAGTTGTTAGGATTTTCAACTGTCAAATGCTCAATTTGCGCGGCGGTGTTTAAGTCATTGTCAGCGGAAACAAAAATGAGTGAACCGAGTTTTAGCAAAGATATTTAGTTTGATATTTTAATTGCGGCGGAAAGCTGAACCGCGTCGTAACCGCGTAAGTAATGTGTTTCAGCTACATCTACTGAATTATTGATTAAAACCGCTTCAACGTCAATAACACGAAAATCGTTGGCGAAATCATATCTAAATTGCTGAGAAGCCGCTTTTGCATCATTTAAACTAAGAGTTTTACTTTCTTTTCGACGGGCGAAAGCGGAAATAACTTCAACTTCGGAAATTGAAACGACATAAATTACTTTTGTTGTAACTGAGTTAAAAATTGATTTTACCCAATTTGAACCGACTTCCTGAACATAGTTTTTCACTGTTGCGCTGCTGTCGAAATAGTAAAAGTCCATTATCTGCGTTCCTCAATAATTGTTTCGGAAAGCGGTTTGCCCTTAATCTTAACTGGCTTAAAATCTCCGATTTTTCGATGTCGGGGCGGTTTAATTGCGCGCTGCAACCCGGCATCGAATAAAGCCTTTTGAAGCTGTAAATCTTTTGCTTCGGCTTCACTTAAATTTTCAGATAGCGAATCAAATATTTCTTTCTGTTCAATAGGCGGCAACCTATAAATCTCATTCAAAATTTCTTGAGGTTTCATTTTAACTAATCTCCTTGTCCGAAATATTTTAGCATTATATTTGATTCAAGCGGAAACAACTTCGTCTTCCGAGAACTGCAATTCATAAAGCCGCCGGTAAATTCCGTTGTGTTTTAAAAGTTCATTGTGTGTTCCGGTTTCGACAATTTTTCCGCGTTCCATGACAACGATTTTGTCGGCTTGGCGAACGGTTGAAAGTCGGTGCGCGATGACGATGGAGGTTTTGTTTCGCATCAAATTTGCCAACGCTTTTTGGACGAGACTTTCTGATTCGGCATCGAGCGCAGAGGTCGCTTCGTCTAAAATCAAAACCGGCACATTGACCAGCACGGCGCGGGCGATAGCGATGCGCTGTCGTTGTCCGCCGGATAGGAAAATGCCGCGTTCGCCGACGAAAGTGTCGTAACCTTTCGGCAGTTCCTTAATAAATTCGTCGGCAAAGGCGATGCGTGCCGCTTCGGTGATTTCTTCGTCGGTCGCCTCCGGTTTGCCGTAAGATATGTTGTAGCGAATCGTATCGTTGAACAGCACGGTTTCCTGTGTGACGAGGGCGATTTGTTTTTTTAAACTCAACACCGTCGCATCGCGCAAATCGGTTTCGTCCCACAAAACTGCGCCTTCCGTTGGGTCGTAAAGTCTTTGTACGAGTTTGATCAAACTCGATTTGCCGCCGCCGCTTTCGCCGACGAGGGCAACGACCGTGCCTTTCGGAATTTCGAGGTTGAAGTTTTTGATAATGTTTTTTTCTTCGTCCGAATAATTAAACGAAACGTTTACAAGTGAAATTTTGTTTTGTAATGCTTCGAGTTCGACCGCGTTCGGTTTTTCCGGCAGCGCGTCGCTTTCGTCCATCACGTCCCAAACATCACGGGCGGCAGCAAATGCTTTAGTGATTTCGTTGTGTTGACGCGAAATTTTCCGCATCGGGTCATAACTGCGAAAAAGGAAAAAAAGAAACGCGAAAAATTGTGTGGCTTCCATTCTCCCGTTATTTATTTCGCGGAAACCGAAAAATAGAAATGTGACGACGGCGAGAACTCCGATGGTCGTAATAATCGGCGGTGAAAGTGCGGCGATTTTGCCCGAACGCAAGTTGGCGCGGGCGATGATTCGGGCGACATCCGCAAAACGCGATTTTTCCCGTTCTTCGGCGCGATACGCCTGCACAATCGGATAATTGGCGAGCGATTCCTGCGCCGTATCGCTGAGCAGTTTATTGCCTTCAAAAGATTCTTCGGAGAGTTTTCGCAGTGATTTGCTGAATTTTGAAGTCAAGCCGCCGATGATCGGTGTGATAATCAATGCGCCGAGTGTCAACCGCCAATTGTAGTAAAAAGCCGCGCCGAGACAAAAAATCAGCATCACGCTTTCGCGCAGAACATCGCGCAGATTTGAAGAAACCGCCAGTTCAATCGCCGTTGCATTCGTCACCAGTCTCGAAACTAAAAAGTTGGTGCGGTGTTTTTGAAAAAAGTTTGCCGATTGCGCCAAAAGATGTTCGTAAAGGTCACGGCGAAGCTGCAAAACGGCGGACTGACCGATTTTCGCCATCAAGTAGGAGGAAAAATATTCCGCGATGCCGCCGCACACAGTGAACGCGATCAAAAGAACAGAGATGGTCGTCCACGCCGCAAACCAATCGTTCGTGTCGGGGATCAATTTTTGTAAATCGAATAATGTTTTTGTATTTTGAGCGGCTGATTTATCAAAAATGCCGAGAATCGGGACAATCAACGCACCGACGGCAGTTTCAAAAAGCGCGGCGAAAACCATCGCAATTGTTGCCAGTCCAAAGATGGCGCGGTGCGGGCGCAGATATTTTAAAAGTCTCTGAAAATCTTTCATTTGATAATAAAAAAGAGTGTCGAATTTTTACGGGGACACATTATGAGCAAAAGATTTTCCAAACTTTCGCGTTCATTCTGTGATTGTAGATACCATTTGATATTTTGTCCAAAATGGCGGCGGAAGATGTCGGGAGAGAAACCCGGATGATAAATTATTTTAGGCATTACAGGATGATTAATCCTCACGGCACCAGACGGTTGCGGTTCGCTGAATTGAAATGATTACTTTGCAACCTGCGAGATTTTTATCTCGTCTAAAAATCGGTTATCCTGTATTCTCTCGTTTTCTCCCGAATCATTCAGCAGTTATGAAAAAAATAATATTAATTTTTGCATTTTTATCGCTTTTTACCTTTTCGGCGTTCGCTCAAACTTATAACGACGCGACTTTGACGCAGGTGTCGGCGCAGGACGGCACAATCCGCGAGGCGGACGGAAAGTTGGCGACGCTGCCCGTTAAAGATCATCTTTACCGCGCCGATGTCTATATGTTCAATCGTCATTTTGCCGAAGCCCGCGAACATTGGCAGAAGATTTTGGACAATTATCCGACTGATAATTCGGCGATGCCGCGTACATTGTTCGGGATTGCGCGGTCGTATATGTGGGAACT
Organism: Pyrinomonadales bacterium; assembly: GCA_038235165.1. Taxonomy (GTDB): domain Bacteria; phylum Acidobacteriota; class Blastocatellia; order Pyrinomonadales; family Pyrinomonadaceae. Next base: position 113,869 of record JBBSUG010000006.1, read on the forward strand.
CGAATATCAAAAAGCCGTGTTCTGGTTTGATAAACTGACGCAGGATTATTTGAATACGAAGGAAGGGCGCGAAGGTTTGGCGTATAAGGGCGCGAGCTATGTGCGTTGGGGCAAAAATGAGGAAGCGGCGAAAACTTACGGACAATATACAGTGATGTTTCCGTTCGGCGAAAAAATCGAATCGGCATATCTCAACTTGATTGACGCGCTGCGTGAACTCAAAAAATACGACGAATCGAATCTTTGGATAGATAAAGCGCGGGCGAAATTCGGCGGTTTGCCGACCGAAACGAACGCCTTGCAGTCGCGTGTCCGAATGGAAATTTATCGGGGAAATTGGGAAAAAGCGATTGCGGCGGCGGATGCGACTTTGAGTTTGAGCGATTTTGACGGTTCGATGACGAGTGCCGACGAAATTAAATTTCTGAAAGCCTTTGCGCTTGAAAAAGCCGGTCGCAAAAACGATGCGATCAGCGTTTACGCGTCAATTTACGACAGCCCGACATCTTATTACGGCGGTCTGGCTACTGAAAAACTGAGAAAATTCGGCTCGAATGATTTGGCGAATAGTCGTTCCGCATCAATTTCACGAAGTTCGACGAGTGTCTATCCGGTAATGTACCGCGCCGAAATTTTGCGTTACGCCAAAACGCGCGGCATTGACCCGCGTTTCGTGCTGGCGATTATGAAACAGGAAAGCAGTTTTCGCGCCCGCGCCAAATCGCCGTCGGCGGCTCGCGGACTGCTGCAGCTCGTCTTTGACACGGCGGTTAAATACAACAAAGATGCCGGTTTTCCGAATATGGAAGCCGATGATTTGTATGTTCCGGCGACTAACATCGCTATTGGAAGCGCGTATATTTCCGGGTTGAAAAATCAATTCAGCGGGTTATATGAAGCGGTCGCCGCATCATATAACGGCGGCGAAATCAATGCCGAACGCTGGCTGGAAAGAAGCAAACCGAAAGACGCGGCGATTTTCGCATCGGAAGTCGGATTCGCCGAAACGAAAAATTACGTTTTCAAAGTGATGAATAATTACCGCGTTTACCGCGAATTATATACGGAAAATCTCGACAAGAAATAGCTTCTATTTCAAATTCCAAATTGCAGATTCCAGATGTTCGTATATCTCCACTTGACTGGTTTCAAGTCACGAAAAATACAGCCGAACTATCTCACAAAATAAAAAAACTACATTTTAAAACAAACTGCTGACAATCTTTCCTAATCCATTGTGATTAGGAAAGATGTGTTTTGCACCGTAAACATATTGTTGAAAAACATTTACATCTGCAAAACTTTGATAGACACAATCTGTTTTTCCGTGTTATATTAAATAGTGGTTTTTTGTTATTGATTCAATCAAAAGCAGTTTGAAAAAATCAGAAGCAATCGGTTGGTTTTCGCGCTTTGCTGAGACAATATTTGTTTAATCGTGCAAAGTTGAAAACCCATTTTAATTTTTTCATCCCCTTAATTTAGTTGCCGGCAGAGTGATTTTGTATATTCCGACTGAGACTATACAAAATGGCTGGAGCGGCGATTTAATTCCCAAAATATTTACAATTTGCCCGTCTTTATGACGAAAGATTCACGTTTGAATTTCGTAAGAATATTATGAGAAAAGCATTATTTTCAGCGTTCGCATTTTTGGTTTGTTTCGTATTTATCAATGTTCAATCACCGTCATCCGCTGTTTTTGCCGGAAACGGAGGCAAATCTTCGGCAGAAAGAAATGCCGATTCAACCGCCAAACGCAAGTCTTTGAAAACGGCGCAGCAGACGGTTTTATGGAAACCTTTTTCGGAGGATAATTTGAACAAGGCTGAACAGCGGCAGATTGACCCGGAAAAATATTTGATTTTTCGCCTGAATAAAACGATTTTGACAAATGTTCTCGACAAAACGCCGTCCGAGTTTTCGGCGGCGTTAAAAGAAAAATCACAGGTCGTCGAATTGCCTTTGCCCGACGGTTCATTCGCCAAATTCGGAATTGAAGAATCGTCCGTGCTTGAAAAAGGTTTGGCAGCCCGCTTTCCCGAATTGAAGACTTATCGCGGGCAGGGAATTGATGACCCGACGCTGACCGCCCGTTTCGACTGGACACCGCAGGGTTTTCACGCGACGATTTTATCGGGCGGCGATACGATGACGATTGAACCGGCAAATATTGGCGACAAATCACTTTATATCAGTTATTACGCGGGTGATCTCAAAAAAGGCGATTACGAATGCCTGGTCAAAGACGTTGAAAGTATCAAACAAAGTTTGCCGCAATTGGACGCGCCGCAAGTTGCTGTCGGTTCGACGCTTCGCAATTACCGGTTCGCCCTCGCTGCCACTTACGAGTATGCACGGGCTTACGGCGGCGGTTCGACGGCCGTCACACTTTCCACGCTCGTCACCTGGGTCAACGGGGCGAACGCCGTTTACGAACGTGATCTATCAGTTCACTTGAACCTGGTCAACAATACATCTATTATTTACGCCGCCGACACCGGAAACACGGCGGCAAGCGATCCTTATGATGACAGTAACGTCGTCAATATGCTTTTTCAGGCGACTCCCGATATTGAAAGCAAAGTTGGCGCGGCAAATTATGACATCGGTCACGTCATGGGCTATTTCGGCGGCAGCGCATCGGGTGTTGCTTTTGTCGGAACGGCTTGTGCGGGCGGGTACAAAGCGGGCGGGGCGACTTTGATGGGGGGGTCCCCGGGCAACAGCGGCGCACTCGGTGTGTGGGTTCATGAACTCGGACACGAATTCGGTGCGAGTCATAACTTTAACGGATCCCAGAGCAATTGTTCGGGTTCAAATCGCAGCATCGTCAACTCGTATGAATCGGGCGGCGGTTCGACAATTATGGGTTATCCGCAAATCTGCGGCGCGGACAACATCGCGTTTTCGCGGGATATGCGGTTTCACGCGATGAGTTATGCCGCGATCAACAGCTATCTCGCCGGAACCGGCGGCACCTGTTCAATCAACACGCCGACGGGAAATTCTGCGCCGATCATCAGCGGCGGCGGTAATCGCAATATTCCCAAAAATACGCCGTTCACCTTGACTGCCAGTGCCAGCGACCCGAACGGCGACAGTTTGACCTACGCCTGGGACGAAATTGATGCCGGAGGCAGTGCTTATCCGCAGGACGGAACCGCCGCGTCATATAGCGATGCGGGTGATCCGGTGAATACGACGCGCCCGATCTTTCGTCCGTTTGCCGCGAACGCATCGCCGTCGCGCACATTTCCGAGCCTGACTTATATTCTTAACAACGCCAACGATCCGCCGGATTACAATTCAAACGGTGTTTTCACGGCGGAAAAATTGCCGCGTGTCGGTCGTGCGCTCAATTTTAGAGTCACCGCCCGTGATAACCGCTCCGGCGGCGGCGGTGTCAACGAAGATACCGTGACGCTGGCGGTTGATAATAATTCAGGACCTTTTCTGGTTACTTCGCCGAATTCGAGCGTGAATTTAGGCGGCGGTTCGTTCCAAAATGTGACGTGGAGCGTCAACAACACCAATAACGCGCCGATCAGCGCGGCGAATGTTAAAATATCGCTCTCGACCGACGGGGGCAATACATTTCCGAACGTTCTGACCAATTCAACGCCGAACGACGGCAGCGAAGCGGTGACAATTCCGAACATCAACACTTCGACGGCACGAATCAAAGTCGAAGCCGTCGGCAATGTATTTTTCGACATCAGCGACACCAATTTTTCGATTACCGCCGGAACCGTTTCAACGACCTACGAAGGCGATGTTTCCGGTCGTCCGAGCGGAGACGGGTTTGTTGACAGCAGTGATGCCCAGCAAATTCGCAATTTCAGCGTCGGAATCGGCACACCCTATCAAAGCAACGAATTTCAACGGGCCGATTGTTCGCCGCGCAACAGTCTGGGCGACGGATTTGTTGACGGCGACGATGTTGCACAAGCGCGGCGGTATTCACTTGGCTTAGACAGCCGACAAGTCGCCGGCGGTCCGTCGGGTCCGTCGCCGATTGCTCCGCCTGTCTCATTAAATACGGCAAGCAACCTTATCAATGGTAAAGCCGCCGTTATCACTAAAGACGGCGTTCAAGCAGCACCGGCGGCATTCAGAGTTGACGCGCAGAATACCAGTGCCGGTTCAACCTTGGTTGTCCCGATTCGCGTGGATACCGTCGGCAACGAAGCGGGCTATACGTTCAGCATCGCTTTTGACTCGACCAAACTGACCAACCCGAGTGTCGTCATCGGCAACAGCGGCGGCGATGTTCTCTTTAATGCGAATAATCCCGGTCAGATCGGTTTCTCGGTGACGACTTTCTCCGGCGGAACGATTGCCGAGGGAAATAACAAAACCCTCGTCACGGTCACGTTTGCGGTGGCGGCAGGCGCACCGGCGGGAACAACCCCGATTACGTTTACGGACACTCCGGCACGACGAAAAGCATCGCCGGTTGACCCGAACTTCCCGATCACGCAGCCGACTTATACGGGCGGGACGATCACGATTGGCGGAGCGACGGCGGCGGGTGCGAGTTTGAGCGGACGGGTGATGAATGTGAAAGGTCGAGGCGTTGCTAATGCTCGCGTAGTCATCACGAACAGCACGGGCGAAGCGGTGGCGACGGCGCGGACGAACGGGTTCGGCTATTACCGAGTGGCGGAAGTCGAGTCGGGCGCGGCATACATTGTGAGAGTGGAGTCGAAGCAATATAAGTTCGATGTGCGAACTATTAACATCGCGCAGGACTTGGACGGAATAAATTTCACGGCACAGCCGCGCTAACCAAACCGGGGCGGGAGAAAAACCCGTCAATAAACGAAAAAAGGCTCCAGACAAATATGTTTGTTTGGAGCCTTTTTTTTCGTAAATTCGACAATAACTGTTTGTAAAATTAATGATTGGCAAAGCAAATGATTGGCGATTTCCTTCTGCTATTCTTCCCAATTTTCCTGTCCTTCACGTTCGACGTGGTAGCCGGTGCTTTCGAGATGCGCGGTGACTTCGCGCCCGTGTTGTTCGTCGCGCACTTCGAGCAGCATTTCGATGCCGGTTTTGCCAAACGGGGCGAGCCACATCGCCCGTTTATGAAAAATTTCGATAACGTTGGCACCGGCTTCAGCAACATTGTCTAACAGCCGCGCCAGCATTCCCGGACGATCCGGCACGAGCAGCCGGAGCATTATGTAGCGTCCCTGCCGCACTAAAACCTGTTCTAAAACTCTCGTCAACAAATTCGGGTCAATATTTCCGCCGCACAAAACGGTGCAAACGGTATCTTCGCTATCCAGGCTGATTTTGCCGGAAATCACCGCCGCGAGTCCCGCCGCGCCCGCGCCTTCGACGACCAATCGGTTATTTTGAATGCAGAATAAAATTGCGCGGGCAATTTCTTCTTCGGTCACCTGCACGATTTCGTCAACATATTCGCGGATCAGCGGTAGCGTCATTACGCCCGGATGTTTAACGGCAATTCCGTCCGCGATGGTTTCCATCGCTTCGCCTTCGACGAGTTCGAGGGTTAAACGGTTTTTTCTTACGGTCGAAAAATTTGCCGCCTGAACGCCGATGATACGAACGTGCGGCAAAAGGTTTTTCGCGGCAATCGAAATTCCCGAAATCAAACCGCCGCCGCCGATTGGCACGACGATGACGGAAACCTGCGGCAGGTCGTGGACAATTTCAAGACCAATGGTACCTTGTCCGGCGATAATCTTTTCGTCGTCAAAGGCGTGGACGTAGATATAGCCGTTTTCTTCTTGCAATTTTTTGGAATATGAAAGGGCTTCGTCAAACGTCTTGCCGTGCATCACGATGTCCGCGCCGTAAGATTTCGTCGCTGTAATTTTGGTGAGCGGCGCAAATTCCGGCAGCACGATGGTCGCTTTGACGTTGTGCATTTGGGCGGCGAGAGCCACACCCTGCGCGTGGTTGCCCGCTGATGCCGCGATCACGCCGCGCTCTTTTTCCTCGTCGGTCAAACGGCTGATTTTGTTGTAAGCCCCGCGAATCTTGAACGAGCCGCTTTTTTGCAGACACTCGGCTTTCAAGTGCGCGTCGGCACCGATTTCGCGCGAAAGTTTCGCATCGGCGAGAATCGGGGTCGGTGTGATAATTCCTTGCAGAAGCTGCTGCGCTTCTTGAATGTCGGAAAGTTGAACGCTCATAATTCTACGCATTATAGTTTGAAAATAATTTTTAGTGTAGTGTCCAATAAATGTTTTAACATTTTCAGGGGCAAAAGACGTGCGGTTGAACAATGAATACTGAAGACTGAGAATCATCAACTAAACACTTATTCGCTTCGTAAATAAAAGCGAAATAAGCTATATTTAATATTAAACATCTGGAGGAGATTGTTATGGATATGTTCGGTTTCGGGTTTATATTTTTAGCTTTTCTCGGTCTCGCACTAATTATTGTGGCGGCGAAAACGATCAAAATCGTCCCGCAGTCGTCGGTGCTGTTGATCGAGCGATTGGGGCGGTTTCACCGTGTCGCAGCGAGCGGCTTAAATATTATCGTGCCGTTTTTCGAAGCACCGCGATCTTTTTTCTGGACGAACGTGCGTCCGGGAACGACTTCGATAGATTTGCGCGAGCAGTATATTGATTTGCCGCCGCAGCCGGTCATCACCCGCGATAACGTGACGATCAATGTTGATTCCGTCGTTTACTGGATGATTACCGACCCGATCAAATCGGTTTACGAAGTCAACGATCTGGTCGGCGGCATCGTTCAGCTGACGATTACCGGGATGCGTTCCGTGATGGGCGAAATGGATTTGGATCATACGCTTTCGTCGCGCGATCAAATCAACAACAAACTCCGCCTGATTCTCGACGAAGCGACCGATAAATGGGGTGTTAAAGTGACCCGCGTGGACGTGAAAAATATCAATCCGCCGGAAGACGTGCGAATTACGATGGAAAAACAGATGACGGCGGAACGTAATCGCCGCGCCTTGATTTTACAGGCGGAAGGTGAGAAACAGGCGGCGATTACCCGCGCCGAGGGTGAGAAACAAGCATCAATTACGCGCTCGGAGGGTGAAAAAGAATCGGCGATTTTGCAGGCTGACGGTGCGGCACAGGCGCGTCTCAAATCGGCGGCGGCGGACGCACAGGCAATCGCCCAAATTGCCCAGTCCATCGGCGATCCGGCACAAACGACGCAGTATTTAATTACTTCGCGCTACATCGAATCGCTGCGCGATATGACGCGCTCGAACAATGCAAAAGTGATTTTTATGCCGATGGAAACGTCGGCAATGCTGTCGAGCATCGGCGCGATCAAAGAAGTTTTAAGTGAAACGGGTGAGAAAACCGATTCAAATCAAAAATTGCCGAACCCGTCACGTTCACGCCGAGAACTCAATGAATAATATATGTTAGTGCAAAACTAAAATTCAAAAATCAGAATGAAGGAAAGAATTAATTGCGGAGATTATATGATGAAAAAAGGTCTATTTATTTTAACAGTTTTAGCGTTAATCGGCGGCGTGTTTATGTTCGCCGGTTCAACCCCGGCATCGAATAAAGCCAAATCGGTTTTGGATTTTACGATGACCGACATTGACGGCAAAGATGTCAAACTCAACAAATACAAAGGCAAAGTTTTACTAATCGTCAATACTGCGAGCAAATGCGGTTACACGCCGCAGTATGAAGGTTTACAGGCGATTTATGCGAAATATAAGACGCAGGGTTTTGAAGTTTTAGGTTTTCCCGCCAACAATTTCGGCGGACAGGAACCGGGCAAGGAAAGCGAAATTAAAGAATTTTGCGAATCGAAATATAAAGTGACCTTCCCGATGTTCGCCAAAATTTCCGTCAAGGGCGACGATCAGAGTCCGCTCTACAATTTCCTGACGAATAAGGAAACCAATCCGCAGTTTGCCGGCGACATTTCGTGGAATTTCAACAAATTTCTCGTCAATCAAAAAGGCGAAGTCGTCGCCCGTTTTTCGTCAAAAGACACGCCGGAGAGTCCGGCAGTGACGGAAGCCATCGAGAAATATTTGAAAGCAAATAAATAATAACACCGTTTTATGCCGAACGAAATTTCCACGCTAATTTCCGATCTTAAAGAACAAATTCTTTATCTGCGGGAACTCGGCGTGGAAAATTTTTCAGTCGAACTACCCGAAATTTCATTTAATCCAGCGTCTAAAGTTCAAAACTCAAAGTCGGGAATTTCGGTCGAAAAACTGGAGCGATTCATTCCGACGGACGAAATTTTGAAAAAAGTTGTCGAATCCGCGCCGAAAAGTTTCAAAAATCCCGTTAATCAAACGCGGCGCAATCTACTCGAATCAACCAAACTTTCGCGTCTGCCGTCACTGCCGAAGCGAAATTCATTAATAAACAATCCGTCAATTGAACGAACAAGGGAAAAAGAAGAAATGCCAAAAAATACAACCGAAGAAATGCCGTCGTTGTTCGGCGATGTCTCCCAAAAACTTCCTGAAACAACTGAAACGATTGAAGATATTCGCGCCGACATTGGTGACTGCAAACGCTGTCCGCTGTGGGAAGGACGCACGAACATTGTTCACAGCACCGGCAACCGCGAAGCCGATCTGATGTTTGTCGGCGAAGCACCGGGTGCGGATGAGGACGCGCAGGGCGAACCGTTTGTCGGACGTTCCGGGCAGCTTTTGACCAAAATTATCGAAAGTATCGGGATGAAGCGCGAGGACGTTTTCATCGGCAACATCAACCGCTGCCGCCCGCCCGGAAACCGTGCGCCGACGCTTCCCGAAGCGCACACCTGCCGCCCGTTTCTGACGCGCGAAATCGCCGTCGTCAAACCCAAAGTGATCGTCGTGATGGGCAATACGGCGATGAAAAATCTGCTCGACACCAAAGAAGGAATCACTAAACTACGCGGTGAATTTCAGGATTATTACGGTGTTAAAGTGATGCCGACATTTCATCCCGCCTATCTTTTGCGCGATCCGCGCAAGAAACGCGAAGTTTGGGAAGATATGAAGAAAGTGCGTGATGAGATCAACAAATTAAAGTAAGATGGTTGGCTGACAAAGACGATGAATAATCCGACGCTTTTTGACGATTTTGAAAGCGAAATCGTTTCCAATGAAACGGTTGACGAAATAAATCTGGAACTGCTTACTAAAGCAAAAGCCCTGCCGACGTTTGCGAACGAGTTTTTTATTTTCGGGACGGGAAACATCAAAGCCGAGGTCGTCGTCGTCGGCGAATCGCCGGGTGCGCCCGATGCCGATTCGGAAAAACCGTTTATGGGTCCGGTCGGGCAGTTATTAGAAAAGATTTTAGCGGCAATCGGCATCCGGCGCGAAGAAGTTTATCTGACGAACGTCGTTAAATTTATTTCACAGGGCGACGAACTCACGCCGGAGATTTTGAAATTTTTCACTCCGTTTCTCCACCGCGAAATTTTGGCGGTTAATCCGAAAGTAATAATTTCATTGGGAAACACGCCGACCAAAGCCTTGTTAAATACCAAAAAAGCCATCTCGCAAAGTCGCGGCGAATTTTTTGATTACAACGGTATAAAATTGATGCCCACATTTAACCCGGCGTATCTGCTGCGCGACCCGTCGAAAAAACGCGAAGTTTGGGAAGATATGAAAAAAGTTCGCGATTTTTTGAATAAAAATAACGTATGAAACCCGAAGTAATTTCAACCGAATCCATTTACAAAGGCAGAATTTTCGATGTCGCAATTGCCGATATTCGTGAAGGCGAAACCGAATACAAACGCGAAGTCGTTTCGCACAAGGGAAGCGCGGTGATCGTCCCGGTATTCGCCGATCAAACCGTCGCGTTGGTCAAACAGTATCGTCACGCTGCCGGAAAATATCTGTTGGAAATTCCAGCCGGTTCGTTAGACGGCGGCGAAAACCCGGAAACAGGCGCACGGCGCGAACTCGAAGAAGAAATCGGGGTCACTGCCGGACATATCGAAAAACTGACCGAATTTTACGTTTCGCCCGGATTTCTGACCGAGAAAATGCACGTTTTTCTGGCGACTGATCTGACTGAAACGCAGCAAAACTTGGAAGAAGATGAACTGATTGAAATTGAAAAACTAACTTTTGAAGAATCCTTTGAAAAAATAAAAAACGGCGAAATCGAAGATGCGAAAACAATGATCGGTTTGATGATGGCGAGTGCAAAATTTGGAATTTTCTTCAAGTAAGTGGTCGGATAAGTGGTCGGACAGATTAGTTATGACCACAGGCGGAAACACGACTGTGAGGGAGTGTGTTATGAGTCGAGCAATTGACACACTTCCTCACGGTCGCGTTTCCGCCCCGCTTTTTAAGAATTCCAAGATCACTTTAACGGATTCTTCCGTTTGATCGGTCGTGAAAATATGACTCGAATTTTCTAACTCGACGAGTTTGGCATTGGAGATTTGGTCGGCGATAATTTTTGAGTTGGCGCACGGAATCAGTTGATCGTTGACCGCACCGACAATGAGTGTCGGCATTTTAATTTTCGGCAGTTGTTTGAATGTTCCCTGCCAAGACATAATCCCCTGCATTTGGCGCATGTAATTTTCGGGCGCAGTAAATCTGCCTTCACGCGAATTCAAATCTTCTTCGAGTAATTTGCGCGGCGTATCTTTGTCATAGATATACGGAGCCATTGCCCAAAATGCGTCTTCGGGCGTGGAACTGCCGCGTCCCTGAAGCGCAAAATAAACAGCGGGACTGGCTGGAATTGATTCACTGCCGCCGCAGTTGGTGACGGTGAGAATCAGCAAGCGCGTCATTTCAGGATAATTCAAAGCGAATTCCTGCGCGATCATTCCGCCCATTGACATTCCCAAGATATGCGCCGATTCGACATTTGCCGCGTCCAAAACCGCTTTCGCGTCCGCTGCCATTAATGGAATTGAAAAAGGTTCATCGGTGAAAACTGTTTCACCCGCACCGCGATTGTCGAATATAATTACGCGATATTTTTTCGCCAATTCGGGCGTAATACGCCGCCACGATTGATGTGGTGCGCCCAAACCCGCAATCAGCAAAAGCGGTTCGCCCGCGCCGTGTTCTTCCCAGTATATTTTTGTTGTGTCGTTATTTGCGAAAGACATATTTCGACTTTAAATGAAATAATGTCCAGTGTAAAAAGGTCGGCATCAATAAAATAATTTGAAAGTTCGGTACAACGTCAGAATTACTCCATAAAAAACATGACTAATGAAAAACTGCTCGTAAGTTTAGAAAACGGCATCAAACGCATCACCTTTAACACTCCCGAACGGCGCAATTCGGTTGATGCGGAAATGATCGAAGCACTTTTTGAAGCGTTGAAAGCGACAGCGGACGACGGTACCCGCGTTATAATTTTGACCGGCGCGGCGGATTCTTTTTGTGCCGGGGCGGATTTAGCAGCGCGAACCGAAAGCGAGATTGCCGCGCACGACGTGACGACGTATTTGCGCGACATCGTTAATCCGACAATTTTGCTGATGCGTTCGCTCAATGTGCCGATTATCGCCCGTGTTCACGGTCACGCGGTCGGTATCGGCTGTAACTTCGCGCTCGCCGCCGATCTGATTATCGCATCGGAAGACGCATTGTTCGGACAGGTTTTCGTCAAAATCGGGCTGATTCCCGACGGCGGCAGTACTTTTTTCCTGCCGCATCTCGTCGGTTATCAAAAAGCCTTTGAACTCGCCGCGCTCGGCGACATTATCAGCGCACAGGAAGCCGAAAAACTCGGTTTCGTCAACAAAGTCGTGCCGTACGCCGAACTCGACGGGGAAGTCGAAAAACTCGCCGCCCGCTTCGTCAAATCGCCGCGCCTTGCGCTCGCAAAAATCAAAGCCGGACTAAACGAAAACTTGAAAACCGAGCTCGCCGCCGCGTTGGAATTTGAAGCCGTCAATCAGGACGAATGTTTTCATTCCGCCGATTTCATCGAAGGCGTGACGGCATTTATGCAAAAGCGAAAAGCGGTGTTTAATCAAAGTTCAAAAAATGCGTAAGCGTGATATTATTGCCCGTATTTGCCGCAGGCAATGAAAAATCTTCCGTCAGTTAATCTATGAACAATAAAAAAGCTGCATATTATGCGCTCGGAGTTTTATTTTTAATTAACGCGCTGAACTTTTTCGACCGCCAGATTATCGGCGCGGTCGGCGAACCGATTCGCAAAGAATTCGGCTTGGGCGATAAGGCTCTGGGCGCGTTAAATGTAGCTTTTACTTTGATTTACGCATTTATTGGTTTGCCGCTGGGAAAATTGGCGGACAGATATTCGCGGCGCAAACTTCTTTCGGCGGGTGTTTTCGTATGGAGCATTTTTACGGCGGCTTCAGGTTTGGCGAATAGTTTTTGGCAGATTTTCGCACTTCGTCTTGGTGTCGGAGTTGGCGAAGCGTCGTGCGCTCCGGCGGCAAATTCGCTGATCGGCGATTATTTTCCGGCAAAAACACGCGCCAAAGCGACTTCGATTTTTATGCTCGGTCTGCCCGTCGGACTCGCGTTGAGTTTCGCCGTCAGCGGCGCAGTGGCGAAAAACTATGGTTGGCGGGCGGCATTTTTCGTCGCCGGACTGCCGGGATTATTATGTGTCGTGCTGGCTTTTTTTATCCGCGAACCTTTGCGCGGCGCGGTTGAAACAATTAATGTCGGCGCAAAAAGGCGTTCCGGTTCGACATTCAAAAACATTCTCGCCGTACCGACGATGCGGTGGCTGATTGCCTCCGGCGCACTGCACAATTTTAATCTCTACGCGCTGTCGGCGTTTATCACGCCTTATTTGATGCGGTTTCACGGGCTGGACATCCAAAATGCCAACTTTGTTTCGATGATAATTTACGGCGCGTTGAGTTTGCCTGGACTACTCGGCGGCGGCGCGTTAGGCGACGCGGCAAACAAACGCCGACCGGACGGCGCAATGCTCGTCGTCACCGTCGCAATTCTGCTTTCGATCCCGTTTTTCCTGCTTGCGCTCGGTGTTGAAGCCGGAAATGTCAAAAAATTCGCGCTGTTAATCGGCGTGAGCGTCGCGCTGATGTATTTTTATTATTCCATCGTTTACGCGACGATTGCCAATGTCACGGAACCGGCTTCACGCGGAACGGCGATGGCGATTTATTTTATGGCGATGTATTTGCTCGGCGCATCGTTCGGACCGTATGTGGTCGGAATGATTAGCGATTATTTCACGCAAAACGCGGCAGTCGCGGCGGGAATTACGATCTTCGACAAAGACACGCTCGAACCGTTCCGCGCCGCCGGTCTGCGTTCGGCGATGTATCTCGTGCCGATTTTAAGCGGATTTTTAACGCTCGTTTTATTCGCCGCTTCGCGCACGGTGAAAAATGATGTCAAGAAAATTAACGATTGGATGCGGGAAAATGAATCATAATTTTTATCGAAAACAATTTTTTATTTTTCCAGTCCAAAATAGTCTGTTAATTTACTTTGAATGTTTTTCGGTAGGTTTCCATCCAAGAAAAAATGCCGACCGCCCTGACTGCTTTTTCCGTTAATTCCCAAATATTCTGTTTGCGGAAAATGACTTTCGTCACATTCTTTTGGGATCAAAACAATTCTGACAATATAACTATCTTTTTCGAGAGTTATTGTTACAGAGGCTGTTTCGCGTCCTTCAATTTGAAAAGATTTGTCATCCTCAACTGAAAATACTTTCCATTCAACCGGAAGCGCGTCAGTAAATGACTTTTTCCAATAACTTTGTCGAAGCAACCGTCGTTCATCAAAAGTCGGTTGCCGTTCCAATTTAACTTCGGGAACAGATTTTCCCAAAACTTTCAAACTTTTATAAGCCGCTGCACGAACGGAATAATTCACCTTGAAAATAACATCCGCTGCAAAATATGAAGTTTCCTCGATTTCGTCTTCCAATAGCCTACGCAGAACTGTTTCTGTTTTTTCGCCCGGAAATTTTGAAAGTTCAGATGCCGCTCTTTTTCGCTCAAAAGGATTCTCCGAGTCAGCCATATTCAAAAATATTTTTCTGTATTTTTCTTCGGCAGGAATTAAAATAAAATCGGCGAATGATCTGAATATTTTCGGTCTTACTGCCAAAGAGTCGGCGATTTTAATATCTGACCAATTCTTTACTAAATTAATGATTTCAGGAGCAGATTGAACAGTTTTACCATCTTTATCATAAATGTAAGCGGGCAAATAGTCGAGATTTAAAATTGATAGTGGTAATTGTGAAGATGTCGGAGTGTATTTTTTATCGTTATCAGCATCAGCAGTTTTTTTTAGAAAGATTAAGAAAGTATTGTCTGATTTATTCAAAGTTTCACTGATGGTTTTGGTGTCGCTGCTGTTTAATTCAAAAAATAATTTACGATCAGCAATCTCGCCTTTAAGTACTTTGTCAATTTTTATCGTAAGTAGATCGTAAGTTATCAAGCGACTTGGTTTGGCGAGTTCAATGATTTCTATTTCTCCTAAAACAATCACATCTGATTCACAGGTCATCCATTCGATGGACGACGAATATAGAGTTTCAGCATAAATCTGAGTGGAAGTTATGAGAAAAAGAGAAATTATGTAGAAAATTTTTAACATCTTTCAAGCAGAATATAGAAATTATTGATTTGTATATTATATGATTGTTTTCAATAATCATATCAAAAACCGCGTATGATTTTTATTTACCGGCTAAAATAATTATGACCACAAAAATTCCAAGAAATAAAGAGAATGATTACACAATCGAAGCCGCCGAAACGAGACGCGAATTTGCGAAAGAACAGACGAACGCCGAATTAAATCACGTCGGGCAATATTCGTTTGAACCGGCGGTTTTACAGGGCAATATCGAAAATTTTGTCGGCGCGGCGCAAGTTCCGATTGGGCTTGCCGGACCGCTTTTGGTCAACGGCGAACACGCCAAAGGTGAGTTTTTCGTGCCGCTGGCGACGACTGAGGGAACGCTGGTCGCAAGCTATAATCGCGGAATGAAACTGCTCAGAGAAGCGGGCGGCGTCACGGTGACGGTCGTTGACGACGCGATGCAGCGTGCGCCGGTTTTCGTGTTCAAGTCGGCGCGTGAGGCGCAACAATTCGGCGTGTGGGTGAAGAGTAATTTCGATCAAATAAAAACGCAGGCGGAAACGACGACGAGCGTCGGCAAATTGCGCGATGTTCAACAGTTTCCGGCGAGCAAATTTCTTTATCTGCGATTTAATTACACGACTGGCGATGCGGCAGGGCAGAATATGACCGGCAAAGCGACGAAGGCGGCGTGTGATTGGATAATGGAACATTACGAAGGAATCGAACATTATCAGCTCGAAGGCAGTATCGCCACCGACAAAAAATCTTCGTGGATGAACCGCATCCACACACGCGGTAAAAAAGTTATCGCCGAAGCGACGATTCCCGCGAAAATTTTGCAGGAAATTATGCACGTTTCAGTTCAGCAGATTTTCGCGGCGCGTCTGCGATCACAACTCGGCGGGTTTCTGGCGGGCGCGAATAACAACGGCTCACATTCGGCAAACGGCATTACGGCGATGTTTATTGCGTGTGGTCAGGACGTAGCGAACGTCGCCGAATCGTCCGCCGCGCTTGCCTACGCCGACATTGACGCGAACGGCGATTATTATTTTTCGATCACGATTCCGGCTTTAATAGTTGCCACGCACGGCGGCGGCACGGGACTGCCGACACAACGCGAATGTCTGGAATTGATGGATTGTTTCGGGGCGGGCAAAGCGAAAAAATTCGCCGAAATCGTTGCGGCGACGGTTCTCTGCGGCGAATTATCACTCGGCAGCGCAGTCGTCGCTGACGAATGGGTTTCGTCACACGAACAACTCGGGCGTAACCGCTAATTAATGCGGGGCGGAAACACGACCGTCAGGGGGTGTGTCAATCGCTTAGTATGAGGCAGAAACGCGACCGTCAGGGAGTGTGTCAATCGCTCGCCCCAAAACACACTCCCTGACGGTCGTGTTTCCGCCTTGATTATAAAAGATGAAAATTCTGCAAATTTGTTCGGCGCGGCAAATCGGCGGCGGCGAAACGCATCTGGCTAATTTGTCGAACCGGCTCGTCCGGCGTGGTCATCAGATTTTTTACGCGCTCGCGCCTGCGTCGCCGTTTGTAAATTTACTCGACTCGCCAATACCGGAAATTTTTTTATATGCCCGAATGCGAAACGCGCTCGACGTTTTCAGTGCGAAAAAAATCGCCGAATTTGTTCGTCAGAACGACATCGAAATCATCCACGCACATCTGGCAAAAGATTATCCGCTTGCCGCACTTGCGGCGCGTCTCTCCGGTAAACCGTTTGTGTTGACGCGCCACGTTTTGTTTCCGTTAAACCGCCTGCAGAAATACGCGCTGCAAAATGTTCGCGGCATTATCGCGCCGTCAAATGCCATTAGCGATTCGCTCAAGCAACAAAATATTTTTCCGCCGGATAAAATCACAATCATTCGCTACGGCATCAACCTCGAACATTTCGCGCCGCACGAAAAAACTTCACACGAAAATTTTACCGTCGGCACCATCGGACATCTCGCGCCGATCAAAGGACACGATGTTTTCATTCGCGCCGCCGAAATCGTCTTAAAAACGCAGCTGAACGTGCGGTTTGTCATCGTCGGCGAAGACAAATCGGACTCCGGCGTAAACCGCCGCGAACTCGAAAATTTGATTGCGCGGCTGAATTTACAGACAAAAATCGAACTCGCCGGTTGGACGGATGATGTGCGCCCATTTCTGTGTAATTTCGATCTGTTCGTTTCTGCCGCCCGCGCCGAAGCGTTCGGTTTGGTAATGGTCGAAGCGATGTATCACGAAATACCCGTCATCGCCACCCGCAGCGAAGGCGCAGTCGAAATTATCGAGAACGGCACGAGCGGTGTTCTAGTAGATAATGAAGATGCGGAAGCTCTGGCAAAGGCGATTTTAGAATTGTATAACGACCGGGATAAACGCGAACGGCTGGCGGAAAACGGACGGCAACGCGTCGAAAAATGTTTTTCGCTGGAAAGAATGGTGTCGGAAACCGAAGAATTTTATCGCCGCGTGTTGGAAAAAACATCCTGATTTCGCCGTCAAAATACTTTCATCTCATTCACTAGCCGCCCGTTTTTTGCTAATCTATCATCAGAAATCAATTTTATTGACAAAAACATTATGCCTGAAACAAAAGAACAATTAACTGAAAATCAAGCCGCAGCAGCGCGTTGGGAAGCAGAAACCTTAAATCCCGTGACGACGAAAAGACCCGAACGAAAAAAGAGTTTCGAGGGCGTGTCCTTAGAACCCGTCGAACGGTTGTACACCGCCGCCGATACGGAAAATTTGGACGACATCGGCTTTCCGGGCGAATACCCGTATAAACGCGGCATTCACCCGACGGGTTATCGCGGCAAACTGTGGACGATGCGCCAATTCGCCGGGTTTTCTTCGCCGGAAGAGACGAATAAACGCTTTAAATATTTGATGGCGCAGGGGCAGACCGGATTGTCGGTGGCGTATGATTTGCCGGCTCTAATGGGACTCGACGCAGATTCGCCGTTGAGCGAGGGTGAAGTCGGGAAATGCGGCGTTGCCGTCACGAGCTTCGCGGATTTTGAAGCGTTATTTGACGGAATCAATCTCGAAGATGTCACCGTTTCGCAGACGATTAATGCCCCGGCGTGGATATTTTTGGCGTTTTACGTCGCGCTCGCTGAAAAACAGGGCGCGGATTTCAATAAGATTTCCGGCACACTGCAAAATGATATTTTAAAGGAATATATCGCGCAGAAAGAGTGGGTTTATCCGATCAGACCGGGAATGAAATTGGTCGTTGACACGATGGAATACTGCACCAAACATCTGCCGAAATACAATCCGATTTCCGTCAGCGGCTATCACATCCGCGAAGCCGGCGCGACGGCGTTGCAGGAACTCGCGTTCACGCTACGCGACGGCGTGGAATATGTCAAATACGGCGTTGATCGCGGAATGGACGTTGACGAATTCGTGCCGCGCATCTCGTTTTTCTTTAACTCGCACAATGACTTTTTCGAGGAAATCGCCAAATTCCGCGCCGCCAGAGTCGTCTGGGCGCAAACGATGAAAGAGCGTTTCGGCGCAAAAAATCCGCGCACGATGCAGATGCGTTTTCACACGCAAACCGCCGGAGTTTCCTTAACTTCGCAACAGCCTTTAAATAACATCGCCCGCGTTGCGATTCAGGCACTCGCCGGAGTTTTAGGCGGCACACAGAGTTTGCACACCGACGCATTTGACGAAGCGTTGGCTTTACCGTCAGACCAAGCCGCGCTAATCGCTCTGCGAACGCAGCAAATCATCGCCGAAGAAACCGGCACGGCGAACACGGTTGACCCGCTCGGCGGTTCGTATTACGTCGAATCGCTGACGCAGAAAATGGTTGACGGCTGTTTCGATTATTTCGACAAAATTGACGGATTCGGCGGAATGGTCGAAGCCGTCGAAGCCGGTTTTCCGCAGCGCGACATCCAGGAATCGGCGTATCAATACCAAAAATCGGTCGAACGCAGCGAACAAACCATCGTCGGTGTCAACAAATATTTTATGGAAGACGAACTCTCCGTCACCAACATTCTCCAAATTGACGAAACCGTCCGCGAAACGCAGTTGGAAAGATTGGAATTGACGAAAACAAACCGCGACAATGGCGCGGTCGCCAACGTGCTTGAAAAACTCAAAAAAGGCGCGAAAGATGATGTTAATCTGATGCCTCTGACGATTGAAGCGGTTAAAGAATACGCAACAGTTGAAGAAATCTGCACGGCTTTGCGCGATGTTTACGGGATTTATGAAGAACCGGCTTTTTAAGTCTTATCAGAGATAAAATTAAACTAAAACATTGAATAAATGAGTTGTCAACCATACAGATTATATGGAAAGCATTCCAAATTTTAGCAACATATCATTAGCATCTAAACCAATAGAATTATGGTTTTCCCAAACTAACGCATTATTAGCAATTGGAACCGCTTTTTTCTACAGGAAAAATTTCTCAACTTTTTTAATTACCAATTGGCATAATGTGACAGGAATAAATCCTTTGACAAAAGAACCTTTAGCTAAACACGCAGGAAGACCGGATATTATTCGATTTAAGTTATTCAAAAAACAAGGTGACGAATTTGAATTTTTCGATATAACGGCAAAACTTTACGCTGATGATTATATGGAAGTTCCTAGTTGGTTTGTGCATCCAAAATATAAGGAACAAGTAGATGTAGTTGCTCTTGAAATTAACTTTCCTTCTGAACTTAATTGTATAGCTATCAATGACACAGAATTAGAATTTAAAGAATTTTCTGGAAAAATTGCTGACGAAGTTTTTATTTTGGGCTTTCCATATAATGTTAGACAAAAAGATATTTTTCCCATTTGGAAAAGGGCAAGCATTGCATCAGAACCTGAATTTGATTATGAAGATAAACCTATCATTTTAGTTGATACTGCAAGCAGGTCTGGAATGTCAGGCGCACCTGTGATTCTAAGGAGTTTCGGAATTTGGGAAGAGCCAAACCCAGGTTTCGGATTTAGGAAATGTTTTTTGGGAATTTATTCAGGAAGGATTTTAGGAAAATCAGAATTAGATGCACAGCTAGGCATAGTTTGGAAGAAACATTTGATCGCTGAGATAATTGACTCGAAAGTAAACGATAATAAGGCAAGTTTTGCAAACTTTATTGGAAAGTCATGAAGTTCAAGTTATTAGCATATCGGATGGAAGTGTTTACGAAATCAAAACGATTCTCACCAAATATTTCGCCGCCAAAACGACCGATGCGATGAATGGGGTTCGGGATCAAAAGGGCTTGACCAAGCAGACAATGATTGATTGGACGAATGAATACAACTGCGCTGAAAATCATTCTGATTTGGTCGGATAACGGATGAAATTTCCCGCGCTTGAAATTATTGGAAACGAGGTTGTTCTCAGCGAACTTAAAAACGCTTGGAACGACTCTGTTCCGTCAATTTCGGACGGATATGAAGAAGGCGGTTTTATCGTGATTGACGAATTTGAAAAGTTGAGCGTCGTGCGTTGGAACAAAGGGATTCAAAATGAGATTGTTTTGCCGCCGCATCGAGATTGTTTTGTTAACGAAAAAGAAATCATCGCGTCGTTTCACACGCATCCGAATATCGGCAGAGATTTTCAGCAAAAACCGAGTTTGACCGACATTCGCGCCGTTCGTGATGATCCTGATTTGAAATGCGAAAATTATGTTGGCGAATTCGTCATTTCAAAAGATGTGATTTATTTGATAAATCCACTCTGCGAAGTTGTTGAAATCGGAAAGACGAAAAGTATTTTTGAGGATTAAAAATTATGGCAGCAGTATTAACAAATGAAGTTTTACAGGACGAAATTGCCGTTTCGGTTGCACAGGTGTTGGCTTCCGCAAACAGAAAGGCAGCCGAACTAGGTTATGACGCGAAAAAATCACTGATTACTATTTCGCAGCATTTATCAAACGAAAAATGGCTCTGGCGCGTTCATTACGGCGCAAAAGATTACGTCGGTAGGCGCGGCGGCGATTTAATGCTTGATGTTGACGCAAAAGACGCAACCATTCGGCAGATTTTAAGAGGTCAGTAATATTTGCACGGCTTTGACCTAATATTGATTGCATTTTTAAGAACCGGCTTTTTAGATTAAAAATGCGTTTCTAAGTCAATATGAATTTATTACAAATTAAATGAAAGAATATAATCGAATAATGCTCGGTGCGAAAAGTGTATATGCTGCTGAATGTTTCCAAAACAACGTTATCGGCGCGGATTTTATCGGCGATGTAGATTTGACCGGAAAACTGCCGGAAAACTGGCGTAATTTCAACACGGAATTTATCCCCGTCTGGCTTTCTCAAAATCCCGGTAAAACAAAAGTCGCCGCAGGTTTGGCTTGCGGGATGCTGTGGACGGTCGCCAAAGGACTCAGAAAAGGCGATATCGTTCTTTGTCCTGACGGCGCGGGTAATTATCATATCGGCGAAATTGAAGGTGATTATGAATTTCGAGCGGGCGCGCATCTGCCTCATCAGCGTTCGGTTCGCTGGCTTATTGAAACTATTGAACGCAGGGAGATGAGCGATGCGTTGCGAGGATCAACCGGATCGGTCGGCACGACCTGTAACGTCACGAAATATGCCGCCGAACTTGAAAGTCTGATTTTGCACAGTGCGCCGCTGACAATAATCTCGACTGACGAAACCATCGAAGACCCGTCAGAATTCGCGCTCGAAAAACATCTTGAAGATTTTTTGGTTAAGAATTGGAAACAGACCGAACTCGGTAAAAATTACGATATCTATGAGACCGACGGCGAAATCATCGGTCAGCAATATCCGACCGACACCGGATTTATGGACATTCTCGCCATCAGCAAAGACAAAAAAGAATTGCTCGTCGTCGAATTGAAAAAAGGCAGAGCCAGCGATGCGGTCGTCGGACAAATTCAGCGTTACATGGGTTATGTTTTGGAAGAACTCGCCGAGGAAAATCAAAAAGTAAAAGGCGTAATTCTCGCGCTCGATGATGATTTAAGGATTCGCAGAGCCTTGGCGGTTGCCAATAACATAGAATTTTATCGTTATCAGATTAATTTCAAGTTATTTAAAAACTGAAACAAATCTAATACTAGTTGACGAACTGCGTATTTACGGCAAAGGCATTTCGGATGAAAGTGTTTGCGGAATTCAATAAAGATGAAACTTATACGAACCGATTCGGATAATCCTGATTTTTGTGAACTGGTCGCGCTGCTTGATGCGGATTTGGCGGTTCGGGACGGCGCGGAGCATATTTTTTACGCGCAGTTTAATAAAATTGGTAAGATTCGTCACGCGGTCGTCGCTTACGAAAACGAAACGGCGGTCGGCTGCGGCGCGTTCAGGGAATATGAACCGTATGTCGCGGAAATCAAGCGGATGTATGTTCGTGAAGAGAATCGCGGGCGCGGCATTGCCGGACGGATTTTGGCGGAACTTGAAACTTGGGCGAAAGAGTTAAATTTTACCGAATGTATTTTGGAAACCGGCGTAAAACAGCCTGAAGCCATCGCGCTTTATCGCAAAAGCGGTTACGAAGCTAAGCCGAGTTATGGGCAGTATCTGAATGTCGAAAACAGCGTTTGTATGAGGAAGAGTATCTAATTCCAGATTCCAGATTCCAGATTTTGTTGGGTTAGAGATGAGAAAAAATAATATTCGTTTTAACTTGGAGAGCGTCTTATATGCGCTCTTTTTTTGTTTGTTTGTTGGCAACTACGCAGTTTTTGCCGAAGTTAAACTGGCAAAACTATTTTCCGATCACGTTGTTTTGCAGCGGCAGAAACCGATTCCGGTGTGGGGTTGGGCGAATGCGAATGAAAGCGTTAGTGTTGCGCTCGGCGGACAAATCAAAACCGCGATTGCTGATGTAAACGGTAAATTTACAATCGAATTTGCGCCGATGGAAGCGACGGGACAGCCGCTCGAGTTGAATGTTGCGGCAAAATCTGGAAATTTGACAATAAAAGATGTTTTAATCGGTGAAGTTTGGCTGTGTTCGGGGCAGTCGAATATGGAATTTACGGTCAAACAGGCAAAAGAATTTGCGGATGAGAAAAAAGATGCTGATTATCCGCCGATTCGGCAGTTTTACGTCGAACACAAAGTTGAAATTGAGCCGCAGAAAGATTTGGAAGTGGGTGGTTGGAAGACGAGTTCGCCCGCTTCGGTCGGCGGTTTTACGGCAGTCGGATTCTTTTTTGCGCGGGATGTTTATAAAAGGCTGAAAGTTCCGATTGGGTTGATTCATTCGTCGTGGGGCGGTTCGCAGATTGAAGGTTGGATTTCAAAAGAAGGAATGCTGTCGTCGGACGAATTGAGAATTTACGGGCAGAATCTGCCGAAAAACTGGGCGGGAGCCGATGCGATTTTGGAAAAAAACATCAAGTTGGCGACACTCGGCAATGCGAATGCGAATCCGACTTTGGCGGATGAGAATAAGTATTTGAACGCGAATTATAATTTCTCGAAATGGGTTGCGAGTAATCCGGTCGGTCAGTGGGATTGGAAGGGAATTTGGGCGTGGCGCGGCAACGGATTTATGGCGCGTGATGTTGAAATCCCGGCGAATTTTGTAAATCAGGAAACCACTCTCGGACTGGCGGAAAGTTATAGTTACAACGAGATTTACATTAACGGCAAACTCATTTTTTCTGGAATCACCAAAGGGAAACGCAGGATTATCGTGCCGAAAAATGTTTGGAAAACCAGCGCAAACAGCTTGGTTGTAAAAATGAATCGGACGATTGAGCCGGAGTGGTTCGGACTCGGTTTTCAGGGGTCGGCGGACGATGTTTACGTCGCGTCGAAAGACGAAAAAATCGCGCTTGGCGATAATAATTGGCATTTGATGCCGTCGTTCGCCGAAACACATTCATACGCGCATTCGAGTAACAATGTCGGAACACTGGTTTACAACGGAATGGTTGCGCCGCTCGTGCCGTTTGCGATGCGCGGCGTGCTGTGGTATCAGGGCAAAACGAACGCGGGACGCTCTTTTCAATACCGCCAAACTTTTCCACTGATGATTAACGATTGGCGCAAAAAATGGGGCGACAATTTTCATTTTTACTTTGTGCAGTTGTCGAGTTACGGCGCAAATCAGGACAGCAATACGGGAAGCGGTTGGGCGGAACTGCGTGAAGCGCAGACGCTTGCCCTGAGTTTGCCGAAAACCGGAATGGCGGTGACGACCGACATCGGCAATGCGAACGATATTCACCCGACGAACAAACAGGATGTCGGACACCGGTTAGCCGCCTACGCTTTGAAACAAACTTACGGGCAGGATATTCCATACAGCAGTCCGATGTTCGACACGGTGAAATTTGAACCGGGCAAAGCTGTTATTTCATTTAAATTCATCTATGACGGTTTAAACGCAAAAGATAAGTTCGGCTACGTCAAAGGTTTTGAGATTGCCGGTGCGGACAAAATTTTTTATTACGCGCAGGCGCAGATTGAAGGTGAGAAAGTGAGTGTTTGCAACGATAAAGTTAAAAATCCGGTCGCCGTCAGATATGCCTGGTCGGACGCGCCGACGGACGCAAATTTGTATAATTCGGCGGGTTTTCCCGCGTCGCCTTTTCGCACGGATGATTGGCAGGGCGTAACAGTCGGCAACAGATTTCATTAAAATAACGGCGGCTTAAACTGTTCGACTTTTGAGATTTTGCAAACGTTAAATGTGGCTGACGGATACACTTTTTGAATGGACAGCCTTGAGATCATCGCCCGAAAATAAAAAACTTGACACGACAAACTTTTTTGTGTTAATCATTAAAAGATTTGAATTTGACAAAAGTTCTCCCCGGACTTTCCGCTTTTGGTTAAGCAGTTTAACTCTTTAAGTTTAAAGTAAAACCTTATGAAAAATAGTCTTAACATCACCGAACTTTTGCGGGCTTGGAGCGATGGAGATGATGCGTCACTGGAAGTTTTACTGCCCCTCGTCGAACAGGAATTACGGCGCATTGCCCACAGTTATATGAGCAATGAAAATCTCAATCACACACTGCAAACGACCGCTCTCGTCAACGAAGCGTTTATCGAACTCAACAAACAGCACTCGGTCAACTGGCAAAATCGTAAACATTTTTACGCGCTGACAGCGCAGATTATGCGGCGCATTCTGCTCAAATACGCCCGCGACCGTTCGTGTATTAAACGCGGCGGAAATTTTCAGCACATCAGTTTGGAAGACGTGTGCGTTTTGACACAGCAGAAATCCGAGGAACTAATCGCTTTGGACGAAGCACTGACCCGGCTTTCTAAAATTGATCCGATGAAAAGTTCAATCGTCGAACTGCGCTATTTCGGCGGTCTGACGATTGATGAAATCGGCAGTATTTCAGGTTACGCGTCAGTGACCGTCGCCGTTCACTGGCGGCTGGCAAAAGCGTGGCTCGGTCGGGAAATACAGGGGAAAAACAAGCGAAAAGTTTTTCCCGAAAATAACTACATCAGCGTTTAGATTCGTTAATCGTAAATTATAAATCGTCAATCGGGAACAATTTTTATGCGGGAAGGGTTATGGGAAAATATCGAGACCCTTTTTAATCAGGCAGTTAATTTACCGCCTGAACAAAGATTTGCGTTTCTCGCGTCTGCCTGCCGGGGTGACGAGGAGTTGATTCGGGAAGTTTCGAGTTTGATTGATGAATCGGAAAACGGAGAGAATTTTCTCAGCGAACCGGTTTTCGAACTCGGCACAAAACTGTTGGCATTCGACCCGATTGGACTTTTGAAAGAACCGGATTACGCTTCGTACCGGTTGCTGGGCGTTCTGGGACGCGGCGGCACGGGCGTTGTTTTTCTCGCCGAAGAAAAAAACTCGGAACGGTTGGCGGCAATCAAGATTCTGCCGCTTTCGCTTGCCGAAGATGACGAGCGCATAATGCGTTTTCAGCGCGAAGCGCAAGCCGCATCATCAATAAAACATCCTAATTTCGCGCAACTCTATGAATTCGGCAAAGCGAAAGATCGGTTTTTTATCGCTATGGAATATGTGGCGGGGACAACTTTGCGCCGGCTTCTCAAAACGGATAAATGCGACGTTTCCAAAGCTCTGCAAATTACCGCACAAATCGCCGAAGGTTTGCACGCTGCCCACCGCACGGAAATTATTCACCGCGACATAAAACCCGAAAACATTATTCTGACGGACGAGGGGATTGTCAAAATACTCGATTTCGGGCTGGCTAAAATGTTTGACTCTGCCGATACAAAAAAAGAAGTGAGTTTCGATGACGCGTTCGAAACTTCATCCGGTTTAATCATCGGCACGGTCAATTATATGTCGCCCGAACAGGTGCGCGGGCAGCTGCTCGACGGGCGCACCGATCTTTGGAGTTTGGGTGTGATATTTTACGAAATGATTGTCGGAGAGCGACCGTTTACAGGCGAAACGGCGAGCGATATGCAGGCTTCGATCTTATTGTCGGAACCGGATTACACGCCGCACTTTAACGATAAACCTGAAATTAAAAAAATAATCACAAAACTTTTAGCCAAAAAAGTCGTTGACCGCTACCAAAATGCCGCTGATTTGATGAAAGATTTAACGGCAATCCGCCATTAATAAATATCTCAGACAACTCAAAACTACAAAATAATAAAAAGTTTGCGAAATTTGGCGGCGTTGAAAACTGAATTTCCTGTGGTAGGATTATCAGAATATGAGAAAACCTGTCATTGCGGGAAACTGGAAAATGTATAAATTGCTCGGCGAAGCGGTTGAAACGGCGTTGGCGTTAAAGCCTTTGGTGGCAAACGCGAATAATTGCGAGGTTATCATCGCGCCCGTTTTGACGGCGTTAAAAACGGTTTGCGACCGGCTCGAAGGTTCGAATATCAGTGTGGCGGCGCAAAATTGCGCGGCGGAACAAAAACACGGCGCACAAACCGGCGAAGTTTGCGCCGATATGATTAAGGATGTCGGCGCGTCGCACGTCATTGTCGGACATTCGGAACGGCGGCAGTTTCACGGTGAAACTGACCGCACGGTCAATCTAAAAACGAGAGCCTGCTTGAGTTTCGGGTTGACGGGGATCGTCTGTGTCGGCGAAATGCTGCCGGACAGGGAAGCGGGCAGAG
This sequence comes from Pyrinomonadales bacterium, assembly GCA_038235165.1. Taxonomy (GTDB): domain Bacteria; phylum Acidobacteriota; class Blastocatellia; order Pyrinomonadales; family Pyrinomonadaceae. Next base: position 140,518 of record JBBSUG010000006.1, read on the forward strand.
CGGAAGAAGTTGTCAAAAGACAACTCGCCGGTGGTCTTGACGGTTTGACAGTTTCGGATATGGAACGTATTATTATCGCTTACGAACCGGTTTGGGCAATCGGCACCGGAGTTACCGCCGCCCCGAATCAAGCTCAGGAAATGCACGCTTTTATTCGCCAAACACTATCCGAAATGCAGGGGGAAGAAGTTGCTGACCAGATCAGAATTCTTTACGGCGGTTCAGTCAAGCCGGAAAACATTAAAGAATTAATGAACGAAAATGATATTGACGGCGCACTGGTCGGCGGAGCGAGTTTGGAAGCGGAAAGTTTTGCTAAAATTGTTAATTATAAATAGAGGTTAGAAAGTTGTTTTATTTTTTATATACATTGTTTTTTGTTGCTTGTGTCGCCTTGATCGCAAGTGTTTTGTTGCAGCCCGGAAAAACGGATGCCGGTGCGCTGTTCACGAGTAACATCTCCAGCACCGCCTTTCAGCCACGCGGTTCACAAACGATTTTATCGAAAATCACGATTATTGCTGCAACGACCTTTATGGTTTCGGCGTTACTTTTGGCAATGCCGGCTCTGACGGGTAATGTGTCGGTCTTGACGACCAATCCTGACGGGGAAACGTCGGAAGCAGTAGTTGTTCCCGACGCAAATACTAATGCAAATGTTGAAATAAACGCGAACGCAAATGTTGAGAGCAATGCAGATACGGCGAATCCGGCGACGAATGTGAACACGGCGGTGAACGCTAATGCCGCATCTAACATAAATGCCGTCACGAGTGCTAATAAAACGACCAATGTGACAGTCAAATAAACGACTTTTTTGTAATCCAACCCTTAATAATCTAGTTTTCTTCAGCCGAGGTGGCGTAATTGGTAGCCGCGCACGTTTGAGGGGCGTGTGGTGTAAACCGTACGAGTTCGAGTCTCGTCCTCGGCACCACAAATTAAAAAGGCTTTTCGATTTAATCGAAAAGCCTTTTTTTCTGCTAATAATCAGACCAAAACTGTTTGCGAAATTTTTCTTCCGTCCAATAGTTTTTATAGAGTTCTATTTTCGGGCGCGAGTTTTCCACCAATACAATACTTACGACATCGTAGCGAAATCTTATTTCGCTGATGCGGAAAATTTTCCGGTAAACTTTCGCCGTTCTGATAATCTGCCGCTGTTTCCGCAAATCAACGGCGGCAAGCGGGGATGCGAATTCTTCCGAACTGCGGGTTTTTACTTCAACGAAACACAAAATATCGTCGTCGAGCGCAATCAAATCAATTTCGCCGGTGACGGACACGCCGCGCCGGGTGCGCCCAACCGGAACTTTGAAGTTTGCCAGAACGAGACGATAGCCTTTTTTTTGTAAATACTGCGCGGCGAGTTCTTCGCCCATCTGTCCGACCCGGCTCGAATTTGAAACGGAGGGTTGTTTTTCTTTTGTAAGCAACGATAAGATTTCCGGCATTTTTAAGCGAAATAGTATCACAGCCGCTCGCCTTCGGCGACAAAACCGTCAGGCATTATGGTAATCTTTTAACTGTAAGGAAATTGTTTTATGAAAAAGTTTTTGAAGATTGCCGCTATTATTTTAGCTGTCGCATTTGTCGCTATTCAGTTTTTCCGTCCTGATTTTACTAACCCGCCGGTCATACAAGCCGAAACTTTGGAGTCTTCGACACAAATTCCCGAAAACGTCGAGGCGATTTTGAAGACTTCGTGCAAAGACTGTCATTCAAACGAAACAAAATATCCGTGGTATTCCAACGTTCAGCCGTCCGCCTGGTTTTTGGCGGATCACATTAAGGAAGCCCGCCGCGAAATGAACTTATCGGTTTGGAACACCTACGAAACAAAGCGAAAACGGCGCAAACTCAGCGAAATGTGTGAACAAATCGAATCGCGCGAAATGCCTTTGCCATCCTATTTGTGGATTCACACGGATGCAAAACTGTCCGATGAACAGATCAAAACTTTGTGCGGTTGGACGGAGCAGGAAAGTATGAGATTGGCAGGAGTGCAGTAATTCCGGTTTTTGACGGGCAACGCCAACTTTTCCGAATTTGTGATAAAGTTAACAAAATTTTACGGAGGGCAATTTATAAATGAGTGATATAAAATTAGAACAGGCTTACGCAATTGCGAAAGCGGCGTATGAAAAGGCTTTGGAAATGGATGTTAAAATGAACATTGCGGTCGTTGATGCGGGCGCAAATTTGAAGGCGTTTGTCAGAATGGATGGCGCGTGGCTCGGCAGTATTGATATTTCGGTGAAAAAAGCGAAAACCGCCAGGTTTTTCGATATGCCGACGGGCGAAATTGGCAAACTTTCGCAACCGGGCGAATCGCTTTATCAAATCGAAGTCTCCAACGGCGGCTTGATTTCGTTTCCGGGCGGCATCCCGCTAAAGAATAAAGAAGGCGAAATCGTCGGTGCGATTGGCGTTTCGGGGGACACGGTCGAAAACGATCACGCCGTTGCCGCCGCCGGAGCCGCATCGTTCGGTTAGAATCAATATTTCAAAATTTTGTCAAAGGGTCGGCTCGGACAGCGGCTCTTTTTTATTTGTCAAAACTGCGCTAAAATCAAAACATCTATGGCATTATTGCAAATCGCCCATTACCCTGAACCCGTTCTGCTGACAATCGGCAAACCCGTCGAAAAATTTGACGACGCGCTGAGAACATTCGTCGCCGATATGTTTGAAACGATGTACGAAGCGAAAGGTGTCGGACTCGCCGCGCCGCAGATTTTTGAATCACGGCGGCTGTTCGTGATGGACTGTTCCGGCGGCGAAGACGAAACGCAGAAAATCGCCGTCATTAACCCCGAAATTATCTACGTTGAAGGCGAACAAATCGGCGAAGAAGGCTGTCTTTCATTTCCCGGACTTTTCCAAAAAATTCAGCGAAATATGCGAACAATCGTGCGTTACCAAGATACAAGCGGCGAATTGCAGGAACTCGACGGCGCCGAATTAACCGCCCGCTGCGTTCTCCACGAAACCGACCACTGCGACGGCATCGTTTTTCTCGACCGGATGACACCTTTGAGAAGAGAACTTGCCAAACGTAAAATCAAGAAATTGCAGAAAACTGGCAAATGGGAATAATTTATGCCGCCAAAAATTCGTGAATTGATTGCTGAACTCGAACGTAACGGTTTTAGTAATCGCGGCGGAAAGGAAAGTCATCGAAACTTTAACCATCCGAAAAGAAAAAGAGCTTTAGTTATATCGGGGAAATTGGGTGAAGATGCCGAAAGGTATCAAATCAAAGGTGTAAAAAATGCGATTAAAGAGGTAAAGGGAAAATGAAAAAGTCTGATCTTTATAAAAAAATTCTTTATTGGAGTAATGAAGATAATTGCTTTATCGGAACTTGCCCGGAATTAATGGACGGCGGAGTTCACGGCAAAGACGCGCTAAAAGTATTTAAAGAACTCTGCGTAGCGTGTGATGAGGTTATCGAAATTTACGAAGAGGACGGAGTTGATTTGCCCGCGCCGGAGGAACTTGTTTTGCAGACAGTGTGAAATTCAACGTGATTTATGTTAAATGTGTTGTTGTTTTTATTTGAAGTGACGGACAAACTGCCGAGCGTCGAATATATGTATGTCAGCGGTTTGATGTTTGCTTTGCTAGTTTTCGGCGCGACTTATTTTCACCGGCAGGTTGGAATGGTAATTTTATTTTTTGTTGGTCTAAGCTGCGCTCAAAATATCGAAACGCCGGAAATCATTCAGCAAATAATTGTGGAAAACGGACAGCATTATATTGACCACTGGAATTATTCGTGCAGAATAACATTAGCTTTATCCATCATTTTATTTTTCGCGGCAATCATACTAAAACGCAAATTGAAAAAAAGAAACAAAATTAGTTAAAAAGAGAAAAAATTATGCAGACACAAAAAAGTTTAGACGAATTTAAAAACGAACCGTTCGCGGATTTCACAAAAGCAGAAAATGCGGACGCGATGAAGGCGGCGATTGAAAAAGTGCGCGGTGAGTTGGGGCGCGAATATTCGGCAGTTGTCAATGGCGAAAAAATCACGCTCGAAAAGAAGTTTGAAAGCATCAACCCGGCAGAGAAATCGCAAATCGTCGGTGTCTTTTCGGATGCCGACACGGACAGTGAAAATCTGGTTGAAAAAGCGATTGATACGGCGACCGAAGCGTTCAAAACGTGGCGCAATGTTCCGGCGGAAGAACGCGCGGAATATCTTTTCAAAGCGGCGAAAATTATCCGTGACGACAAACATTATTACAGTGCGTGGATGATTTTTGAAACGGGCAAAACGTGGGCGGAAGCCGACGGCGACACGGCGGAAGCGATTGATTTTCTCGAGTTTTACGGGCGCGAAATGATCAAATGGGCGGGCGATCAGCCGGTTACGCCGCTCGCCGGTGAAAAAAACCGTTTTGAATATATCCCGCTCGGTGTCGGCGCAATTATTCCGCCGTGGAATTTCCCGCTGGCGATTATGGTTGGAATGACGATGGCGGCGGTTGTGACGGGAAACACGACCGTGCTGAAACCTTCGCCGGACGCGCCGACGATTGCTTATAAATTTATGGAAGTTCTCGACGAAATCGGCTTGCCGAAAGGTGTCGTCAATTTTCTGGCGGGAAGCGGCGCGAAGGTCGGCGAACTGCTCGTGCAAAGTCCGAAAATTAGATTTATTTCGTTTACGGGTTCAAAAGCCGTCGGTCTGCACATTTACGAAGAAGCGGCGAAAACTCGGACGGGACAACGCTGGATGAAGCGCGTCGTCGCCGAAATGGGCGGCAAAGATGCGATTATTGTTGCCGCCGATGGCGATTTGGATGATGCCGCGATGGGAACGGTGCAGGCGGCGTTCGGGTTTCAAGGACAAAAATGTTCGGCGTGTTCGCGTCTAATCGTTGACGAAAGTGTTCACGACGAACTGATGGGAAAAATTCTCGAACACACGAATAAATTAAAAGTCGGACTGCCGACCGACGGTGACACAAATATGACCGCCGTGATTAATCAAAAATCTTTTGATAATGCAAAAGCGATGATTCAAAAGGGAATTGACGAAGGCGGAAAAGTCGTTGCAGGCGGAAAAGGCGACGATGCAAACGGATTTTATATCGAACCGACAATTATTGATGAAGTCGAACCGAATTCGACCGTCGAACAACAGGAGATTTTCGCGCCGGTTTTAGCCGTCATCAAAGCAAAAGATTTCGACCACGCGCTGGAAATCGCCAACGGCACGGTTTACGGTTTGACGGGCGCACTTTATTCGGCTGACGAAGAAAAACTCGAACGCGCGAGAAATGAATTTCACGTCGGAAACCTTTATTTGAATCGCAAATGCACCGGCGCACTCGTCGGCGTTCATCCGTTCGGCGGATTCAATATGAGCGGCACGGATTCAAAAGCCGGCGGACGTGAATATCTTTTGCAATTTATGCAGGGTAAATCTATTTCCACAAAAATTATGGATAATAAACGCGACGACAGCGATTCGGTCGGCGATAAAACCGATACGACAGCGAAGGCTTTTTGAAAAAAAATGAAAAATATAAATCTTGTTAAATTTGTAAACTGCTTTTTAGTTTTGTCTTTGTCGGTGACTGCGGCATTTGCTCAAAAGCAGACAAAGCCTGCGGCAAAACCAAAACCATTTGTTTTTGCCGTTTTGAATGACGGTCAGACCCTCGAACCGATTGGCGAAATTGATAAAGGCGAACTCGTCGAAACGACTAACGGCGGGAGCGAACCGAAAGAACTAAAACAATTTATCGGTAGTTATTATAAGCCGAACACAAAATATAACCTGATTTTCGGCAGCAAATCGAACGGCACGATAACTGTCAAAAGTTCGAGTCCCGAATCCGACTGCGCCAAAAATCAAGCGACGGCGACAACGCAGACGACGCGCACAAAACTGAAAGGATTTGTAATGGCTTTGGCGACCAACGCTCCGGCGGAAAAATCAGCGTCCGGCGTTCGCCGACTTCCGACTGTCGCCGAACGCGCGGAAATCGAATTGCTCGTTCGCACCGAATTTATCAAACAATCTGTTTCGTCAAACGCCGCGAAAAAGTTGAATTTTCATAATTTGACTGCGCTTGATGTGAACAATGACGGAAAAGCCGAAATCGTCGGTTCATCCTGGGTTGATACTTCCGCCAAGGAAAAAAATCTACTTTTCTTTATCGCTGAAATGGACGGCGGCGGAAAATACAATTTCGGTTACAGCAGTTACTCCAAAGTCACGCCGGATGATTTGATGAGCGGTGCTGATATGAAAGTTTTGGATGAAGGAATCGGCAACGAATTATTGCTCGACTCTCTCGAATACAACGGCGATACGTCTGCCGAAATATTTACTGTCACCCAGTCTTTTGAAGGCAACAACTTCAGTGCTTACAGCAAAATAGATGGAAAATGGACGCAGGTTTTTAAGGGTTATAATTATCATTGCGCTTTTTGATGGATAATTGACAAATTTGGAATCGGTGTTGAAATTTACTAATTTTTAACACCGATTTTTTGTTGTAAATTTGCTTTGTAAAAACAATATATTAATATGTTCACAGACAAAAGATTAAAGTTATATATACGGTGAAAATAGATGAAAATAAAATTGATTGGCTGTTTGATTGTTATAAGTATAATTAATTCAACATTTGCACAAACTTCTCAGCCGCAGTTTCCGGTCAAAAGACAAGAAACTGCGGAGACCTGGCGGCAGGGCGGACAGGCGGCAATAGCGGCACGAAAAAATCAGAAAAATTATAAATCAAAAGCGAAAAACATCATTTTATTTATTGGCGACGGAATGGGCGTGAGTTCGATTACGGCGGCGCGAATTTTGGAAGGACAGATGCGCGGGGAAAGCGGAGAAGAAAATCAACTCAGCTTTGAACAATTTCCGTCCGTCGCGTTGTCTAAAACATACGGTACAAACCAGCAAACATCGGATTCCGCGCCGACGATGAGCGCGATCATCACGGGAGTCAAAACTGATGAAGGGGTGCTGTCGGTCAATCAAAATATCGTTCACGACGACTACCGGACGGTCAAAGGAAATGAAACCGAATCTTTGCTTGAAATGGCGGAAGATGCGGGGAAATCAACCGGCATTGTAACGACGGCGCGTTTGACACACGCCACTCCAGGCGCGTGTTACGCGCACACGGCTGACCGCGATTGGGAAAGCGATGCGGATATTTTTCGCAGTGCAAAAGACGCTTACGACGCGAAATTCCCGGACATCGCACGGCAGCTGCTCGAATTTAATCACGGCGACGGTCTGGAAGTCGCCATTGGCGGCGGGCGCACAAAATTTTTGCCGAATTCGATAAATGATCCGGAATATCCGAATGTCAAAGGGGAAAGATTGGACGGCAGAAATTTGACGGATGAATGGCTGAAAAAGTATCTGAATTCAAATTACATCTGGAATAAACAGCAGTTTGAGGCGATTGATGCGAAAAAAACGAAACATCTGCTCGGACTTTTCGAGCCGTCGCATATGCAGTATAGTTACGATCAGCCGAAGGACAAAGCCGGCGAACCGACGTTGAGCGAGATGACGGCAAAGGCGATTGACGTGCTTTCAAACAATAAAAAAGGCTTTTTTCTGATGGTCGAAGCGGGCAGAATTGATCACGCGCACCACGACGGCAACGCTTTTCGCGCATTGACCGACGCGATTGAACTGTCAAATGCCGTCAGAACGGCGAAAAATAAAATCAATTTGAATGATACCTTAATCATCGTCACAGCGGATCACTCGCATACATTTACGATGGGCGGTTATCCGATTCGCGGCAACAACATTCTCGGTTTGACGCAGGAAGTTGACGGCAAGGGAATGCTCGAAGAAAAGCCGCGCACCGATAAAAACGGGAAACCTTACACGACGCTTAACTACGCCAACGGCAAGGGTTATCGTGGCGGTGAACGACCCGCTCTGACGGAAGAACAAGTGACTAATCCTGATTATAAACAGGAAGCGGCGGTTCCGTTAAGTAATGAAACACACGGCGGCGAAGACGTGGCTATTTTCGCTGACGGTGCGGGTTCGCGCCTGATTTCCGGCGTAATGGAAGAAAATTGGATTTTTTATGTGATGAAGGAAGCTTTCAAATTTTAAATTCCAGATTCCAGATGTTGGGTTTTGGGTTCAAGATTAGATAATAAAGAGTATTGGACTTTGACAACGTGTGATGATAGTTTGAAATCTGCCGCCGGATACTTGTATTCTTAAATTTGAAATTTAGAATTTGGAATTTGGAATTATGAAGATCGTATTTATGGGAACGCCTCTCGCCGCCGTTCCGACTTTGGAAACATTGCTGGATGACAAACACGAAATCGTCGCTGTTTGGACGCAGCCTGACCGTCCAGCGGGACGCGGCAATAAATTGACGATGCTGCCGGTTAAAGAATTTGCATTAGAAAATAATTTGCCGGTTTTTCAGCCGACGAAGATCAAAACGGCGGAAAGTCTGGAACTTTTCAAGTCTCACGAAGCCGATGTTGCAGTCGTCGTCGCTTACGGTCGAATTTTGCCGGAAAGTTATTTGAGCGCGTTTCCGAAAGGCGCGATTAATGTGCATTTTTCGCTGCTTCCGAAATATCGCGGAGCCGCGCCGGTCAATTGGGCAGTTGTCAACGGCGAAGAGAAAACCGGCATTACGACAATGAGAATGGATGCCGGATTAGACACCGGCGATATTCTGCTTCAATCGGAAACTGCAATTGATGATTCGGAAAACGCGATTGATTTGATGGCACGACTATCGTTTGAAGGCGCGAAAATTTTAAGCGAAACATTAAACAAATTTGACGGCATCGTACCGCAAAAGCAGAACGACGAAAATGCCAGTTACGCGCCGATGCTGACGAAAGAAGAGGGGAAAATAAATTGGGAATCCCGCGCCGCGACAATTCGCAACCACATTCGCGGTTTTCAGCCGTTTCCGACTTCATTCACGAGTTTTCAAGGGAAAAAACTGACCATTTGGAAGACGGCGGAAGTCCAAGAGCCTGATTTCAAATTCCAGATGCCGGAATTCGGGTTGCCGAACTTTGGAGAGGTTTTGGCGGCAAATGGTGACGACCTTGTTATTGCCTGCGGAAATGACACGGCTCTGAAAATTCTCGAATTGCAAATCGAGGGCAAAAAAAGAATGAACGTCCGCGATTTTCTCAACGGCGTGAAAATCAACATCGGAGAAACATTGGGTTCCTGAAAAATGAGGGAAATTTATCAGATTATTACATTTTATGAATTCAAATCGCTGAGTAATTTGCCTGAAATCAAGCTGATTATCAAAAATGCGATGGTGGAAACCTCTATTCTGGGGACGATAATCTTTGCCGGAGAAGGTTATAACGCGACAGTTTCGGGATTGATTACGGATGTTGGAAAGTTCATCCGATTGTTTGAAAATACACTTGAAACAAAATTGATTTATAAATCTTCATTCAATGCAAAATGCCCGTTTTTAAAGGCGAAAGTCAGGGTCAAAAATGAAATCGTCTCGCTCAGACAGCCGGTGAATATTGAAAAAGGGATCGGTACCCACACCGCGCCCGCGAAGTGGAACGAGATAATTTCCGACGGCGAGACAATAATTTTGGATGCCCGCAACGATTATGAAGTCGAAGTCGGCACGTTTCGCGGCGCGATCAACCCGAAAATCGAAAAGTTCAGCGATTTGCCGCGCTTCGTCGCCGAAAATCTCGATCCGGCGAAACATAAGAAAGTGGCGATGTTCTGCACCGGCGGGATTCGCTGTGAAAAATTTGCGCCGCTGATGAAGGAACTGGGGTTCGCTGAAGTTTACCAGCTCGACGGCGGCATTTTAAAATATCTCGAAGAAACGCCCGAAAATGAGAGTCTCTGGGAAGGCGAATGCTTCGTGTTTGACGACCGCATCTCCGTTGACAATAACTTAAAGTGCGGCGAAACAGAAGACGCGAGACCGCTGACGCTCAATCCGCCGCAGAAAAAAACGCCGCAATGAAAATATCGCCTGCCCGCATCGCCGCCTTCGAAATTCTTACCAAAATCGAAAAAGAAAAAGCGTTTTCTTCCGTTCTGCTGCCGCTTTACGAAGAACAACTCGAAGCCAAAGACCGGGCACTGTGTCACGCGTTGACGCTCGGTATTTTACGGAAACAAATTTATCTCGACCGCCTAATAGATACGGCGGCGAACAATAAAAAGCTCGATTCAGCCGTTAGAATCGCGTTGCGGTTCGGAATTTACCAGCTTCTGTTTCTCGACAAAATTCCTGATTATTCGGCGATCAGCGAAAGCGTTAATCTAGTCCAATACGCCAAAAAGACATCGGCGAAAGGTTTTGTCAACGCAATTTTGCGCCGCATTTCCCGCGAAACTTTTGATCTCAAATATGCCGATGAAGTCGAAAGAGTTTCGGTTGAAACTTCGCATCCGCACTGGTTAATCGAAAATTGGGCGAAACAGTTCGGTTTCGAATCTGCTGAGAACATCGCCCGTGCAAACAACGAAACGCCGGAACTGTTTTTTCGTTTGACATCAAATGCAAACGAAAAAACAGTCGAAATCTTGATGAAAACGGGATTAGAAATTTTCGCGTCTGATAACGTTCTGAATAGTTACCGGGTGTCCAAACCGAACGAGATTCTTTTCGCTTTTGCCGGGGAGGGCAAAATCTATTTTCAAGAAGAATCATCGCAGCTCGTCGGGCAGGCGGTGAATTTACGAAAAGACGAAAAGTTTTTTGATGTTTGCTGCGCTCCAGGCAGTAAACTTTCGCAGATTGCCGGTTCCAACGAGGTAGGGAATCTAATTGTCGGAGGCGATTTACACGAACACCGTCTCCGCGTCACAAATGAAATTTTAGCAAAAACAGGTGCGAAAAACGTGAACCTATTAGCTTATGATGCGTTAGAGTCACTGCCGTTTGAAAATGAAGTTTTCGATGTCGTTCTGGTTGATGCGCCGTGTTCGGGAACGGGAACTATTCGCCACAATCCCGAAATCAGATATTACTTGACGGAAAAAGATTTCACCGCACTATCTGCCAAACAACTAAAAATATTAAACAGCGCATCAAAGGTTGTGAAATCCGGCGGAAGACTCATTTATTCAACCTGTTCGATTGAACGAGCGGAAAATGAAACGGTTTGCGAAAGTTTTTTGAACGAAACGTCGGGTTTCGAAAAGATCGCGCCGGAAGTTTCCCGAAAATTTTTAACGGCGGAAAACTTTGCCAGAACATTTCCTGATCGTGATCGAATGGACGGGTTTTTCATCGCGGTATTTCAAAAATATTAAGAAAAAATTCCGTCATTCGGTTAATATTCGTTCGTCAGCTTTCAAAAAAAATGCTAAAATTCGGTTTTATCTCTCAAAGACGTTTCAAAAGCAAAAAGGATTAAATATTAAAAAAGTGAGTGTTGTAAAAAAGGGCGCGTCCGCGTTCGGAAAATTGTTTATCGTCATTGCGCTTGCCGGAACCTTTTTGGTCGGATTGGTCAGCGTCGTCTATTTGTCGCTGCAGGGCAAGGAGGTCATCGTGCCGGATATTGTCGGTAAGGATTTCGTCGCCAGCGAAGACGAACTGCTCGCGCTCGGTCTGCAAATCAAAAAAAGAGCCGACCGTTACAGCAACGAAAAACCGAATACGGTGTTGGAACAGTCGCCTAAAGCCGGTGAAAAACTGAAAACCGGCAATATAATTTTCGTCGTCAGAAGTAAATCGAATCCCGAAGGAAATGAAACTCCGGTCACGATTAAAAAAAATGTTGACGAGGATGACAGCGAAAAAATCGAAGAGCTGATTTCGGACAAACCGAAAAAAACAAATAAATCGAATACTAATACAAACAAGAAAAAGGCTTCGACTACCCGCGACGTAATCGGCAATAAATCGGACGATGCGAACGATGATTCTGCCGACAGCAATAATTCCAATAAAAAAGGCTCGAATTCAAACGATAACTCATCCAAGAGCAATAAAAACACTTCGACGGGTTCCGATAACAAATCTGCGACAAGAGATGCGGACACGAAAAAAGATGGAGACTCGAAGAAAACTAGCGACCCGAAAAAAAGTTCCGAACAGGAAAAACCTAAACCGGTCAAAACTCCGGGCAACGGTGAACTGCGTCCGCGCAAGACCCCGTAATTTATCTGATATTGATTAAAAGCAACGGACGTATTTGTTTTTGCAACAAAGCAAGAAATCAAAAAAGACACTGAGTTTTGAAATACACACAGCCTGAAAATGTTTGAAATAGCACCTTCAATTTTATCGGCGGATTTTATGCGTCTCGGTGAAGAAATTCGCGCTGCCGAGGTGGGCGGCGCAACCGTCGTCCATTTTGACGTAATGGACGGGCGGTTCGTCCCGAATATTACCATCGGTCTGCCGGTTTTGAAATCAATTAGAATGGCGACCGATTTGACGATTGATGCACATTTGATGATTGCCGAACCGGGTCGCTACGCCGCCGAATTTGTCGAAGCGGGAGCAAATATGGTGTCGGTTCACCTCGAAGCCGACGCACATCTGCACCGAACCTTGTCCTCTATTCGTGAAGCGGGCGGTCAGGCAGGCGTGGCGATTAATCCGGGATCGCCGCTGGTTTTGTTGGAAGAGGTTTTGCCGTTTTGCGATTACGTCGTGCTGATGTCGGTCAACCCGGGATTCGGCGGTCAAAAGTTTATTCAAACTTCGATTGATAAACTGCGTCGTCTGCGCCAAATGATTGACGGTCGCGGACTGCCGACGCGGATCGAAATTGACGGCGGTGTTGACGCGGGAAATATAAAAGAGGTGGTTGCAGCGGGGGCGGAGATAGTCGTCGCCGGTTCAGCCGTTTTCGGTCACGGAAAGCCGACCGAAGCCGTCAAAGAATTAATTGAGGCAGGAACGGGTTGGGTTTAGAACCAATTACAAATTTCAAATTACGAATTTAAGTTTTTTAGGTAATTTGAAATGCGTAATTTGAAATTCGTAATTGAGTAAAGAGGTAATTATGGTTTTTAATAAGTACAAAGCAATAGTTTTCAGTTTGTTTTTATCGTTGAGTTTTGCCGCTGCGGGGGCGGCGCAAAAGAAATCCAGCGACAACACGCCGCTGCAGCGGCTGGAAGTGATGAGTCAGAAACTCGACACGATGCGTCGCTCGCTGAGCAGTGCGGCTTCGGTTTTGAAGGATGAAAATAAAGACGATAAATCGAAAAAAGAAGATAAAAATTCACTGGAAACGCCGCTTGGTCGGTTGAAATCTTTAGAAAAGGAAGCCTCCGCATTTCAGTCGGAAGTGAACAACCTGCGCGGAAAAGTTGATCGGGCGGAAAAATACGAGCAGGGCGATGTTGACCAAATCGAAACGACGGTTTCTGAATTTCAGGTGCGGGTTGATTCCGCTCTGACTGAAACGGCGAGTGCGCGGGCAAATCCGGTTTCTGATGTCGGAACAGCGCGTGAGAAAAAGAAAAAGAAAAAGTTTTTGGGTATTTTCGGCGGCGGTGCGGACGAATATGAAGAACTGATCGGCAACGTCGTGCCGGGGCGCGACCGCGAACTTTTCGTCGAAGCGACCAAAAATGTCAGAAAAAACAATTACGATGTCGGTCGGCTCCTTTTTCAAACTATTATTACCACTTATCCCGATTCGCCGTATCTGCCGATGGCGAAATTGGCGGTTGCCGATTCGTTTTACCTTGAAGGTTCGACCAGTTCGCTGATTCAGGCGGGAGCAGGTTATCAGGATTGGCTGACGTTTTTCCCGACACATCCGCTCGCCGACCGCGTTCTGCTCAAAATTGCCGAATCGCAAATGCGGCAGATCGGTTTGCCCGACCGCGACGCGACCAAAGCCAGAATTGCCGAACAGCGTTTGAGAGCCTTGCTTCAGCAGTCGAAAGACCCGGTTTTGCGGCAGGAAGCCGAGAAGAGAATCGAAGAAGTGCAGGACAATCTCGGTTTGCACAATTTGTATGTCGCCAATTATTACTACACGCTCGCGGTTGACCAGAAAAAGGGCGGACTCAAAGGAGCGCAGTCGCGGTATCGTGAAATTTTAGATAAATATCCGAATTTCAGCTTTATGGACGAAGCATTGTTCAAAATCGCCGTAACTTATCAGGTCGAAGAAGAAACCGACCAGGCAGCGAAGTATTTTCAGCAAATCGTGCGCGATTATCCGAACAGCGATTACTTTGAAAAATCGAAAGAACAGCTACAATTAATCGGCGCGACCATCCCCGCACCGAACCCTGAAAGAGCCGACACGCTGCCGCCGGAAAAGAAATCGTTTATGACGAATTTTAAAAACGAACTGTTCGGCATTTATCCGCTGACAATTGATAAAGACGGCGTTTTGATGACGAATAATTTTGATAAAACGAAATTTGAATTGATTGACCAAATCATCGAAAATCAAGGCGATATCAATTCTTCGCAGATACCGAAGTCGCTGACCACGGTTATTTCACAGCGACAGTCGGACAAACCGGTCAAGTAATTATTGTTGAAAAAACGGCGGCTGAATTCTCTAAACAATATTCAGTCGCCGTGCGGCGAAAACATTTTGTCAATATCTGTTTAAAAAACTAGGGGAATTTGAATGAGAAGTAAAAGTTTGATTGCGGCTGTTTGCGTGTTTTTGGGTTCACAAGCGAGTTTTGCTCAAACCACTCCGCCTCCTATGCCGCCGCCGAAAGTTTCTTCCTCACCGATACTTTCCGATACCTTTTCCAAAAACCCCGAAAAATTACAGCGAAAAAACGATGTCCCGCGCGAAAAACGCGAACAAGCCTACGGAAAATTGCTTGAAGGACAGCGGTACATCTGGAATTTGTTTAATCGTTCTCGGACACAAGCCGCCATCGCGGAAAACTCGCGGCTTGCCAAACAATCTCTGCAAAAAGCGGTCGAACTCGACCCGACACTAGCCGAAGGTTACACGGCACTCGCCGAATTGTCCCTGAAAGCACCGCCGCAAAACATCAATGAAGGCATTTTACTGGCAAACATCGCCGTCAAAATTGACCCGAACAATTTTGGGGGACACCAGCTTTTAGGACAGTTCTACAGTATCAAAAGCGGCATCAACGGCGGCGATTTGGATATGTCTGCTGTCAAAAGCGCGGTTTCGGAATGGAAGCAAGTCGTTCGTCTCGACCCGCGAAACGCCGAAGCCTACGCTTTTCTGAGCGCGTTTTACGAAAAAACCGGCAAACAGCCGGAGCGCATTGAAGCATTAAAAAACTGGCTGGCAGCGGCGACACCGCTCGATTCGAGATTTTACCGCGCAATCTTCGGCAAACAGGCGGAACTTTCGCCCGAAACCGCTTCGCTTAAACTCGGCGAGGCACTCATCGAAAGCGGGCAAACCGGCGAAGCGTTGGAAATTTTAAGCCGTTCCGTCGCCGACAACCCGGACAGCACACAGACCATTGAATTGCTCCGCCAAGCCATTGAAACGGCGGACAATAATTCGGTCAGCGGGGCGGTTCAGGCATTGCAGCAGGCAGTTTTCGCCAATCCCGACAACGCTTCTTTATTAATACTTTTGGCGCAAGTTGAAGCCCGCAGCGGTAAAATTGATGAAGCGGCAAAGGTTTTGCGAAATGAACCGAGTCAATTTGCCGAAAAAGATAAAGTTTCCGCCGCGAGTCTGCAAATCGCACTGGGCGACATTTTTGTCAACGCCAAACGTTACACCGATGCCGTCACCGCTTATCAAAGTGCGTTGGCTAAATTAGGAGTCGCCAAAAACGAATTGGCTGACGACGACGCGCGGGAATTCTCGAGAATCGTTTACGGAAAGTTGATTAACGCTTACAAAAAAGCGAATCGCCCGCAGGAAGCGATTGAGACGATTCGCGCTCTGCGGGTCAGCAATAATTTCGATGAAAGTCTGCTCAGATTAGAAGCGACCACCCTGACCGAAAACGGAAAAGTTGATGAGGCGGTAACGCTGATGAATAATTGGGCAAATATTCCTCGCAATGTCGGGGTCGGAAACGGCAGCAGTGACGGCAAACCCGTTTTCGATGCGGCGAAAGATGCCAAATTTCGTAATTATATTTTCATTTCTGATTTGTATAATCAAGCAAAACGCGGCGTAGATGCCGTCGCAGCCGCCAATCAAGCCTACGCCGTCGCGCAGAACGATGATCGCCGACAACTAGCCAAATTAATTTTAGCTACCGCCCAACAATCCGCCGGTGAATATTCCGCCGCCGAAACCACTCTGCGCGAACTGCTCAAAGCGTCGCCGCAAAATCCGATTGCGCTCAATAATTTAGGCTATTTCTTAGTTGAACGCGGCGAAAAGTTAGACGAAGCCTTGAAATTAATTCAACAGGCGGTCAAAGCCGACCCGACCAGTTCATCGTATTTGGACAGTTTGGGCTGGGCGTATTTCAAAATCGGAAAGTTGGATGAAGCCGAAAAATATTTGAAAGATGCGCTGCGTTTTGACAGTTCTTCCGTCACGATCAACGAACACTTGGGCGACGTTCATCAAAAACAGGGCAAAACCGATCTCGCCAAAACAGCGTGGCAAAAAGCACTCAGTCTCGCCTTGAATGTGCAGGAAACAAACCGGCTCAAAGCAAAATTGAATATGAAAGGTATGAATTGAATTTCCTGAAAAAGCAGGGCTGAAATTTTTTGTGGAAGTTGACTTAAATTAACTGTTTACAATAACTGGCAAATTTTGTTTCGACAAAATTTGCCGACCAATTAAATATAAGGATAAATTGTCATAATTTGTCCGTAACCTTGACCGATAAAGGCAACTCCGCAGCGATGCGGAAGACGCAAAATCGTGAATCTCATTCATTTGAGATTGTCTGATTCCCGAAGTGAGGTTGTTAATGAAAATCAGTTTGTTTCCGTCTTTCTATTTGTTTTTCCTGTTGACAGGTCTGTTCGCATTTTCTTCCCAAATAATTTGCGGACAAAAAAGCGAAAATCAAAATAAAATTATTCGTTTTGTTAATCGTCACGATGAAGTCGGTGGGTTGAGTCGTCCGCGTATCTCCGGCAGTTCAGTAAATAGTTCAACCTCCGGTTACAAATCATCAACAACCGTCGGCACGGGAAAATCTGCGGCAGCCGGTTTCGAACGCAGTGTGTTTGATCTTATTAACCGAAAACGTGCCGAAGCCGGTTTGAAAATTTTGGTTTGGAACGATGATGCCGCCAAAATTGCACGGATGCACTCGGAAAATATGGCGAATTACACATTTTTCGACCACGCCGGACGCGACGGGAAAATGGTTAACAATCGCGCCGATGCAGTCGGACTCACTAAATGGCGGTCAATCGGCGAAAATATCGCCTACAATCGGGGTTACGCGACTCCTCTCGAATTCGTTGTCGAAAGCTGGATGAAATCTGTCGGACACCGCACCAATATATTAAATAACGGCTGGCAGGAAACGGGGATCGGCATTGCCGTGACCACGGACGGCACTTACTACTTCACGCAGGTTTTTCTTTTACGAAAATAATAATAGCTGACAAATTCAAAGATTAGCGCATCAAAAGCCTGTTGACAGAAAATTCGTGTATAGAATACAGTCTAAACAATGGCAAGACGGCTCAAATCTTTATTTTTCCTGTTCATTATGTGCGGAAGTGTGTTTTCAGGCACAATTTTCGCCGATAGCGGAATGAATAAAGATAATTGCGTGATGAAGTGCTGTAAGAAGAAAGCCGAATCCGCCAAACCGCAGCAAACGGATGCAGCGAATTTGTGCCGAACGATTAACTGCACAAATCCCGCGCCGATTTCAACTACTAATTCAACACAGACGAATCTCGTGCCGCTGCGTGTCATCTTAAGAAACTTCACGATTTTTCAGCTTTTGCTTGCGCCGCAGATAAATGATAATTCACAGCCTTTGTTTGCAAAAACGGTGCGGCTCAAAACCTTCCAACCCAAATATATTCAATATCAATCATTTTTAATTTAGTTTTAAGGGCGTAGTGCGTCTTTTTTTACAGGATAATTGTGTCTGTAAAACGGGCGTATTTCTGTATTTATAAGTCAGAACCATTTGCGGTAGCGAATGGTTGAAACTGGCATTTGAAGAGTTTGCTGAACGCTTGAAACACAATATCTAACCGCCCGCTACCGCAGGCGGTTCCGACTCGATTTAACAGGAGAATAATATGCAAAAGACAAAGATACTTATCGGTTTAATTATACTTTTTTCACTAATCGTTTTAGCAGCGGCGTGCGGCAATTCGTCATCCGTCGGCGGCGCAGGAAAAGTTATAAAAAGTACTTCGGCGGGAAATAATTTGACCGCGACGATTTCTAATGATGACGGCGTTTTGCGAAAAGGCGTGGAAAATTTTACGCTGACATTTACCGACGCTTCGGGCAAGCCGGTTGAAGTCGGCGCGGTTTCATACAACAACTATATGCCCGGAATGGGAACGATGCCCGTGATGAACAACGCGGCGGCTTTGACCGCGACCGGAACGCCGGGCGTTTATCAAGGCAAAGTTGATATTGAAATGACGGGCGAATGGCAGGCGCAAATCGCTTATGAAGGTACTGCCGGAAAAGGTAAATTCACATTGCCCGTAAATGTTCAGTAAAATCAGTCCTGAGTGCTGATTCCTTTATCGAAAGAAGACTCAGCACTCAGAACTCAGGACTAAAAAAGATGATTCACAAATTAATCGAATGGTCGCTTAATAACCGAATTTTGATAATCGCGCTGTATTTGGGATTGGCGGCGTGGGGATATTGGGCGTTGATTCACACGCCGATTGATGCGATTCCCGATGTTTCGGACAATCAGGTGATTGTTTTTACCGATTGGGCTGGGCGTTCGCCGCAGGAAGTCGAAGATCAGGTTACATATCCGCTTGTTACAAATCTTCAGGGTTTGCCGGGTGTGCGCGTCGTGCGGGCTTCGTCGGCGTTCAGCTTTTCGATGATAAACATTATTTTTGAAGATAATGTTGATTTGTATTGGGCGCGAACCCGTGTTTTGGAACGGCTGAATCTCGTCGCCAAACAGATGCCCGAAGGCGTGATTCCGACGCTGGGACCTGATGCGACGGGCGTTGGGCAGGTTTTTTGGTACACGATTGAAAGCGGCAAACATAATCTGCGTGAACTGCGGACGATTCAGGATTGGTTTGTTCGCTATCAACTAAATTCAGTTCCGGGTGTGGCGGAAGTCGCCAGCGTCGGCGGTTACGTTCAGCAATATCAGGTCAATGTTGACCCGAACAAATTGCGCGGTTACAACATTCCGCTGTCAAAAGTGGTCGAAGCGGTCAAAGGTTCAAACACGAATGTCGGCGGCAACGTCGTCGAACAAGCCGGACAATGGTCGGTCGTGCGCGGCATCGGACTGATTGAATCCACGGCGGATGTCGAAAATGTCGTCATCGGCGAATCGAACGGAACGCCGGTTTACGTCAAAAATATCGCTGAAGTCAAAATTGACAACGCTTTTCGCACGGGCGCACTGGACAAAGACGGCACGGAAGCCGTCGGCGGCGTGGTCATTGCGCGTTACGGCGTGAACACGCTGGACGTGATTAACGCCGTCAAAAAGAAAATCGAAGAATTAAAAGTCGGTCTGCCCGAAGGCGTAAAAATCGTGCCGTTTTATGACCGCACACAGCTTATCAACCGGGCGACAAGCACGCTCAAAACCACTTTATTAGAAGAATTGGTTTTAGTTACGCTCGCGCACATCATTTTTCTCGTGCATTTTCGTTCGATTTTGATCGTGACGATTCCGTTGCCGCTCGCCGTTCTGATCTCGTTTTTATTTATGTATTACGCGGGCATCAGTTCGAATATTATGTCGCTGTCGGGCATCGCCATCGCCATCGGCGTTCTGGTTGATGCCGGAATCGTCGTGATGGAAAACGCTTTTCGGTTTATGGAACAGCGCGAGATTGATCCGAAAGATCGAAAAGCCGTTTGGGAAACGGTTTTGGAATCAACCAAACTCGTCGGGCGACCCGTTTTCTTTTCGATGGCGATTATTATTCTCGCCTTTGTTCCGGTTTTTTCGCTGACCGGACAAGAAGGCAAACTTTTTCATCCGCTGGCATTCACAAAAACTTTTGCGATGATCGGAGCGACGATTATCGCCGTAACCTTAGTGCCGGTTTTATGCACGTATCTGCTTGCGGGAAAATTTCATTCCGAACAATCGAACCCCGTGATGCGGTTTTTGCACGCGCTTTATAAACCCGCGCTGTTCTGGGCATTGAAGAACCGAATGATCACGATTTCCATCGCGCTCGCTTTGTTCGGTGGCGCGATTTTTCTCGCATCCGGCATCGGCAAAGAATTTATGCCGCCGCTCAACGAAGGCGATGTGATGTTTATGCCGATCACCGATCCGGCGATTTCGATTGACGAAGCTCTGAAAATTATGAGCCGTCAGGACGAAATTTTAAAGACTTTCCCGGAAGTCGAATGGGCAGTTGGCAAAGCCGGACGCGCCGAAACTTCAACCGATCCCGCGCCGGTTAATATGAATGAAACAATCGTTCATCTGAAACCGCCGGATCAATGGCGCGAAGGCGTTACGCGCCAATCGCTGATTGCGGAAATGGACTCGAAATTAAAAATGCCGGGCGTTACGAACATCTGGACACAGCCGATTATCAACCGTATCGAAATGCTGGCGACGGGCATTCGCTCGGAAGTCGGCATCAAGATTTACGGCGATGATTTGAAAAAAATCGAACAGATTTCGCGTCAAGTAGCCGATGTCGTCAAGACGATTCCGGGCGCGGTTGACGTTTATCCCGAACAGATTATCGGTGCGCCGTATATTGACATTGACATCAACCGGCAGGCGGCGGCGCGTTACGGCATTGATGTCGGGACGATTCAAAACGCAATTGAAATGGGCATCGGCGAAACAAATCTTTCGACGACGATTGAAGGACGAAACCGTTTTCCGGTGCGCGTCCGTTTCGCGCCGGAATTTCGCAAGGATGCCGAAACTATCGGACAACTGCCGTTGCTGACGGCGAGCGGAATGACGATTCCGATGGCACAAGTTACAAACATTCGCACTGTTACGGGAGCATCAATGATTTCCAGCGAAAACGGATTGCTGCGCGGAACAGTTTTGCTCAATGTGCGCGGGCGCGATGTCGGCTCGTTTGTCGAACAAGCGAAACAAGCCGTCATTAATCAAGTTCAGCTTCCGGGCGGTTATTACATTGATTGGAGCGGACAGTTTGAAAATCAGCAGCGCGCCAAAAATCGCATAATGCTGGTCGTGCCGATTGTTTTGATTATCATTTTCGGCTTGCTTTATCTGACTTATAATTCGGCAATCGAAGCCGCGCACGTTCTTTTGGCTGTTCCGTTCGCTTTAACCGGCGGCGTTTATTTGCTGTGGGCGTTGAATTATAACTTTTCCGTCGCCGTCTGGGTCGGTTTTATCGCGCTGTTCGGAACCGCAGTGCAGACGGGCGTTGTGATGGTCATTTATTTGGAAGAAGCGGTCGAGAAAAAGAAAAAGGAACTTGGCTTTTTAACGAAAAAGTCTTTGCTCGAAGCGGTGACGGAAGGCGCGCTGCTTCGTCTGCGTCCGAAAGTGATGACCGTTTCAACAATCGTCGCCGGACTTCTGCCGATTATGTGGAGTTCGAGCGCGGGTTCGGAAGTGATGAAACCGCTCGCCACGCCGGTTTTGGGCGGAATGGTTTCAAGCCTTTTGCACGTTTTAATCGTTACGCCCGTAATTTTTTACTGGCTGCGCGAAAGGAAATTAAACAAAAGTGAGAAAATTTAACTTAAATAAAAAAATGTTTTTTAATTTTAACAAAAGAATTCTCTGCTTATGTTTCGCAATCGTCATTTTGGCGATGCAAATGCCGATTTTCGCTCAAACGCCGGACGTAATTTCAACGAATAAAATTGAAACTTTATCAAAATATGTTGACCAAACAACCGGAATGACGGCGGATGAACTCGTCGCTTACGCGCTCGCCAACAACGCCGAATTGGAAGCCGTCCGGCGCGAAGTCGAAGCGGCGGAAGCACTTATTAAACAAGCGGATTTAAGAGCAAATCCTAATTTGGAGTTGAGCGGCTCAAAAAATCCGTTCACGCCGAGCAATAGTTTGATAGTCAAGGGTGCGTTGCCGCTCGAACTTTACGGTCGGCGCGGAGCGCGTGTCAAAGTCGCCGAACAGGAGGCGCAGGTTCGCAGACAGGTTTTAGCAGACCGCGAAAGACTGTTGGCGGCGGAAGTTCGTTCAAAATTCGGGATGACGCTCGCGCTTGTTTTGAAACTTTCCTTTGTCGAAGAAACTTTGACAGTAACGACACAAAATTACAGATTGGTCGCCGCCCGCGTCA